>DATLJB010000214.1:0-6789 GCA_035539075.1 Terriglobia bacterium
TGAGGTGCTGCAAGTCGCTGTCGAATGATTTGAGGGTATGGTCGCTCATGGTCGTCGTCATCACCTTCTCCACTGCCCGCCGATCGGCCAACCGGCGCATCGGCTTTTCCGTCTCATCCTGCCGCGCCGGCCGGGTCCCCCTCGCGGGCGGCAGCCGCCGGCTGCATCGGCATTGAGCCTGACCCGATCCGGCCGGGACGAGCAAGACTTTCATGCGATCCATGACAGTCTATTACGACACTTTGGTGACAATCGTGTGACGGCCACTAACAAATTGATTTCCGGCGGAATTTTGCTTGCCTCCGGCCGAGAATCGGGGGCGCCTGGCAGCCGCGCCAGGCTTGGTCGCGGATGTCGCTTCCGGCTTTATTCGGAGAGCGGCAGGTAGACCGTGAAGGTGCTGCCTTCGCCCATGACCGACTCGATATCCAGGCTGCCACGGTGGTGGCTGACGATATGTTTGACGATGGCGAGACCAAGGCCGGTCCCGCCGAGGTCGCGGGAACGGGCCGCATCGACGCGATAAAAGCGCTCGGTCAGGCGCGGCAGATGCTGGCGGGCGATACCCTCGCCCTGGTCGACGACGGCGACGGCGACCATTCCTTTCGGATCGCGCAACCCGGTCAGCCGGCTTTTCAGCTGAATGGGGTCGGTGATGATCTTGGCGTCGACCGTCACCTTGCTGCCCTCGCGGCTGTATTTGATCGCGTTGTCGATGAGATTCTGGAAAACCTGTGTCAGTTCGTCGGTATCGCCGGGCACACAGGGCAGCAGGTCCGGATCGGGCAGGCTCAGCTTGATCTTGCGGTTCTGCGCTTTCCAGCCGAGGCCGTCGGCCACCGAACCCAGCACCCGCGCCAGATCGGCCGTGCCGCGCGGCCGGCTGTGTTCATGCAATTCGATGCGGCTCAGCGAGAGCAGGTCGGAGACCATGCGGGTCATGCGGCTTGCCTGATCATGCATGATGCTGAGGAAGCGTTCCTGCGCCACCGGGTCGTCTTTTGCCGGCCCGCGCATGGTTTCGATGAAGCCGAGCAGAGTCGCCAGCGGGGTCTTCAGCTCATGGCTGACATTGGCGATGAAATCGCTTCGCAGGTTGTCGAGCCGGCGCGCCACCGTCACATCGCGCAGCAGGATCAGCAATTCGCCCTCATGACGGCCGTTGCCATTGGTCCTGAAGCCGGCTGCGGCGGTCGAGCCTGCCGGCGCGGTGCCGGCCGGTGCATGCAGCGGCACCACGACCGCCTGATATTCGGTCTCATGGCCGATATCGAGCCGCAGCGGCGCATCGAGACTGCTCTCGTCATCCGCTTGCGGCTGGCGGCCCTGGCGAATGGCTTCGATCGCCGCCAGCAGCGGCGGATGGCGCAGCACCGCCAGCAGATTGCGCCCGGTGAGGCGGCCGCCGAACTGGCGTTCCGCCGCCTGGTTGGCCCAGATGATTTCGCGCCCCTGCCCGATCAGCAGCAGCGGATCCGGCACCGCGTTGAGAATATCGCGCGCCCGATCGGCCACCACATCCGGCATGCCGAGGACGGCATCCGAAACCGGCACTGGCAGCGAGACGGAAAGCGCCGATTGCCGCAGCAGCGGCCGCAACAGGAGGGCCGTGCCGGCCAGCCAGACGAGTGCGGCACAGAGCAGCAGCGGCCAGCCCGGCGTTCCGCTGACGGCAATCGCCAGCATGACCAGGACGGTCAAGCCGGTCATCGGCACGAAGAGACGCATCAGCCTGGTTGCCATCGCGGGAAACGCTCATGTTTAGGAAGTCATGAATAAAGTCGTCGACTCGGGAGATTAGCCGAACTTCGCCGCAGGCGGCATGGCTTCATCAAAGATTCATCTCACCCGCCGGTAAAAGCGCGAAGACCCGAAGCGATGAAGCCAATGTGGTAGCGGAATAACACCCTGGTGAAGCCTCCGGCGAATATCCTGAAGCAATAATCAGAAACCATGATCAGAAACAGAAAGGGAGGCCAACGGTGACATTTCCGTGCATTCGATATCCCAGACCGCGCCGACGTAATTTGCTGTCATCTTGCCTTGCGGCGATGATCGCGTTTGCCGGCATCAGCACCTGGAGTATCGATAGCCTGGCCGATGACGGCAGCGATCCCGGCGCCCAGCAGTTCAAGAAATCCTGCGGCACCTGCCATACCACCGATCCCAAGGCGCCGCTGCGCCAGGGCCCCAACCTGCACCATGTGGTGGGACGTCCCGCCGGCACCCTGAAAGGCTTCAAATATTCGCCGGCCTTCGCCAAGGCAGCGGCCAATATCACCTGGACGCCCGAGATGATCGACAAATGGATCACGGATCCGCAACAGGTCATTCCCGGCACGGTGATGCTGTATCACCAGAGCGATCCCGACAAGCGCAAGCTGATCATCGGCTATCTGCAAGCTCATTGACAGCGCCGACGGCCGATAACGATCGCAGACCAAAATCCCAACCCCTCGCTGCGCTGCAACGCAGCATCAGGCAAAAGCGGCGTCGTACCTGCTTTGACTTGATCCCCCCGTCGAAACGGCCGATCCTGTGGGCGAAAGATGGACCGCTGCGCTGGAAAGCGGCGGCGTCCAGCGGGAAGTCCACGGCTTCCCTCGGATGCCAGCCGCCAATCATCCAAAGCAGGATGGCGTCAAGAAGCCATCCCGGCGCAATGGCAGATAGGCCGGCCATCGGTCACGGCCAGACTCATCCGCTGGCCAGTTGAGGGAGAGAATATCATGTGCCAGGTCTTCGCCAGCCAGGACGCGACCATTTACAAGACCGTCACCCGGTCGGTCCGTCTCAACGGCTTTTGCACCAGCATCCGTCTGGAAGCCCTGTTCTGGTCGGTGCTCGACCAGATCGCAGCCCAGGAAGGCATGTCGACGCCACGCTTCATCAGCACGCTCTATGACGAGGTGATGGAATTGCGCGGCGAGGTTGGCAACTTCACGTCGCTGCTGCGGGTGACCTGTGCCTCTTACATCGAGAAGCATCATCAGCAGCAGCCGGTGACGGTCGCCAAGCAGGGCCTCGCAGCAGCACCGAGCCTGGCGCTGCCGTCGCGGCAGAGCCAGGAGCAGCTCGCGCCGGTCTAACAGATCCGGATGCGCCAACCGCTCGCCCGTGCGCGGCGCATCGCCGTTCTCGCAACCCGGCGGCCGAAAGCCGGTGGGGTATGTCGTTTCGCGCGACGGCGCTTTGATTGCGGTGTCGGTTTGCGTGCAAATCCGAGGGGGCGATGATCGCCGCGTAGTAATGGAATAACACCTGGACGCGGCTGGAAGGCCTAGACTCCCTTCAGTCAGTTCTGAGGGAGAGATGGCAAAGGCAATCCATACCATGATCCGGGTGCGCGACCTCGACGCATCCCTGCGTTTCTACGACAAGGCGTTCCACCTCACGCCGGCCGACCGTTACGACTTCGACGACTTCACCCTGGTCTATCTGCGCAATCCGGAGGCCGATTTCGAGATCGAGCTGACCTGGAATCACGGCCGCAGCGAACCCTATACCCATGGCGACGGCTATGGTCATGTCGCCGTCGCTGTCGACGACCTCGACGCCGAACATCGGCGCTTCGCCGAACAGGGCCTCAATCCGCTGCCGGTCAAGGAATTCCACCGCGACGGCAGCCTGATGGCCAAGTTCTTTTTCGTCCAGGATCCCGACGGCTACAAGATCGAGGTCCTGCAACGCCACGGCCGCTACCGCTGAGGCGCGGCCGCCTTCATGTCTGTTTATTTGCCGCCAAGATCGGGAAGCGACGGGCGGCCGTACGGGGAGAGAAAGCGATGAACCAAGCACATCTGAAACGACGGGATTTCCTGATCGGCAGTTCGACCCTGATCGCCAGCCTCGCGGTTATGGGCACAACCGGCGTTGTCATGGCGCCGGACGGCGCCTGGGCCGTTTCGACCACGGTCTTCAGCAGCCAGGAGACGGCGACCTTGATCAAGTTCGCCCGCGCCATTTATCCGCATAAGAAGCTGAAGGACGCGATTTACGCCAATGTCGCCCATAGCCTCGATGAGAAAGCTTCCAAGAACGATCAGCTGAAGGCCACCCTGCAGCAGGGCATCGCCGGGCTGCAGCAGAGCAAGTTCGCCGCGCTCAGCCAGGCCAAGCAGGTTGCCGCGCTCAAGGAGATGGAAACGACACCCTTCTTCCAGGCGGTGCGCGGCGAATGCGTCACCGGCATCTACAACAATCCGGAAGTGTGGAAGATCTTCGGCTATGAGGGGTCGTCGGCGGAGTTCGGTGGTTATATCCACCGCGGCTTCAATGACCTCACCTGGCTTAAAGACGCGTGAGGGGAGGCAATCATGGCAGCTAAATTCGATCTGTCCGACGACAGCGTGGTGGTAGTGGTCGGCTCCGGCGCCGGCGGCGGCACCTTATCAAACGAACTCGCGCAGAAGGGCATCAAGGTCGTGCTCCTTGAAGCTGGGGCGCGCAACGAAATCGAGGATTTCGTCAACAACGAGTGGGAGAGCTTCACCAACATCTCCTGGCTCGACAAGCGCACCACCTCGGGCAGCTGGCGCGTCGCCAAGGACTTCCCCAACCTGCCGGCCTGGATCGTCAAATCCGTCGGCGGCTCGACCGTGCATTGGGCCGGCGCTTCCCTGCGCTTTCAGGAGCATGAGTTCAAGATCCGCACCACCTATGGCGAGATCGCCGGCGCCAATCTGCTGGACTGGCCGATCACGCTCGCCGAGATGGAACCCTATTACGAGCGGGCCGAAGACAAGATGGGCGTGACCGGCACCCATGGCATTCCGCGCCTGCCCGGCAACAACAACTTCAAGGTGCTGGCAGCCGGCGCCAAGAAGGTCGGCTACCAGACCGTCCATACCGGCAATATGGCGATCAACTCGCAGCCGCGCGACGGCCGCGGCTCCTGCCAGCAGATCGGCTTCTGCTTTCAGGGCTGCAAGTCCGGCGCGAAATGGTCGACGCTCTACACCGAGATTCCGAAGGGCGAGGCGACCGGCAATCTGGAAGTGCGGCCAAATTCCCAGGTCCTCAAGATCGAGCATAACGACAAGGGCCTGGTGACCGGCGTCGTCTATGCCGACAAGCAGGGCCAGCAACAGCGCCAAGCTGCCCGTGTCGTCTGTGTCGCCGGCAATTCGATCGAGAGTCCGCGCCTGCTGCTGAACTCAGCCTCGGCGAAATTCCCCGACGGCCTCGCCAATTCCTCCGGCCAGGTCGGCAAGAACTATATGCGCCACACCACCGGCTCGGTCTATGGCATCTTCGACAAGCCGGTACATATGTATCGCGGCACCACCATGGCCGGCATCGTCCGCGACGAAGCGGTCTTCAAGCCGGAACGCGGCTTCGCCGGCGGTTTCGAGCTGGAAACCTTGTCGCTCGGCCTGCCCTTCATGGCGGCCTTTCTCGATCCCGGCGCCTGGGGTCCAGGCTTCACCTCAGCCATGGAAGCCTATAGTCATATGGCCGGCATGTGGATCGTCGGCGAGGATATGCCGCAGGAAACCAACCGCATTACCTTGCATGCGACGGAGAAGGACGCCTTCGGCCTGCCGATCCCGGACGTGCATTTCGACGACCATGCCAACGACACGGCGATGCGCAACTACGCCTTCAAGCAAGGCAGTGCCATCTATGACGCGGTCGGCGCCACGCGCACAATCCATACGCCGCCTTACCCTTCGACGCATAATCTCGGCACCAACCGGATGAGCGAGAAGCCGCAGGACGGCGTGGTCAACAAGCACGGCCAGACCCACGACGTCCCGAACCTGTTCGTCTCGGACGGCAGCCAGTTCACCTCGGGCGCGGCAGAAAATCCGACCCTGACCATCGTCGCCCTGGCGATCCGGCAGTCGGAATATATCGCCGATCAGATGAGCAAGAAGGCGATCTGACCGCGGTCAGATTTCGCCCATTCTTTCCCTGTCTCCCTGTGGGCGATCCGGTACCGGATCGCCCTTTTTCTGCCGGTCGAGCGCTGTCATCGCCCGTCAGGCGATGTTGTAGCGGGGAGCCGGCTTGCCGGTCTGGGTGGCGGTGAACAGCTTGCCGCGCGCATCGTCGTACTTTTCCCACAGGGTCGCGTCGGCGACCGACGGCCAAGTGATCTTCTCGCCCGCGTCGAAGCCCGCCAGAGCCGCATCGACCAGGTTCTCCGTGGTCATGATACTGTCCTGATTGAGAGCGGAGATCGGAATGCCTGAATTGTCCCAGATTTCCGTCGCGGTCGTCGCCGGGTTGACCAGTTGCACCTTCACGCCGGTAGAGGCGAGCTCTTCCTGAAGCCCGCGGCTGAAATTCAACACGAATCCCTTGGTGCCGCTATAGACCGCGCTGGCGGACCAGGCGTGAATGCTGAGCACCGAGGCGATGTTGATGATGAGCCCGTCATTCAGCTTCCGGAAGGCCGGCAGGACAGCATGGGTGAGTCGCGTCAGGGCGGTGATGTTCAGCGCGATCTGCGACAGCGATTCCTGGAGCGAGGATTGCTCGAGCGGCTTAAGCCGGGCCACGCCGGCATTGTTCACCAGGACGCGGATAGCGGGGTTGGTCGACAGCAGGCGTTCGACCCTGGCGATATCGCTGTCCTTTTCGAGGTCGGCCTGCAGCGTTTCCACCTTCGCGCCATGGGCCTTCCTGATCTTATCAGCCAGAGCCTCGAGACGGTCGAGGCGGCGTGCAACAATCACGAGATCATAGCCCCGCTTGGCGAGACGGTCGGCATAGACGGCACCGATGCCGGAGGATGCTCCGGTGATAACGGCGATTTTCCGGTCGGACATGGGTTTCTCCTAA
>DATLJB010000215.1:0-8421 GCA_035539075.1 Terriglobia bacterium
CTGGACGGCGGGCGAGACGGGCCTCAAGGTTGCAGGCGATGCCTCGCATACCTATGACGCCTATAACGCCAATGTCGGCGGCTCGCATGTGACGGTGCTGGTCGAGCATGAAACCAACGTTCAGGTTCATCTCAACCAGCCCTGATCAACCAGCCTGAGCCGCAACGCTCATCTGATCCACATTCTGGGGCGCCCCTGCGGGGGCGCCCTTTTTCTTGTCATTGCCCCGATCAGTAACCAGTCGGCCCGCTCTGATTACCGGCTGCTGTGATCACGCTCGCTGGCCAGCGGCGCCGCACTTCCGGCGCGCCCGGCCTTCGTTTAGAGTAGCGGCAGATGGGACAGTTTCGTGCGGGGGAAAGAATGTCGGACGGCTCAGACTGGGCACAGGGTTATGTGACGGATGTGCTCTATACCGATAACACCTACCGGGAACTGTCGCCCGCCTGGCTCAACTATGTGGCCGTGCTGAAAGGTTGTCAGCCGCGGCCGCTCGACCGGCCTTTCGCCTATATCGAGCTGGGCTGCGGATTGGGGCGCACGGTCACCCATCTGGCTGCCGCTTTTCCGCAGGCCCAGTTCATCGGCGTCGATTTCAATCCGGCCCATATCGATGCCGCGCAGCGTTACGCGGCGTCGCTCGGGCTGGAGAATGTGCGCTTCCTGGAGCGCGGCTTCGAGGACCTGGTGGGCGAAGAAAACGCCCGCAAGCTGGACTTGCCTGAAGTCGATTTTGTCGCCCTGCACGGCGTCTATTCGTGGATCTCGCTGGCCGCGCGGCAGGCAGTGCAGCGCTTCATCTATGAACGGCTGAAGCCGGGTGGCATCGTCTATAACAGCTATAACTGCCTGCCGGGCTGGACGCCGGAAGCGCCGCTGCGCCGGCTGCTGGTCGAACTGGCCGGGCCGAACCGCGGGGCGACCGAAGGGCGCGTCGCCCAGGCGCTGGATCAATTGGATGCCTTCGGCAAGTTCGATATCGGCTATCTCAACCGCCAGCCGGCCGCCAAGCAGGCGATGAAGCAGTATCGCGAGCGGCCGGCCAATTACCTGGCGCATGAGATGTTCAACGCCGATTGGAACCTGTTCTATTCGGCCGATGTCGCCGATGAAATGGCGGCGGCAAAGCTGGATTTCATCGGCGCGGCCACCTTGTCGGAAAATCACCTCGAGCTGCTTTTCGCCGACGAGGCGGCGGCTTTCATCACCAATCAGCCGACCTTGCGGCTGCGCCAGTTGATGCAGGACTTTCTCGCCAATCAGCGCTTCCGGCGCGACGTCTTCGTGCGCGGCCATGCCCATCTGCCGGCGGCACAGATGCGCCGCCACCGTGAGAACCAGGTGGTCCTGGCGACCAAGCCGCTGGCCAAGCTGGAGCCGAAAATCAAGGTCCCGCGCGGCTCCGCCACGCTCGATCCCAAGGTACTCATGGAACTGGATGGGGTTCTGAAGAAGGGTAGCGCGACAGTGCGGGAATTGACCCAGGCGGTGGCCAAGGGCCGCCCCGGTGATGACCTGCTGCGCATCACCAGCATGTTGCTTGCCGCCAATGTGCTGATGCCGGCCGCGGCCGTGTTTCGTATCGGCAAGACCTTCGACGGTGGCTGCAAACTGCGTGTCATCGGCAAGACCAATCAACGGCTGCTCAGCCTCGCCGCCTCGCGTGAACACGCGGAGGCAAAAACCCGCCCGCTGGTTTCACCGGTCCTGGGCGGCATCATGCCGATCAGCCTGGTCAGCGCCGTGCTGCTGCAAAGCTTCGGCGAGGGCGGGGGGCTGGAACGCGCTGTCGCGCGCAGTGTGACCGTTCTCGACAGCTACGGCCTGGCCCTGCGCAAGGGTGACCAGACGATTGCCGAGCCGGCGGCGAAGCGCGACTACCTGATGGAGCTCGGCAAGGCCTTCGTCGCCCAGGAACTGCCCGTGCTGATGACAGGCGGGGTCGCGGAAGCGGTCTAGCTGCCGCAAGGGTCGGGGCGGTGCGACCGGAGCGCTGCGACAAGGCTTAATGCGCCGCGGGTTTGTTACGTAACGCTTTGACCGCAAAGGGCAAGTCGGTATATTAAGACTTAATATCAAGGCGTCGACAGAAGCGGTCGGGGGAGCTCAATCCACTCCCCCGCAATCGTTCGGGAGCGTCAGACGCGGGCCTCGCCGTGAGTGGCAAGGCACAGCTTGTGGGGGACGCCGCAGCACCGGCACGGGATCAAATGACAGTATCGGCGAGCAATGCATTCCCCGCCCCCGCTGAGCGGGGGCCTATGGTCATGACGGCTGACGGTAGGAACAAACCTGTTGACGGGGTCTTCTCTTTGGCGCGTTCTCACACTGCTCGACAGAAAAGCCAATCAAGAAGGCCGATCTCTCATGGTCAGGCGACGCCATACTCCCGTCTGTATCATCGCGCAATCAGAACGTGAACTGGCCGCTGCCACGTTCAAAATTCTCTGATTTAACCAGACGCTAACGCTTTTTCTTCAATAAATGAAGCATCTCTAAGAACGGATCAGGGGCAATGGAAGCTTCCAAGGCAGCCGCAAACCCGGCCCAGCAAACGACCGCTGGCTCCGGAACCAACAATCCAGCTGCCGGAGCACCAGCGGCAAGTCAACGACCGAGCCAGCCGGTGCCGGGCCAGCCGGCCGCGGGACAAGCACCCCATTCGCCGCATCCAGCACAACCTGCCGCTGGTTCCCCAACGGGCTCAGCAGCAACTAGTTCCGCAGCTGCAGGCGCCGCTGCGGCCGCCAATCAAGCGGCGATCCAGCAGATGATCGCCAAGGCAATGCAGGGTGGAGGTGCCGACGGTGCGGCCGGCGCTGCTGCGGACAATGCTGCGGCCGGTCCCGGCGCGGATGCTGCCCATCAACAGGTCGCGGTGGCGCCCGGGCCGAATACGCCGCCGGTTGAATATTCCGGCCCCACCATGCGCGAAGATGCGCTGCTGTCCTGCCTCGTCATCCTGACGCGCTTGTTCGGTAATCCGAAGTCGCCGGCGGCTCTGTCGGCCTCGCTGCCGATCGCCGAAGAAGGCATGACGCCCGATCTTTTCCTGCGGGCTGCCGATCGCGCCGGTCTGTCGGCCAACAAGGTGCGGCGTCCTTTTGAAAAGATTCAGGCGATGAATCTGCCGGCCGTGCTGCTGCTGACGGAAAAGCGCGCGGTCGTAATGCTCTCGGCACCCAAGAAGGGCATGGTCGAGATTGCGACGCCCGACAATCTCGACGGTTCGCAGACCGTGGCGGTGGAACTGGTTTCGCAACTCTATACCGGCCAGATGCTGCTGGTGCGGCCGAAGATCCGCCTCGATACGCGCTCGTCCGATCTCACCGAGGCGCCACCGCGCAACTGGTTCTGGAGCGAAGTGCTGCGGTTCACGCCGCTTTATCTGGAAGTTGTCCTTTCGGCCCTGCTGATCAACCTCTTCACCATCGCCTCGTCGATCTTCTCGATGCAGGTCTATGACCGGGTCGTGCCGAACAAGGCGGAGGAGACGCTGTGGATGCTGTCGATCGGCATCCTGCTGGTTTACGGCTTCGATTTCATGCTGCGGACCTTGCGGGCGCATTTCCTCGACAAGGCCGGCAAGGCGCTGGATCGAAAGATCTCGTCGGCGATCTTCGAACATATCTTGTCGATCCGCATGGCGGCGGGTCCTCAATCGGCCGGCGCTTTCGCCAGCAATGTTCAATCCTACGAAACATTGCGCGACTTTTTCACCTCGGCCACGCTCTCGGCCATGGTCGACCTGCCCTTCGTGCTGATCTTCCTGCTGATCATCTGGCTGGTGGCGGGGCCGGTCGTCGCCGTGCCCGCGGTGATGATCCCCGTCGTCATCATGGTCAGCGTCCTGGTGCAGTTTCCGATGAAGAAGGCGGTGGAGCGCAGCTACCGCGAATCGGCGCAGAAGCACGCGACCCTCGTCGAATCCATCAACGGCCTCGATGCGATCAAAGCGGCTTCCGCGGAAGGCCAGATGCAGCGCGACTGGGACGGCTATGTGGCGGCCTCTTCCTCGTCATCGGAAAAGTCGAAGTTCTGGTCCTCGCTCGGCATCAACTTCGTGATGTTCGCTTCGAACTTCTCGACCACGGCCGTTATCCTCTGGGGCTGCTACCGGATTTTCGAATCGACGCCGACCGGTGACATTCATATGACCACCGGCGCCCTGGTCGCAGCTTCGATGCTGACCGGCCGTTCGATGGCGCCGTTGGGCCAGATCGCCGGCCTGATCATCCGCTTTCACCAGTCCTGGACCTCGCTCAAGGGCCTCAACCGCCTGATGGCGCTGCCGATCGAACGGCCGCGCGGCAAGGTGTTCCTGCGCCGCCCGCGGATCGATGGCGGCATCGAGTTCCGCAATGTCAGCTTCAAGTATCCCGGCTCGCAGACCAATGCGCTGGACGGCGTCTCCTTCCGCATCGCGCCGGGCGAACGGGTCGGCATTGTCGGCCGCATCGGCTCCGGCAAGACCACGATCGAGCGCCTGATCCTGGGACTTTTCGAGCCGTCCGATGGGGCAGTTTTGGTCGACGGCACTGATATCCGCCAGCTCGATCCCACCGATCTCCGCCAGAACATCGGCTGCGTGCTGCAGGATGCTCATCTCTTCTTCGGCTCGGTGAAGGACAATATCAGTCTCGGCGCGCCTTACGTGGACGAGGAATCGGTCCTGCGCGCGGCCACGCTGGCCGGCGTCGACCAGTTCGTCCGCCAGCATCCGCTGGGCTATGACATGCCGGTCGGTGAGAACGGGCGTATGCTCTCCGGCGGCCAGCGCCAGTCCGTCGCAGTGGCGCGCGCCATGCTGCTCAATCCGCCGATCCTGCTGCTCGATGAGCCGACCAGTTCGATGGACAACAGCACCGAGAACGCGTTCAAAAGCCGGCTCGGCGAGATCATCCAGGGCAAGACAGTGATCCTGGTCACACATCGTAACTCGATGCTTGCATTGGTCGATCGCCTGATCGTGCTGGATCGTGGTAAGGTGGTTGCCGACGGACCGAAGGCCGGCGTGCTTGATGCACTGATGAAGGGCCGTATCCGCGCCAATGAGGGCTGACGGATCGGGCTGAAGGGATTCTACGATGTCATTGACCAACCGCGATCTCTGGATCGATCCGTCGCATGCCGAGAAGGAAGGCACCCGCCTTTTCGGTCATATCCTGTTGTTCGCCGTCGCCTTCGCCATCATCGCGGCCCTGATCTGGGCGAATTTCGCCGTTCTCGATCAGGTGACCCGGGGCGAAGCGAAAGTGGTGCCGTCCAGCGCCACGCAGCTGATCCAGAGCGCCGAAGGCGGCATCATCAAGGACATGAAGGTCAAGGAAGGCGATATCGTCGAGCCGGGCCAGGAATTGGTGGAGATGGACAACACCACCGTGGCCACCGACGTCAATGAATTGCAGCAGCGTTACTGGACCGGGCTGGCCGCGACCGCGCGGCTGCAGGCCGAACTCGACGGCAAAGGTCCCGACGATATCCAGTTCGACAAGGAATTGCTCGAGAAGGCGCCGGAAGTCGCCGATGCCGAGCGGGCACAGGCCCATATCCGACAGCAGCAACTGCAGTCGCAGATCGCGACCTTGAAAGACACCATCACGCAGCGTGAGCAGGAATTGCGCTCGATCGACGTGAAGGTCAATTCCTCGCGCGTCAGCCTCGGCCTGGCGCAGCGCCGTTCCGACCTGCAGCAGAAGGTGTTTGCCTCCGGCGCGGGATCGGAAGCCGAATATATTTCGGCGCAGCAGGAGGTTCAGCGCATCGCCACCGATATCGCCAATGCCCAGGCCTCGCGCCCGCCCGCCGAGGCGGCGCTGCAGGAAGCGCAGAGCAAGGCGCGCGAAGCGGTGGCCACGTTCCGCGCCGATGCCGCCACCGAACTTGCGAAGCACCGGGCCGACCTAGCCTCGGTGACCCAGCTGCTGGCCGGCGGCACCACCAAGCTCGGCCATCAGGTGCTGCGCTCGCCGGTGCATGGCACGGTCAAGGAAATCAAGATGCGCACTGTGGGCGGCGTCGCCCAGCCGGCCCAGGAAATCATGGAAATCGTGCCGATCGAAGACACCCTGTTGATCGAGGCGCAGATCCGGCCGCAGGACCGCGGGTTCATCGCTCCCGATCAACACGCGAAAATAAAGATCACGGCTTACGATTATTCAATTTATGGTGGTTTGGACGCCAAGGTCGAACAGATCAGCGCCGATGCCATCGAGAACGACAAGAAAGAAACTTTCTTTCGCGTGCGGCTACGCACCGACAGGAATTATCTTATTGGAAAACAAGGCGAACAGTTGCCGATTATTCCTGGTATGACGGCCACTGTCGACATTCTCACCGGCAAGCGCACCGTGCTTGAATATCTGCTGAAGCCCATCCTGAAGGCACGACAAACTGCTTTCACGGAACGCTAAAAATTTGATGCAAGTTAAGGGCGAAGCTGATAAAAGAACTCGGGGACAGTCAAGGTTAACACTATGTTAAAGTCCGGCAGGGAATGATCGAACTTTGCCGTGATGCCAACAACGACTAGAATGCGTTGGACGTTCGATCGCAGTTACTTGGGGGATTGCTAAAATGAATCGTCACAACCTTCCGCGCGGTCGCAAAGCGGCCTTGCTCAACGCGATCTTGGCCGGAGCCTGCGTCATCGCCGTCATGCCACAAGCGGCATCCGCGATGTCCCTGAAGGAAGCAGTCTCCTTGGTCATGCAGACCAATCCGGACATCAATGGTGCGATGCGCGACCGGCGTGCCACCGATTATGAGCTGCGCCAGGCGCGCGGTCTCTATTATCCGAAGATCGATTTCCATGCTGCCGGCGGCCCCGAATGGACCGAGAGCAGCTCAGTCGATGAGGGTGATGCGAATCTGACGCAGAGCCCGCATGACAACGGCATCGGCATGATGCGTGGCGATGCAGATATCACGCTGCAGCAGCGCATCTTCGACGGCTTCGACGCCTCGAACGAAGTGGATCGCCAGAAGGCCCGCGTCGCCTCTGCCGCCAATGTCGTGCAGGACAAGAGCGAGATCAACGGCCTCGATACGGTGCGCTTCTATCTCGACGTGCTGCGCAATCAGGCGCGCGTCGACAATGCCGCTGCGAACGTCAAGGCGCATGAAGACACGCTGGCCCTGGTGCAGAAGCGCGCCGATCTCGGTGGCGGCAACGTGGCCGACGTGCGTCAAGCGGAAGCCCGCCTTGCCACGGCGCGGACCCAGCTGAAGACGATCCAGGGCAGCCTGCGTGACGCCCAGACCAATTTCCAGCGCATCATCGGCCAGCCGCCGGCGGATCTGGAGCCGGTCAGCTTCACCTATGATTCACTGGTGCCGGAGGACGTCGAGAAGTCGGTCGCGCATGCGATCGAAGTCAGTCCGAAGGTGCAGGGCTCGAAGTACGACGTGGTGGCCGCCGAGCACCTGCTCGGTCGTCAGGAAGCGTCGATGTACCCGCGGATCGACTTGAATGCGACGGCGGCGGTCAATCATCATGACAACGGCATCGAGCAGACCGGCCATAGTGCAAATGCGCTGATAGAGGTGCAGTATAACCTCTATAATGGCGGCGCCGATCTCGCACGTATCCGCGAGTTCAAGTGGCGCAAGCAGGAAGCGATCGATGCCGTGCGCAACCAGGAGCGCGTCGTCGCCAAGGACGTTCGCGATGCTTGGAGCGAACGCCAGACGCAGCGCGATACGGTTGAGACGCTGACCGAAGAATATGACAAGAACGTCCAGACCCAGAAGCTCTATGAGCAGCAGTTCGATATCGGCCAGCGCAGCCTGCTCGATCTGCTGAACTCGCGTAATGAGGTCTTCCAGTCGCAGGACAATCTGATCACCGCGCAGTCGAACGAGGTCTTGGCCAACTTCAAGATTCTCGCCGCGCAGGGTGAGCTGGTTCAGGCGCTGGGCGTGAGCCTGCCGAAGGAAGCGACCCCCAAGGAAGTCACTTACGACAGCAACTGAGGCGGACGGCCCGGGCGACCGGGTAGATCAGCGACAGAATGTAAGGCCCCGGCTCGTCCGGGGCCTTTGCTTTATCGCCGCTGGGATCGCGACGCGGGCCTGGCGGAAAATCGTGGCGCGACTCAGCGGTCGCGGCTCCGCCATGCGCAGGGATAATGTAAGCAAGATGCGCCGCAAGGCCGAAAGCTGTCATCCGGGTATCGGGGCGCCGGGTATCGGTGTGCCGGGGCATCGGGCGCGTTGGAGGACGGATTCCGGCCGACCTGAAGACTGAACCTGGCGATCGGGGGCGTTGCAGGGCAGGGACTGTTGGAGGCCCGGGCCGGAATCGAACCGACGTACGAGGATTTGCAGTCCTCTGCATGGCCACTCTGCCACCGGGCCAACTTGCCGCTTGCGGCTGACGATTTGGCGCTGCGACGTATAGAGCCATCACCGGCCAGGGTC
>DATLJB010000216.1:0-51647 GCA_035539075.1 Terriglobia bacterium
TTATGTGGTCTATACGACCGGCATCGGCTGGCGCAGCGACAAGGTCAAGGAAGACATCCATAAGCTCGATAATCCCTGGTCGATCTTCTGGAATGCCCAGGCCTATACCGGCTATGTCGGCGTGCTCGATGACTCGCGCGAGGCTTTGTCGCTCGGCATGATGTATAAGGGCCAGTACGACCTCAATACGGAAGACCCGGAGGTTATCAACGCGTCTCTCGCCGAATTGCAGAAGATGGTGCCGATCTGCCATCCTAAGATCGACATCAAGGAATATCAGCAATTGGGTGACGCCAGCTCGTACCTGCATCAAAGCTGGTCCGGCGATCTCATCAGCTGCGCCATCAATTATCTTGCCAAAGGGACTGATCCAAATGTCCTGCAATACTGGGCCGGCAGTGTCGGCAAGAGCCCGGTGCAGAATGATACCTGGGTGCTCCTGGCGCATAGCCAGAAGCCGGTGCTGGGCCATCTCTGGCTCAACCACCTGCTGGATGAGCAGGTTGCCTATGACAACTTCGTCGGCTTCACCGCCTATCAGCCGCCGCAGAACAAGATCAATGCCGACGACCTGATCAAAAACGGCACGATCCCTGAGACACTGCGGACCGCGATCCTATCGCCGGACGACCTGGGCGCGAATTCGCTGCAGCATTGCTCGTTGACACCGGCCGGGCAGAAGCTCTGGCAGAGCGCCTATGCCAAGTTCAATTCGGGTGCCTGACCCGAGGTGAGCATTTCCGGCGGTCTGTCATCCTGGGACAGTGGCGGACCGCCGGAAGGCTGGCGCTTTTTAGCGCGTAACAGCCGGACTGGACTAGGTGAGGGATGCGCGGCCTGGCCCGCGCGGGTTGAGTGAGGCGAATATAGAATGTATCCGAGATGGCTTTGGCCCGTCTTCGCCGTACCCGGGGTGGTATGGTTGATACTGCTGTTTCTCGTGCCGTTTTATGCCTTGATCGGTGTCGCTTTCGGCGGCGTCGATCCGGTCTTTCAGAATCCTATTCCGACCTGGAACCCCGCCGATTGGCAATATGATGCCATGCTCGACACGCTGCGGCAGTTCCTGCCCGGCCAGACCTATTGGACCGTCTTCATCCGTACGGCGATCTATGTCGGTCTCGCGCTGACCGGCTCTTTGCTGATCGGCTATCCCGTCGCCTATTATATTTCCCGCCACGCCAGGCGCAGCAAATCCTGGCTGATCGCACTTATCGTGCTGCCGTTCTGGGTCAGCTACATGATGCGCATGCTGGCCTGGATCAATCTTTTCTCGCCCAGCGGCTATATCAACAAGATCCTGCTCTGGACCCATATCGTCGCGACGCCGCCCAACTGGCTCGACGGCAATCCCGTTTCGGTCGTATTGGGGCTTATCTATGGATACATACCCTACCTGATCCTGCCGCTGCTCGCGGCTCTCGACCGGATCGACCGCAGTGTGCTTGAAGCGGCGCGCGACCTCGGCGCGAGCCCGATGGAGGCCTTCACCCATGTGACGCTGCCGCTGTCAAAGCACGGCATCCTGGGCGCGAGCGTCATCATCGCCTTGCCGATGTTCGGTGATTATTACACGCCGAATATCGTCTCCGGCTCGCCGACCACCAGCATGCTCGGCAACCAGATCGACATCTTCTTCCATGGCGGACCGCAGCCGGCGGTGGGGGCAGCGCTGACGCTGATCCTGTCGGCCTTCCTCGCCGTCCTCATGGCCTATTACATGATCTCGATCGCCAAGGCGCAGAGGGAGATGGCGTCATGACGAATGTGACACGCACTGGCGGCCTTCCAGCGGCGAAGCGCGGCATCCAGCCGACGGCGACGCAGAAGTTCCGCAGCTGGCTCTTCAATCCCTGGGGTACGCCGCGCTCGCTGATGGTGATCACCTGGCTCTATATCCTGATCTCCATCGTGCCGGTGATCGTCGCCATCCAGTTCTCTTTCAACGACGGCCGCTCGGTCACCACCTGGCAGGGCTTCAATCTCACCAAATGGTATTACAGCGATCCCGCCCATTCGGTCTGGACCGATCCGACCCTGATCCAGGCCTTGATGCAGAGCCTGAAGCTGGCCGGGCTCGACATGCTGATCGCGACGCCGCTCGGCGTCTTGCTCGCACTCGGGCTGGCGCGCTGGCGCGGCTATCTTGCCAGCGCGTCGAACTTCATCATGCTGTTCCCGCTAGTGACGCCGGAGCTGATGATGGGGGTCGCCCTCTCGATGGTGTTCCTCTACCTCTATGACTGGATTACGCCCGGCACCACGGCACAGGTCCTCGGCCACGTGACCTTCTCCCTCTCTTACGTGGTGGTGATCGTCCGCGGCCGCCTGTTCTCGATCGGCAAGCAATATGAAGAGGCGGCGGCGGATCTTGGCGCCACTCCCTTCCAGACGCTCTATCTTGTGGTCTTCCCGCTGCTGTCGCCGGCGATCTTTTCCAGCCTGATGATGGTCTTTGCCATCTCGATCGACGATTTCGTCATCAGCCAATGGCTCTCCTGCGGCGCCGATTGCGATACCGTGCCGATCCGCATCTACAACTCGACGCGGGCGGCACCTTTCCCCTCGATCAATGCGCTGGCGGCGATCCTGGTGGCGATGACCTTGGCGGCGATCGGCATCGCTTACCTGGTGCAGCGCTGGATGACGCGCGGCGAGCGCAAGCCGGGCCAGGGGGGCGGCGGCCTTGGCCAGGCGATGGGTGGCTTCGATATGTAGGCGCGGCGTCATGCCGACCGGCATGGCGGGGCGCCGGGTTCAAGGATCAGAGGGTTTGGATATGCGGGTTTCGGGGAATAAGACGGGCGAGCGGCAGGCCGCCGGAGAAGCGGCGCCGCAAGCGGCGATGGGGCGCTATGCCGCCCTGCCGATGAACGATAATGCGACAGGGAAGGAAGCGAATGTGAGCGGTGGCGAAGTCGAGCTGATCGATCTGGTCAAAGCTTTCGGGCCGATGCGGGCCGTCAACCAAATCAATCTTCATATCCCGGGCGGCGAGTTCTTTTCGCTGCTGGGGTCCTCCGGTTGCGGCAAGACAACGACCTTGCGGATGATCGCCGGCTTCGAGCGTCCGACTTCCGGCCAGATCCTGCTGGACGGCGTCGACATGACGGCGACGCCGCCGCATCGCCGCCATGTGAACACTGTGTTCCAGAGCTATGCCCTGTTCCCGCATCTCAATGTCTTCGATAACGTCGCCTTTGGCCTGCGCCGCCAGAAGATCGAGGCGAGGGAAGTTGATCGGCGCGTCGCTGAGGCGCTGGAACTGGTGCAGCTGACCCAGTTCGCCAAGCGTAAGCCGATCCAGATGTCCGGCGGGCAGCAGCAACGCGTCGCGTTGGCCCGCGCTTTGGTGCTGAAGCCTTCCGTGCTGCTGCTCGATGAGCCGCTGGGCGCGCTTGATGCGCGGCTGCGTAAGCAGTTGCAGGTTGAGCTGAAGACCTTGCAGCAGCAGGTCGGCATCACCTTCGTCTATGTGACGCATGACCAGGAAGAGGCGCTCACCATGAGCGACCGGATCGCCATCATGTCGAACGGCCATATCGAGCAGATCGCCTCGCCGCAGGAGATGTATGAGGCGCCGGCCACGGTCTTCGTCGCCGACTTCCTCGGCGTCTCCAATCTGATGGAGGCGCATGCGGCCGGCGGCGGCACCATCAACGGCAGCGGCACGCGCATCCGTATCGGCCAGTATGAATTGCTGGCAGGCCACGGTCAGGCGCCGGGCGGCAATACCAAGGCGACGATCCGACCGGAGCGCGTGCGGCTGGAGCCGGGCAATGCGCCGGGCGGCGAGAATCGCATTCCCGGCCAGGTCGAGCGCTGGGTCTATCTCGGCAACGCCGTGCAACTCATCGTCAAGCTGGCGACCGGCCACACGATTCAGGCGTTGATGCATAATGATGGCGAAGAGATACCTTTTGCACCCGGCAGCAGCGTGCAGGCCTACCTGCCGCCCGGTGCCTTGCGGGTCCTGACCGATACCGGTGTGCGGCTCGCGTCGGAAATTGCCGCTACCGAATAAGGGTCGCGAGACGTAAATCAGCAAGTCTAGGGAATACGCAGATGCCGCGCGACCCGCGCTTCGATCCGCTCTTCGCGCCGTTGCGGATCGGCCCCGTCACGGCGCCCAACCGCTTCTATCAGGTGCCGCATTGCACGGGTATGGGCTACGGCCTGCCGCAGACCCTCGCGGTCATGCGGGCGGCCAAGGCCGAAGGCGGCTGGGGCGTCGTCTGTACTGAATATTGCTCCATCCATCCCACCAGCGACGATCATCCGTCGCCCTATGCCTCGCTCTGGGACCAGGGCGACGTGCGCAACCTGGCGATGCTGGCGGAGGGCGTCCATCGTCACGGATCACTGGCGGGTGTCGAGCTGTGGCATGGCGGCCTGCGCTCCGCCAATCTGTACAGCCGGCTGGCGCCGATGGGGCCGCAGAGCCTGCCGGCGGAGAAGGCGCCGGTGCAGTCCCGCCGCATGGATCAGGCCGATCTCCGCGACTATCGCCGGGCGCACCGCGCCGCTGCCTTGCGGGCACGGGAAGCGGGTTTCGATATCGTCTATGTCTATGCCAGCCATACCTACCTGCTGTCGCAATTCCTCGATGACCGCCTCAATCGCACGCTCGACGGCTATAGCGGCAGCCTGGAAAACCGCGTGCGGCTGGTGCGGGAACTGATCGACGAGACCAAGGAGGCGATCGGCGACCGCTGTGCGGTGGCGGTTCGCATCGAGGTGGACACCGAGGCGACGCCGGGCGAAGACCCGAAGACACAGGCGCATCCCGACGGCGAGCGGCGGGTGATGTTCGAACTGCTGAAGGATGCGCCGGACCTCTTCGATGTCACCATCGTCGACTATTCCCACGAGATGGGCGCCTCGCGCTTCATCAAGGAAGCCTCGCTGGAGCCGCTGGTGGCCCATGTGCGCGGCATCGTGCAGCGGCCGGTTGTCAGCGTCGGCCGCTTCACCTCGCCGGAAACCATGCTGGGCCAGCTGAAGCGCGGTATCGTCGATTTGATCGGCGCCGCACGACCATCCATCGCCGATCCCTTCCTGCCGCAGAAGATCGCCGAAGGCCGGCTGGACGATATACGCGAATGTATCGGCTGCAATATCTGTTATGCCAGCAACAGCCAAAGCGTGCCGCTGCGCTGCACGCAGAACCCGACCATGGGTGAGGAATGGCGGCGCGGCTGGCATCCGGAGCGGATCGAGCGCGCCCATCAGCCGGAGCGCGTGCTGGTGGTGGGGGCGGGGCCGGCTGGATTGGAAGCGGCCTTGACGCTAGGCCGGCGTGGCCATCAGGTGATGCTGGCGGAGGCGCGGCGCGAGCTTGGCGGTCGCGTCGCTCTGGAAAGTCGCTTGCCGGGCCTCGGCGAATGGGCGCGCGTGCGCGATTATCGCCAGCATCAGCTTGGCAAACTCGACAACGTGGAAATCTTTCGCGAGAGCCGCATGTCGGTGGCGGGTATACGCGAGGTCGGCGCGCGCCACGTGCTGCTGGCAACCGGCAGCACCTGGCGCCGCGACGGCATGGGGCGCCAAGCGCCGGGCGGCAATGCCGCGCTGGAGGGTGCGCTGACCCTGACGCCGGACGATATCATGGCCGGACAGCGGCCGCAGGGAAAGTCGCGGCCGGTCATCGTCTATGACGACGATCATTACGTCATGGCGGCGGTGATCGCCGAATTGCTCGCGCGCGAGGGCCATGCCGTCACCTATGTGACGACAGCCGGCCTGGTCGGCTTCTGGAGCCGCTACACTGCGGAGCAGGCGCGCAGCCAGGCGCGGCTGATCGAGCTCGGGGTCGAGATCATCGTCAGCCAGTCGGTGGAGGCGGTCCTGGGCGCTGATCCGTCGAGCGCCCATGCAGAGCTCGCCTGCGTTTTCACCGGGCGGCGACGCGCGATTCCCTGCGGCGGCTTCGTGCCGGTCACGTCGCGCGAGCCGAACGACGCGCTGTGGCACGCACTGATCTCGGAACCGGTCGCCAATGCCGGGGCAGGCATCGCCAGCATTCAGCGCATCGGTGATTGCAAGGCGCCGGCGCTGATTGCCCATGCGGTCTATGACGGCCATCGCACCGCCCGCATGATCGATGGCGATCAGGCGATCATCGATGAGCTCGCGGACGAGCCGGCCTTCGGCCGCGACCGGCTGGTCGTCGCCTAGAGTCGGACTGTCTTTGCGCGGAATCGCTTTGCAGTTCCGCGTAAAGCGCGAATCCGCCTCTCTTCAATGAGATAGAGCGCGATCGTTTCAGATCGAAGCATGCCGTGCTCCGATCTAAATCAGGCGGCGGCCGAAATCTTCTTGCGCGGCCGCTTCTGGGCGATGCTCTTTGCTTCCGCGTCCCAGACCGCGGCAAGATCGGGCAGGGTCAGGCGCAGGAAGCTGAGGCAGCTGCTGATCGCCCGGTTGCGCGTCGCCGCTTGCGGGTTGATCATGAATTGCAGCCAGAACCCGTCGATCATGGATATCAGGCTGGTGGCGATCAGGTCGCCATGGGCCTTGTCCAGCTTGGTCTCGGCGCTGATCTCGCGCACCGTCTGCATGATGGCGCGGCTATAGCGCTGTTCGGTCTTGACCACATCCCGGCGGAAGCGGTCGCGCAGTTTCGCATCCGCCCAGAAGGCAAACCAGACGGCTAGCCGCTCATGCGAGAAGACCTTCCTGTCGAAGAAGGCGTAGATCATGCCAATCAGCCGCCGCGGCGCACTGCCGTCGAACTCACGGATCGCTGCCTGCCATACCAGGTCGTATTCCTCGGACAGATGCCGCAGGGTCTCTTCGAACAGATGGTCCTTGGACTTGAAATAGAAATGCATGAGGCCGAGCGACAGCCCGGCTTCCTTGGCGACCCGGCTGACGGTGGTTTCGGAATAGCCGTGAGCGGCGACGACGGAGATGGTGGCGTTTATCAGTTCCTGTCGACGCTGGTCACGTTTGGCCATCTATCCCGAAGCTCCCTGTTCCCTGGTTGCACATGCCGCTAATCAGCGCGGATTTTCACTTGTGTCGAATGATAGTCCATCGATTTGAACCGACATTCAAGAGAAAGCAGAGCTGCCGCAAGCGTCATTGCAGCGGACACGCGAAGCCGTCGATCGCCACGTCTAGCAGGCCGATCGGCATGTCATGCACTGACGATGTTGCGCCGCAAACGACATCGCTGCCGCCGATATCTCCGCGCGGTGCTGTCGTGCTCAGACAATCTCGCCGGCGACGGTGAAGGCTTCGCCGGTTTCGAAAAAGGCGCCGCCGGCGATGTAGTGCAGGGTGCGCGGCGAGGCGGGCGGGAAATGCCAGCGGCCGTTGCTGAACAGGGCGGGGTCGGCGGAGGCGGCGACCACCTCGGCCAGGAACAGGTCATAGGCTTCCTGGTTATGCGGCTCTTCGATGACTTTGCATTCCAGCCAGCCGGCGCAGCCGGCCAGCAGCGGCGCGGCAATCTTGTCGGCGGGGAAGGTCCCAAGGTCGAGTGCCGCGAACTTGTCGATCTCGCGACCGGAATCGGTGCCGACGATCTCCGTCGCGCGGGCCAGCGGCCGCAAGGGGATGTTGAGGGCAAAGCTGCCCGACGCCTCGACCAGCTCGCGGGTCAGCGTGCTCTTGTCGATGACGACCGCGACCTTGGGCGGATCGAAGTCCACCGGCATGGACCAGGATGCCGCCATCACATTTCGCCGCCCGCCATGGGCGCTGCTGACGAGGACCACCGGCCCGTGGTTGAGCAGGCGATAGGCGCGGGGCAGCTCTACCGCGCGACGCTGCGGGGATCCCTCGCCCGCCGTTGCACCCGCGGCCGCTATAGGGGCGGCCAACGTTTCCTCGTCATTACCTGCCGCCGTCATCCCGTTGCCCTCTCTGCTGATGCTATCACTGCCGGCCGGTCCTGTGCCGCCAGGTTTTTGCCGGTGATAACGGGGAATGCGCCAGCCGGCAAGCGCGACATTTGCCAGGGGGAGAGGACAGGCCCGGCCGGCTCATTCTTCCAGCAGGGTCTGTCGCACCTTGGCGAGCTCCGTCAGCTTGGCCTCGTCGACCGTGGGATAAGCGAGGTCCAGGCCGTTCAGGGCATGGATGATGGTGGCGGCGACGGTGACATGGGTGAACCATTTGTTGTCGGCCGGGATCACATGCCAGGGCGCATATTCGGTCGAGGTGGCGCGGATCATCTTTTCATAGGCCTTGACGTAATCCGCCCAATGCTGCCGTTCGCTGGCATCGCTCAGCGAGAATTTCCAGTTCTTGTTGGGATCATCGAGCCGCGCCATGAAGCGTTTCTTCTGCTCTTCCCTGGAGATATGCAGGAAGAATTTCAGCACCAGGAAGCCGTTATTGGCGAGATAGCGCTCAAGGTTGTTGATCTCCTGAAAGCGCTGGCGCCAGATATGCTTGCCGTTGACCGCCGGCGGCAGGTTCTGCTTTGCGAGCAATTCCTGGTGCACCCGAACGACGACGACTTCTTCGTAATAGGAGCGGTTGAAAATGCCGATATGGCCGCGCCGCGGCAGGTGGCGCAGGCAGCGCCAGAGGTAGTCGTGCTCCAGCTCCTCGGTCGAGGGCGCCTTGAAGGAGAATACGTTGCAGCCCTGCGGATTGATGCCGGACATCACATGCTTGATGACGCCGTCCTTGCCCGCGGCATCGATGCCTTGCAGGATGATGAGAACGCCCCAGCGATGCTGGGCGTAGAGCTTATCCTGCAATGATGTCAGCGCCTCGATGCCGATGGTCAGCGCTTCAGTCGCATCCTGCTTGTCGGATTTCTTGAGATGGGCGATGTCGTCGGGGTCGATGTCGCTCAAGCGGAACTTGCGCCCATCGGTAATGCGGTAACGCGACGATAGCTTGCGGCTGTGCTCGCGGATTGTCGCCAGATCCATTTGTCCTCTCGCTCTCGCTGCTACCGGACCTGCGCCGGATGTTCCAGCTTGCCGTCCTTGCAGCGTTGAGGCAAGCGCAACGGCGGATCAACACCGCGACGGGGCCAGCGGTTGCGCCGCGGCGCGTGGGGACAGCCTGTTGAGGCTCCGCGGCTAGGCGGCGGTGCCGGGCCTAGCTGGCGGTCTGGCAGCTCAACTGGACGACATAGCCCTGCAGGATCGCGCCCATATCCGCCACAGAAGCGGTATCGCCGGCAGATTCCGGCGTGGCGATATCGATGCCGTGATTGTTGAGGAAGGTCTTCGCGATGTCGCCCTTGATGGCGAAATTGACGGCCTGCGCGCCGGTGTCCGTGGTCGCCCAGCCCTGCTTGTCGCTGAGCCAGCCCGAGACCACACCGACAACCTGGCCGCTTGCGTCGACCAGCGGGCCGCCGTTATCCGCCGCCTGAGCCGGTGTGGTCATCTGCAGGTGGCTGGGATTGCTGTTGGCGCGGTTGAGGGCGGTCAGCTTGCCCGTGACGACAGCATCGCTGTCGCCGGACAATTGCCCTGCCGGCGGAAAGCGATAGGCGATGACCGGATCGCCCGTCTGGGAGGCGCTCGTCGCCCAATGCGGCAGGGTGGCGGGGCCGCGCGATGCGTGCAATGCCGCCAGGTCGAGATCCGTGTCCAGGGCGACGATATTCGCCGTCATGGTATCGCCCGCGGGCGTCCGCAGGGTGATCGCGGACATGCAGCCATGCACGACATCGGCGGTGGTGAGGAGGTCGCCTTGCGCGTTGATGAAGAATCCGGCGCCGGCGGCCCCCTCCAGCCGTCCGGCCACCTGGGCATTCCGCAGATACTGCGCCGCTTCGGCATCCTTCATGCCATAGACGAAGCTGACCGTCTGGCCGTCGCTGGTGAAGCCGGTCCCGTAGCCGGTTGTCATGTTGAGGGCGGTGAACTGGATCTGCGCCGATCTGCCGTCGCTGCAGGTCAGGCTGCCATAGCCGGCTTTCATCGTCACATATTGGAAATCGCCGGTGCAGCGGTTGCTGCCATCCGCGGTCGCCATCTTGATGGTGCCGGTCATATCTGAATAACCGGTGCTGGCGCCGCGATAAAGTTTCGGGTCATTGCCGATGATGCCGAGCGTATCGACCGTGACGCTGCAGCCGGCGAGACATGCCGACAGGGCCAAGGCAGCCAATCGCGCCGGCTGCACCGCGTTGTAGGGAGAGCAATGCATACGATGATCCTCAACTTTAACGGTAGTTTTTCATGACAAACACAACCTGTCAAGGTTGCGGCGCTGCACGGCCTGGAACTCGCCGTGAGGTGAGCGGCGGCAGGCATTATTTTTCCCCGTGCCGGCGGATAGGAGCCGGCGGACAGGCGAAAGTGGGCAGGCGAAGGTGGACGGGGCGTTACAGACGATCGACGCGGTATGGCCCGCTTGCCGTTGGCACGCTATCAAGGCGAAGCTGATTTGAGGATCGGATAAGTGAGGTCTTGGACATGAACCCTGGCATGCATTCCGAATCGTCGCAGGACAGCGCCGCGGGCAACGATCGCCCCGCCGCTATTGCCCGCAGCCATGCCGGGGCTACGCACCGCGTGTTCAACCTGATGGTCATCTTGAAGGGGATGAACGGTGTGCTGGAACTGGGCGGCGGGCTGGCGCTGCTGCTGTCGCAGACCGGCGCCGTCGACGGCCTGGTCCATGCCTTGACGGCGGCGGAATTGGCCGAGGATCCGCATGATCCCATCGCCAACGCCCTGAATGATTGGGCCGCGCATCTCGGTCACGAAACGCAGGTATTGGCAGGCGCCTATCTGCTGTTGCATGGCGCGGTGAAGACCGGTCTTGCCGGCCTGCTCTTGCGCGGCAAGTACTGGGCCTATCCGGTCGCCATCGCGTTCTTTGCAATCTTCATCGCCTATATGCTGTTCCGCCTGTCGCGTGACTGGAGCTGGCCGCTCTCCGGCCTGGTGGCCTTCGATCTGGCGATGGTCGCCGTCATCCTGCTCGACTGGCGCGCGTCGGGGCGCCGCCGGAAAGCTTTCTGATAGATCCTTGTGCGGCCGATCGATCCGCCGAATGGCGGGACGTTGATGCAGGTCAAGGTGCCGTCGTTTCGGCCTGCCTAGGCTGTGAGGATTGCAGGCTTGCACAGAATGGAGATCTATCATGAGTGGATGGTTCAAACGCATGGCGATGGGCGGCATCGTCGCTGCGGCGCTGCTTTCTCCTGCGATGGCGGAGGACGATCACGACGACTATCCCGCCATCGGCATGATGGGCGGCGGATGCCCGGTAATGGGCATGGGCGGCTACATGATGGGGCCGGGGATGATGGGCCAGATGATGATGGGGCCGGGTGGGCAATATATGGCCGGTCCGATGATGGGCGGCTACCCGGGGATGATGGGCCAGGGCATGATGGGCCAGGGCATGATGGGTTGGAACGGCGCCGGCGGTCAGGGCTACGGCTATCAGGGCATGATGGGGCCGGGCATGATGGGCAACCGCCAGGCGGGCGGCGCGAATACGGGCGATGCCGGCAAGGGTGCCGCCGCCGGTTGGCCGCGCATGGAGGCGGTGGTTGAAGGGCGGCTCGCTTATCTGCGCGCGGAACTCGGCATCACCGCGGCTGAGAACGACGCGTGGAACGCCTATGCCGAGGCGGTTCGCGGCCGTGTCAGCCTGATGCGTGACACCCATCAAGAGATGTTCAAGGCGATGGCCCAGGGTACTGCCGTCGATCGCATGAATGCGCGCATCCAGGGGATGGAGAGCATGCTGAGTGCCATGAAGGCGATGCAGCCGACGGTCGCGCAGCTCTACAAGGTCCTCAGCGACGATCAGAAGCGGTTGGCGGACCGGCTGATCGGCCTCGATTGCGGCGGGATGTGACGCGGCCTGACGCAAGGGAGGGGAAACGCAAGGGACGGGAAACCGGGCCAACCGGCCTCCCGTCCGGCCGCTTGGCTTGAGCAGGGCGAGACCGGACAGGGCTTGGACATGCGGACGAGTATGTCTTTCGAGCCTTTTTGCAATTTTTGAGAGATTGCGGCTCACAATTACCGACAATTTGCGATAAAATGAGTCACGGTCGGGGGGCTGCACGTGGCGGGTCGTGGGAAACGGTCCGAGCAAGACAGGCCGGTTTCTGCCCCAACCGCTCGATAACCTGCCTGATGGCTTTGGGGGACGTTGGGGAAGGGACTTCCATGAAGGTCGAACTACCGGCACGCAAGCTGTCTGCGGCGACGGCGAAGAATGTTGCGCGTCATATCGGACGGCCTTCGGTCACGCTGCTCCGCCTGATCGCCTGCGCCGCCAATGCCGTGGTCTGGATGGTGGCCTGCTGGGCGCTGAATGCCGGTCTCCTGGCGATGATCTTTGCCGGCATCATCGGTTTCCTCGCGGTCGCCATGATCGTCGGCGCCGTCCACGAACATCATGATTGAATGACCGTCATGGGTGAATGACGAGGCGATATCGCCCGTTACGTCCTTCACCGTTACGCCTTGGCCGTCGAGCCTTGATCACTGAGCCTGGTCCCTGATCCTAGTCGCTCCGACAGTTCACCCGATGCGTTATGCTTCCGTGCAGGTCGAACGCGGGCCGCCCGCCATCTTGATTTTGCCAGAATAGCTGTATACAGCTTGATGCCTGCGGCCGGCGAAGGCAGACGGGGGAGACATGACCAAGGTAGTGAAGCGGTTTCCACGGCGGGTGCGGGTGGTGGAGAATGTCTTCATCCCCATGTCGGACGGCGTGCGCCTCGCCGCCAAGCTCTGGTTGCCCGAGGATGCCGAGCGCGATCCCGTGCCGGCGATCATCGAATACGTGCCCTATCGCAAGCGGGAAGGGACCCGCGCCGGCGACAACAGCAAGCATGAATATCTGGCGGGCCATGGCTATGCCTGCCTGCGCCTCGACATCCGCGGCTCCGGCGATAGCGAAGGGATCATCACCGACGAATACACGCCGCAGGAGCAGCAGGACGGTGTCGCGGCGATCGCCTGGGCCGCCGCCCAGCCCTGGTGCGACGGCGGTGTGGGCATGATCGGCATCTCCTGGGGCGGCTTCAACGGCTTGCAGATCGCCGCGCTGCAGCCGCCGGCGCTGAAGACTATCGTCACCATCGGCTCCACGGATGATCGCTACGCGACCGATGTGCATTACGTCGGCGGCTGCATGTCGAAGGACAATTTCGACTGGTCGTCGACCATGATGGCGAATAACGACCTGCCGCCCGATCCGGAATTCCACGGCGAGCGCTGGCGGGCGATGTGGCTGGAGCGTCTGAAAGCCAACGAGCCCTGGATCCTCACCTGGGCCAAGCATCAGCGCCGCGACGCCTATTGGCAGCAGGGCTCGGTCTGCGAGGATTTCGCAAGGATCAAGATCCCGGTCTATGCGGTCAATGGCTGGGCCGACAATTATTCGGAATCGATCCCGCGTCTCCTGGCAGGGCTGGACGTGCCGCGCAAGGGCCTGATCGGCCCCTGGGCGCATTCCTACCCCCATGACGTGACGGTGGGCCAGCCGATCGGCTGGCTGCAAGAGGTGATCCGCTGGTTCGATCATTGGATGAAGGGCCGCGACACCGGCATCATGGACGAGCCGATGTACCGGGTCTGGATGCAGGAGAGCCAGGCGCCGCAGACCTGCTATACCGAGCGGCCGGGCCGCTGGGTGGCGGAAGAGCAATGGCCCTCGCCGCGCCTCGACTGGCAGATATGGCGCCTCAATGCCGACGGCAACCAGCAGGCCTCGCGCCCTGGCGAGCTTGGCGGGCGCAAGCGGCCGAGCCTCAAGCTGACGGTCTGCTCGCCGCTCTGGGTCGGCCTGGGTGCGGGCGAAGTCGGCCGCTATGGCGGCGAGGCCGATTGGCCGACCGACCAGCGCGAGGATGACGGCGGCTCGCTGGTCTTCGTCTCCGCCCCCCTGCGCGAGCGCACGGAGATCCTCGGCGCGCCGCAGCTCCGCATCAAATTCAGCTGCGACAAGGAACTGGCGCTGGTCAGCGTGCGGCTGAACGATGTGGCGCCCGACGGCGCTTCGCAGCGCGTGACGGTAGGCCTTCTCAACCTCACCCATCGCGAGAGCCATGAGAAGCCGACGCCCTTGCGGCCCGGCAAGATCTATGAGGCGGTGGTCGATCTCGACGACATCGCCCATGGCTTCAAGAAGGGCCATCGCATCGCCGTTTCCATCTCCACCACCTATTGGCCGATCGCCTGGCCTTCGCCGGAACCGGCCACGCTGACGCTGCATAGCGGCGACAGCTATCTCAACCTGCCGGTGCGGCCGCTGCGCCGGCAGGATGCGAAGCTGCCGGCCTTCGCGCCCGCGGAGATGGCGGCGCCCACGCCTTACGAGGATCATGCGCTGCGGGCGAAGACCCGCCGGCGCATCAAGCGCGATCTGCTGACCGGCGAGATGCAGGTCGACTTTCCGCGCTGGACCTACAAGAAGACATTCACCGATATCGGCTATACCGTGACCTCGGAAGGCAACGCCATCTACACCATCACCGACGGCGATCCTCTGTCGGCCCGGGTGACGACCGACAATTACGTCGAGATCGAGCGCAAGGACACGACCATCCGCCACCATAGCTGGGGCAGCATGAGCTGCACCAAGACGCATTTCGTCATCGACATGCATCTCGAAGCCCATGAGCAGGGCAAGCTGGTGTTTGAGCGCAGCTGGCAGAAGAAGATCAAGCGCGATCTGGTGTGATGGACATTCGGGTCAGGGTGTCCTCCATGTATCCAAGTCAGAGTGTTCATGAATAGGCTCAATTGTCATGCCCGGACTTGATCCGGGCATCCACGGTAACGACTGTGCAAATGTATCCGTGGACCCTCGGATCAAGTCCGAGGGTGACAGTGACGAAACGAGAAGCAACGTATGTCTATCGATGAAGCAGGGAGGCGGGAGAGCCCTTACGGCTCCCCATCCAATAGTCGACGCTGTGCCTCCGCGCGCTGGATCGCGTAGACGCGTGAGAGTGTCCTCCATCTATCCAAGTCAGAGTGTTCATGGATAGGCCCAATTGTCATGCCCGGACTTGATCCGGGCATCCACGGTAACGACTGTGCAAATGTATCCGTGGACCCTCGGATCAAGTCCGAGGGTGACAGTGACGAAACGAGAAGCAGCGTATGTCGATCGATGAAGCAGGGAGGCGGGAGAGCCCTTACGGCTCCCCATCCAATAGTCGACGCTGTGCCTCCGCGCGCTGGATCGCGTAGACGCGTGAGAGTGTCCTCCATGTATCCAAGTCAGAGTGTTCATGGATAGGCTCAATTGTCATGCCCGGACTTGATCCGGGCATCCACGGTAACGACTGCGCGCGCGTATCCGTGGACCCTCGGATCAAGTCCGAGGGTGACAGTGACGAAACGAGAAGCAGCGTATGTCGATCGATGAAGCAGGGAGGCGGGAGAGCCCTTACGGTTCCCCATCCCAGTAATCGACGCTCTGCTCGGCGCGCTGGACGACATGGATGCGCTTGCCGCTCTCGCTGGTGGCGAAGGCGGCGTATTTGCCGGAATCTGGATATTCGCAGAGGTCCGGCGATTCCCGCGTGCTGATCGAGAGATATTTCAGCGGCGCGTCCGAGGTGTTGATGATCTGGTGTGGATATTCCGGACCAGCGGGGATGAACATGACGTCGCCCTGGCGGATCGGCAGCATCTCGCCGGCGACGCGCAACGTGCCGTTGCCTTCCAGCACGATGAACATCTCCTCCTGGCCGTAATGGAAGTGATAGGGGCAGGAGCGTTTGCCCGGGGCGACGATATCGACCGAGGCGCCGAGCTTCTTTGCCGCGGTGCTCGTGCCAAGACGCGCGCTGCGCGACTCATAGAGCGGGTCGCGGGTCTCATGCTGCAAGGGAGCCGTGTCGAAATTGCGGATCAAAAGCTGGGCGAGGGCGCGTGCCTGGTCTGACATCCGGGACTCCTGTCAATGCTGAAGGGCGTGTCGCCACGCCGATGCGCAACGATCCTGCCATACGATATTATCGCGCCAGCCTAACCGGCCGACGTGTCTCAGGCCAGAGGCGGATGCTACAGACGGATTGCGCAGATGAGCAAGCGGCCGGCGAAAGATATGATCGGCGCAAATCGGGAAATCTCAATGGCCGGTACGGGGCGTCGCCTTGGCATCCTTCCTGGCATCAACCCTTTTGGCATCCGTGCCCGACTGCTTCGTAAGGATTGCGCCGGCGATCACCTCAAACAGATGATCGGCGCGCGGCTCAAGCGAGGGCTGGTCGCCTGGCCAGGCGAGCGCCCCGACCAGGGAGAAGAGGCCGGTGCCGTCCATGTCGACGCCAAGCCGGCAGCCTGGGCGCGGCCGAGAAGCTTTGTGCCCGCTGCGCGCATCGTGACGCAGGATTCATGCAACGCCCGGAGAACGTTTTAACCTATTGGGATATGCAGATCTGTGCAGATGCCGGTGTCGGAGATTGGCTTCGATCGCTAAATCGCGCATCCTGTCACGACTGCGACGCTCCGCATCGCGCGGCGTTGCGGCTTTGCAAGCGGAGGTGTTCTTCATGGCCAGCGACGTTCTAGCCGATTTATCGAGGTTCAGCCGCACGCCCTTGCTGGACGCGGTGACGCCGATCCAGCGTCTCCACCGTCTCGAACAGGCGCTGGCCAGCGACGCGGGCGATATCCGCCTTTTCGTCAAGCGCGACGATCTCATGGGGATCGGCGGCGGCGGCAACAAGCTGCGCAAGCTGGAATTCCTGATGGGTGAGGCGCTGGCGAGCGGCTGTGACACCTTCATCACCACCGGCGGCATGCAGTCAAACCATGCGCGCCTCAGCGCCGCGGTCGCGGCCCGCGCCGGCCTCGCCTGCGAGCTGGTCCTTCGCCCCAACGTGCCGCGCGAGGACGAGGAATACCGCCGCAACGGCAATATCCTGCTCGATGGCCTGTTCGGCGCGACCATCCATGAGCTGGCGGGCGAGGCGGATGCGGCGGCCTTCGCGGCGGAACGCGCAAGCCATCTGCGGCGCGCCGGCCGCCGGCCTTATCTCGCCGGCACGGGCGGGTCCACGCCGATCGGCTGTCTCGGCTATGCCGCTTGCGCGGCGGAGATCGTGGCGCAGGAGGCGGCACTGGAGGAGACCTTCGACCGCATCGTCATCCCTAACGGCAGTTCCGGCACCCATGCCGGTCTCGTCGCCGGCTTTGCCGCCATGGCAATGGACCCGAGGCGGGTGCAGTCCTTCGCCGTGCTGACGCCGGCTGAGGCAACACGCGGCAAGACGCATGAGCTGGCGGGGGCGACGCTGGCGCTGCTGCAGAAGGATGCATCCATCGGCCTTGACGCCATCGATGTCGCCGGCGAGCAATTGGGCACAGGCTATGGCATGCCGACCGAAGCAATGTTCGAGGCGGTCCACCTGATGGCCCGGACGGAGGGGCTGCTGCTCGATCCGGTCTATGGCGGCAAGGCCTTCGCCGGCCTTCTCGCGGCATTGCGCGCCGGTGCCTACCGGCAAGGAGAGGCCGTTCTTTTCCTCATGACGGGCGGTGTCGCCGGCCTCTTCGCCTATCGGCCCGCTTTCGAGCGCCGCGCTTGAGTCCTGCCACAAGCATCGCCATATCGGTGATGCCTATATCGGTCACCTGGCTGAAATACATCCGGCGCGCAGCCCGGCTCACAGAACCTTTACGTCGCGCCCACTGCCTTGATGCTAGACTGCGCCCCGATGTCGAATTCCTGGCGAAAGGGAGGTGATGATCTCGGCAAGCGGCGATCTCAGGAAAGTGGCGATCTCTGGAAGGCAGCAATAGCGGGGAGGCTGGGACATGCGAATCTTTGTCATTCAGATGTATCAGGACGGGCAGCCGGACGGTCCGCCGATCCGCGAGGTCGAGGCAACCACCGCTGCGGCGGCGATCCGCCGCGTCTCCGCCGAAGATCTCACGGAAAAGGGCCCGCTGCGGCTGATCCGCGCGGAGGTCTGGCCGCAGGATAATCCCAAGCAGCGCTGGCGCTTCTTTCTGCGCAATTAGCACCTTTCCTTTCATGCCGTCTTCCGCTCGCCTTGGTGCCGCTCATGGTCCGAATTGCGGCGGAAGAGAGATTGCTGCAGCGTCAATTCGGCGCGGAATACGAGGCCTGCCGCGGCGCACCGCGCGCCTCATTCCGGCCTCTACGAGGCAGGGTCGCGCTTCCGCGGAACGAACTTGTAGGTCTTCGCCTCCGGCTGCTATCTTCGGATAATGACGTACTCCGTTCTTCTCGACCTCGACGGCACCTTGATCGATTCATATCCGGGTATTTTGGCAAGCTGCCTTGCGGCGCTGCGTGCCCTGGGGCATGAGCCGGATGACACCCTCGATATCAGGCATATGATCGGGCCGCCGCTCGAAGATATCATGCAAGGTTTGCTGCAATCATACGGCGACGACCGGGTCGGCGAAGGGGTCGCTGCCTATCGCCGGCATTACGGCGAAGCGGGGTATCTCGGCAGCGTGCCTTATCCGGGCATTGGCAACTCGCTTGAAGAGATGAAGCGGACCGGCTTGCGAATCTATCTCGCAACATCGAAACGGGCGGCTTTCGCAAACCGCATTCTGGACTATCTGCGCTTTGCTACATATTTCGACGGCATCCATGGATCAATGCCGGGCGGCGAGCTGGATCACAAGCCCGAACTGCTCGCCCATATTCTGTCTGAACATCGCCTCTCGCCGTCCCGCAGCCTGATGGTCGGGGATCGCCGGCACGATATTGCCGGCGCCCATGCGGTCGGCATGCGCGGTCTTGGCGTGCTCTGGGGCTACGGCAACCGGGATGAACTTGAAACGGCCGGCGCAGACCAGCTGGTGGAGTCCGTTGCCGATCTCGCCCGTACCGTCCGCGCGATGCTCGACGGGACGCAATCGCCAGTTTAGGGCAGTGACAGTCAAACAGCCGGCCTCAGATCCAACGCCGGCACGCGCCGGCTAAGCGTCCGCGGACGGCTAGGCGTTCAGGCGGCCGTCAGCGTTTCGGCCTGGTCGGCCAGACGCCGCGCGAGATCGGCGGAGAGATGCTTCGCGAGCTTGGCCTGGGCCTTCTGCCACAGCGGCAGGGCCGCCTCCAGACGCCTGGCGCCGGTTTCGGTCAGCCAGGCGGCGCGACGGCGCAGGTCATTCTCAACCATGGCGATCTCGACCAGGCCTTCATTTTCCAGGAGGCGCAGGTTGCGCGACAGGGTCGACTGGTCGAGGCCGCTGCGTTGCGCCAGGGCGCCCAATGTATCGTCATCCGCGGCGGCGATCTGCGTCATCAGGCCGAGCTGGGCGATGCTGAGGCCGCAAGGCGCTATCTCGCGATCAAGGAACTGGGTGATGCGCCGGGCGGCGAGCCGGCTGTTCCAGCCGGCGCAGTTCTCGATCACTTTCTTGGCGGTGCTGCGCAGCGTCTTGGGTGGCGGCATTGGACTCCTCATTTTTATTTGTATATACAATAATTGTATCTACAAGTAAATACCGGATCTCCAGCGGACCGGTATGAACCAGAGGGAGGGGAGCATGATGTCGTCTTTACCGCGGAGCATTCTAGACCGGATCGGCAAAACCGCGCTGCTGCCGCTGCGCAACATCGTGCCGGCGGGGGGCGCGCGTATCCTGCTGAAGCTCGAAAGCGACAACCCGACCGGCAGCATGAAGGACCGCATGGCCCTCGCCATGATCGAGGCGGCGGAGGCGGATGGCCGGCTGAAACCGGGCGGCGCGGTGGTGGAATATACCGGCGGCAGTACCGGCGTTTCGCTGGCGCTGGTCTGCGCGGTGAAGAACCATCCGCTCCATATCGTGACCTCCGACGCCTTCGCGCAGGAGAAGCTCGATCACATGCGGCTGTTGGGGGCGGGGCTGCAGATCATCCGCAGCGACGGCGGCCGCATGACGGAGAAGCTGACCCGCGACATGATCGCCGCGGCCGGCGTAGTCGCCGCCGAGACCGGCGCCTTCTGGACCGACCAGATGAAGAACCGCGACCAGCTGGCAGCCTATCACCGCATGGCGGATGAGATCTGGACGCAGACGGATGGCGAGGTCGCGGCCTTCGTTCAGAGTGTCGGAACGGCCGCCTCCCTGCGCGGCATCGGCGAGGGCCTGCGCCGCCGGCATGACGGCATCAGGCTGGTCGCGGTCGAGCCGGAAGAATCGCCGGTTCTCTCGGGTGGCGCGCCGGGTGCCCATAAGATCGATGGCGTCGGCGCCGGCTTCGTGGTGCCGCTCTGGCAGTCTGGCATCGCCGATGTGATCGAGCGGGTCTCCACGGCGGAGGCGCGGGCGATGGCGATGCGGCTGGCGCGCGAGGAAGGCCTTTTCGCCGGCACCTCGACCGGGGCCAATGTGGTGGCCGCCTTGCGATTGGCCGCCACATTGGAGCCCGGGGCTGTCATTGTCACGCCGATGTGCGATACTGGCATGAAATATCTCAAAGCCTACGGTGCCGCCCTTGCTGCGGACAAGCGACGGACTTTTTAAAGAACTGACAATGAACAAGGGCGCTTGCCGGCAGCCGGCTCACGGCTGGCAGACCCGCCACGCTCCTGCCCATATTCTCGGCTGATACGCGTTCGACCGGCATTCCCTCGACAGACACCCTGGCAGCTGAAGGATTGCAGCATGGAATACGAGCAAGATGTCGCCCGGCATTATGCACAGGATGCGCTGCAGCGGACGATCCTGCGGGCATTGGTGGCGGCTGGCAAGGATATCGGCCAGCTGGTCCCGGCCGACCTGGCGCCGGTCGATGAATTCCATATCGGCGGACGGCAGGCGACGGTCGATTTCGCGGCGCAACTGGAACTGAAGCCGGAGATGAAGCTGCTTGATATCGGCTCTGGCCTCGGCGGCGCCTCGCGCTATTTCGCCGATGAATGGGATTGCCGCGTCGCCGGCATCGATTTGACGAAGGACTATGTCGAAGCGGCCGGGATGCTGGCGGAATATGTCGGCCTGGGCGACAAGGTCAGCTATCAACATGGCAGCGCCCTCGATCTGCCGCATGGCGCTGCTCATTTTGACGGCGCCTACATGCTGCATGTCGGCATGAATATCGAAGACAAGGCGAAGCTGTTCAGGGGCGTCCGCCGCGTGTTGAAACCGGGCGGCTTCATCGGTGTCTACGACGTCATGCGCGAGGCGGACGGCGCAATGACCTTTCCGCTGCCATGGGCATCGAGCGGCGAAACCAGCTTCGTCGAAAGCGCCGCGACCTATCGGCAGCTTCTGGAGGCAGCGGGATTTACCGTTCACAAGACGCGCAGCCGCCGCGATTTCGCCCTCGACTTCTTCCGCCAGATGCAGGCCCGCGCCGCCGCCAGCGCCCAGCCGCCGCTGCTCGGCCTGCATATCCTGATGGGGGAAACCGCGTCGCAAAAGGTCGCGAACATGGTCAAGCTGCTGGAACAGGGCTTGCTCGCGCCGACCGAAATGATCGCCCAAGCCGTCTAGATCGGGGCCGTCCTGATCCGGGTCAGATACGGCCGTCAGCATCGCGGGGCGATCGGCGGAAGGGCTTTCCTATGCTGCCGATCCGGTGCCGGCGCACCGATGCCAGAGCTGGACACCGAGAACTGGACACCGGCGAGCGGTTTCGCTATAGACATCGCCCATAGTAGACCACGTGGTGATTTGGCCGGCCGGCTTGCAGCCACGTTAAATAAATCGCTAAAGGGCCGCATGCGGACCCAAGGCGATGATTTTCTTTCCTTTGGTGTCCCTTATGCCGATCAAAATCCCAGACAAATTGCCCGCCATCGAGACGCTGGTCAAAGAGGGCGTGCGCGTGATGACCGAGACCGAGGCGGTCCGTCAGGACATACGGCCGCTGCAGATCGGGCTGCTCAATCTCATGCCCAACAAGATCACCACCGAGCTGCAGATGGCGCGCCTGCTGGGCGCCTCGCCGCTGCAGGTCGAGCTGTCGCTGTTGCGGATCGGCAATCATAAGGCGAAGAACACTTCGGAAGAACATCTGCTGGCCTTCTACGAAACCTGGGAGAGCGCGCAGGAGCGGAAGTTCGACGGCTTCATCATCACTGGGGCGCCGGTCGAGACGATTCCCTTCGAGGACGTCACCTATTGGCCGGAGATGGAGCGCATTTTCGCCTGGACCCGGACCAACGTGCATTCGACGCTGAATGTCTGCTGGGGGGCGATGGCGGCACTCCATTATTTCTACGGCGTGCCGAAGCATCAACTGCCGGAGAAGGCCTTCGGGCTCTACCGGCAGAACATCCTGCAGCCTTCGTCGCCCTATCTCAACGGCTTCGCTGAGGATTTCTCCATCCCGATCTCGCGCTGGGCGGAAATCAAGGTGGAAGACATCGTCGCGCGGCCGGAGCTCACCTTGCTCACCCATTCCGACGATAAGGGGGCCTGCATCATCGAGGACCGGAAGTTCCGCCGCCTCTTCGTGCTTGACCATCTCGAATATGACGCGCATTCGCTGGCGGATGAATATTTCCGCGACATCAAGGCCGAGGTGCCGATCCGGCTGCCCGCCAATTATTTCCCTAATGACGATATGGCTTTGACGCCGCTCAACCGCTGGCGGCCGCACGCCCATCTGTTCTTCTCCAACTGGATCAACGAGATCTATCAGACAACGCCGTTCGAGATCGATCTCATCGGCAGCGCGCGATAGCGCCTCGTCGTGCGGTTGCAGCCGGCGAGGCCGCAGCCCGCAGCATCATGACGGCATGGCCGAAAAGCGAATTGACCGTCCGCAACCTGCGTCTCTATTCTCGGTTGCCGTTCAATCGCCATATAGGGAATTCGCCATGTCCAGCTCTGCCAGGGGAACGGGCCTTGCCCGTCATGCGCCGCTTATGCTGTCGATCCTGCGGCTGGTTGCCGGGTTGATTTTCCTCGAACACGGCACCCAGAAGCTATTCGGCTTTCCGGCCAGCGACCACATGCCGGACAGTTTCACGCTGGCCTGGTTCGCGGGCATCCTGGAGACGGCGGGCGGCCTGCTGGTCGCGCTGGGATTGTTCACGCGCCCCGCCGCCTTCATCATCTCCGGCGAGATGGCCTTCGCCTATTTCATGGCGCATTTCCCGCGCGGCTTCTTTCCGGCGCTGAACGGCGGCGATGCCGCGATCCTCTATTGCTTCATCTTCCTCTATCTGGTCTTCGCCGGCCCCGGCCCGGTCAGCATCGACGCGGCCTTGCGCCGCAAGCCGGTCTACTGAAGGGGCGGATTGCCGGCGTCAGCCGGCAAGATCCAGCGCGGTCTCGATGCGGATCTCCGAGGTCAGGGTGCGGTGGACCGGGCACTTGTCGGCGATCTCCAGCAGGCGCTGGCGCTGTTCCTGATCCAGCGCGCCGTCGAGGCGGATGCGCCGGGTGATGAGGTCGATCTTGCGGTCGGCCTTCTCGCATTCGGCGCAATCCTCGGCGTGGATCTTGCTGTGCTGCAAGCTCACCTGCACGTTCTCCAGCGGCCATTGCTTGCGCGCGGCATACATGCGCAGCGTCATCGCGGTGCACGCACCCAGCGCCGAGAGCAGCAGGTCATAGGGGCCGGGGCCGCTATCCGTGCCGCCGGCCGAGACCGGCTCGTCGGCACGCAGGGCATGGCCGCTGGCGGAGATCAACTGCGGGAACAGGCCCTCGCCAGCGCCCGTCACGACAACCAGGCCGGGCTCGCCTTGCGAAGCGGTGACGCGGGCGATCGTGGCGCCTTCGCTTGCCGCCAGATAACGCGAGGACCAGGCCGCCAGCATGCCGGCGATATAGATCGCGTCCTCGCGCCGCGTGATCAGGTGGTCGGCGCCGTCCAGGGCGACGAAGCTCTTGGGATGGCGCGCCGCCTGGTAGATTTCACGCGCATTGTCGATGTTGACCGTATTGTCTTCTGTGGCATGGAAGATCAGCAGGGCGCGGCCGAGATTGTGCAGGGTCTCGCGCGGCCTCTGGCTTTGCAGGTCGTGCAGGAAATTACGGCTGATGGTGAAGCTGCGGCCGGCCAGGGTGACGCGCGCGGCGCCTTTTTCCTCGATATCGGCGATCGCCTCGGCGAAGAGGTGCCTGGCATGGGCGGGATCGAAGGGCGCGTTGATCGTGGCGACGCCGATGCATTCGGGTATCCGGCTGGCCGCCAGCGGCACGGCTGCGCCGCCGAGGCTGTGGCCGATCAGCAGCTTCGGCGCCTGATATTGGTCGCGCAGGAAATTCGCCGCCGCCACCAGGTCCTCGACATTGGAGGAGAAACTGGTATTGGCGAAATCGCCCTGGCTGTTGCCGAGGCCGGTGAAGTCAAAGCGCAGCACGGCGACGCCGTGTTCGGCGAGAGAGCTGCAGATGCGCTGGGCGGCAAAGACATCCTTCGAGCAGGTGAAGCAATGGGCGAACAGCGCATAGGCGATGGGATCGCCCGCCGGCCGGTCGAGCCGGCCCGCCAGCAGGACGCCGTGGGCGCCTGGAAACTCAACCTTCTCGGACCGGATCATGGCTCACCTCGTCGAGCTTGTCGGAATGATTGCCGGGCCGATCTTTGCCCGACAGTGCCTCGGGATGCTAGCCTGCCGACCGGTCGGTGCCTAGCCCGCAGCGCTGTGCGGCACCGCCCTTTGACTTTGGGAGACAGGCTGATGTCCTTACCCGATATTGCGATCTGCCGGCGTTTCTTCGCTGAGGAACTGCGTACGGCCGCCCCGGTGCGGTCCAGCGATGCGGTGGTCGAGGCCTTCGCACGGGTGCCGCGCGAACATTTCTTCGATCCCGGCCCCTGGATGATCCTGCCGTTAACCAGCCCCCATGGCACTTATATGACGCCGGATGACGATCCGCGCCGGCTCTATCACAATGTGCTGGTGAGCATCGATCAGCAGCGCGGCATCAATAACGGCGGGCCCGGCCTCTGGGCGCGACTGCTGGATCATGCGCTGATCGCGCCGGGTGAGCGCATCATGCAGGTGGGGACGGGCACCGGCTATTACAGCGCCATCCTGGCCGAACTGGTGGGCCCGCAGGGAAAAGTGATCGCCGTCGAATATGACGCCGATCTCGCCGCGCGGACGCGCCGGAATCTTGCCGGCTGGCCACAGGTCGAGGTGATCCATGGCGACGGCACCCTGCATGATCCCGGCCCGGTGGATCTCGTCATCGCCTTCGCCGGATCGACCCATCCCGCCAGGCTCTGGCTCGACCGGCTGCGCGACAACGGACGGCTGATCATGCCCCTGACGGGAGCCAAGGGCTGGGGCTTCGCATTGCGGGCGATCCGCCGCGGCGATGATTTCGAGGCGCGCTCTCTAGGTCCCTGCGGCTTCATCCATTGCATCGGCAATCGCGACACGGCGGCGGCCAGAAGATTGGACCGGCGCTTCCGCCTGCAGGGACGGCGGAACCTTGCGATCCGCTCCCTGCATCGCGGCACGCCGAACGGCAAGCAGCGATCCGGCGTCTGGTATGCCGGGCCGGGCTTCTGGCTGTCGCAGCGCCCGTAGTTGTACAGCGCCATCTCGCCCGCGAGTGAGCTTATCGCAGTGCGATCTCACCCCTTCGGAAAGTCGGTGGCGAGGCCGACATCGCGCCAGGCTTCGATTTCCGCCAATGTCGCGCGCAGATGATTGGTCACGGTCTCGAGGCCGAAAGCGCCGAGCACGAGGTGACGCGGCGGCTCCCTGCTCTCGGTGATCTGGATCATGGCCGCGGCCGCCCGCGCCGGATCGCCCGGCTGACTGCCGCTATAGCCGGCGGTGCGCTGCATGCGGGCGCCGGCGGTCTCGGCATAGTCGGCGATGCGGTTCGGTGTCTGCTTCAGCGAGCGGCCGGCCCAGTCGGTGCGGAACGGTCCGGGGGCGACGCAGGTCACCCTGATGCCGAGCGGCTTGGTCTCTGCCGCCAGCGCGTCGGAGAAGCCTTCGACTGCGTGCTTGCTGGCCGCGTAATAGCCTGACCCGGGCAGGCCGAGATAGCCGGCGACGGAGGTGATGCTGATGATATGGCCGCTGCGTTGCGCCCGCATGACCGGCAGGACCGCGCGCGTCAGGGCGAAGAGGCCGAAGACATTGGCCTCGAACTGCGCGCGGATCTCGGCCTCGACGCCCTCTTCGATCGCCGCCTGATAGCCATAGCCCGCATTGTTGACGAGAACATCGATGCGGCCGAATTTTGCTTCTGCCGCCTTCACCGCGGCGGCGATGCCGGCGGCATCGGTCACGTCGAGATCAAGCGCCAGAGCCCGCTCGCCGCCGCTTGCTGCCAGTTCGGCGACGCGCGCCTTGTCGCGGGCGGTAACGACGGCGCGGAAGCCCCGCGCCAGGGTAAGCTTCGCCAGTTCATGGCCGAAGCCGGTCGAACAACCCGTGATGAACCAAACCGGGGAGGTCTGCGCTGCCATTTCAAAACCCTCGCGTTATTGCACGCCTAGACCGGCATGCGGTGGCGGAAGAAGAGTCGATCTGTTGCGGATGCGGCGCGAAAGCTTTGCGCTGCAAGGGATAGCGACGTTGCCGGAAGGCAACCAAGATGAGAGGATGGTTGGCAAAAATGCACCCTGCGACGCGCTACGGTCAAGTACAATGTCTTGCATGTGTCAGCGCCTTCGCGCGGCGGCAGACAACGGCGAGGATTCGCAAGCAAGGACGAAGCGCCGGGTGCCCGGCCTGCTGGCGATGTTTCAAACGCCAGATGGAAGGCCGGGGCCGGCCGGATCCGAGAATCAACCGAGAGGGGAGAGGGAGATGATGGATGCGCTCAAGCCGGAGCCACTCAAGCCGGAGCCGTTCAAGCCGGAGCCGCTGTGGCGCACCGGCGCGGTTCTGGTCGGGCGCGTGATCTTCGCCGACCTTCTTTGCGATCTATTGGAAACCATCGGTTGCACAGTCATCGGACCGGCGCCGAACGTCGAGCGCGGTCTCGCCCTGAGCCGTGACGAACAGTTGGATGGCGCCTTTTTGGATATCAATTTTGGCGGGGACTATTGTTTCCCGATCGCGGTTTCCCTGGCGAAGCGGGGTGTGCCTTTCCTCTTTCTCACCGGCTATGACGACGTCGAGATTGTCCCGGCTGATCTGCGCCACATGCCGCGGCTGAGAAAGCCGTTCGATCTGGATGAGTTGACGCGGATCGCGGCGTACACCTTTTGCCCGGAAGCGGCCCCCGGGATGCCACAGCGGCAAAATTGAGCAGACCGCTCGGATAGTCTCTTTATTGTCTGTCGCCGCTGCCATGGTGTCACCTGAACATATAATCGTGCCTCGAAGACGACGAGGCATGTCGGTGCGGTTGCAAGAAGCCGGCGCGGGGAGCCGCGATGAGAATTGTGCGTAAGCGACGGGCCTGCGGAACCGGGGGCGGTGATCGGCGTTGATGGACGGTTACGCGGTACCAGCAGGGAATCTTCCGGGTCCGGCAGGAATTCGCTCGGAGATGGAGACCTTATGAAAATACAGGCCGGCTTCACTATCGGATATCATTGCACGCAGCCGACGCCGATGCTGCTGGTGCTCAATATACATCCGTCGCGCCGCGCCGATCTTCTGACCGAACAGGTGCTGACCTTCGACCGCCCGGTCGAGATGCGCGACTATATCGACGGCTTCGGCAATAGCTGCAGCCGGATCGTCGCGCCGGCAGGCCTGACCACGATATCGACCGCTTTCGAGATCTACGACAATGGCCAGCCTGATATCGTCCCGGAAGGCGCCCTGCAGCATGACATCAAGGATCTGCCGGACGAGGTGCTGGTTTTCCTGCTTGGCAGCCGCTATTGCGACACCGACCGTCTCAGCGATTTCGCCTGGGCACAATTCACGTCGACGCCGCTCGGCTGGCGCCGCGTTCAGGCGATCTGCGACTTCGTTCACCAGCACATCGCCTTCGACTATATGAAGGCGAATATCCTGCGGACCGCGCATGACGGCTATCTGGAGCGGACCGGTGTCTGCCGCGACTTCGCCCATCTTGCCATCACGCTGTGCCGCTGCATGAATATCCCGGCGCGCTATTGCACCGGCTATCTCGGTGATATCGGCATCCCGCCGGTGCCCGAGCCGATGGATTTCAGTGCCTGGTTCGAGGTCTATCTCGGTGGGCGCTGGTACACCGTCGACGCCCGGCATAATACGCCGCGGATCGGCCGGATCCTCATGGCGACCGGCCGCGACGCGACTGATGTGGCGCTGAGTACCAGCTTCGGCATGTCGCAACTGGCCCGCTTCGAGGTGGTCACCGAGGAAGTTCCTGCCGCCCGCTGAGGGCTGCCTTGCCGTCCCGGGCAGCGATCACGGTGAACATTCCTGTTCCGTGATGCCCTGTCCGCAATGCCCTGTTCTGGAGCGCCTAACGGCGGACGCCGCGGCAAATTGTATAATCCAATCGCATAATTCCACTGTTATAGTAACGGCAAGACCAGTGCGGGGCGGCAACGACCCTTGAGCCGGCAGTCGGAGACGGCCAGGCTCTCCGTCCGGCCACCCGCCTTCGGCCGGTTCCAGCGCTTCGCAATACCCTTGTTCCGCCGGGTTTCTGTATCCGTTCCATATCCGCAGCTCATTCCGGGAGATCAACATGGCTCATCCAGCCTTCGCTGCAGGTTCCGTTGCCGTCATTACCGGCGGCGCTTCGGGCATCGGCCTTGCCGCCGCCAAGAAATTCGCCGGCCTCGGGCTGCGCGTCTGCATCGCCGATCTGGGAACCGACCGCCTTGCCGCCGCTGCGGAGGAGATCGCCACGCTGGCGCGGCAGGGCGCCGAGGATGTTCTGGCGCTTGAGGTCAATGTCAGCCGGCTGGCCGAGGTGCAGATGCTGGAAGCGACCGTGCGCGAACGTTTCGGCGAGGTCGGGGTGCTGATGAACAATGCCGGCATCCAGCCGGGCAGCAATATCTACGGCCCGACCGAAGACTGGCAGCAGATCCTCGCCGTCAATCTCTGGGGTGTCATCAACGGCACCCAGGTCTTCCTGCCCGCCATGGTGGCGCGAAGCCAGGGAGCTGCGGGTCATCAGGGCATGATCATCAATACCGGCTCGAAGCAGGGCATCACGACGCCGCCGGGCGATCCCGCCTATAACGTCTCCAAGGCCGGGGTGAAGGCCTTCACCGAGGCGCTGCAACATGAATTGCGCAATACCCCGGATTGCCGGGTGAGCGCGCATCTGCTTATTCCAGGCTTCGTCTTCACCGGCTTGACCGCGCGCGGCCGCAGCGACAAGCCGGCCGGCGCCTGGACGCCGGAACAGACCGTCGATTTCATGATGGCGCGGCTGGGGCAGGGCGATTTCTATATCCTCTGCCCAGATAATGACGTGCCGCGTGAACTGGACGAGAAGCGCATCCTGTGGGCGGCCGGCGATATCGTCGAAAACCGCCCGCCGCTCTCGCGCTGGCATCCCGATTACGCCAAGGCCTTCGAGGCCTTCAGCAAGCAGCGCGGCTAAAATCCAGCTTCGCCCGGAGGGCGCGCGGAGAGCTGCGGCTCTCCGCGACGGGTTGTCTTTCCATCAGCGGCTCAACGGCCGATCCAGCGGATCTCGGGCTCCTTGCGGGGTACGACCGGCGGCTGGGTCTTGGGATGGCCGAGGATGATCGGCGCCACCGGTACGTGGTAGACAGGCAGGCCGAGCGCCGCCTTGCCCTCGGCCGTGGCGAGCCAACCCTGGGCAAAGCCGATCCAGCAACTGCCGAGATCGAAATTGCGCGCAGCCAGCATCAGGTTCTCCGCTGCCAGGGAACAGTCGGTCACCGCCCAGGGACTGTCGGCGGTGGCGGAAATCAGCACCAGCACTGGCGCGTGATAGAAGATATCGAAGGCCGGATCGCTCAGCATTTCCTGGAAGTGATGCGAGAGGGCGGCGGCTGAGGTGCGCAGCATATGCGCCTTGGCCTCGCCGGAAATATGCGCCAGCAAATTCCGGTCGCGAATGACGCAGAAGGACCAGGGCTGCTGGTTGACCGCGCTCGGCGCCTGTATGGCGGCCTCGATCAGCTTGCGCAGCATCGCTTCGGCGACGGGCTTTTCCGTGAAGGAGCGCGTTGCGCGCCGGGAATAGATGGCTTCGAGAAGATCCATGAGCGGGCGTCCGTTATCGAGGCGTGGCTGCAGCCTAAACGGTGGCCCGGCGCGGCGTCTTGATGCCGATCAAGTAGGGGCCTTTCAGGAAGAGGGCGGGCGGAAATGGTTAAGTCAGCCTAACATGTGTTAATACTATGGCCTAATGCTGTAAAACGACGTTGTAATTCTTCCCGCCAGGCCGATTGCTCACACGCCTTTTCCGGTCCGTTCCGGTGGCCGCTTGCGACGGCGCTTTCTTCAGAACAGCGCGGAATAGAATCGCCCGTTTGAAGTAAATCTGTGCGGTAAATGCGAACGAATTGGATAAAAGCTGGGACATTTCTGTGAAGTCCCCTGGAATCCCGGAGCTGTGATTTGACCCTTGGCCAGAGCTCGCGCAAGGATGTCCTGCATGGTTAAAAAAGTATTAATGACTCTATAAAATCGTTAATGCTTCAATACCCATGTAAATATTCGTTAAGTACACGCAACACTGGCACCTAGAGAGGGGAGTGAGGAGTGACATGCGAAAACTTGGCTTAGCGATTGTCGCGGTGGCAGGGCTGCTGTTCAGCCTCGGCAGTGCGGCTCAAGCCGCCATCGTAACGGAGGATATCGGCACCCTCGATACCGCTCATCCTTCGGCTTCTTACGGCTACAATCCGGTTTCCCAGCCGGATTTCAGACTCGACGGTTCGGGACAGGGCACGTTCAAGGTCAACTTCGCCTTGGGCAACGATTCCCTGAACACCGCGACCTCCATCACCGCCTCGGCGGCGATGGGCATCGGCCTGAAGGACTTCACCTTCGGGCTGTATGATTCCACCAATACCTTGTTGAAGCAGGTCGATCAGAGCAGCGCGATCTATACAGGAAGCGGAACAACCTTTTCCTTTATCGATTTCGCCAACCTGCTGAAGACCGGCACCTATTACCTGCTCTTGACGGTAACGGCAGGCAATGCCGGCCAGATCATCAACGGCAATATCAACATTGCCGCAGTACCGGTCCCGGCCTCGCTGCCGATGTTCGGAGCGGCCCTGGTCGGTCTGATGATCATCCAGATGCGCCGTCGGCGTCAGCATCTTCCGGGCGTCTAGAGCGCGATTGTTTTAAGTGGCAGCAGGTAGGCTTCCACTTAAAACGTGAATCTGGCTCTAAGGTCGGAAGAACCGACACGTTCCGGTATCTCTGCCGGGGCGTAGAATGCGAAAAGGTGCGTTCGCTGGAACGCACCTTTTTGCATGGCGTCGCAGGCGGATCAAACTTTCGCCCGCCCGGCTTTCATCAAGGGGGCTTGCATCCGCAGGATATCGGCACAAATTATATCGTTATACGATATAATTTCGCATCGGCATCGTTCGAAGGAGTGACAAATGGATCTGACACGAAGGCTGAACAGCACTCTGGTAGCGCTCGATGACAGGAACCGGGTGCTGGGCTATTTCAACGGCGAGGATGCCAGGGCTTTCCTTGCAGAAATTCTGCAAGGCGGGCCGCAGCGCTGGGGGCCGCAAGGCTGGCGCAGCGTCACGATCCATCACGTCTGCCCCTATGTCCTGGCCGACCGGGACAAATGGTATGCTGAAAACGCCCCGGTTCTCCGCTACGCCCCCGTCGAATCGACGCACGGCGCCGGCCCGCAGTCACCGGCGCAAGCAATCACCTGAGGCAACAGCTGGCGCGATCCGGCGACGGCTATTTTCCTGCCGCGATCTTCGGTGCGATCAGCGAGATGATCTCGAACATCACCACCATCGCCACCTGGGCGGTGATCTGGTTCGGGCTGTCCTTGGTCGGCATCAGGCAGACGACATCGCCGCCGATGATATTGAGGCCGAACAGCCCCTGCAGGATGCCGGTCGCCTCGCGCATCGTCATGCCATCAAAGCCGGGCTCCAGGTTGGAGACGCCGGGCGCCACCGTGGGGTCGAGGCAATCGAGGTCGAAGGTGACATAGGCCGGGCTGTCGCCGACCCGCTCGCGGATCAGCGCGACGGTCTTTTCGACGCCGAGCTCTTCGAATTCCGACATCTTGATGACCCGGTAGCCAAGCGCCGTGCTGGCGCTGCCGACCTTGCCATGCATGACGGTATTCGGGTGGCCGCGGATGCCGATCTGCACGCTCTTGGAACTGTCGACCGAATCCTCGCGCACGGTATAGGCGGCCCAATGCGCCGCCGAGCGCTTGGCGCCCAGCCAATGCGGCATATTCTCGTAGGAATCGGTATGGGCATCGAAATGGATCAGCGCCACCGGCTTGCCGCCGGAGAGGCGCCGGCCGGGTCCGGCGATCGCCTTCAGGATCGGGCCGGTGATGGAATGGTCGCCGCCGATCGAGACGGGATGGGTGCCGGCCGCGTCGAGGCGGCGGTAATAGGCTTCGATATCGCGGACACAGGCCTCGTTGTTCATCGCCTCGGGCAGGGGCACGTCGCCGAGGTCGTGCACCCGCGCCATCTCGAAAGGCGCGATGTTATGGACGCCATGGGCGCGGCGGTAATAGCCGGAGACATGGCGGACGGCGCGGGGACCGAGATGCTGGTCGCGCTCGGTCGAGCCGTTGCCGGTGCTGTGCGGCACGCCGACGAGCGCAATATCGCAGGCCGCCGGATCTTCGTTCCAAGGGCAGCGGAACAGGGTCGGGATACCCCACCAGTACCAGCTCTGGCTGCTCTTCGCCGCCGCCTGCAGATCGTCATCGGCCATGTCCGTCTCCCTCGGATGGTTTTATGCGTTGCGGCTACTGTGGCGAGATTTCGTTGCCAGTCAACAAAGTTCGTTTATACAGTACATGCGCAGAACGGATATCCCGGTTGCGGAACCGACAATTGCGGAACGGATGAGGGCAGGATGCCGCCACAGACAAAGAGACGCGTCGCCAAGAGCGAGCCGATGAAAAGCGGTCCGGCGATCGGCGCCCTGCTGCGGGCGCGGCGGCAATCGCTGGATCTGACCCTGGACGATGTCGCGGCTGCGGCGGAGATGACCAAGGGCTTCCTCAGCGATGTCGAGCGCGACAAGGCCTCGCCCTCGGTCGCCTCGCTGGTCCGGCTCTGCGATGTCCTCAACCTGCCGGTCGGCAGCCTCTTTTCGTCCGTCGGCTCGGCGGTGGTGCGCAAGGACGAACGCGTGCCGATCAAATTCGGCGGCAGCGGCATCCAGGACTATCTGCTGAGCCCCAGCAGTGCTGCCAGGGGCCAGGCAATCCTCAGCGAGATCGCGCCGGGCGGTGGCGGCGGGGCGGGGCTCTATACGCTCCGCTGCGAGGAGGAATTCGTCCTGGTACTGAATGGCAGCGTCATCATTGTCGTCGAGGATGAAGAGACGGTATTGCGCGCCGGCGATGCCATGACCTTCGATCCGCGCCGTCCGCATACCTTCCGCAACACCTCTGCCAGCAAGCCGGCGCAGGCCCTCTTCATGATGATGCCGCCGTCGCGGTGAGAGACCCGATACCATTGGGGGGCTTGCCCGGTCTCGCGACGGATGCTTACCATCGCCGGGCGCGTGCCACTGAATTGTGAGAGGGTTCTATGAAGCGCCTTGCCATCCTGGCTGCCGCCATGATGTTGCCCTTTGCCGCGAGCGAGGCGGCGACATCCTTGCCGTCGGATTCATCGACCATCACCTATCACCGCGCCACGGTCGATGGCATCGGCATCTTCTATCGCGAGGCCGGGCCAAAGGATGCGCCGACCATCGTGCTGCTGCATGGCTTTCCGTCATCCTCGCGGCAATACGACACGCTGATCCCATTGCTGGCCGGCAAGTATCACCTGATCGCGCCTGATTATCCCGGCTTCGGCCAGAGCGATGCGCCGCCGCCGTCGAGTTACAGCTATACCTTCGACCATCTGGCCGAGACGACGAATGCGTTGCTGGAGCAACTCGGCATCAACCGCTATGTGTTCTACCTGCAGGATTACGGCGGCCCGGTCGGCTTCCGCATCATGCTCCGCCATCCCGAGCGCCTCATCGCGCTTGTCGTCCAGAACGCCAATGCCTATCGGGAGGGGCTCGGCGCCAAATGGGCCGGCATCGCCAAATACTGGGCGGACCCACAAGCGCATGCCGAGGTGGTCGATGCCTTCACCTCGCTGGAGGCGGCAAGGCAGCGCCATATTGCCGGCAGCCCCCATCCTGAGCGCTACAATCCCGATAGCTGGATGGATGAATATGCCATCCTGTCGCGGCCCGGCGAGCGCGAGATCCAGGCGGCTCTCCTCTATGACTACCGGACCAATGTCGCTTCCTATCCAGCATGGCAGGCCTGGCTGCGCCAGCACAAGCCGGCGACCCTGGTGATGTGGGGGCGCTATGATCCGTCATTCATCGCGCCGGGTGCCGAGGGCTATAAACGCGACCTGCCAGAGGCGGAGCTGCATCTCCTTGATGCCGGCCATTTCGCGCTCGACGAAAAAGTCGATGAGATCGCCCGGCTGATGCTTGGTTTTCTTGCCAGGCATCGTGTCTGAAGATCGCAACGGGGAACTGCAGCCGGCTCCCCGTCGCGACAGGCGCTTGGGACGCAGCGCATCCTATCCGTTATAGGCCGCCTCGATCGTGGCGAGATCGATCTTGGACATCTGCATCATCGCCTGCATGGCGCGGGCTGCCTTGGCGGGATCCTTATCTTGCAGCATGTCATGCAGGGCATTGGGGGCTATCTGCCAGGAGAGACCGAATTTGTCCTTGAGCCAGCCGCAGGGACCGTATTCGCCGCCTTCGCCCAGCTTCTCCCAATAGTAATCGATCTCGGCCTGGTCCTTGCAGGCGACCAGGAACGAGACCGCTTCGGTGAATTTGAACTGCGGCCCGCCATTGAGGGCGACGAAGCGCTGTCCTTGAATCTCGAAAGTCTGGGTGAGGACCTTGCCGGTGAGTTCCGGGTTGGTCTGGCCCCAACGCAGCGTGTCGAGGATGCGTCCATCCTTGAAGATGGAGATGTAGTGCTGGACGGCTTCCTCGCCGTTTCCATCGAACCAGAGGAAGGGCAGGATCTTGTTTTCTGTCCACATGCTGATGTTCCCTGTCTCTATGAGTTGCGTTGATCAGATCTGGCCGGCGAGCTTCACCAACTGGTCGAGGCAAATGCCCCAGCCGGTATGGAAGCCCATCTCCTCATGGGTCTTGCGATCGGCCTCGTCCTTATGCAACGCGCGGGCGATGTAGCGCGTGCCGCCGGCTTCATCGGCCAGGGTGAGCACGGCGGTAAAGAAGGGTTTGGCGGCGGGGCGGAAGCCGGCCAGCAGTGTATCGGTGAAGACCAGCTTCTGCTGCGGTACCACCTCCAGCAGGCAGCCCAGCATGGGATGTGCCTCGCCCTCGGGCGATTGCATGACCGCGCGGAAGATGCCGCCCGGCCGGAGGTCGACCTCCATCTCGCTGACCGTCCAGGGCAGGGGGCAGAACCATTGCTTGAGCAATGCCGGCTCGGTCCAGGCCCGCCAGATTTTCGCGCGCGGCGCCTGCACGACGCGGTCGAGAACGAGGTCCAACCTGGGATCGATCGTTGCTGTGCTCATGGGTATCTCCTCTTTCGTTTTCTTGGGATGGGACGCGTGGTGAAAGCAGGGCCTTCCGCCATGATCCTGGGCGGCGAAAAGGCCTGGCAGATCGCGCTCTTTCAGGGAAAGAACGCAACCGGGAAATCTCGGTTCATGCGGTCTTGGTGAAGGATCAGCCGGGCGTTACGGCCCGTCTCGCCTTCTTGGCGCCGGCCTTTGCGGCACCGCTCTTCGGCTCGCTTTTCAGTGAGCTTTCCTGCGTGCTTTTCTGCGGCGCAAGATGCAACTCGCTCTCGACATAGCGCCGCAGATGGTCGATGCATTCCTTGGCCACAGCGGGATTATGCTTGGCCTTGGCGAGGATGAAGGCGCCCTGGATCACCGCCTGGGTGAAAAGGGCGAGGCTTTCGGCACTCCAACCGGCTTGCGGCGCATGCGCGGCCTTGGCGGCGGCGATATCCGGTACCAGCGTCGCCACATGCGCGCTCATCTGCGTGTCGCAGGCCTGGACGATGGCCGGGGCGGTCTCATAGATCTCCTGCACCATGGTGCCGAGCAGGCAGGTGAAATCGGGCAGTTCGCCGGCAATGATCTCGCGGCGGAAATCGATATAGCCGAGGAAGCGCCGCGCCGGGTCCGGCTCCCGCTGGAACGGCGCCTGGGCGAACAATCCCTCCGCCATGGTTTCGAAATATTCGGCGGCGGCGATGGCCAGTTCTTCCTTGCTGGCGAAATAATGGAAGAAGGCGCCCTTGCTCAGGCCCGCCGCGGCGCAGATATCCTCCACCCGCGTCGCCGCATAGCCCTTGCTGCGGATCACCTGCAGGGCCGCATCGAGCAGCCTGTTACGCGCATCCTTGTTCCGTGCATCGGGTGCCACAGCGCCGCCTCTTCATAGATACCGACTGGTTGGTTTGTAATTTACCGACCAGCCGGTATGGAGTCAAGCCGGATTCCGTCCTTGGCTTTGCGCAAGGCTCGACCTTAGGACCGTTTTCTTTCTAATATCCAGGCCAGCCGAATGAGCACGAAGGGGGAAGGCTGTGGGACCTATGAGATTTGGGCGAGCCCGGTGGCTCGTTCTAACAATGCTGGTGGCGGACTTGCTGCTTTTGACTGCCTGCCAGTCGCCGGAGCCTAAGGCAGGAGCCGGAGCAGGCACGGACGGAAGCACCACTGATCAGCCAGTGACGGAGAGCGTGCGTAGGTTGATTGACACCGCGGTCATCCGAACTGAACGACAGAATGCCGACGTCATCGCGGCCGTCCAGCTCGTTCAGCCTTTTGCGCTGCGAAGTGGGGGGCAAAGAGATGTCTTTGCCCGGACAAACGCCTATCAGTCAGCGCTGATTCATTTCCGCGACGCTGCCGCGCATGGCAATTCAGTGGCTGCGGCTTGTGCCGGCATTATCGACATAGAGGGCGGCGCGCAGGCGACTGATTTTTCGGATGCCGCGAAGCTCTTTCAGCAGGCAGTCGATCGCGGCTATGGCTTGGCCGGGTTTGACCTCGGGATACTTTATCAGCGTGGGGATGGTGTGCCGATGGATGCAGACAAGGCGGCGCAACTTCAGTCCATTGCAGCTGGCCAAGGTCATCCGTCGGCACTGTTGATGGTCGACAGCTACGCTCTTATGTCTGTCACACAGATCGTGCCCGACGCCGCCGGGCGCACTGGTGCCGGCGGGCAGTGGACGCGTCCTCAGCTTGATCAGACGCTCAGTCGCGTGAAACGGCAAATGGACGACATGCTAAATGACTTCAATATGATGCCGGAGCTCATTCCATGCATGGTGCCGGCCGGTACCGACCCGCAAGAGTGGCTTTTAGATCATGAGTCCTACCTGGGTGCCAACCCTCCCACCGATGTACTTCTGTATCAAGTGAAAGAGGCGGTGCATCACCTGGATACACTCTAGTTTCTTGGTGGGTAACTTCGTGACGCGGTATCAGGAGACTTTGTAGATCATGGCGACCGCCTATAACCCGCCCGGCCTCTGGCAGCCCTTCGGGCCGTTCTCGCAGCTGCGGATTCAGGGTGAGGGCCGCATCGTGCATCTCAAGGGCCAAGTGGCGCTGGATCGTGATGGCGCGATCGTCGGCGCCGGCGATATGCGCGCCCAGCTGCGGCAGGTGCTGGAAAATATCAAGATCGCCCTGGCCTCGCTCGGCGGCGAGATCGCCGATGTTCTATCGCTCACCCAATATGTCACCGATATGGAAGCCTTCATGCAGGCGGGCGACATTCGGCGCGACTATTTCGCCGCGCCTTTTCCGGTGACGACGACCGTTCAGGTGATGCGGCTCTATCGCCCCGAGCTGATGGTTGAGATCACGGCCGTGGCGGAGATCCCTTTCGATCGGTTCAGATTGCCGCAGAGCTAGGCCGCATCTCGGCTTCAGCTGGCCAGTGCGGCGTAGGGGACAGTGAAGCGGATGACGAGTCCGTGTGGCTGCCAGTCGCGCTCGACGCGGGCCTTCAACTGGTTTTGCACGCCGCGTTCGAGGCGGCTGCCGAAGCCCAGCGTATCAGGTGCTGCGGCGATGGCGGGACCATTGCGTTCCGTCCAGATCAGCTCGACTTCGCCGTCTTTATGCGCGATCTCGATGGTGAGCTGTCCCTCGGGAAGAGAGAGCGCGCCGTATTTCGCAGCATTGGTGGCGAACTCATGCAGCAGCAAGGCGAGGTTGGCAAGCGCATGGGCGCCGACGATGATATCCTCCCCGCCCTTGATCCACATCCGGTCGATGGCCCCGTCGCGATAGGGAAGCAGGATCGATTCAAGCAGCGCAGCCAGCGTCGTCGCCGTCTTTACCTGCGGGTCCGTCGCGGCGAGTTGCGGCAGGATGAGGTCGTGGGTGCGGGCCAGAGCCATCAGCCGCTCGCGGATCGCCGCCGCCAGCGCCGCCGGCGTTTCCGCCGTCCTCGCACTCAAGGTGACGACCCCGGTCGCCAGGGTGAAGAGGTTCTTGATCCGGTGGTTCATTTCACGGATCAACAGCGATTGCTGCTCTTCGGCGCGTTTGCGGTCGGTGATGTCGCGGGCGATCTTCGATGCCCCGATAATGGCGCCGTCCGGATTGCGCACCGGCGAAACCGTGAGCGAAATATCTAGGAGGCTGCCATCCTTGCGGCGGCGCACGGTTTCGTAATGTTCGATGCGTTCGCCGCGGCGGAGCCGTTCGAGGATGCGCGGTTCCTCGTCCTGCCGGTCCTCGGGAATGAGGATCGAGACCGGCTTGCCGATCACCTCGCTGCTGGTATAGCCGTAGAGCCGCTCCGCGCCATCGTTCCAGCTGGTTATGATGCCATTGAGATCCTTGCTGAGGATCGCGTCATCCGAAGATTGAACGATCGCCGCCAGCCAGGAGGCGGATTCCTGTGCTCGGTTACGGGTCGCGGTGTCTTCCTTCGCGGCCCGGAGCAGCCGGGCATTGTCGATGGCGGTGGCGGCATGGGCGGCGATGGCTTCCGCCAGTTCCTGGCCTTCGGCGCTGAACATGCCGGCCTCGTCATGACCGAAGAACAGCCCGCCCAGAACTTCACCCGATCGCGAGACGACCGGAACAGCGAGATAGCTCGCCACCGGCACGTGCCCCTGCGGCATGCCGAAATGCGGCGCGTTATGGCCATAGCGCGGATCGCTGCGGATATCGTCCGAGCGGATGACCGCGGTGCCGGTGAAGGTCGGCGCGAAGAGGGCGGTGTTGCGCGGCAGGCCGATCTTGTCGAAGGCGTCGCGCGACGCGCCGGAAAGCGTATAGAGCACATAGCTCTCGCCCGCGGCGTTGACGACGTTGTAGAAGAAGGCGCCGTATTTGGCGCCGATGGCGGCGGTGGCCTCGTCCGTCACGGTCTGCATGACGCATTCGAGGTCGAAGTCGGAAGCGATTGTCCTGGCAATGCGATTGAGCGCTTCCAGCCGTCGCGTCTGCAGCCGCAATGCAATGACGGTTGCCGTGTCGGCGGTCATCTGACTTGCCTGTCGTATCTCGACGGTCTCTCCGCCGGTTGCCTGATTGATAGGGGCGCTCAAGCGTGTTCTAGCCACCTATTTCACCCGCAGTTCGTAGAGCACTAAGGACATGCCATCCAGTTCGCGTGGATTATCGGCTTTTTATTTGCCCGGCTTGCCAGTTGCCCTTCAGAGTTAATAATAAAAATTGAGCAGAAGATAGTATGAAAGTTGTTGGCAATGTTGTGATATCGCTGCTGACCGGCGGGGTGTTAATCCACTGCAGGGCGCGGCCGAGCGGTTGGGCGGAAAGACGCAAAAAATGAGTTGGAGCGCGGAACAAAACGCAAGGTCGCGGTTTAACGTGTCCGGAGACAATGCGGCCCGGTAATACGGGTCAGAATTTGTGTGTGATTTAATAAAAATAGCGAGATGCAGCAAGCCTCTTTGCCTCCCCTCGATCAAACCCCTGGCGCCCCTGTTGTTCTGATTGTCGAGGATGAACCGGCCCTCTGCGCCTTGGCTGCCGATGTGGCGGAGGCGGCCGGGCTTGCGTCCATCGAGGCCAATGATGCCGATGCGGCGATGGCCGTGCTGGAAAGCCGTGAGAATATCGGCGTCGTCTTCACCGATATCCATCTGCGTGGCTCGATGGATGGTCTGGCCCTGGCGGAGATCATCCGCCGACGATGGCCTTGGATCGAGCTGCTGATCACCTCGGGGAAAGTCATTCCGCATCGCCACAGCCTGCCGGAAGGCAGCCGTTATTTCGCCAAGCCTTACGACATCGAGAAAGTGGTGGAGGCGCTGCAGGCCTTTGCCCGGCGCTGCTGACAGAATCTGGCACAGGCCTGCCGCAGATTGCGGCCAGCCGTCACGGCGGATCATGAGGGAGCATTCATATGCCGACTGCCAGATATATCCTGCTCTATGTCGATAATCCGAAGGCCAGCGGGCGTTTCTACGCCGATCTCCTGGGCGCGCAGCCGGTGGAGGCGGGGCCGACCTTCGTGCTCTTCGTTCTGCCTTCCGGCCTGAAGCTCGGCTTATGGTCGCGCCATACCGTTGAGCCTGCCGCGCTGCCCGCCGGCGCTCCGCTCGGCGGCGGCGGCGAGGTCGGTTTCACCGTCGAAAGCCGCACCGAGGTCGACGCGCTCTACGCGGAGTGGAGCGCCAAGGATCTCCGCGTCATCCAGAAGCCGACGGCGCTCGATTTCGGCTATAGCTTCGTGGTCCTCGATCCCGACGGCCACCGCCTGCGGGTCTTCGCCCTGGAGGTCTGACGGTCGCCGTCAACTCTGTTGTCACCCTCGGGCTTGACCCGAGGGTCCATGATCGACGCAGCGCGTGGTTGCCGGCATGGATGCCCGGGTCAAGCCCGGGCATGACAGTAGAAAGGAGCCCGGGGGAAGGAGGCTTGGAGAAAGGGCTCCCGGAGAAAGGGCTCCCGGAGAAGGGGCTCCTGACATGGCAAAGCGGCAAGGCCTGCTTGCTGCTCTTGCCTTCTCTACGCCGTCTGCAGCACCGCTGCCGGCTGGCGACGGTCCAGCACGCCGCTCCAGATCGTCAGCAGCAGGGCCGCCGCCACCAGGATCGCCCCGACCCAGGGTGTCGCGCCGAGGCCGAGCGGCGAGGCGACCACCAATCCGCCGATCCAGGCGCCGAGCGCGATGCCGAGATTGAAGGCGGCGATGTTGAGGGCCGAGGCGACATCGACGCCGGCTGGCCGGTGCTGCTTGGCAAGCTGCACCACATAGAGCTGCAATCCGGGCACATTGGCAAACGAAAGGAAGCCCATCGCCGCCAGGGTCGCCAGCGTCCAGACAGGTGCTACCGCGGTGAAGCTGAACACCGCCAGCACCGCCGCCTGCAGGGCAAAGAGCCCGATCAGCGCCTTCACCGGGTTGCGGTCGGCGAAGCGGCCGCCGGCGATATTGCCGATGGCGATGGCGATGCCATAGAGCACCAGGATCAGGCTGATATGGCCGGCGGCAAAGCCGGTGATCTGCTCCAGGATAACGGCGAGATAGGTGAAGGTGACGAAAGTGCCGCCATAACCGAGAGCCGTCATGGCGAAGACCAGCAACAGCCTGCCGCTGCCGAGCACGCGGACCTGGTCAAGCAGGCTGGCGGGTGCCGCCTTGCTGAGATGCGCGGGCAGCAGGGCGGCGATGGCGGTGAAGGCGAGCGCGCCCAAAGCAGTCACCGCCCAGAAGGTCATGCGCCAGCCGAAATGCTGGCCGATGAAGGTGCCGAGCGGCACGCCGGTCACGATGGCAACGGTCAAGCCCATGAACATCATGGCAATCGCCGAAGCGCGGCGGTTCTCCGGCACCAGATCGGCGGCGATGGTCGATCCGACCGAGAAGAAGACGCCATGGGCGAAGGCGGAGATGACCCGCGCCGCCAGCAGCATCGCATAGCCGGTGCTGAGCGCCGAGACCGCATGGCCGATGATGAAAAGCCCCATCAGCCCCAGCAGCAGTTTCTTGCGGCCGAGATGCCCGGTCAAGGCGGTGATGACCGGCGCCCCGAAGGTGACGCCGAGGGCGTAGACGCTGACAATGAGGCCGGCCAGCGGCAAGGTGATGTGAAGGTCCGAAGCCACCGTCGGCAGCAGGCCGACGATGACGAATTCCGTGGTGCCGATCGCATAGGCCGCGATGGTCAGGGCAAAGAGAGCCAGGGGCATGATCATCCATCCCGCCCGTCCGTGCCGGGCGCATGAGGTTGGCGGCGCCGGGCGGTCCGGCCGTCGCGGGTGCTGGTGACGGGAAAAGCGAGGCCCGCTTCTTCCATGGGTGGAATATGCGCAAGGCGGGCCGGCGCGATAAGACGCAGCAATGGAAGAACGCCTATGAATTCAAATCATATATGGCTGGGAAGGGAGGCGGGCGCTCTTTGCGGCGTGGTGGTCACTGGCCCGGCAGGATGGAGCTCAGCACCTGCCGCGCGGCGCCGGCGATGACGCTGCCCTCATGCGGATCGCCCTTGATCAACGCCGCCGCCAGGTGCTTTGCCTGCTCGAAGGTGATATGCGGCGGGAGCGGCGGCACTTCGGGGTCGGTCTTGACCTCCAGGATGACCGGACGGTCGGCGGCCAAAGCGGCATCCCAGGCGGGGCCCACGTCCTCCGGCCGGTCGACGAAAATCCCGTGCAGGCCGATCAGCTCGGCGAAGCGGTGATAGGGCACATCCGGGATCTTCTGCGAGGCGTCGAATTTCGGGTCGCCCGCCATCACGCGCTGTTCCCAGGTGACCTGGTTGAGGTCCTCGTTGTTGAAGACGCAGATGATCAGGCGATGGTCCGGCCATTGCCGCCAGTATTTCGCGATGGTGATGGTTTCCGCGAGATTGTTCATCTGCATCGCGCCGTCGCCGACCAGAGCGATGACAGGCCGCGTCGGATGGGCGAATTTCGCGGCGATGGCATAAGGGACTGCCGCACCCATGGAAGCGAGGCCGCCGGAGAGCGAGGCCATCATGCCGCGGCGGATCTTGAGGTCGCGCGCATACCAGTTCGCGCAGGAACCGGAATCGCTGGTCAAGATCACGCCATCCGGCAATCGCGGCGACAATTCCCAGGTGACGCGCTGCGGATTGACCGGCTTGGCCGGCTGCATCGCCCTGTCCTCCAGGGTCTTCCACCAGGCAGCGACATTGTCGGCGATCCGGCGCCGCCAGCCGTCATCCTTTTTCTGCTCGAGCAGCGGCAGGAGCGCGCGCAGCGTCTCGGCCGCATCACCGACGAGGTTGACTTCCATCGGATAGCGCAGCGACAGCATGTCGGGGGCGAGATCGATCTGCACGCCGCGCGCCTGGCCTTCGCGCGGCAGGAATTCCGCATAGGGAAACCCCGAGCCGATCATGAGCAGCGTATCGCATTCCTGCATCAGCTTGTAGCTGGGCTCGGTTCCAAGCAGGCCGATCGAGCCGGTGACCCAGCGCAGGTCATCCGGCAGGGCGGCCTTACCGAGCAGCGCTTTCGCGGCACCCGCATGCAAGCGCTCGGCGACGGAAATGACCTCTTCGGTCGCCGCCAGCGCGCCGGCCCCGACCAGAATCGCAACCTTCTGTCCCGCATTCAGGATATCGGCGGCGCGCTGAAGATCGGCGGGATAGGGGATCGTCCGGGGCTTGCTGAAGCCAATTCCGGAATGCACCGTTCCATGCTTCGGCGGCGGGTCGCGATACGGCATCTCCTGCAGGTCATTGGGCAGGACGAGGGCGGTGACCCTGCGCTCGCCCAATGCGGTCCGGATCGCCCGGTCGACCAGGTGACGCAGCTGGGCGGGCGACGAGGCTTGTTGCACGAAGGCACCGGCCACGTCCTTGAACATGCTGACGAGATCGACCTCCTGCTGATAATGGCCACCAAGCGCATTGCGCGCCTGTTGCCCGGCGATCGCAAGGACGGGCATGTGATCGAGGCGCGCGTCATAGAGCCCGGTGAGGAGATGCGACGCGCCGGGACCGGAAGTAGCGATACAGACCCCCAGCTCGCCGGTGAACTTGGCATGGGCGCTGGCCATGAAGGCCGCCATCTCTTCGTGGCGGGCCTGGATGAATTCGATCCTGCCCTTGGCCCGGTTGAGCGCGCCGAAGACGCCGTTGATGCCGTCGCCGGGATAGCCGAAGATCCTGCGTACGCCCCAGGCATGGAGCCGTTCAACGATGAAGTCGCTTACCAACTGCGCCATGTCGCCACCCGCATCAGCTTTTTGAGGAAGGATCGGGAGAGATATGGCTTGAAACCCGAAGCGGCGCGGAATGTTCCGGGGGGGCCATCACCTCTGTCGTCACGTCATTGATTTGCCGTGGCGATCCGTCTCCTTCTAGTATCGCGCTTCTTGATACCGGCATCGCGCGGCGCCCGGCTTTCGGGTGCCGGCATGGGTGAGGGGGGCATGATGGATAACCGCGCGGGAGAAATGGAAGTCTTCGCTGCCGCTGTCGATCTTGGTAATTTCTCGGCGGCGGGACGCCAGCTCGGCCTTTCGCCTTCGGCGGTCAGCAAGCTGGTCACGCGCCTGGAAGAACGGCTGGGGACGCGCCTCCTGGTACGCACGACACGGGCGCTGCAATTGACGCCCGAGGGCGATGCCTATCTCCAGCGGGCCCGTCGTATCCTCGCTGAGATCGAGGATACCGAGCGGGTCGTGGCGGGCGGTGCCGCCGCCGTGCCGCGCGGCCTTCTCCGCCTCAATGTGTCGGTCGGCTTCGGCGTCCGATGCGTCGTGCCGCTGGTGCCGGACTTCCTGAAGCGCTATCCGGAAGTGAAGCTCGATCTTTCGCTCTCCGACAGCATCATCGATCTCATCGAAGAACGTGCCGATATCGCCATCCGCACCGGCCCCCTGCGTGATTCCAGCCTGACCGCGCGCAAGGTGATGGAAAGCCCGCGCGTCATCGTCGCCGCGCCCGATTATCTGAAGCGGTACGGCACGCCGAAGACACCTGCCGATCTCGACCGGCAGAACTGCCTGATTTTCAACTTCCGCCGGACGCAGGTCGAATGGCCGTTTCGCGACCCGGCCTCCGGCAAGGCTTTCATGAAAGCGATCAGCGGCAATCTCATGGTCAATAACGGCCTCACCATGCGGCAGATGGCGCTGCGCGGCGTCGGTCTCGCCAGGTTGGCCCGCTTCGATGTGGAGGGCGATATAGCAGCCGGCACCCTGGTGCCGGTGCTGGAGAGGTTCAGCGCCGGCGACACCGTGCCCTTTCACGCGCTTTTCGTCAGCCATGATTACATGGCCGCCCGCATCCGCGCCTTTCTCGACTTCCTCACCGATCGGATCGCCCGGAACGAAAAGCGGCCGCGGCGCCGGTGAGGCCGCGGCCGGAGAATGAACCGCGCGGAGGCTATCCGCGCGGCAGCAATCGCCATTTCTGCAGGAGGATGCAGTCGGGGCAGAGGAGGAGGTCAGAAAGTGAAGGCGCTGCCGATGCCGATGCCCAGCGAGTCATAGCCGCCATGCGCGCCATCGCCTGACTGGCCGGTGGCACGGACATATTGGATGGTGCCGTCAAGGCTGATGCCGGGGCCGAGATCGTATTTGCCGGTCAGGGCCAGGGTATTGATGTAGCGGTTGGCACCCGAGGTTGTCAGGCCTTCGAGATCGCTGTAGCTGTATTGCAGGCCGATGGTCGTCGCGTCGATCTTGTAGGCCATGCCGCCGCCCGCGACCCACATATCCTGATTTGGATTGACGCTGTCGACCGTGCCGCCGGTTCCCGGATTGGCCGAGCTCTGGGCGAAGATGAGGCCGTTCTTATAATACTGGAACGCACCGCCGACCGAGAAGTTGCCGAAGGTAAGGTTCATTGCCGTCTGATAGAAGGCACCCTTGGTGCCGCTGCGGTCGGGGCCGGCTTCCGATACCGCCCAGCTGCCGCCGGCACCCATGCCAGGCTCCAGTTGCTGAAGTCATGATTATAGGCGCCATAGACGTCGATGACATTGCGCTGCTCGAAATCGGCCGAGTTCGGCATGCCGCTATGGAAGCCGGTGACCTCGCTTGATTCATGGCCGCCATTGGGCGCCCAGGAGACGCCGAGCTGGAAGCCGCCGAAATCCGGCGAGATGTAGACGATCTTCTGGCTGTGCTCGTTGCCGAGATAGCTGTCGACACCTTCGCAGATACCAGCCGAGAAGCCGCCGAAGGCATTGTTGATGACCTGGTCTTGCGAAAAGGCGCCGAAATTCGCGGTGCCGCCGACGGGCGTCACGCACATCGCCTCGAGCGCACCAAGCTGCGACCCGATGCGCACCTCGCCGAAGCCGCCCTGGAAATAGACATAGGCGGCGTCGATCTGGTCGTTGGATTGCTCGCCTTCCAGTTCGACGCGGGTGCCAACGGTCAAGCCGTTATCCAGGGTCGTCTTGCCGAGGAAGTAGATCTCGGCGTCGCTGAACACGCCGTCGGCGTAGCGATTATGGCCGAGGTCGCCCTGCTTGTGGTCGTCAATGTTGTAGAGGACCGCGGTTTGGAAGAATCCTCCCAGGTATAATTTGATCCCGTCGGCGGCGACAGCCGGTGTCGATGACGCAGCTGTCGTAAAAGCGCCGGCGCCCAGCAGCGCCGTTGTTGCCATCAAGGTCTTTTTCATTGAATGTCCCTAACATGGTAAGCTTGCTTGCGCGGCGATCGGTGGATGTGTTCTTGCCGCTTGAACAGAAGTCTGTGGCGCTAGCTTATTGCCGCGGCGCTCCGATCGTGTCTAAGACTTTGTTGAGGGCTGATAAGACGCGGCGGCTATGATCTTCGCCAGCCGGTTACCGGCTCACAGCACGCAGAAATGTGCCTCGGTCGGATTGAGGCCGTTGATCGGCAACACATCCTGCGGGCAGGCGGAGAAGACCACGACGAGGTCCATCTCGGCGCGGAGCGTGATGTATTGCCCGGCCTCGCTGACCGGCGGCTCGAAGGAGAGCGCGCCATCGGGCTTCACCGGAATGTTCATGAAGAGATTGAGAGGGCTCGGGGTTTCCGGCGGGGTGAGGCCGAGTTCCTTCAAGGCCAGCGCCAGATTCTCCGTGCAGCTTTCGTGATAGCCGGCGACGCCGAGCTGCTTATAGCGATAGCTGTCGCAGGCGGCGATCAGCGTGTCATGGATGCCGGGCGTCGTATCCTCGGTGATGGTGAGGATCGGCCGCCGATGATTTGTCAGGAAGGTGTCGCCCACCTTCGGAAACACGGTCAGCATAGTGGCGCGGCTGTGCTCCATCGACATGAATTCACCGAGATCGGCGGCATTGAAGGCCCAGGTATCCACCACCTGCTTGCCATGGGTATTGACGACGCGGATCTGCTGCCCGGCCTTCAGGCGCGCGGCCTTGCCGCGGCGGGCGGGAATGGTGATCAGGTTGGTCGAAGAGCTCATCGGCGTTTCCCTTTCCTATTTCTGCGTTTTCTTCTCTCTAGGCAGCAAGCAGCCAAACACAGACGCGGGGCAAAAACCAGACGGCACCGGACATGACGGGGCCGCGTGCGTTGCGCCTTGGCGGTGGTGCGAGAGGCGGTGATACCGGTACAGGGCAAAGGCGCGGCATCAACCCGGACCGAGGGTATCGGGAGGTAAGCTAAAGTTTTGACGTGAATTTTTGCCTCAAGTAGCCTGGGCGGTGGTCCGCGGGAGGGTGGCAATCCTGCTTGCCGCCGTGAAGCGAAGCCGTGAAGCGAAAGGCCGCCGCTCGTCTCTGAGGATCGATGCGTTGATCCAGCGGTTGCAGGAATGCATCGGCCAGGCTGTCGCCATTGCTCTTTCCCCATCGCGGTGGCACCGGCGGATACCAAAGCCGAAGCGCGCCGGATTGCCAAATGTAGCCGGCAAGCTTCCTGATATTACATGGCCACAGCTGGCAAGTCTCTTTCCTCGCCATGCGCGCCGCGTTCACACGACCAGGTGATATTGGTCGCGGCGAATGTAGGGACGTTAGGCGGAGGTTACAGCCGCTTCTTGCGCGGCGATCGGCAGGTCGATCCAGAACTGGCTGCCTTCGCCTTCAATACTGGAGAAGCCGATCGCACCGTGCATGGCCTCGACCAGCTGCTTCGTGAGTGCGAGTCCGATGCCGATGCCCTCGATCGTGCTTGCTTCAGCGCCGAGACGGCTGAACTCCTTGAACAGCTCGGGTTGACGGGCCAGTGCGATGCCGCGGCCGGTATCGCTGACGATGAGGCGAAGGGTTTTCTCGCCGACGCGCTCGGCTATGAAGTCGACACGCCCTCCCGGCCGATTATACTTGATGGCGTTGGACCCCAGATTGAGCAATGCCTGCCGGAGGCGCGTGGCATCGGCCAGGATCGGCGGCAGATCGGCGCTCTTCCTGACCAGGCTGACGCCGGCCTTTTTCGCCAGGAAATCGAGCCCGGCGACAGCCGCATCGATCAAGGGACCGGTGGCAATCGGCTCGCATGCCACCGTGACCTTTCCTGATTCGATCATGCTGATCTCGAGCACCTGGCTGATAAGGCCCAGCAGATGGTTGGCGCTGGTCGTCACGTTGCCGAGATATTCCGCCTGTTTGTCGTTGACGGGTCCGGCGAGGCCCGTCGCCACCATCTCGGTATAGCCAAGGATTGCATTCAAGGGCGTCCGCAATTCGTGGCTCATCATCGAGAGGAAGCTGGTCTTCGCGCGGTTTGCGGTCTCAGCCCGACTCTTCGTGACCTGCAGCGCCGCTTCGACTTCCTTGAGCCTGGATATGTCGAAGACCAGCGCATAAAAGCCGTCGACCTTGCCGTCGCGTATAGCCGGAATATAATGCGCCTGGCTGACACGCCGTTTGCCGGTTGTGTCGACAATCTCCCGTTCGAAGCTCTGCGCTTCGCCGGCGAGCGCCCCCTGCATGTAAGGGAGATTGAGATTGAACAGCCGCGGGCCGATAACATCCTTGATATGCATGCCTTTCATGATTTCTTCCGGCGTCAGGCCGAACCAGCTAACATAAGCCCGGTTGCAGAACCGGTTTCGCAGGTTCCGGTCCCATGACGCGATCATCGCCGGCATGTTGTCGATGGTGCGCATCAGGTCCTCGCGGCTATGTGCGAGTTGCTCTTCGATGCGAAGGCGGGCCGAGAGCCCTGCAGCCACGGGTAAGGCGATCAAGACGATGGCGAGGATGAAGGCGTGCAGGATCAGCGCATCTTCCGGGGCGCTCAGGCCCGTTTGCAACTTGAACGGCCCATATCCTAGCCAAGTCATGGCGACTGCGACGAGCGACAGCAGACAACTGGTCATCGCGGCACCCATGAAACCGATGCGAAAGGCGGGCAACAGCACAATCGGTATCACCAGAAAGGCGAAAGCATGGCTGCCATTGAAAAGCGCGATGATTGCCGCTGCGACGGCCGCGCCGATAATGGCCGTGTTCGCCGCCAAGCGCCGTTTTGCGATGCTGCGCGGGAGAGCGCGTTGGCAGGACAACAGGAGCGGGGTGATACAGAGGATGCCGACGGCATCACTCATCAGCCAGGTGATAGAGACCGTGAAGAAGGATGCACCGGTAACGATATGCAGGACCGTTCCGGCAAGCATGGCACCTGCCGCCGGCGCGAGGCAGCCGCAGGTCAAAATGAATGCGAGCAGCGTTTGCGGGTCGGAGATATCGCTTTCCCGCTTGCCCGCCCGCCGAAAGGTCCACCATCCCATCACGATAATAAGCGTATTGCAGAAGCTGAGTCCCAAGGCCAGCGCATAGGGATCGCCCGCCACGAGATCGGCGCAGACATTGCCAACATAACCCGCTGCCAGCAGCGCATAGGCGGTGTGGCCGGATGAGCGGATGACAGAAGCCAGGATGATGGCGTCGGGTATCCAGATTGCGGCGACAGGGCCATTCTGGCGCGTCAGCTCAATGCTGGTATAGGCCGTCGCGAAAACCAGCAGGCTCAGCAAGCCGGTATGGATGACAGTCCTGGTTGGCGACCAGGCATCAACTTTGCCGCAAGCGCTGCTCGATTGCTCAGTCAATCCTTATCCTTCCAGGGAAGATCGACGGCCGCTGATCCCACATCTTCGCATAGATGTTTAATGAAATGGTTTCTGGCCTGCGTTGATATGTATCAAGCGCAGCATTGCGGCTGAGAGGACCGCCCACCTAACCGGTCGTCCAAGTAGCACCGTCGATCCCGTTCAAATGCTGCGGAGGCGTCTGGCGTGTGAAAGAGCTTGTGCATCGCGTCCCATTCCGTCCCGCCAATGATAGCCTTGTGCGTGAAGGCCGGCCTTGAATCTGCATGTGGAGAACAATGGCTCGCCAGAGTCACGGCACGCGACGGCCAGGATGGCCCGGCTGGCGTAGAGAGGAAGATTGGCGGCTAAGGGCACTTGCTTCGCTGGCAAGACAGTTTTCACACGCGTTGATAGGACAGCAAGAGAAGTGCTGCATTGCCGCTGAGGCGGACCGCGATCCGCTATCAAAGCCGGCGACGGCTCTGTTAAAGTAGCGACGCGGATCAGGACTGCCGATCTGCATCCCGCGCGTCATTCCCGAGGACGTCCTATGCTTTCCCGCCGCCGGCTGCTCCTGGCCGCCTCCATGCTGAGCTTGTCTTTCCTGGCCGAAATTGCGCCGGCCAGTGCCGCGGCCGGCCTCGCCAACACGACCGTGCTGATCGTGCGCCATGCGGAGAAACCTGATGACGGTCCGGGCCTGGCGCCGATGGGCGAGAAGCGGGCGGCGGCCTATGCCGGTTATTTCCAGAACCTGACCGTCGACGGTCGGAGCTTGCGGCCGCAGACCCTGATCGCCACCGCAGATTCCAGGGAGAGCCTACGGCCGGGCCTGACCTTGAAGCCGGTCGCGGCCGCCCTCGGCTTGCCGCTCGACCAGCGCTTCAAGGATAAGGATTATGCCGGGGTCGTCCAGGCGCTGCAGAACGAGTCCCATGGTGCGGTGGTGCTGATCGCCTGGCATCACGGCAAGCTCGACAAGATGTTGGCAGCCTTCGGCGCCGATCCGAGGACCCTGCTGCCCGCCGGAAAATGGCCGGAGGATATTTATGACTGGCTGTTCATCCTGCCCTTCGATGCACAGGGACAGCTGCTCGCGGCGCAGGTGAAGCGGGTGACGGAGACCGATCTCGACCATGCGATCGGCGCGACGCCGAGCGGCAACTGATCATATCGCTGCCGGCATGGGCCGGGCGGAATCGCCGTCGGCCGTTGAGCCGTGGCGTTGCACTTCATAGCCGCGATTACAGAGGCCGAGCCGCTGCCCCGGATCGCCGGTAAGCGACCAAATCCGGCCGGACGATCATCAGCGCGGCGAAAGCCTCGCCCTCACATCCGGTATTCCGGCTCTTCCTTGTCGAGGATGGCTTTCACTTCGTCCAGATGATCGAAGGAGAGCTGCTTGTAATCGTCCCACTGGCTGGCGGTCAGCTTGGCGAGGTTGTCGGCGACGATGCGCAGTTTCTTGCCGGTGGCATAGGCGGTCAGCAGCGTCTCGCAGGCGCGTTCGAAATAGTACATGGCGTCGAAGGATTCGGCGACACTGGCGCCGACCGTCATGACGCCATGATTGCCCATCAGGAGAACGCTCTTGTCGCCGAGGCAGCGGGCGAGACGGTCGCCTTCCTCGTCGGAGAGTGCCATGCCGCCGAAAGCGTCGTCGCTGGCGATGCGCTGATAGAAGCGCATGGTGTTCTGGTCGATGGGCGGCATGCTGTTGTCCTCGAGAGCGGCCAGCGCCGTCGCATATTTCGGATGCAGATGCATGACGCAGCGCGCTTGCGGCAG
>DATLJB010000217.1:0-6238 GCA_035539075.1 Terriglobia bacterium
GCGGCGTCGGGACGAGGCCGCGCCCGGCCCTGACCAGCAACGGGTCGCCGGTTGCCTCGCGAAGGCGCGCCAGCGCCCGGCTCATCGCCGAGGGGCTGAGTTGCAGGCGCCGGGCGGCGCGGGCGACGCTGCCTTCGGTCAGCAGCACATCCAGGGTAACCAGCAGATTGAGATCGGGCATCAACATGGCGGCATCCTAACACAGGTGAGATGGCGTCAAACGCACGAATAAAGTGCAATCGCTGCATATTCCGCCATGATATGCGGCCGGTTACGCTCTCCGGCAGGCCTGAAACAGGCATTGCCAGAGAGCGGAGTCGAAATTGAAATCCCCCACCGAAACCTTCCCGGCGTCAGGCCGAAAGGCCGCCGAGGCCCTATCTCAACCAGCCCGCCTGACCGGTGCGGCGCGCTGGGCGCTAGCCGCCCTGTCGCTCTCCATGCTGATGCCCTCGCTCGATACCAGCATCGCCAATGTCGGCCTGCCGACCCTGGCGCATGCCTTCGGTGCCTCCTTCCAGGCGGTGCAGTGGATCGTGCTCGCTTATCTCCTCGCCATCACCACCTTGATCGTCAGCGTCGGCCGGCTGGGCGATCTCGTCGGCCGCCGGCGCCTGCTGCTCTGGGGCATCGTGGTCTTCACCGCCGCCTCGCTGTTCTGTGGCGTCGCGCCGACACTTCAGTTGTTGATCGCTGCCCGGGCTTTGCAGGGCCTCGGCGCCGCCATCATGATGGCGCTGACCGTGGCCCTGGTCGGCGAGACGATCCCGAAGGCGCGCACCGGCAGCGCCATGGGACTGCTCGGCACCATGTCGGCGATCGGCACGGCGCTGGGACCGTCGCTGGGCGGTTTCCTCATCGCCGGCTGCGGCTGGCGCACGATCTTTCTCGTTAACGTGCCTTTGGGCATCGTCAACTTCCTGCTGGCGCAGCGTTACCTGCCGGCATCCCAGCCGGTTGCCAAACCGGCGCAGCCCGGTTCCGGTAAGCCGCGTTTCGACAAACTGGGGACGCTCCTGCTGGCCTTGACCCTGGCGGCCTATGCGTTGGCGGTCACGGTCGATGGCGGCCATCTCGATCGGCTCAATATCGTGTTGCTGGCGGCTGCTGCCGTGGGTGCCGTCCTTTTCCTGGTCGCGGAAGCGCGGGTGGCTTCACCGCTGATCCGGCTCTCGATGTTCCGTGATCCCGTCTTGAGCGGGAGTCTCGCGATGAGCGTGCTGGTCGCGACGGTGATGATGGCGACCCTGGTGGTGGGTCCGTTCTATCTCGCGCGCGGGCTCGGGCTGGAGACGGCTTTGGTCGGCTTGGTCATGTCGACGGGGCCGGTGATCTCGGCCTTCGCGGGCATTCCGGCCGGCCGCATCGTCGACAAGTTGGGCGCGCCCTTCATGGTCTTCGTCGGCCTGATCGAGATGGCGCTCGGCCTCACGGCCCTATCCGTATTGCCGGGGATCTTCGGCGTGTCCGGCTATATCGGCGCGATCGCTATTCTGACGCCGGGCTACCAGCTGTTCCAGGCGGCCAACAACACCGTCATCATGACCGATATCCGCGCCGATCAGCGCGGCGTCGTCTCCGGCATGCTGAGCCTCTCCCGCAATCTCGGCCTCATCACCGGCGCTTCCGTGATGGGCGCCATCTTCGCCGCAGCGACGATGGCGGTTGATATCACGACGGCGCAACCGGATGCCGTGGCCACCGGCATGCGGATCACATTTACGGTCGCGGCCTCGCTCATTATCGGCGCCATCATCATCGCCACCGCCAGCCGCACCATCGTCAGGCGGCGGTTGGTTCCCGGCGATATCTCGTGAGGTGAGCCCGGCCCGTGCAATTGCGACCATGGACCCTCGGGTCAAGCCCGAGGGTGACAGATGAGAGAGTATTGACGCAAGGCGACAACCTCAAACTCTCCTGTCATTGCCGGGCTTGACCCGGCAATCCACGTCATGAATTGAACATCCTTCAAATAGAGGCTTACTCGAGTCTCCGCGGGCATAAGCCGACGCAGGACGGGAGACAACATGAAGCGCCCGCACCCCTCACCCCGTATAAACGGAGAGAGGGGCGAGGGATTCGCGACATCGTCCGAGGGTATTTACGCCCTGAGTACGCCGCCGGTCGCCTTGTTGACAGCGGCGACGACCTTGGCGGCCGCCTGCTCGATCTCCTGGTCGGTGAGGGTCTTGTCCTTCGGTTGCAGGGTGACGCTGAAGGCGACCGATTTCTGGTCGACGCCCAATGATCCACCGCTGAACACGTCGAACAGCTTCACCTCGGTGATGAGCGCCTTGTCGGCACCCTTCGCCGCCTTGACCAGCTTGTCGGCCGGCACCTTGGCATCGACCACGAAGGCGAAATCGCGTTCGACCGGCTGGAAGGGCGAGGCGTTCAGCAGCGGCCGGGCCGTGCCCTTGGAACGCGGCAGCGGCAGGCGGTCGAGGAAGACCTCGAAGCCGACGGCAGGACCCTTCAGATCAAGCGCCTTCAGCACCGTCGGATGCAGCTCCCCGAACTGGCCGAGCACGGTGGGGCCGAGACGCAACACCGCCGAGCGGCCAGGATGGTAGTAGCCCGGCGCCTCGGCGAGGATCTGCAGGTTATCGACCGGCACCCCGAAGGTCGCAAGGATGGCGAGCGCATCGGCCTTGGCATCGAAGGCATCGACGCCGCGCGGCTTGGCTTCCCAGTGACGCGGCCTTGCATAGCCGGCACGGATGCCGGTCGCCGCCAGGATCTGGCCCTTCTCGGTCTCGTCGTGATAGGTCGGACCGACCTCGAACAGGGCCGCGTCGCTGATCCCGCGCGCCGCATTGCGGCCCGCGGCCTGCAGCAGGTTGCCGAGGATCGAGGGCCGCATGGCATCGAGATCGGCGCTGATCGGATTGTCGAGCAGCACCAGCTTCCCGGCGGTCTTGAAGAGGGCGGCAATGCCGCTCGCCATGAAGCTGAAAGTGACGGCCTCGGTGAGGCCGCGACCGGCCAGCAGGCGCTTGGTCAGCAGCACGCGGCGCTGGCCCGGGGTGACCGAAGGCTGCGGCAGCGGTGAGGTGCGTGGCATCGAGACGACGGGAATGTTGTCGAAACCGTTGACGCGCAGCACCTCCTCGACGAGATCAGCCTCGCCTTCGACATCGGCGCGCCAGCTCGGCACGCTGACCGACCATTTGTCGGCGCTGCCGGCGGTGACGCCGAAGCCGAGCTTCTCCAGGATATCCTTCTGGCCCGCCGCCGGCACGTCGACGCCGCCAAGGCCGAGCACACGGGCCGGACGGAAGTCGAGGCTGCGCTGCCACTTTGGCTCGGCACCGGTCTTGGTGGCATGGCTCGCCGTGCCACCGCACAGTTCGAGGATCAAGCGGGTACCTTCCTCAAGGCCAAGATCGACCGATTGCGGATCGACGCCGCGCTCGAAGCGGTAGCGGGCATCGGAATTGATGCCGTATTTGCGCCCCGTGCGGGCGACCGAAATCGCGTCGAACAAGGCCGCTTCGAGGAACACATTGACTGTCGCATCGGAGCAGCCGGTGGTCTCGCCGCCCATGATGCCGCCGATCGAGATCGCACCAGTGTCATCGGCAATGACGGTGACGCTGTCATCGAGCGCATAGGTCTTGCCGTCGAGCGCCAGTACCTCTTCACCCGCCTTGGCGCGGCGCATGGTGAGGTTGCCCTTGACCTTGTCGGCGTCGAAGACATGCAGCGGGCGGGCGAGATCGAAGGTGACGAGATTGGTGATGTCGACGAGTGCCGAGATCGGGCGGAGACCGATGGCGGTCAGGCGGTCCTGCAGCCATTTCGGGCTGGGGCCGTTCTTTACACCCTTGATATAGACGCCGCCGGCCAGCGGGCAGTATTGCCCGTCATCATTGAGCTGCCACTTGATCGGGCTGTCGAAGCTGCCGGCGATCTTTTTGGTCGCGAGCGGCTTCAGCTTGCCGATTCCGGCTGCTTCGAGGTCGCGGGCGATGCCGCGGACACCGAGGCAATCGGCGCGGTCCGGCGTCAGCTTGATCTCGATCACCGGATCGTCGAGCTTCTGATAGGCGGCGAAGCTGACGCCCAGCGGCGCGTCTTCCGGCAATTCGATGATGCCGTCATGGTCGTTGCCGATACCCATCTCGCGCACCGAGCACAGCATGCCGTTCGATTCGACGCCGCGGATGACGCCGGGCTTCAGGTCGACGCCGGTGCCGGGGATATGGCTGCCTGGAGGTGCAAAAACGCCTTTCATCCCTGTGCGGGCGTTCGGCGCACCACAGACCACCTGGACGATGCCTTTGCCGGTATCGACCATGCAGACCCTGAGCTTGTCGGCATTGGGATGCTTCTCGGCCGAGACCACATAGGCGACGGTGAAGGGCGCAAGCTCTTTCGAGCGGTCATGGATGCCTTCGACTTCGAGGCCCAGCGCCGTCAGCTTCTTCGAGATGGTCTCGAGATCGGCGCTGGTATCGAGATGCTCCTTGAGCCAGGAAAGCGTGAATTTCATCGCGTCAGCCCTCCGACCAGCGACGGCACATCCAGTGCCGGGAATCCATAATGTTTCAGCCAGCGGAGATCGCCGTCGAAGAAGGTGCGCAGATCGGGAATGCCGTATTTCAGCATGGCGATGCGCTCGATTCCCATGCCGAAGGCGAAGCCCTGGTACTTGGTGGGATCGATGCCGCAATTGATCAGCACCTTGGGGTGCACCATGCCGCATCCCAAAATTTCCAGCCAATCGCTGCCCTGTCCCAGCTTCAGCTCGCCGCCGGAACGGTCGCAGCCGATATCGACCTCCGCCGAAGGCTCGGTGAAGGGAAAATAGCTGGGACGGAAGCGCACCGGCAGGTTGTCGAGATTGAAGAAGGTGCGCACGAAATCGATCAGGCAGCCCTTGAGATGGCCCATATGCGTGGCCTCGTCGATCACCAGGCCCTCGACCTGATGGAACATCGGCGTATGGGTCATGTCGGAATCGCAGCGATAGGTGCGGCCCGGGCAGATCACGCGGATCGGCGGCTTCTTCGACTGCATGGTGCGAATCTGCACCGGCGAGGTATGGGTGCGCAAAACCATGCGACTGCCATCTTCCTGCGGCGGCAGGTAGAAGGTGTCCTGCATCTGCCGCGCCGGATGATCGGGCGGGATGTTCAAGGCCGTGAAGTTCTTGAAATCGTCCTCGATATCCGGACCTTCGGCGACGCTGAAACCCATCTCGCCGAAAATGGCGATGATCTCGTCGATGGTCTGGCTGATCGGATGCAGTCGGCCTTCCGTCTCGGGGCGGGGCGGTAGGGTGAGGTCGATCGCTTCGAAAGCGAGCTTGGCGTTGAGGGCGATCTCTTCCAGCACCGCCTTGCGGGCGGTGATCGCCTCGGTGACCGCGTCCTTGAGGAGGTTGAGGCGCTGGCCGGCTTCCTTGCGTTCCTCCGGCGTCAGCTCGCCCAGGGTCTTCATGAGGCCGCTGATCTCGCCCTTCTTGCCGAGCGCATCGACGCGGATCGTCTCCAGCACTTCGACCGCGCCGGCCTCGGCCACGGCACTCAGCCACTTATCCCGTAACGCATCCAGATTCTGCATCTTCCGTTCCCACCGCTTCTCTGCGGTTATCGAAAAGGTCTGCTGAAATGCGAAGGGGGAGGTCGTTGCCGGCCTCCCCCTCGTTTTCTCGGCAGGCCCGAATTAGTCGAGCTGCAACTTAAAGAGATTAATCGGCAAGGTCAGCAAATTCTGTTCCGCCCCGTCGATCGTCATCCGGTCGAGGGCGATTTTCTTGGTCTGATGGTTGTTCACCCAATCGACCATGATCTGATGATCTTTGCCGCTCGACCCTACCTCTTTGATCGTCGCCGTGACGAGGACGATATCGGTATCCTTGAAGCGGTCGGGCTTGGAGCCGCTCCAGTCGATCGAGCCATGGGCGCCGGCGATATCATTCACCAGCTGCTCATTGGTCTTGCCGGGCAGGGTTTCGGCCTGCTTGACGGCAGCGATGTCGTCGCCATAACCGCAGGCGCTCAGCAGCAAAGCGCTGCCGAGAGCGAGGGCCGAAATCAGGCGACGACATGAGCCGGTCAGCATGGAGGCTTTCCCGGGGATACTCCCCGTGGTGAAAAGTCTCAGGCCTTCTTGAGGGCGTCCTGAGCCTGCTTGACGATCGCCGCGAAAGCGGCGGGTTCCCGGATCGCCAGATCGGAAAGGACCTTGCGGTCGATCTCGATCCCGGCGCGCTTCACGCCGGCGATAAACT
>DATLJB010000218.1:0-5366 GCA_035539075.1 Terriglobia bacterium
GATCAGCAGCAGCAGGCAGCACAGCACCAGGACGCCCGCCAGCATATTGGCGGCGGGACCGTTGAAGGTCGATTGGAACTGATCGAAGATCGCCGTCGTGAAGGTATCGAAGCGGATCATCGCATAGAGGCCGTATTCCGCCAGGAGATGCAGCCCCACCAGCAGGGCCCCGCCCCAGATCGGCAGGCGCAGCTGCGGCAGCACCACGCGCAAGAAGATGCGCCACGGCGTCTCGCCGAGCGAGGCGGCGACATCCTCCATCGCCGGATCGAGCCGACGCAAGGCGGCGGCGGCCGGCAGATAGAGGAAGGGGAAATAGGCCACCAGCGAGACCAGCACGCCGGCGGAGAGGCCATGGATCGACGGCACCAGACTGACCCAGGCATAGGAATGGACGAAGGCGGGCACCGCCAGGGGGGCGGCGCACAGCAGGGACCAGAAGCGCCGTCCGGGGAGATCGGTGCGCTCGGTCAGCCAAGCAAGCGCGACGCCGACCAGGACGCAGAGCGGCACGGTCAGCACCACCAGCAAAACGGTATTGATCAGCAGCTCGCCGACACGCGGCCGCACCACCATGGCGACGATCGTGTGCCAGCCGTTCTGCACGGCGACGAAAAGCACGAAAGCCAGAGGCAGGAGCGCCGCCAGCGAGGCCGCCACGGCAATGACGGTGATCCAGGCGGCGGGCCTGTTACCGGGCCGCGCGGAGCGGCGCGCTGCCTTGGGCAGGGAGGTGGTGATACCGGGCACGTCCGAAATACTCATTTCCTATCCGCGCCATCCTCCGAGGCCCATCAACCCAAACCCATGACGTTGCCCGGATGAACTGTGTTCCGGCCCCCGGCTGAGCCGAGGGATATCAGGCCTTCAGGCGGCTGGAGCGGTTGCCGGTCATATAAACCAGGAACCGCCCCTATCTTCAATTCGCAAGTGGGGCTTCAATCAGCAAATCCGCCCCAATTCGCGCATTCGCCGAGCGGGGCCGTGCCCAGCCAAGCCCCGCCCGGCTGGCCGCAGCCGCCTTACAGCAGCCCGGCCTCGGTCATCAGCTCGATCACCTTCTCGCTGTTGAGCTTGGAGGCATCCACGGCGGGGGCGTCGAGATCCTTGATCGGCACTAGTTTCGGGTTGCTGTCGGCACCCTCGCCGACGGCGTATTCGAAGGAGGTGCCGTTCTTCAGCACGTCCTGACCGCCCTTGCCGACGATCCATTTCAGGAATTCCTGCGCTTCCTTCTTGTGCTTGCTGCTGGCAAGAACACCGCCGCCAGAGGTGCTGACGAAGGCGCCGGGATCCTGGTGCTTGAAATAATGCAGGGCGACATTGCCGCTGTTCTCGCCGGTCTTCGCCTGGTCGGTGAACCAGTAATAGTGATAGATGACGCCGCCATCGATCTGGCCGGCATTGACGGCCTTCAGCACCGCGCCGTTGCCGCGATAGGCGGTGAAATTGGTCTTCATCGCCTTCAGCCAGTTCAGCGTCGCCTCCTCGCCCTTGAGCGAGAGCAGGGCGCTGACGATGGCCTGGAAATCCGCGCCGGTGGGCGAGGCGGCCCAGCGGCCCTTCCAGCTGGGACCGGCGAGATCGAGCAGCGATTTCGGCAGATCCGCTGCTTTCAGCTTGTCCTTGTTATAGACGAAGACGGTCGAGCGCGCGGCGATACCGATCCAGTTGCCGCTGGCCGGGCGAAAAGGTGCCGCCACCTCTTTCAGCGTTCCGGCATCGATCGGCGCCAGGCGACGGGCATTGGCGACCTGCACCATGGCGGGCGAATTTTCCGTTAGGAAAACATCGGCCGGCGAGGCATCGCCCTCCTGCAGGATCTGGTTGCTCATCTCGCTGTCATCGCCGTTACGCACGGTGACCTTGATGCCGGTATCGCGGGTGAAGCCGTCGATCCAGGCCTTGGCGAGGGTTTCATGCTGGGCGTTATAGACGACCAGGTCGTCGGCACGGGCGACTGCGATCTGCTGCAGGCCAAGGCCGGCGAAGCCGATCAGCATCAGGCTGCGCGCGACGGCGGAGAAACGAATCTGCACGATATGAAAAGTCTCCTGACGGGGTGGGTCGAGTATGGGAGAGACGCGGGTCAGGAATTTTGATCCAAGTCATCCCGGTGGGTTCGGCCGGTGTCAGCTCGCTGAGTCAGCGTTGCGGTCTACGGAACATCTATTTCAGCACTACCTTTAGCATTCCTCCGGGCAATTATGCAAATGATTGTCAATCGCATAAATGCGGCGGCTTGCCTCAGCCGGCTGCCGGAAGCCGCGGCGGCCAGCCTCCTTGCGGCCAACACCAAAGCCACCGCCGGGTCAAATAAAATCAGCGTAAATTGCTGAAAAATATAGTCTTCTTGACATCATTCCGGGCTTGCTGCGGACTTGAGCCGGGACCTGCTTGGGGTTAGAACGGCGACCCCGAAACGCGTCCCCGCGAGTCGGGTCCCGGACCGCCCGGACGACTTGCCCGGACGGATTACCGGAACGATTTAGCCAACGACCTGCCAACGACCTGAAGGTGACAGCCTTGTCTCAATTGACCGCCGCCCCGATGCCCTCCTTGCCCTCGATCGAAGCCCGCATCGCCGCGGAACTCAATGCGCGCGAAGCCCAGGTGACGGCGACCGTGGAATTGCTGGATGGCGGCGCGACTGTTCCCTTCATCGCCCGCTACCGCAAGGAAGTGACGGGCGGCCTCGATGATATCCAGCTCCGCACCCTGGATGAGCGCCTGCGCTATCTGCGCGAATTGGAAGAGCGCCGCACGGCGATCCTGAAAAGTATCGAGGAACAGGGCAAGATGACGCCGGCCCTGGAGCGCGATGTGCGCCTCGCCGACAACAAGGCGCGGCTGGAAGATCTTTATCTCCCCTATAAGCAGAAGCGCCGCACCAAGGCGCAGATCGCCAAGGAGGCCGGCCTCGAGCCTTTGGCCGATCTGCTCTTGAACGATCCCACCAAGACGCCGGAGACGGAAGCGGCTGCCTTCGTCGATGCCGAGAAGAATGTCGCCGATGTGAAGGCCGCCCTCGACGGCGCCATGCAGATCCTCATGGAGCGTTTTGCCGAGGATGCCGATCTCATCGGCCGCTTGCGCGATTACGTCTGGGAGAACGGCCGCCTGCAGTCGAAGCTGGTAGAAGGCAAGGCCGAGACCGGCGCCAAGTTCTCCGATTATTTCGACGCTGCCGAAGCCATCGCCAAGATTCCCTCGCATCGCGCTTTGGCGCTGTTCCGTGGCCAGAAGGAAGAAGTGCTGATGCTCTCGCTCGTCACCGACGAGCCGGAGGACCGCAAGACTTTCAACGCCCAGGAACGGATGATCGCCGCCAAATTCGGCATCGTCGACCAGAAGCGACCAGCCGATTCCTGGCTGCAGGATGTGGTGCGCTGGACCTGGCGTGTGAAGGCCAAGCTGCATATCGAAATCGATCTCATGTCGCGTCTGCGCCAGGCGGCGGAAGAGGAGGCGGTGCGCGTCTTCGCCGCCAACCTGAAGGATATTTTGATGGCGGCCCCGGCCGGCGGCCGGGCGACGCTCGGCCTCGACCCGGGACTGCGCACCGGCGTCAAGGTGGCTGTCGTCGCCGCCACCGGCAAGGTGCTGGAAACCACCGCCATCTATCCGCATGAGCCGCGCCGGCAATGGGATGAATCGATCGCCGTGCTGGCGGCCCTCTGCCATCGCCACCAGGTCGAGCTGATCGCCATCGGCAACGGCACCGCCAGCCGCGAGACCGATCGTCTCGCTATCGACCTGCAGAAGCGTCACCCGGAACTGAAGCTCAACAAGATCGTCGTCTCGGAAGCCGGCGCCTCGGTCTATTCAGCTTCCGAATATGCCTCCAAGGAACTGCCGGATATGGACGTCTCGCTGCGCGGCGCCGTTTCCATCGCGCGGCGCCTGCAGGATCCCCTGGCCGAGCTCGTGAAGATCGATCCGAAATCGATCGGCGTCGGCCAGTACCAGCATGACGTCAACGAATTCAAGCTGGCGAAGTCGCTGGACGCCGTCATCGAGGATTGCGTGAACGCCGTCGGCGTCGAGGTGAACACCGCCTCGGCGAAGCTGCTGGCCCGCGTCTCCGGCCTCGGCGAGAGCTTGGCGCAAAACATCGTCAGCCATCGCGATCAGCACGGCCCCTTCAAGACGCGCCAGGATCTGCTGTCGGTCTCGCGCCTCGGCCCCAAGGCCTTCGAACAGGCGGCGGGCTTCCTGCGCATCGGCGATGGCGACGATCCCCTCGACATGTCTTCGGTCCACCCGGAAGCCTATCCCGTGGTACGGCGCATCCTTGCCTATACCAAGGCCGAGGTGAAGGCGCTGATCGGCGATGCGAAGCTGCTGCGCAGCCTGAAGCCCGAGGAATTCGTCGACGAGCAGTTCGGTGTGCCGACCGTCACAGACATCCTGAAGGAGCTGGAAAAGCCCGGCCGCGATCCGCGTCCCGAATTCAAGACGGCCACCTTCAAGGACGGCGTCGAGGAGATGAAGGACCTGCAGCCCGGCATGATGCTGGAAGGTGTGGTCACCAACGTGACGAATTTCGGCGCCTTCGTCGATATCGGCGTGCACCAGGATGGCCTCGTCCATGTCTCGGCCCTGGCCGACCGCTTCGTCAAGGATCCGCGCGAGGTGGTGAAATCCGGCGATGTCGTCAAGGTGAAGGTGCTGGAGGTCGACTTGAAGCGCAAGCGCATCGCCCTCACCATGCGCATGTCGGACCAGCCGGGTGCGGCGAAGCAGAACGCCAACAGCAACGATAAGCCGCTGGCGGCCCGCGACCGTAAATTCATGACGGCGGAGGCGCCGCGCCCGCAAGGTCAGCGCTCCGGTGGCGGCAGCTTCGGCAATGCCTCGGCCGCCGGCGGGGCCATGGGCGGCGCGCTGGCCGCCGCTTTTGCGAAGGCCGGACTCGACAAGCGGAAATAACGGAGAAATCCCCTCCTCGGTCCCACCCTCTCTTCACTTCCGTGGGGCGGGGGTGGCCGGTCGGTAGTCGCCGCTTGCCACCTGCTACCGCGCCTATTCCTCCGCCTGCCGGAATGGTCCGTGCTCGCTCAACTCGGCGATCTCATGTTCCAGCACCCGCGTCTCGCGGGCGAGGAAATCGGCGACGGCGTTGCGGAAGGAGCGGTCGGCGATCCAGTGGGCGCTATGGGTTTCGACCGGCAGATAGCCGCGCTGGATCTTATGTTCGCCCTGGGCGCCGGCTTCGACGCGGGCGAGGCCATGGGCGATGGCATAGTCGATCGCCTGGTAATAGCAGAGCTCGAAATGCAGGAAGCGGTAATCGGCGAGGCAGCCCCAGTTGCGGCCGAAAAGGGCGTCGCTGCCGCGCAGGTTGAGCGCACCTGCCACCGGCA
>DATLJB010000219.1:0-6437 GCA_035539075.1 Terriglobia bacterium
GAGCGACATTATAGATGGTCCTTTCAATCGGCTTGATTGCCGGCAGAAGTCACGAAACGGGCGGCGGGTATCGGCTCAGCCGCCGCGACCGAACAGCAGCGCCCCCCAGAACAATCCGATGATGATGCGGTAATAGGCGAAGGGCTTGAAGCCGTGGCGGCCGACGAAGCCGATCAGCCCGCGCACCACGACCAGCGCCACCACGAAGGCGACAACGAAGCCGATGGCGATGAGCTGGATCCCGTTGCCGTCCAGCGCCGCCTTGTTCTTGAGGAGATCGAGCAGGGTGGCGCCGAGCATCACGGGAATGGCGAGATAGAAGGAGAATTCAGTCGCGACCTTGCGATCGACGCCGAGTGCCACGCCGCCGAGAATGGTGGCGCCGGCGCGGGAAACGCCGGGGACCAGCGACAGGCACTGGCAGAGGCCGATGCCGAGCGCGGTCAGGAAAGACATTTCCTCGATGGCGCCGACCCGCGGCTCGGGTGCCAGCTTCTCGACGGCCAATATGGCAAAGCCGCCAATAACGAGACTGACCACCACGACCCAGGGCGAGAACAGCACGTTCTTGATGAAGTCATGCAGCAGGAAGCCGAGGATGGCGGCCGGGATCACCGCGACGATACAGGCGATGGCGAAGCGGCGGGCGCCGGGGCTGCTGCCGAGGCTGAACAGCACGCCGAGCAGGCGGCGGATCGACACCAGCAGCACCGCCAGGATGGCGCCCAGCTGGATCACCACTTCGAACAGCTTGCCGAGGTCGCTTTGAAAACCAAGGATATCGCCGACCAGGATCAGATGGCCGGTCGAGGAAACCGGCAGGAACTCGGTCAGGCCTTCAACGGCACCCAGGATCAAGGCCGAGAGGGTGTCATGATTCATGGAATCTCCACTTCTAGCATTTGGTCCGTCGCCCGACCCGGCGCGTCATCCTTAAGCGCAATCCGGGGCAGGAATATGACGGCATGGCGGGAAAGGCGGGCTTCGTTTATCGGCCAGCAAGATGTCAAATGGCTGACTTCTTGTCATCCGGGATTCCCATGCCGACCGAAGCACGATCATCGCTGCCGCAGGATCGACAGGAAATGTTCGATGGTGACATCGTCGAGGCTCGCGATATCGGCGGCCAGACGATTGGCAAGCTCGGTGGCGGCGGGGCTCAGCCCGCCGGTATCGAGACTGACCTTGGGATCGGAAAGCTCCGCCAGGTGTTTCAACTCATCGACCTGATCCCAGGCGAGGTTGAAATAGGCGGCGACCTGCTGCACAAGGCCCGGCGAGGGCTTGCCGCGGTGGCCATGTTCCAGCGCCGAGAGATAGGCCGGGCTGACCTTCAGCGCCTTCGCCATATCCTTCAGCTGCCGCTTCTTGCGCTGGCGGAGCTCACGCAATTTGGCGCCGAAGGGGGTCATTCCCGTTCCCGCTTCAGCAGCACGTAAAGCGCACCTTCGCCGCCATGCTGCGGCCTGGCATGATCGAAGGCGAGCACGAAACGCCGCAGGCCGGGCTCGTTCAACCAGCGCGGCACCGCCTGGCGCAGGATGCCGCGCGTCGTCTCCCCGCCGATCATCTTGGTGCCGCCCTTGCCCGTGATCACCAGCAGGCAGCGTTTGCCGGCGCGGTGCGCCCGATGGATGAAGTCATGCAAGGCGTCATGCGCCTCCGCCTGGGTGCGGCCATGGAGATCGATCTTGCCGTCGATTTCCAGCCTGCCGCCCCGGAAGCGGTCGGCCTGGCGCTTGTCGATGCCGATGGTGACGCCGTGGCTGAGATCATGGACCTTCGGCAAGGCGACATGCGGCGGAGCCGGCGGGGCGGATGCCACCGCGGCTTTTGTCTTCACCCGCTTGCCGGGCGGCGCCGGCTTCTTTTCAGCCGATTTGGCGGCGGCCGCTTCGGCCTCCGCCGCCGGTTTCTTGCGCCGGCGCGGCGCCAGGGGCCTCGCGGTCTTGGCGACATGCTGCCAGAGCTCCAGCTCGGCCTCGGTTGGTTTGCGGCGCGCCATCTTGCAGCTCAGTCATTCAGCAGCAGGATATGCAGCTTTCGCGGGCCATGGGCGCCCATCAGCAATTTCTGCTCGATATCCGCGCTGCGTGAAGGCCCGGTAATGAGATTGACCGTGCGCGGCCAATCCTTGCCGTCATTGGTCGCTTCCCTCATCTCGCGCCACAATTCCTCATAGGTGCCACGGATGGCGCTGGCGGATAGCAGCACCAGCGAATGTTCCGGCAGGAAATTGAGCGTGGTCGGGGTTTCCGGTCCGGAGACCAGCGCCAGGGTGCCGGTCTCGGCCACGGCGGCGAAAGCCGGCGTCAGCGCGACGTGATCCTGGCCGGTGGCGGGACCGGTGCGGTGGGCGATCATCGGGTGATCGGCCCAGGGCAGATTGGCGACCGCCGGATCGGAAGACAGTACCAGCCGCGCCGGCAGATTGTGGCTGGAAAGATACGCGGCGATGCGATCGGGAATGGTTTCCGGATCGTCGACCGCTTCAACCGTGGCCGCTGCCGCGGTCGCCATCTTGATGAAAAGCGCGCGCCGCGCTTCGCCCGCGACCTGGCCGCGGGCCGGCACCGGCAGCGCGAGATGGGGCGCGCCGGAGGGCCGCTTATGGTTGCGGATCGCCTGCAGGACGGTATCGCGGTCGCTCATTCGCCGGCCCTCCCGGCCTGGCTTTTGTGCTGGCGATAGAGCGCATGGAAGGTGCGGCCGCTGGGGGCCGGCAGGTCGCGCATATCGGTCCAGCCCCTGGTCAGCGCCGATGCCATCGGCACCTGGGCCAGCCGGCCCTTGCCGCCGGCGAAGTTGCGCAGCATGCGGGCGCCGATCCGCGTCGCCAGGCGATACAAAGCGGGCCGTCTGGCAAAGAAGGCCCAGATGCCGATGCCGCGCCGCATCGCCGTTGGGGCCAGGCCGCGCTGCAATTCCTCCTCGCGCCAGTGCCGCAGGATATTGGGAATCGGGATCTGCATCGGGCAGACCTCTTCGCAACGCCCGCACAGGGTCGAGGCATTGGGCAGGTGATGCGTCTCTTCAAGGCCGATCAGGGCCGGGGTCAGCGCGGCGCCGATCGGCCCGCCATAGACCCAGCCATAGGCATGGCCGCCGACCGCATGATAGATCGGGCAATGGTTGAGGCAGGCGCCGCAGCGGATGCAGCGCAGCAGATCCTGCTTCTCGGTGCCGAGCAGTTTGCTGCGGCCGTTGTCGAGCAGGATGACATGATAGGCGCCGGGCCCGTCATGATCGTCGGCGCGGCGCGGTCCGGTCGAGAGCGTGGTATAGACCGACATCTCCTGGCCGGTGGCAGAGCGCGCCAGCAGGCGCAGCAGCACGGTGAGATCCTCGAGCGTCGGCACCACCTTGTCGATCGAGGCGAGCGCGATATGGACGCGGGGCAAGGTCTGCGTCAGATCGCCATTGCCTTCGTTGGTGACGATGACGCTGGTGCCGGTTTCCGCCACCAGGAAATTGGCGCCGGTGATGCCGACATCGGCACTGAGGAAACGCTGGCGCAATTTCTCGCGCGCTTCCGCCAGCAGCGAGCTCGGCTCGTCGAGATTGCGCTTGGGATCGAGATCGCGATGCGCCTTGCGGAAGGTCTCTTCCACCTGCTTTTGCGTGACATGCACGGCAGGGGCGATGAGATGGCTCGGCGTTTCATGCCTGAGCTGGATGATATATTCACCGAGATCGGTTTCGATCGGTTCGATGTGATTGGCTTCGAGGAAGTCGTTGATGCCGATCTCCTCGCCGATCATGGTCTTGCCCTTGGTGACGCGCTTGGCGCCCGCCTCCTGGCAGATCTTCAGCACCGTCTGGCGCGCTGATTCCGCATCGGCGCACCAATGCACATGGCCGCCCTGTTCCTTGACCTTCGCTTCGAAAGCGAGGAGATGGGTGTCGAGATCCGAGAGCACGCGGTCGCGCATCTCGCGGCCGGCTTTGCGCAGATCGTCGAATTCCGGCAATGCCTCGACAGCGATGCGCCGCTTGTCGATGAAATTCACCCGCACATTGCCCAGCGCCTGCTGCAGCGTTTCGTTGGCAAGGGCGTCATGGGCGTTGTCGATGAAGCGGTGTGACGTCGGTTGCATCTCAGCGCTCCCCTTCGCCGGTCGCCGGCTCACCGATTGCGGGCTCATCGGTCATGCCGGCCAGCACTTCGGCGACATGGCGTGCTTCGATCTTGCTGCCCTGGCGCTTCAGCTTGCCGGCGATATTGAGCAGGCAGCCGAGATCGCCGGCCAGCAGCAGGTCGGCGCCGGTCTTTGCGATATTGCCGGTCTTCTCTTCCACCATGCGGTTGGAGATCTCCGGATATTTGACGCAGAAAGTGCCGCCGAAGCCGCAGCAGGACTGGCCGTCGGGCAATTCCGTGAAGCGCAGGCCCTCGATGCCCGCCAGCAGTTTGCGCGGCTGCGCCTTGACGCCCATCTCGCGCAGCGACGAGCAGGAATCGTGATAGGTGACCGCGCTGTCCAGCCTTGCCGCCACCTTTTCCAGTTTGCGCACATCGACCAGGAACTGGGTCAGCTCGAAGGTCTTGGCGGCGAGGCGCCGGGCGCGATCGGCGTAATCCTTGTCGGCCGCCAACAGGTCCGGATAATGCTTGCTGATCATGCCGCCGCAGGAGCCGGAGGGCGCCACCACGTAATCATAGCCCTCGAAGGCATCCACCACCTGGCGGGCAATGGCGGCGGCGTTGGGCGCGTCGCCGCTGTTATAGGCCGGCTGGCCGCAGCAGGTCTGCACCGCCGGCACCTCGACATCGCAGCCGGCGTCTTCCAGGAGCTTGATGCTGGCAAAGCCGACGCTCGGGCGGAACAGATCGACCAGACAGGTGACGAAGAGGGCGACACGCGGCCGCTTCTGCGTGGCGGCCGACCCGCGATCCGAAGAACTCTCTTTTATCATTGCCCCGACCTGTACTGAGTGATCGCGTCTGCGTAGCCGCGCCGGCGTCTCAGGGCGTCGTCACATCGCTGATGACGGGTTCGCGCCGCGACGCCACGGTGACCGGCAGGAAGACATAATAGCTGCCGGAATTCTTCATGCTACCCGCAAAGGTGAGGGCCGGCTCCCCGCTGCCCCAGAAAATATCGCCCCGCACGGGTCCCTTGATGGCCGAGCCGACATCCTGGGCCACCATCAGGCGCCGCAGCGGGTCGCCCTTGCGCGCGGCGCCGAGATCGACCGGCCAGGTGGTGTCGAGCCAGAGCGGCAAACCGAGCGCCAAAAAGCTGGTATCGACGGCAAGGCTGCGGCCGGGCGTCAGCGGCAGGCTTTCGGCCCCGACCGGCCCGTCGCCGGTGATCGGCCGGAAGAAGATGTAGCGGGGGTTCTTCTGCATCCAGCCCACCGCTTCCTGCGGATGGGCCTTCAGCCAGGCGCGGATCGACTGCATGCTGGCATGTTCACGGTCGACCAGCCCCGCCTCGATCATCATCTTGCCGATGGCGCCGAATTTCTGGCCGTTATCGCCGGCATAGCCGACCCGCTGGATGCGGCCATCGGGCAGGCGGATGCGGCCCGACCCCTGGATCTGCAACATAAAGGCGTCGACCGGATCGGTCACCCAGACCAGCTCCAGATGCCGGCCGGCGAGAATGCCTTCGTCGATCTGTTGGCGGCTATAGCTGACCGGCTGCGGCGGCAGCCGGTAGAGCGGCACGTGATAGAGGGCGCTCGGCGTCAGCGAGCCTTCCAGTTCAGGTTCGTAATAGGCGGTAAAGAAACCCGGCCGGCCGTTGCTGTCACGGGCATGGAACGGCCTGAACGCGGTTTCGAGGAAGCGGCGCAAGGCGGTTTCGTCGGCAGCCGGCTGTTGCCGCGCCCGGGCGCAGGGATCGCGCCAGTCCTGCGGCGTGCCGGCGATGCCGTCGGGGCCCAAAGGCTGGGCCGCCGGCAATTGGCTGATGGCGGCACAGCTTTTCAGCAGCGCCGGCCAGGCCTCGCTCAGCCGGTCGCCGCCCCAGCCGGGCAAGGCCTCGAAGGAAGCCGGTTCCAGCAACAGGTTGCCGGGCGGCGGCAGGGCCGCCTGGTTGGGTGCCGTGCCGGTGGTTTCGCAGGCCGCGAGGCCAATGAGGCCGGTGACCGCCGCCCAGGCCCTGAGATGCGAGAGCCAGTGCCGCCAGCCGCGCGGCGCCATGTCGCGGATCTGCCGGAGGAGTTCGGCCGATCGCTCGAGCGGACCCGGCTTGCGGGCAGCGGCCTTCTTCCGGCGAACCAGCTTCTTGCGGGGGCTTTTGGCGGGCGAGGGCCGGGAGCCGGCCGGGCGCGACCGGGTCATTGCGTCAGCGCGGCGCCCTCGTCACGGCGTCCTCAATGGGCATCGGTCGCCACCAGCTGCCAGTTGGGATCGCGCGCCTTGATCTGCCGGGCGAAGGTCCAGAGATCGGTGATGGTATGCACCTCGGTCGGGCTGCCATCCACCG
>DATLJB010000220.1:0-20348 GCA_035539075.1 Terriglobia bacterium
CTGGCAGAGACGCAGGAACTCCGGGCGCCAGCGCGCCTCTCCCCAGAAGGCGTACCAGACGGTGACGCGCTTCCGGTTGCCGATCAGGCGGTTGAAGTCGTTATCGATCGAGGCCTCGATCTGCGCCACCGGCGAGGCGCCAGCATTGCGGCGCGCCTGGGCGGCGCTCTGGCGGTAATCTTCCACCATGTGGGTGAAGGTGGCGATCAGCAGCGCGTCCTTGCTCTTGAAGTAGAAATTGACGATGCCGACCGACAGGCCGGCGGCCTCCGCCACCCGGGCGAGGGTGAGATCGGCAAAGCCGCGCCGGGCGACACAATCGATCGTCGCTTCGATCAACTGTATCCGGCGTGCCTCTTTGATCCCCTCGCGTGCCATGGCGCCTCTCAATCTGATGAAGAATGATACTTTTAAAATCCATCTAAGTCAATGTTTTTTATGTTATAATAAAATCATATTGAACGAACGTTCAATCAATGTTAGAAGGGCCGCCATTGATAGCCCAAGGCTGCCTTTGTTCCGGTCGCGCAACAGATGCGTGCGGCTCGCATGGCGCCCGGCGCGGCAAAGCTTGCTAGAATAAAACGATAGGCGGCAATGGACCGACCTGATTTCTGGCCGGTTTAGGCTCAACTGCGATTGCCGCTCCATCTTGCGCCATCAACGACGCCGGTTCGATCCGGTGCCACGAAGACGGGGAGGTAGTCATGCTGCAGATTGAAAACCACGGTGCGCTGCGTGTGCTGACGATGGATCGGCCCAGCATGCGCAATGCGCTTTGCTCCGATCTTCTCAAGGAATTGCGCGCGGCTATCCATGCCGCCAAGGCCGATCGCAATTGCCGCGCCTTGATGCTGACGGGTGCCGGCAAGAGCTTCTGCTCGGGCGCCGATGTCCAGGAATGGGCGGCGGCGGAAGCGGCCGGCCAGCTTGAAACCTATGGCTGGACCGAGGCCGCCCATGCCCTCTGCCAGGAGATCTTCGACTTCGACCGCCCGACCATCGCTCTGATGAACGGCTCGGCGGTCGGCGCCGGGCTTGATCTTGCCTGCGCCTGCGATTTCCGCCTCGCCGCCGATACCGCGAAATTCTCCTGCGCCTATACCAAGATGGGCTATGCGCCGGATTGCGGCGGCACCTGGTTCCTGCCGCGCCTGCTCGGCATCGAAGCCGCCAAGCTCTTCATCTTCACCGGCACCTTCTGGTCGGCCGACGAAGCCTTGCAGCGCGGCCTCATTACCGAGGTGCATCCCGCCGACCTGCTGTTCGAGCGTGGGCTTGCTTTCGCCCAGCGCCTCGCCAACGGGCCGACCGTGGCACTGGCTGCGGCGAAGCGGCTGATGCGGGAAGGCTTCACCCGCAACCTCGCGGCACAGCTCCAGGCCGAGCGCGCGGTGGGCGAGATTTGCGGGCGCACCGACGATGCCAAGGAGGCTCTGGCGGCGGCAGTCGCCAAGCGCGAGCCAGCTTTCGTCGGTCGCTGAGGTTGCCGTCACTGCGGGCCGGCCCGGCTCAGAGATTTTGATTTAGCACTTACCCATCCATCCACGATCTGACTGGGCCAGCCCGCCAGAGACAGCAACCTGAGAGACCATCATGGCCTTCGATTTCTCGCAAACCGATGAGCAGCGCATGCTCGTCGACACCATCCGTCAGTTCATCGAAAAGGAAATCTTCCCCTATGAGCGCGAGGTCGACCGCGCCGGGGTGATGCCGGAAGGTCTCGCCAAGCAGATCAAGTCACGCGCCAAGGATATGGGCCTCTATGCCGCCAATATGCCGGAGGAAGTCGGGGGCGGCGGGCTCGATGTCATGTCGCAGATGCTGATGGAACGCGAGCTTGGCAAGTGCAATTGGGCGCTGCAGAAATTCATCGGCCGCCCCTCGGCGATCCTGATGGCCTGCAAGGACGAGCAGCGCGAGAAGTATCTGCTGCCCACCGTGCGCGGCGAGAAGATGGAAGTCTTCGCCCTGACCGAGCCCGGGGCCGGTTCTGATGCCATGTCGATCACCACGCGGGCCGAAGCGGATGGCGACGACTACGTATTGAAGGGCGGCAAGCACTTCATCTCCGGCGTCGGTATCCCCGATTTCGCCATCGTTTTTGCCGTCACCGGCATTGACGAAACCAAGCGCGGCCCCAGGAAGCGCATCACGGCCTTCCTCGTGGACCAGGGCACGCCTGGCTTCGAGATCCGCCGGGGCCCGCGCTGCGTTTCCTATCGCGCCTATGACAACTACGAGCTCTTCTTCGATAATGTGCGCCTCAACAAGCGGCAGATCCTCGGCGAAGAAGGCAAGGGTTTCGATCTCGCCAATGAATGGCTGACGGGCGGGCGCGTCTTTATCGCTGCTGCCTGCTGTGGCAAGGCGGAGCGGGCACTCGATCTCGCCACCGATTGGGCGGCGACCCGCAAGCAGTTCGGCCAGACCATCGGCAAGTTCCAGGGCACGTCCTTCAAGCTTGCCGATATGGCGACGGAGCTGCGCGCCGCCGACAGCCTCGTCACCTTCACCTGCTGGAAGCTCGACCAGGGCACCATGACCAATGCCGATGCCGCCATGGCGAAGCTCTTCGCCAGCGAAATGCTGGGACGGGTGACCGACAATGCCATTCAGATCTTCGGCGGCATGGGCCTGATGGATGAACTGCCTTTGGAAATGATGTGGCGCGATGCCCGCATCGAACGCATCTGGGAAGGCACCTCGGAAATCCAGCGCCATATCATCTCGCGCGATCTGCTGCGCGCAAAAGAGCAATAAGACGGAAGGACCGGATCATCATGTTTCAAGCGGATCTGCTGAAGGGCAAGCGCATCCTCGTCACCGGCGGCGGTACGGGGCTTGGCTACAGCATGGGCCATCGCTTCCTCGAGCTCGGCGCCGAGCTCGTCATCTGCGGCCGTCGCATCGAGGTGCTCGAGGAAGCGGCCGCCAAGCTGACGGCGGAAACCGGCGGCAAGGTCGAGATCCATAGCTGCGACATCCGCGATGCCGAGGCGGTCGACAAGATGATCGCCGCAATCTGGGAAAACGGCCCGCTGGATTCGCTGGTCAACAATGCCGCCGGCAACTTCATCGCCAAGACCGAGGACCTCAGCCCGCGGGCGATCGATGCGGTGCTCAACATCGTGCTCCATGGCAGCGCCTATGCGACCCTCGCCTGCGGCAAGCGCTGGCTGAAGGAAGGGCGCAAGGCCTCGGTCCTGTCCATCGTCACCACCTATGCCTGGACCGGCTCGGCCTATGTGGTGCCCTCGGCCATGGCCAAGGCCGGCGTCCTCGCCATGATCCGCAGCCTGGCGGTGGAATGGGGCGGCCGCGGCGTGCGGCTGAACGCCATTGCGCCCGGCCCGTTCCCGACCAAAGGGGCCTGGGAGCGCCTGGTGCCGAATGAGAAGCTCGCCAAGAAATTCGAAACCAACAATCCGCTGCAGCGGGTCGGCGAACATATCGAGCTGGCCAATCTCGCCACCTTCCTGCTCTCCGATTTCGCCGGCTATATCAATGGCGAGGTCGTCACCATCGACGGCGGCGAATGGCTGCAGGGGGCCGGCCAGTTCAACTTCCTGCGCGAGATGAGCGATGCCGACTGGGATGCGCTGAAACCGAAGAAAAAGTGACGCCCGTCTGCCTCTCTCGACAGCAAACAAAAACCCTCCCGAGGCAGCTCGGGAGGGTTTTCTTAGGGACTATCGCAGGGGTACTCGAAATCAGGGGTGTGCGCCCTTAGTGATGGCTGGTGCCATCGACATCAAGATCGCCGCTCTCGATGGCGTTGCGCAGCGCCATCAGGCCGCGATCGATCTCTTCGTACATCTCGCGGGCGCGGCCGAGGTCGCGGATATCGGATTCGGTGATCGGACCGCGCTTCGGATTACCGAGATCGACCACCTGGGCGAGGTAGCGGCCGCGCAGCTTGGCGGCGAGGCGCACCACGCGCTGCAATTCGGCCGGGGTGGCGCCGATCACCGCGTTGGTGGTCTCGGCGCGGGTGAAGTTCCGCATGTCATGGCTCAGGTGGCAGAGATACTGTCCGACCGAGGGAGCGGTCGCCAGCAGCTTGGCGCGCCGCTTGGCGTCTTCGCCTACCAGCCGCACCATATTGGTCGGGCTCTCGGTCGGTGCAACAGGTGTTTCGGCAGCCGCAGATCTGGCGGTCGCCGTAAAGGTCCCGCTCAGCCCGGCGGCCCGATTCTGCCCGGCAGTTTCTGCCCGGCCAGCCAGGTTGGAGAGCACCTTGCTCTCGTCACGCACGTCCTTGCCGTCTTCACGGCGCGCAAACATCGACAACATCTGGCTTTCCTCTCAACAGGTGATGCCGCCACGGCGGCGACCTCCCTTGTCAAAGCAAGAGGCATGCCAGGAGGTAAGAATGGTTAATGGGGTGCTAAAACACCGATCCGGCGGCGCCTCTCGGCGTGCGGCCACGCAGGCCGATCTGCCCGCGACGGACAATCAGGCGAAGGCGAAGTCGCTCTGGCCACGGCCGATGACTTGCTGCACGGCTTCGCTGGCGCGGCTGATCAGACCCTCCGCGCTGGCCGCGCTGGTCGGGAAGAGGGCGATGCCGACAGCGATATGAAGGGGGGCCGGATGGCCAGAGCCTTCGCCGGGCTTCGACAACTCACTGATGATCTTGGCGGCGACGATCTGCACGTCTTCGATCCGCGGCATGGATTCCGCGAGGATGGCGAACTGCCGCGAATCGAAACGGGCGATCGTATCGCTGGCGCGCATGATCTGCTGCAGGCGCCCCGTCAGCAGCGTGAGCAAGCTATCGGTCGGCATGTCGGCAGGGGCGCCGCCGGATTTGAAGTCAACCAGCATGACGGCGAAGAAATCGCGGTTGCGCCTGGCGCGGCGAACGGCGAGCGCAAGGATCTCCCAGAACAGCGGCTGCGCTGCCAAGCCGGTCACCGGATCCAGCAATTGCAGCCGGGCCAGGCGGTTGTCGGCTTCACGCCGTGCGATGGCATAGCGCAGCGATCGTCGCAGCCCGCTTGGCGTCAGTTCCTGGCGATGGAGAACGTCGACCACGCCGCAATCGATGAATGATTGCTCCACATCCATATCGGCGGAATCGGTGATGACGACGACCGGGGCATTGCGGTTGATCCGGTCGAGCATGGCGACGATCGTCGGGTCCGCGCCGCCTTTGCTGGGGCCGAGATCCAGCAGCATGACGTTGATCTTGCGCGCCGCGAGGATTTTCTCTGCGGTGGCGATATCCGCCGCGCTGTGAAATGTGATGTCGCTGCTCGTGCGATCGCAAAGCTGGCCCACCCATTCGATCTCGGCAGGATTTGGCGATATCATCAAAAGGGAGATCGGCTCGGATGCGCTCATTGCTTGCGGACCTTCAACAGGCGTGAGAGGGAAGCTGGCAGGTTGTCATTAATAAAGGCTTAAATGGTGCGGCCCGGATATGCAACCTGCGGATGATGCTGCGCAGGGCGCTCGCGCCGATACCGCCGCTTATGCGGGATCAAGGCCAGTTATGCCGATCAAGGCCAGTCCACGGCGCCGATCCTGCGCATGCATCGCTCTGGTATCCGGGGCGATGCTGCGCTAGAGAGGCTGGTAACGATGACAGGTAATGATGCCCCTTCCCGCCGAACTCGATATAGCGCTGAAAGCCATTCCCGCTTTGGCGGCCTGGCCCGCCAAGGCCTGGCAGATCGAGCAGCTCGGCGGCGTCACTAATCGCAATTATCGCCTGCGCCGCAGGTCACCAGGCGGTGGCGGCGCGATTGAGGACGATTTCGTGCTGCGGCTGCCCGGATATGGCACTTCCAGTTATCTCAATCGCCCGGCCGGCATCTATAATGCCATGCAGGCTGCCGCGATCGGCATCGCGCCGCCTGTCTTATTCTCGGATGTCAACCACGGCTGGCAGCTTAGCCGCTACCTATCCGACAGCCGGCCGCTGGAAGCGGCCGATCTGCGCGCGCCGGCGCTTCGCTCGGCGATCGGAGGTCTGCTCGGCCGGCTGCAGCGCGGCGCGGATGCGTTCCAGCACGAGCTGCGTCCCTTCGCCATTGCCGATCGCTATCTCGACCTCGCCCCCCAGCCGGGCCTGCTGCGCCTGCGCCAGGCGGCGCGGCCAATCGAGCGCGAGATCGAGGATGCGGGGATTCCGCTGGTCCCGGCCCATATCGACCCCAATCCCAGCAACTTCCTGCTGTCGCCGGATAATCGGCTCTATCTGATCGACTGGGAGTTTTCCGCCATGGCTGACCCGGCCTGGGATCTCGCTGCCATTGCGCTTGAGGGCGATTTCACCGCGGCGGAGGCCGAGGCGCTGCTGGCCGCTGCCGGCCGCCAGGCGGATGCACCGGCGCTGCGCCGCCTCGATCTCTTTCGCGGCGCGCTTTGCCTAGTGGCATCAAGCTGGGCCTATGTAGAGATCGCCGCCGGCAATGACAGCATCGATCTCAGGTATTTCGCCGAACGGCGCGAGGCCGCTTTCGCGGACTGGCTGCGCATTCTGGCCCCGGCCTGACAGCTCACCCGGTCTCGCTTGTCGCGGGCAGTGCCGAAGACAGGCCGCGCGGCAAGCTGACCACGACCCGAAGACCGCCTGCCGGCCGGTTGATCAAGGCGATTTCGCCGCCATGGGCGAGGACGACATTGCGTGCGATGGAGAGGCCGAGGCCTGACCCGCTCGGCTCGTCCGCCGTTCCGCCGGCAAACGGTATGTTGCCGGCATGCAAGCCTTCCTTGCCGGCCTCCCTCATCTCATGGGCCTTATGCGGAGCGGCGCCGCGCGCCGGATCGAGGCGGAAGAAGGGATCGAAGACCCGCCCGAGGGCGACCGCCGGAATTCCCGGGCCGGTATCGTCGATCGTAATGCGAGCCGCATCTCCTTCGATCGCCAGGTCGATGACGGCATCGCCGGCATATTTCAGCGCGTTGTCGATAATATTGCCAAGCGCGCGTGCGATCGCCAGGGGGCGGCAGTGGCAGGTTGCATAAACGGGTCCGACATATCGGGCGCTGCCGCCAAGCACGATCGCATCGTCGATCAGGCTGTCGATGAGCGAGCCGAGATCGACCTGCTGCTGCGGCTCGGCCAAGGTATCGTCGCGCACGAAATCCAGTGTCGCGGCGATCATATGCTCCATCAGCCGCAGATCGGTGATCATTTTCGAGCGATCCTCGCCTGCCGCCAGGGCGTTGGCCCGCAGCCGCAAGCGCGAGATCGGCGTCCGTAGATCATGCGAGATCGCGGCCAGCATCTGCGTGCGATCGTCGATGAATCGCTTCAGCCTTGCCTGCATGCCGTTAAAGGCGCGAGTCGCCCGGCGTAGTTCCATTGGCCCGGTTTCCGGCAGCATCGCCTGATCGAGGTCAGTGCCCAGCCGTTCCGCCGCCCGGGTGAAATCATGCAGTGGTCGGGTGACGCGCTTCGCCACTGCGAGCGACAGCCAGAGAATGGCGGCGAGTGAAAGCGCCCAGGAGGCGATCAAGGGCAGCGGGTTGAAACGCATCAGCTGCGCCTCCGGCATCTCGATCGTCGCCCAGCTGCCGTCTTGCAGGCGCAGCCAGAGACGGCAGCGCAAATCCGCGGGCGGCGCGGGCGCGAAGATCGGCGGCAGCGGCAGGGGCGGCGGGTCAAAGTTGGCCTTCGGGCCGGGAACGGTTTCCAGCAGGATGAGATCGACCATGCCGGTCAATGCGCGTCTCAAGCGCTCGCGCAGGAAATGGACGGGAAAGCGGTCGTCGACGGAGCCCTGTGGGCGATAGTTTTCCTGCCAGCCCGGCTGAACCGCGTCATGAGCGAGCGCAGCCGCTATTTCGCGCCGCGTGGCCGGCGGTGCGGCAGCGATCTGCCGCACCGGTGCGATGATCGCGGCAGTCGTCGCCTCGATGTTGCGCAGCGGCAGCAGGAACGGCCATTTGCCACCGATAATCAGCAGGAAACCGATGACCTGGGTCAGCAGGATGGCGCCGACAATGGTGAGGGCGATGCGGGTCGCGAGCCTGTCATGGCGGCGCAGCAGGCCGCCGATAATCGCCGAGCGCGCCGTCGGCAGCACCGCGCGCACCACCGTGTCCTCGTTGCGCGGGATTGGCGCTGCATTGGGCGTTTCTTGCATGTCGGAACGTTTGTTCTTCGGCGTCTCTGGGATCATCGTCATCCGGGCGGGGCTTGATCGCGAACGTTCACGCGGCTCCAAGCGGACCGACATCCGGGGCAAACAGATAGCCGCCGCTGCGAACCGTCTTGATGATGCGCGGCTCCTTGCTATTGGGCTCGATTTTTCGCCGCAGCCGGCTGACCAGGATGTCGACGCTGCGATCAAAGCCATCGCTGCCGCGGCCGCGGCTCAGTTCCACCAGATGCTCGCGCGTCAATACGGTTTGCGGATGTTCGACGAAAGCCATCAGCAGGTCGAACTCGGCCGATGTCAGGGTTATCAGCACCTGATCGGGGGAAAGGACCTGGCGTTTGGAAGCATCGACCGTCCAGCCGTCAAAACGATAGCCGCGCCGGGCCTGAATGCCGATCGGTTTGCCGCTCTGGCCGCGCGTGCGCCGCAAGACCGCGCGGATGCGCGCCAGCAATTCGTCGGGATCGAAGGGCTTTGCCACATAATCGTCGGCGCCCATCTCCAGCCCGGCGACCTTATAGGCGCCCTTGCCGAGGGCAGTCAGCATGATGATCGGTGTTTCGGAGGAACTGCGGATACGCCGGCACAAAGCGAGCCCGTCCTCGTCCGGCAGCATGATGTCGAGCAACACGAGATCGGGGGGATTGGCGGCAAGCAGCTTCATCAGGCCGGCACCGTCCTGCGCCAGGGAGACGCGAAAGCCTGATTTGCGAAGCAGGCGGGACAGCAGCAGGCGATGCTCGCCGTCATCGTCAACAACCAGAACCATCGGCGGAACATCGCACGCGCTTTCCGTTGCCGGCGCTGCCTGGCTCGCTCTCATGATTAAACGTCCGTTCCTTACCCTTGTCTGCTCCAGCGATGTCTTGGACCAGCCGATCCCCGTGATCAAGGAAATACGCCGCGACACCTCCGGAAAGCGCCGTTCCTCCCAAGCAATCGGCATTCTGGCAAGCCGCTCTCTTTTCATCCACTGTTTATCGTGAGGCGGTCGGCCATGCGCGTGTCGCGCCAGCCGGGGCCGTCAGCCAAAAATTGTGTTTGGACAGTAGACGCCCTTGTAAGCGATTGACGAAGCGTGCCTATACTGCCGGCAGATAGCACGTTGTTCCCAGCTGCGGCGCGCCGCTTCGCAACAAAATGTTTCTATCGAAGAAGAGGAAACATTTGGACAAAATCGCCGCGCCATGGCGGAAAATGCGGACGATGATCCGATGAAGCCCATTCCCGATTGAGTTCCATCGAACGATCACCGAAGAGATATGGACATATCGCGCGCCAACCATTCCGTCATTCATTCCTGATCATGATCCTGCCGCTTTGCCGCATCTTTCGCGCCTGCCTCATGCCCGGCCTCATGCCAGCTCTGGTGGCGCTGGCCCTGCTCACGTTTGCCGGAAGCGCGTGGGCGGCTGACGCAGCGCCGGTTTCCGCGATTGCGGAGCAAGGCTTCGCCGCCCGCGATATCGGCTATGTGCTGGTCGATCTCGCCGACGGCAAGACCATCGCCGATTGGCAGGGCGACCGCCTCTTCGTGCCGGGCTCGGTCTTGAAACTGGTCACCAGCCTGACAGCCTGGAAAATCCTCGGCGAAGATTTTCATTTTACCACGCGGCTGTGGCAAGCAGGCGACGCGCTCTATCTGCAGGGCAGCGGCGATCCGGTGCTCACGGCGACCGATCTGCAGAGCCTCTTGCGCTCGCTCCAGGCGACACGCCCCGGCTTGGCCTGGCGGCACTTCTATCTGGATACCGGGGCAATTCTTCCCGCAGCGACGATCAGCGAGCGGCAGCCCCTCGCGGCCGATTACAATCCCGGCTTCGGCGCCCTCAATGTTGACTTCAACCGCCTGGCCGTCACGCCGTCGCGGGCCCGATCCGACGGTGCCTGGCAGGTCAGCAGCCAGGCTTACGGCCTCACTGTTCCGATCGACTGGGTGCCGATCACGCCCTCGCCCGCGCTCTTGCCCCTCGGCGCACCTTTCGTGCCCGCCGCTGGGGATGGCGACAAGCCGCAGGACCGGTGGTGGTACGCGTCGGATTCGCTGCCGGCGGACAAGACTGCGGCCGGGGAAATGTTCCTGCCGGTAAAGCAGGCCGATCCGATGACCGGAAAAATCTTTCGTGTGATTGCGAAAAGCCTGGGTATTGCTTTGCCCGAGCCGCAATATGGTGCTGTACCGGCGGATGCCGTCCTCCTGGCCCAGCATGACAGTCCGGCCCTGCCCGGCGTGTTGCAGGGATTGCTGCGCTACAGCAACAATCTCAGCGCCGAACTCATCGGCATCACGGCCGCGAAACGCCTGACCGGCCAGACCGGCAGCTTGGTCGCGGCGGCGTCGGCGCAGCTGCGATGGCTGACAGCCAATCTGCCCGCCGTGAACTGGCAAGGCTTCCGCATGGTCAATCACTCCGGCCTGGACGGCGACAACCGCGCCTCTCCCAGGCAGATGGCAGGCCTTCTTCAGGCCATTGCCGCGAACCCGGCGCTGGCTGACTGCCTGCCTGACATAACCGCCAGTCTTGCCGCAGGTGGCGCTGCCACTGAACCGGCGGGGCTGCGTATCACCGGCAAAAGCGGCACGATGGATTATGCTGCGGGCCTCGCCGGATTGATGACAATGCCCGGCCATCGGCAATATGCCTATGTCATCTTCATGGCCGATGACCGCCAGCGTGCTGCCCTGGACGCCCGGTTCGACGCGCGGATCCTGCGCCCCGCCAAGGATGGCCGCGCCTGGACCTTGCGCGCGCGGCTATTGCAGGCCAGCCTGCTGAAGGCGTTTGTTGCGGAAGCCGAGCACTACGAGGCCGGCCTGCATTAGCCTTATCGCTGCCAGGCGACCGGTACTCGTCCGATCCGCCGGATGCCGACATGTCCGAACGGCCGGGATGGTTCGCCGGCCAGGGCAAGCCGCGGGATGCGCTGGCTGAGTGCGCCGAGGCCTTCTTCCAACTCGATCCGGGCGAGAACCTCGCCGATACAACGATGCGGCCCGCCGCCGAAGACCAGATGTCCGCGCAGTTCGACATTGCGGCTTATATCGAAGGCGTCCGGCCTATCGTAGACGCTTTCATCGCGCATTGCCGACATGGTCGATAGCCAGACAAAGGTATCGGCGGGCAGCGTATAGCCGCCGATATCGATATCCTCCAGCGCAAAACGCGGCACCGACGCCACGCTCGGCTCATAGCGCAGCGCCTCCGATACTGCCGCCGGAATAAGGGCGGGATCGCGACATACGGCATCCCACTGGGCGGGATGCCGCAGCAGCAGCGCGATCTGGGATGCACCGGCGACCCGCGTGGTATCCGTTCCGCCGACAATGAGGGACAGAATCTGCACGACCAGTTCAAAGGGCGATAGATCCTCGGTTTGCGCGGCCGCTGTCAGCACAGCGGACAAGAAATCGTCACGCGGCTTGTGGCGGCGCTCCTCGAGCGTGGTCTCCACATATTCGATCAACTGCTGGCTTGCTGCCTGCAGGGTCGGAATCTCTTCAGCCGTAAAGGTGAAACTGAAAATGCGCGAGATCTCATAGACCAGGCTGGTGAAATGCGGAATATCCGCATGCGGAAGGCCGATCAGGTCGCTGATGGTGCGGGCGGGAATGAGCGCCGTGTAATCAGCCACGAGGTCGGCCTCGCCGTCGCCGTAAAACCTGTCAATGAGTGCTTCTGCGGTCCGCCGGATCTGTGGGCGCATCTCGGTGACGAAGCGGGCGGCGAAGGTGCGGGTAAAAGGTGCTCGGCGCCGACGATGAACGGCGCCGTTCGATGTCAGCATAGCGTTCGCGAATGCCTCGAATATCGGGCCCTCGGTGATGCCGTGCAATTCGGGCAGTTCGGTCTCCGTCGAGCGCAGTCGCGCATCCTTGATCAGCCGCTCGACATCCTTTGCCCGCAGCACAAGATAACCGCCGGTTTCATGCGCGATGACCGGGGTCAGCGGCCGGTAGCGCCGGAAAATGCCGTGTGGGTCCGCTTCGAGCTCGGCGATCGAGATTCTGGGAGGCTTGATCGCAAGTGCTGCGTCGGAATCGGGGAAGATAAGGTGATCCGCTGCCATGATCGATATCCTTTCGATTGAGGATATAAATGGCCCGTGCGCATTACCGTTGGATGTCGTGCGGCGTGGGAGAGTGTTACATCCGTAATAGAGCCCAAGCGGTGCTGTGTTCCTTGGGTAAGCGGCAGCCGGAGACAGGTCAATCGTTTCAACCGTGCCGAAGCGTCGGTTAGCATGGCTATCGTTTTCGGTATCAGATTGCTGCCACTATGGTGCCCACTTGCATCTCCGGGCCGATTGTCGTGCCCGGCCTTGCAGCCGCTGCAGTCTTGTGCGAGATGGAATTGGTACGGCCCGGCCTGACCGGACCGTCGCTCCGCCGCGTGCCGTCGGCCTGACAACAACAAGAGGAAGCCACCTATGTCCACGACAATGGAGCAAGCCCTGCCGCAGCAGATGGGGAGCCGGCGCATCGCGGCGGCCAGCCTTATCGGCACGACCATCGAATTCTACGATTTCTATATCTACGGCACGGCTGCGGCGCTGGTTATCGGCCCCGTCTTCTTTCCCGCGGCAGATCCCTCCTCGCAGGCGCTCAACGCCTTCCTCACCTTCGGCATCGCTTTCCTGGCGCGGCCGCTGGGATCGGCTTTCTTCGGGCATTTCGGCGATCGCATCGGCCGCAAGGCAACGCTCGTCGCCTCGCTGCTGGTGATGGGTATATCGACGACGCTGATTGGCCTGCTGCCGGGATATGACGCGATCGGCATCGCCGCCGCGCTTCTCCTTTGCCTGTTGCGTTTTGGCCAGGGTGTCGGCCTTGGCGGTGAATGGGGTGGTGCGGCTCTGCTGGCGACGGAGAATGCGCCGCTCGGTCGCAAGGCCTGGTTCGGCATGTTTCCCCAGCTTGGGCCTTCGGTCGGATTTCTTTGCGCCAACGGGCTGTTCCTCGTTCTGCTCTCGCTGCTGTCGGATGAGCAGTTCAAGAGTTGGGGATGGCGGCTGCCGTTTCTGGCCAGCGCTGCCCTGGTGCTGGTTGGCCTCTATGTGCGGATGTCCTTGACGGAGACGCCTGCCTTTGCACGAGCCATGGCGGCGGCGCAGCCGGTGGCGGTCCCGCTGGCGACGGTGGTGGCGCGCCATTGGCGCCCGCTGCTGCAAGGCTCGCTGTCGATCGTCGTCTGCTATACGGTCTTCTATATCTCGACCGTCTTCGCGCTCAGCTACGGCGTCTCGACGCTGCACATCCCGCGTAACGCCTTTCTGGAACTGCTTTGCGGCGCCATTCTCTTCATGGCCCTGGCAACCCCAATCGCTGCGATCTGCGCTGACCGCTTCGGCCGGCGGCCGGTGCTGCTGGTGGGCGCCTTTGTCACTTTCCTCTCGGGCTTTCTGCTGCCGGTTGCCTTGAGCAATGGCGGCATGCTGGTGCTGTTCGGCTTTCTGGCGTTACAGCTTTTTCTGATGGGTGTCACCTTCGCGCCGCTGGGCGCTTTGCTGCCGGAGCTCTTCCCGACCCGGCTGCGCTATACCGGTGCCTCGCTCGCTTATAATCTTGGCGGCATTCTCGGCGCTTCGCTCGCGCCCTATATCGCCCAGCGCCTCGTCGTCGCGGGCGGGCTTGCCTGGGTCGGCTACTATCTCTCCGCTGCGGCGGTCATCAGTTTCGTCAGCATCTTCAGCATGCATGAGACGATGCGCGAGGATCTCCTGCGCTTCGATTTCTCCGGCGAAGGCGGCAAGCGGTCCTGAGGTCTGGCGCCGGGACGCACCGCTAATCCGCTCTGCTGCAGGCTCGGCCAAGGGCGAAGGGATTGGCGCCGCGCTGCGCCAGCGCCACCCAGGCGGTGGCGCCGAGATGCGGCAGGTGAAAATAGAAGCGCGGTTGGTTGGGATCGGTCGGCAGCATGAAGCCGGTCGGCAGCCGGTCCTGGTCGGTTGCATAGAAGCCGCCCTCCGGTGCATGCAGCGAGGCGATCGCGGCGATCAGGCGGCGCGCCTCGGCCGGATCGCCCCTGCAGGAAGCGAGCAGCGCCGCCTGTGCCGTTCCCTCCGTCCAGGTGCCGTGCAGCGCGGCGCTATAAGCATAGCCCTCGCCCTGCCGTAATCGCGGCAGGCAGTCGCGCAGGATCATATCCTCATGCTGCCGTGTCGTCGGCAATGCCAGCAGCGGCCAGATTTGCGCATCGAGCGCAACGAAGGGATTGCGGCGCCGGCCGTCCTCGCCGGTGCCAGCGGCGAAGCAGCCTTCCTCAGGCTGCCACATTGCGAGCACAAAGCGGCGCGCTGCCAGCGCCTCGTCACGCCATGCGGCCTCGCCGGTGATTTCCGCCAGCGCCAGATAGGCAGCCGCGAGATCGGTATTGTGCTCGGTCGATTTCCAGCCGACGGCCTGCGGGTCCGGCTCGTGGCCGAAGGCGCCGCCGCGAAAGCCGCCGGGATTCGCTTCTGCCCCACTGTCAGGCGCAGCCGGCCCGTCGCGCCATTGCCGCAGCCAGCTGCCGAGACGGGCCGCGCTGTCGCGATAGGCTGGTTGCGAAGGCGCAACGCGATCGAGCGTCAGCAAAGCGAGCATGGCCCAGGCAAGATTGCCGCTGTCGCTGCCGGCCTGATAGCGATCCTCCAGCCAGGTGCGGCTCGTCGCATCCCACCAGCCGGCCAGCTTCGCCGTGCCGGTGCCGCCGCCCATATCGGTGCCGATTGCGCCGGCGAGATAGGCATTGCGCAGCCGGCCGTCATGCCAGAACCGGTCCTGCGCCTGGGCCAGGACCAGGGCATCGCCGATGCGTCTGGCATCGGTGATATCGCCGCAGCCGATCAGGGCGATGATGGCAACGGCGTTGTCATAAAGGAAGGCCGCCTGATGCAATGGTCCCTCGGCGGCACTGGGGAAGCTCGCCAGCAGGACGGGCAGATCCGTTGCCGCCGCCGCTGCAACGGCTGCGCCCTGCAGATCACGGCAGGCGTCGGGCATGTCGCGCGCAGCTGCCATCGGCATGGCTGCGATCAGCACCGCCGAGCCCAGCGCCATGATGCGCGAAATCAGCACGATGGTTTGTTTTGATTTTTAGAGAAATGCCTTCGGCTTTTCACGCATCACCAAATTCTTGTACGGCTTGGCGCCTGACACACAAAAGCGGCGGCCGGCGCGCCATGATAGACCCATCGCGCCGGCCTGGCACAACACGAAGCGCACATCATAAAGATAAGTTCCGTCACAATCTCGGCTGCGATGTTACCGCGATTTTAACTTATTGCTCCTTAGGCTGCCGCCGACGGGGCGCGGCCGGCAGCGGCCGCAAGTTCATGCGTAAGAGGGATGGAGATAATGGCTTCGGTTCGCACCGCTGGCGGCAGTTACGACGACATGATGAAGCAGCTCGATATCGAGTATCACGACGATGCGTCCGAGCGTATCGCCGAGATGGCGCAATGCCTGACGCAGATCGGCGAAGTGGGGCCGACCGATGCGCTGCTGCAAACCGTGCGACGCCAAGGACACAATTTGAAAGGCACGGCCGCCAGCTTCGGTTACCCGGTGGTAACCATGATCGCCCATCGCCTGGAGACCTATCTCAATGATATGCGGCAATGGGAGCCGCAAGCGCTGGAAGATCTCTATCGCTTCGTTGACCGCATGGGGGAGATGCTCGACCGGCCACACCAGCCAAGCGACGATGAGATCGCCCAGATCGTGCGTGGCTTGCCGGCGCAATCGCTCGATCGCGCGGCGGCGGCGGCCAATCTCGATATCCAGATCAAGGTGGTGGAAATCCTGCTGGTGACGCCGACCCGCACCATTGCCAAACTGCTGTCGCAGCAGATCATCGCCTGCGGCTTCCGCGTCAACAGCGTGGCCGATCCGATCGAGGGCTTGACCATGGCCATCCGCACCCGGCCCGACATGATCATCACCTCGCAGGCGATGAAGGGCATGACGGGCGTCGACCTGATCTGCGCCTTGCGTGCGATCGCCGTCACCGAACGCATTCCCGCCTGTATCCTGACCAGCCAGGAGCTGGGCTCCGCCGTCTTCGACCGTCTGCCTTCCGGCATCACGATGCTGCGCACCGGCGAACAATTCGCCGATGATTTCGGCAGTGCCATCGCCCAATACGGTCTCGGATAGTTGTTTATAAGCTTCGATTCCTAGATATACCCTCAGATCGTGTAAAAGTAACTTTCTTTTAACCATACGATCTTGCCGGACCTCCTCACCTCATGTGAGCATGTGATGGGGGTCGGCCGGAGAACAACGGCAGCACGCGTGACCCCGGCTTCGGCCGGGCCATGCGTGGCATAATCGTTGCACCGTCAGGTCCCTGTTGGCCTCGTTGCCAACTTTTCTAAGCAACAGCGTACGGCGGGCAACTGCGTTTGACGGCGTCTGATTGCCTTAAGCCGTCTCGGCGAGGCTCGTCGACGCCCCAGACGGAGTTTGCCACGCCATGATAGGACTGATTTTGCTGCAATCGAGCCGGGCGAGCCGCCCGGTCCGCTCTCTCGACATTGTGTTGACCGCCGCCGACCGGCGGGTGCTGGAGGTGAGCCATGAAGCCGCTCATTGACAGCTTCCAGGTTACCGCCGGCCCGCGGCGCGAACTGGCCAATATCCTCTTGCGTGCCCATGACGATCTCGGGGAACGCGGCCTCGAACTGATGCGGCTCGATCATGAGGAGTTCATGACCTTCAACCGCGGCAGCGATGCCCGCAACTGGTACCAGCTGCATGACCATTATGGCCATGAGCGCTTCCTCGGCATCGCCATCGTCAACAGCAGCACCAACCGCGTCTGCGCGGTGGTCTGTGCGCGACCGCTCGACATCGCACCCGGTCGCTCGCTGGCGGATGCCTTCCATGACCTCTCCTTCGTCTATCCGCAGGGCGTGCCGATCAAGGCGCGTGACCGCTTCGAGCAGGTGCCGATGCAGGCCGGCGCCTTGCGGGGCAAGGGATGTCTGGTCGGCGGCCTCTGGATCGATCCGCGCGGCCCCAGCGGCGAGCCGAGCGGCCCGACGCTGGCGGCGGTGGATGGCGAGATGCCGGCGGCCAAGGGGCGATCGGGGAATTCCGTTCGTTCCGGCCTCGGCGGCTCGCTGCTGCTCTCCTACCTCACGCGGACCATGCTGGTCTGCCTGCTGGGCAGCGAGGACCCGGACTTCGTCGCCGTCCTGGTGACGGACCGGTTGATCGCCGGCCATGACGAGGGACGCTCCATGCTGCGGCGCTATGGCTATCACCATGTCGCCAAGGGGCCGATCTGGGGCAACCACTATCCCGGCCAGGATCTGCATCTCAATCTCAGTTGGATTGACCGGGCAGGGCAGCTCGATGTCGTGCTGCGCACCCCCTGGGCGAGCGATGCGGCGCTGGCTCCCTTCGTACCGGGAGCAGTCGCGGCCTGACGCGGCGGGCAGGGCCATGGCATCTGCGTCTGGCAGTTCGGCTGCGGCGGCTCTTGCCGTCGTGGCCGGACGGCCAGCCCGGTGCGCCATTGGCTCGGCCGGCTGCCGGCGCCTGGGGGCGCTTTCGAACGGGCCACATGTGATGGCCATTCACGGGACACGGCCGCGTTCGTTGGAACGCGGGCAAATCGCGCCGGTCCGACACGCGGAAAACGCGGCGGGTGCGGCGGGGACGGGATTAGATGACACGGACGGCAATGGAAACCACGATCGACAGAATGGAGAGGCGGGATGATGACGAAAGGCGAATCCGGCTGAAATTCCAGCATGCGGATCTCACACGTCTCCACGATTATTGGCACGCGCGCTGCCGCGACGGGGGATTGCCTCTGCGCGGGGATATCGACCCGGTCGATCTCGGCTGGATGCTGGACCGCATCTCGCTGTTCGAATGCCATGAAGGCAGCGCGCCCGGCCAGCCGGTGCGGTTCCGCTGCCGCGTCGCCGGCACCTGGTACCGCCAGCGCTTTGATTTCGAGGCCAACGGCTCCTGGCTGGAAAGCTGGCCGGATCTCGCGATGCGGGATTCGGTGGCGGCCTTCTACCGTCTGATCCATGCCGACGGCAAAGCGCGGCGGGTGGTGCGCGACTGCAGCGCCGACGGCGTTGCCACTGCCTATGAAGGCGCCGGCCTGCCGCTGGCTGCCGGCACTGCGGCAGAGGGCAGGCCGGGTGCAGGCGGTGCGCCGGGGGCGGGCGGCGTCGCGATGATCCTGGTCGGCGCGGCGCCGGTCACCGAGCCTGACCTCACCGGCTTGCGGCTCATCCACGCGGCCGGCCCCTATCGCAGCTGGTCGAGCTGACGCCGTGGGTTGGCCGTGATCGAGGGCCGGGCATGATCGTGGGTCAGGCATGATCGATGGCTGGTCATGATCGGGGGCCGGGCATCGCGGGGTCCGTGCCGAGGGCAATGCCGGCGCGCGACGACCTGCAGCGGCCTTGACCTGCATCAAGGGCGGCGCCGGCTGCTTCGGTCATCATCGCGCCGACGGATCGGTCGGCCCGGGCGTGGTCCTCCAAGCCCGGCGGCAGGCATGCGACGGAGAAAAAAATGACGAGCTTTACATTTACCCTGGAGGAATTGCTGGCGGCGCCGGTGGAAGTGCGCCGCTGGGCCGAGCAGCGGATCGGCGCGGCTCTGGCCGAGCTTGGCCGGCACCCGGCCGCGCGCGGCAATGGCGGCACCATCCTGCCGTATCACGCCGCCACCGAATATCCGCTGCAGCGCATCGCCATGCAGCAGCCTTTGCTGACCAGCGCCGCCCGCGCCATGCCGCCCTTCGAGGCCGCCCGCGCCGCCGAAAGCGGCAACGCCGCCAAGCCCGCGCACGCGGCAGAAGATGCCGCGCCATCTGCCGGCACCGCGTCGCAGCCGGCGGGCGAGGAGCCCGGCGCGCAATCGCCCGCCATTGCCGCCTGCAGCGCCGAGGAGGCCGTGCGCCTGTTCAGCCAGCTGCAGGACGACCTCCCCACCGCGCAGGTCTTCTTCGAACTGGGACGCGAGACGGCGGTGGAGCTGCCGCATCAGGCGCTCGCCGTCTTCACGATCAGCGATATCATGCGCCATGCGCGCCTCAGCGATGGCCGCCAGTTGCTCGCTTGCCTGAAGCGCATCAACCAGGTCTTCCAGAGGCTGCGCGGCGCCGCCGATCTCTCGCTGTTCGGCATCGACGCCAGCGGCTATCTCTATGTCCATGCCACGACCCATCGCAGCATTCATCGGCTGTGGACCGACCTCCTCGCGATGGATGCGGACCAGCATCAAGATGTGATGGAAGGGCGCCCGGCTTAACGGCGCCCGTTTAAGGACACTCAGGCGTAGCGCGCCGGCCGCTCCATCCTGGCTTCCCGCCGGAAGGCCTGGCCGAGCTGGGTTGCCACGCGCTCGGCCTGGGCGGCCGGGATGCCGGCATAGCCCAGCACCAATCCCTGCAGCTGACGGTGCTTGATGACATAGGCGGCGACGGCCGGGATCTGATGCCCGGCCGCTGAGGCTGCCGCCATCAGCTTGCGGTCGTCATCAACGGCGCCGGCCGCGCGTGCTTCCGGCGGCGCCAGTTCCAGGGTCAGATGCAGCCCGGTCTCGACATCGTCGACGGCATGCAGATAAGGCGCGTGTTTGGCGAGCGCCTTCAATATCGCCGCGCGCCGCTCGGCATAGCAGTGCCGCATGCGCCGGAGATGCGCGTCGAAATAGCCGCAATCGATGAAGCGCGCCACCGCCAGCTGGTTCAAGGCAGAGGCCGGGCCGTCGATCATCCGCTTGGCCTGGGCAAAGCGTTTCGCCGATCCCGCCGGCACCACCAGATAGCCGACCCCGACCGAGGGGAACAGGCTCAAGCCGAAATGCCCGACATGGATGGTCTTGCGCCCATGCCGCAGGCGCTGCAGGCAGGGCAGCCGCGTGCCGGGGTCGAGGAGATCGCCGTCGAACTCGTCCTCGATCACCCAGGCATCGGCGCGGTCGGCCCAGTCGGCCAGCGCGCGGCGGCGCGCGAGGCTCATGGCGCGGCCGCTGGGGAACTGGTGATGCGGCGTCGCATAGACGAGGCTCGCCTTGGGCGCCATCTGCCGGCCGTAATCGACATCGATTCCTTGCGCGTCCACCGGGACGGCGACGATTTCCAGGCCGGCGGAAAGCATGGTGGCGCGCGTCTCGGTGCAGCCGGGATCTTCCATCCAGACCTGGTCGCCGGGATCGCTGATGACGCGGATGGCGAGATCGACCGATTGCAGCCCGCTGGTGGTGATGATCAC
>DATLJB010000221.1:0-106106 GCA_035539075.1 Terriglobia bacterium
CGACCAGGAATGCAGGATGTATTCTTGAATCGCGGCGCGGATCCACCACATGGCGTATGTGGCCAGGCGGAAGCCCTTGTCGGGATCGAAGCGCTTCACCGCCTGCATCATGCCGACATTGCCCTCGGAAATGAGTTCCGAGAGGGGCAGGCCATAGCCGCGATAGCCCATGGCGATCTTCGCCACCAGGCGCAAATGGCTGGTCACCATGCGATGCGCGGCTTCCGGATCGGCGTGCTCGCGCCAGCGCTTGGCCAGCATGAATTCTTCGCTCGCTTCCAGCATCGGAAACTGACGGATTTCCGCCAGGTAGCGCGCCAGATTGCTGTCGCTCATTAAGCTGGGGAGATTACGTGTTGCCATTCTAAAACCCCTTGCTCCGTCCCGTGTTTTGTCCGCCTTCCGGGTCCGTCGTCAGACGCCATCCCGGACCGGACACTCCACCTGGCCCGCTGGCCCCGTTCAGGCGGCCTGCGATGCCGATTGTCTCACCCTTGTTCTATTTCTACGGATTTGCCGGCCGTTCCCGCTCCGGCAGTCCCCATTTTTCTGGCCCATGCGGTTAAAACCGCTGAAGGCTTCAGAAGTTCTTAATAATATAGTCCGGTAGTCAACTTCTTCAAGATATCGCCGTTGTGCGCGATATCATACCCTACTTATGGCTTATTTGAGGCGGGGGCAGTGTTGTGGCCGCTAAGATTGCACTGCAATAACAATCAGTTATCGGATGACTTTGGTTGCCGGGGATGCGACCGATAGCCGCTGGATCAGCAATTCCATGTCGGCGGGGAGGGGCACCTGCCAGCGGAGCATTTCACCCGTGCGCGGATGCCGGAAGCCAAGACTGGCGGCGTGGAGGGCCTGGCGTGGAAAGGCCAGGGCGGCCTCGCGGGCGGCGGGCGCGAGGCGGCTGCGGCGGGCCGGGGTGGCGCGGCCATAGACCGGGTCGCCGATCAGGGCATAGCCGAGGGTCGACAGATGGACCCGGATCTGATGCGTGCGGCCGGTTTCCAGCCGGCATTCGACCAGGGCCGCACCGTCACCGAGGGGTTTCAGCACTTTATAATGCGTCACCGCGTGCTTGCCGCCGCTTTTGACCACGGCCATCTTCTTTCGGTCATGGCAGTCGCGGCCGATATTGCCTTCGATCCGCCCCTCGCGCGGTTGCGGGACGCCCCAGGTGACGCATTGATAGCTGCGTTCGATATCATGGCCGGCGAAAGCGGCGGAGAGGGTCTGATGCGCGGCATCGTTTTTTGCCACCACCATCAGGCCGCTGGTATCCTTGTCTATGCGGTGGACGATGCCCGGCCGCTTCACCCCGCCGATGCCGGACAGACTGTCGCCGCAATGGGCGATCAGCGCGTTGACCAGGGTCTGGTCGGGATTGCCGGGGGCAGGGTGCACCACCATCCCGGCAGGCTTGTTGAGGACAAGCAGATCGGCGTCCTCATAGATGATATCCAGCGGGATGGCTTGGCCCTGTGGCACGGCATCCTCGGCCGGCGGGATGGTCAGCGCGATTTCCTGGCCAGGTTTGACCCGATGGGATGGGTCGTCTATGGTCGGCGCCGCCTTGTCCGAACCGGTGTCCGCCGTGGGGGATTCCGGCGCGGCCACGGTTACCATTCCCTGCTCGATCAAAGCCTTGACCCGGCTGCGCGACAGCGCCGGCAGGCCGAGAGACGGCGCCTGTGCGGCGATCGCCCGGTCCAGCCGTTCGCCGCCGAGCTCTTCCGGCACGATAAAGGCCACCCGCGCTGCCGCGGATTGGGCCCCGCCGGGGGCGGCATCGGGAAGAATGGCCGCCGGTCGGGATGAGGTAGGATCAGTCACTCTGGTCGTGCTCTTTCACGGACGAAACGTTCACTGAAGGATGCGGCCGGAACAGGTATCAGAATAGCGTCAGGTTGCCAGAAGAATATGTCGACGTTCCGCGATCAGCAGGTGGAAGAAGCAGCGCAGCTCGCGCGGCGCATGCGCGTCCTCAAATGGGTGGTCCTGATCCTCGGTATCCTGCTGGTGCTGGCCATGGTGACCACCGTGGTCGGCGTCATCTATAAGGCACGGCATGGCTCTGTCGCCAGCACGCAATCGCCCGGCGCCGTTGCGGGAACGCTGTCGGGCACGATGCCTGGCGGGTTCGGTGCGGCCAGCCTGCCGGTACCGGCGGCGTGCCAGATCTCCAGCGCCGCCGCCAGCGGCGATCGCCTCATTCTCATCACCACGGGACCGTCCGATCAGTGCCGGCTGATTCTCGTGGCTGATCTCAAAAGCGGCCGGCTGATCGGCCAGTTCACATTCCAGGCGCCCTAGCCGGCCGGGTCCGGCGTCATCGATACCATCGGCAGGCGCTCCGCCATCATCGCGACCGCCGCCAAGATCTGCGAAGGGGAAGAACATGAATTTCTGCAGCGATAATGTCGCCGGCATCGCGCCGGAAATCTTCGCCGCCATCGGCGCCGCCAATACCGGGGCCAGCGCGTCCTATGGCGCCGATCAATGGACGGCGAAGCTCGACAAGCACCTCGCCGAGATTTTCGAGCGCAAGGTGACGGCTTTCCCGATCGTCACCGGCACGGCGGCCAATGCCTTGGCGCTGTCGGTCATGACGCCGCCCTATGGCGCGATCTATTGCCATGAGGAAGCGCATATCGCCGTCGACGAATGCGGCGCCCCGGAAATGTACACCTCCGGCGCGAAGCTGAAGACCCTGCCGGGCGCCAACGGCAAGCTGACGGTCGAGACCGTGGCGGCCGCTCTGGCTAATGGCCGCGCCGGCGACGTGCATCATGTCCAGCCGGCGGCGATCAGCCTGACCCAGGCGACTGAATGCGGCACTGTCTACCGCCCCGATGAAGTGGCGGCGATCTGCGCCGTCGCCAGGCAGCATGGGTTGAAGACGCATATGGATGGCGCGCGTTTCGCCAATGCCGTCGCCCATCTCAATCTCGCCCCGGCGGAGATAACCTGGAAGGCCGGCATCGACGCGCTGTCTTTCGGCGCCACCAAGAACGGCGCTATGGCGGCGGAGATGGTCGTCTTCTTCGATGACGACCTCGCCCAGACCTTTGCCTTCCATCGCAAGCGGGCAGGGCACCTTATCTCCAAGATGCGCTTCGTCAGCGCCCAGCTCGACGCCTATTTCACCGATGGCCTGTGGATGCGCCTCGGCCGCCATGCCAATGCTATGGCGCAGCGCCTGGTCCAGGGCTTGACCAGCCTGCCGGGCGTGAAGCTGCTTTATCCGGTGGAGGCGAATGAGATCTTCATCCAGCTGCCGGTGCCGACCGTGGATGCGCTGCGCGAGGCTGGTTTCGCCTTTTACGACTGGCCCGGCTCGCCGGCCGGGACGATCCGCCTCGTCGCGGCTTTCAATACCGAGCAGACGGCGGTCGACCAGTTCCTGGCGACGGCCAAGCGCCTCAACAACGTGGCAGCCTGAAGACGAGGGGCGAAAAGGCTGGGATTCCAGCGGCTTCGGCTGGAAAATTTCGGATCTCCACGGGATGGGGCGGAAATTGGGCTTGATCCCGGCCGCCCCATCCACTATCAGAAGGGCCTCGCGGCCAGGCGCCCATCTTTCGGGTCCCCATCGTCTAGTGGCCTAGGACACCGCCCTCTCACGGCGGTAACAGGGGTTCAAATCCCCTTGGGGACGCCAATTATTCCTGCGGCTTCGCTTTCAAGTTCCAAAAATCCTTCAGTAGATACTTAAATCGGAGCCAGCAAGCGGATGGCTCCACTGCTGCGAGTGCATTCTGACCTGCCCCCAAGAAACTAGACCAAAGTAAGCTGGAAAATTTCAAATTTAGCCGGGTTGGCTGGATGGGGAGTTTTCCATGAAGCGGATCAAGTTCAGAATTGCACGGCACCGCATCTGGCCGCGTCATCTTGTGCTGCAAGACGACGAGATGTACGGACTGTTCCGCTAGGGCGATTTCTTTGGGGGATTCGATGCGAAGAATATGGGCAGTAACGGCACTTCTGATGCTGACCACTTGCACCACGACCGCAAACATGAATTGGGTCTTTGTCGGTGGCAGTAAGGCCGATGGCAATGTCACGCTCGGGATCGACGTTCAGCCGGTCGTCGGCGTCACAGAAACGAACGTGATCTGGGACACCAAGCAAGCCAATACGGAGGCCATTACGCGGTGCCAGAATTGGGGCTATAGCGGCGCGGAGGTATATCGCGAGGGCGAATTTCCGGTTTTGAAAACCTGCTTTCCCCAAGGCATCAGCCCATGCTGGTCGAAATCGTATCGCGTCCAATATCAATGCACTGGATCGAAAACTCCATCGTGAACGGAGCGCAATCTCCTTCGCGATCTCCAGAGAAGGAGCGGCGGCCAGCCCGTAAGTAGCTCGGCTTGAAGCAGGGTTCAAATGCAGAATGGGACGCTTGGTCGGGAACTGGGGAATACCCGGATCTGGCATATTCAGTGATACTCAGGGGTATCATACCTGAATAAGAATCTAGTCTACGCGATTGAAATATAACGAAAGTAGTATTTCGATCCTCAAAATTCCCTAGAGGGACGCCAGTCTTAGCTATTCGCCGCAAAAATCTGTCCAATATCGTCCAAGGCGTCGATCAACGGCTTGGTTTACTAGCTGCCAAATGGTAGCGCCTATCTGCAGGCTGGATCGCCAGCCGTCCAAGCCTTCATGCGCGGGCCGATCCAGTTCCAGCCAGCAATATAATTACGGACAGTCACGTGACTACCGCCGGCCGGCAGGGGCGTTATATCCGCCGCCCAAAACTAAGCTGAATTCACTGAGGATCCTATCGCCACCTCGGCCCGACGGGTTTCCGGCAATAGGTCAGCCTGAATTATTGCGGGCGCACCGAAACTGCTAGTGAAGCAGGAACGGGTTGTCTGTACGATAACACTGTAAGTCTCTTCATAGTGGGAAGCGACATCGAAGTCATATTGACTGGCATGTTTGGTTTTCAGCTCAGCAATCGAATCCGCGCCCGGAAAGCAGCTGGCAAGCGGCAGGACAAGCGCGATCGAGATAATCGATCTCTTCCACATAGCACTCCTCCACACTCGACAGCCAAGCTGGTATTTAAGCCATGTCGATAGCCAGTTGTTTGGTAGCGGTCCTTATACGTTCGATATCGCCAGCGCGCACTATTGCTGCTTGCAGCTGCTATCGCCATTGGCCCAACGCTGGGCGTCCGGGCCCAGGTGCTGCCAGCCGGGATCGACCGTCCAGACCGTGACATGGGCGGTTAGTTCCTCTTTCGGCACGATCAGGATCATGCCGTAATACCGCTTGCCGAAATTCGTCAGCGAGATCGTCACCTCGCCGCGGTTCTCATTCGCGAAGAGATCGGCCTCCACGTACCAGGAGGCTGCCGGGCCGGCACTTTGGAAGCACTCGCGGGCCGCATAGGCAATGCGGCCGTAGATCGCCCCATAGCTCATGGGGGCGTCGAATTCGTATTTTGCCGCCGGCTTGTCCTGGAGTTCCTTGATGGATCCCGCACCACATCCGGTAAGTAGCGCCATCACGCAGAGTGCGCAGATCAATCTTATCATTTCCGCTCCTCATTGCTCGCAGGGCCAAAGGCGTGCCGCGGTAGGATATTAACTTCTCGCGCCAGTTGCCAGCGCCATGCCAGCCGTATCCGGAAAAGCGATGAGACGAGACCTCAGCAAGAGGGTGCGTGTGGCAGATAATTGTCGCGCAGCAGCTTCAGATGGGCCCCGGATTGAGAGGTTCCCGGAGAGAAGGCCGGCATCCGGCAGGATTTCCGGCGTCCGGATCTTGCGACGAACTAACGCGCGGCAAGGACGGTGCGGATTTCCTGGGAGACGAAAGTCTCGGCGCGTTTCCAGGCCTCATCATTGTCGCCGCGGAAGGTAAAGAGCCTGTCGAGGATGACGCGATTGGCCGATACGTCGATGGCGCTCACCTTCATCCACTGGATAAGCGTGCTTTGCTTGTGGATGCTGCCGAGTATGAGGATATTTGCACCGGCATCTGAAACGGAACGGAGAAGGTCTTCCGGCGTGGTGCTGTCGGTGGCGCAGGGCGTCGCGCCACAGGAAACAGGAACGATGTTAAACTGTCCGCCCGCCACGATATCCTGTCTCAAAGCGGTCATCAGCGTCTCGACCCGCTTCTTATGCGCAGCGCTTTGATCCAACTGTTCTTGCGAGCTGTCGATATAGGAGAAATCGACGATGGCAAGTTTTCCGGTGGCCGCGGTTGGAACATCGGCAAGGGCCATGCCGATGATTGTGGCAAATCCAATGAAGATCGCGGTGAATAGAGCAAAGCAGTTTCGAAACATGGAGCCCTCATTTAGCTGAAGCGGGCCTGCATATATGCCGATAGTAGAACCGTCGATGAGCCGCCGACAAGGTACTGATATGCGGTATTATGGCCCGATGCAGTCGGCCGATTGTTTTGAAAGCGACCCTTCTGTGACATTTCTGTAAGGCTCGTATCGCCCGCTTGACCGAATTCGACGAAGTTGGAATCATTTTCCAATTCGACGGTATGTAACGGAGGCGAACATGGCCAGGGCAACCATGTATCAAGAACCTCTTGAACGCTACCTGCTGACAAAGATCAATAGCGCCGCGCCAATCAAGATAGACGGCGTGCATATCCGGCGACTCAATGCCGACCAGGATAATTGTAACTGGGACCTGGCGACGACCCAGCCGCCCCTTCCGCTGGAACTGGTAGCCGAATTGAATCGCAAGGTAATCCTGCCGATCCGCAATGCGATTAACCTCGCCGATTAACGTTTCCGGCCGACCGATTCAACCGCGGGTGCCGACCATGCCTCCTACCGCGTCGGCACTCTTCTTGTCTTGCCCGTAACGCTTCGGCGAAATGGCTCCGAAAGGGAACATTTGGTCGCATTGCGACTTCACGCCGAGGTGGCCCGGAGCGGCCTCACTTTGAGCATCTCACCCTAAGCGGCACTGCGATAAATGGCCCGGGGATTGGAGCAAGAAGGCGATGTCATTGGAAATGAAACAGGGTTGCCTGATTGGAGACCGGCCTGGATTCCATTTGCAAGCGGAGGATGACGGCAAGCCTGTGACCTTCACGCTGGCCGCCGGCACAGCATGCCTTGCCCTCGGCATCGATCCTCATACAACCGAACTGCTTGACAGGATCCTGCATGACCGGCTGCCGGAAATATGGCAAGCCTGCCGAACGGCCTATGCTGAGGCGCAGGAGAGTGCGGCGGATGTCGACGGTACGCTGATCCTGACCGAGGCCCATTTCCGAACTCCTGCGCGATCGCGAATAGAATAATCGCGCAACCGGCAGACGCGTCCCTTTTCCCTGTAGCGAAGAGGCTGCCGGCGGCGCGGCACGCCGCCGTAAACGACGGGTATGCTTGCCGTCAGGAGCGCGGAATAAATTCGTCCGGGAAAACGTCCGCTTTTATGGTCGTAAAACATGACGGCCGAACACGGCTTCTCTCGAATCGGCAGCCGCGGGCGCCAACCGTCACATAGGCCGTCACATGGAGTGAGAGATGAAAAGGTCACATTTTCTGCTCGGTGCTTTGGTCACGTTGCTGACAAGCAGTCCGGCGCTGGCGATGTCATCGCCGGATTTCATTCGCAGGCATCAACACCAAGAACCTGAACCCGATGCAAATGACACCAGCGTCATCATCGATGTCCAGGTAAAAACAAGGTCGATTGCACTGGCGGATGGCCATAAATATACCATTCCCGCCTGGATCAACTTTGACAATTTGAAAAAGGGCGAAACGGTTTCTATCGTCTACACGCCAGATTATCACCATGGCACAGTGGACGTGAAGACCGTGAACGTCATCTAAGCGCTGCCACGCAACAAGCACTGTTCCGGTCATGGCCGGCATAGCGCGTCGGGCAGGGTTCGGCGTATCCCCCGCTTACCGACCACCCGATACCCATCGTTTCCGATCCGTATCCTGACCGCCCTGTCAGAGGCCGGTGCGGCGCCTGGGGCGGCAGTGGCCTTGCGTCGTTGCCGGCTTCAGATACCTGGTTCGCGCATTGCCCGGCTTGGCGTGCAGCCGTCTTGTGTCATAGTCACCGGCGGAGGGAACCTTCAGGAAAGCAACAATCGATGAGCCTTCAAGCCGATCCCCAGAGCCGTCCGACGCTCAGTGCTGATACGAACCGCCATCATCTGCGATTCCATCTTCAACATGCGCATCTGCAATCTACCTTCGGCAATGACTGGTTTGCGTTGAAGGCTGAGGCCTTTGCACGCTTCTTTGGAACGCCGGTCTTTCTCGTCGTGCAGACCGCCATCGTCGCATTGTGGATCGGCCTCAACATCACCGGGGTAGCCAAATTCGATCTCTATCCCTTCATCCTGCTGAATCTGGCCTTCAGCCTTCAATCCGCCTACGCCGCGCCTCTGATCCTGCTGGCGCAGACGCGGCAAACGGATCGCGACAAGGCCCATGCGGAGGCCGATGCCCAGCATCGCGAGGCATTGGCCCAGGCGAACGAGCAGAGACAGCTCCTCGCGGCGCAACAGAATGCCGCCATGCTCGATCTGCTGGAACAGAATACGCGCCTCACGGAGCTGACACAGAAGTTGAGCGAGCGCATCGAGGCCTTGACCCGCGACCTGCATGCAAAGCTGCTGCAGCAGCAATCGTGACTACGCTACATGCCTTGCCAATGCGGCTTGGCTGCTGCGCGCGATCAGCAGTTACAGGACGAACATCGCAAGTGCAGCTGCGGCCATCACCGCGACCGTGAGCCAGCCAAAGATTCGTTGGCCGAGTGAGGCGATGAAGTCACCCATCTCATGGCGGCGCGACGCCACGATCATCATCGCAATCATGATCGGCACGGAGATGACGCCGTTGAGGACGGCGCTCCAGAACAGCGCCTTGATGGGATCCAGCGGCGAATAATCGACCGCCAGGCCGAGCAGGGTGGCGAGGCTGAGTACCGTATAGAAGCCGACCGCTTCCCAGGGCTTGTTTTCCAAGCCACATTTCCAGCCACGCGATTCTCCGAAGGCATAGGCGACCGAGCCGGCAAGCACAGGCACGGCCAGCAGGCCGGTCCCGATGATGCCGAGGCTGAAGAGGATGAAGGTAAGCTCGCCGGCCAAAGGTCGCAACGCCTGGGCCGCCTCGGATGAGGTCTGGATATCGGTGATGCCCTGCTGATGCAGGGTGACGGCGGTGGTCAGGATGATGAAATAAGCGATCGCATTGGAGAAGAACATTCCAATCACCGTATCGCGGCGGATGCGGCGCAGCTCGCGCGGCGCGTCGCCCGGATGGTCGATCAGCGAGCCGGCGTGGTTGAGCTCTTCCTCCTCCACCTCTTCGGCGCTTTGCCAGAAGAAGAGATAGGGGCTTATCGTGGTGCCGAAGATGGCGACGATGACGGTCAGCGTATCGCGGTTGAAGCTCATCTGCGGCAGGACCGTGCGCAGGCCGACCTCGGCCCAGTCGATCCGCACGATGAGGACCACGGCCACATAGGCAAAGAGCGACAGCGTCAGCCATTTCAAATAGCGGACATAGCGGTGGTAGGGGACGAAGATCTGGAAGACCAGAGAGAGCAGGGCGAAGGCCACGGTGAGAAGATGCTGGTCCCAACCCACCACCAGCCGCGCCGCGGCACCCATGGCGGCGAGATCGGCTCCGATGTTGATGGTATTGGCGATGAAAAGCAGGGCGACCAGCAAAGTTACCAGCTGGCGCGGAAAGACGCGCTCCATATTGGCGGCCAGGCCGCGCCCGGTGACGCGGCCGATCTCGGCGCTGATCAGCTGAATCGCCGTCATCAGCGGGAAGGTCAGCACCACCGTCCAGAGCATGTTGACGCCGAACTGGGCGCCGGCCTGGGAATAAGTCGCAATGCCGCTGGGATCATCATCGGCGGCACCGGTAATAAGGCCGGGGCCAAGATCCTTGAAGGTCGCGGCATGGCGCAGCCGCCTGATGATCGAACGCATAGTAATTCCCGTCGGCCTCGTTGCCGTGAGATTAGCCGAGCAGGGGCGCGGATGGCGAGCCGGAAGTACGCCGCGCGATGCCGCCGGCGCTATGCGGTCGGCGGCGTGGAGGGCGCCAGAACCAAGCCATAGCGGGTCATAACCGCGGCCATGCGCTTCGGGTCGGGACCGCCGGCGGCCGAGACGACCTCGGCAATGTCGCGAAAATATTGGGCGCCAATATCAGGTGTGAGGATGATGAGGGCACGGGCCGTCCGGCCGTGCGGATTGCTGAAGGCATGGACGGAACCGCGCGGCGTATACATGCGCTCCCCAGGCTGCAGATCGCGGGTCTCGTCATCAACCCGGTAGCGCAGCTGGCCTTCCAGCACATAGACGATCTCTTCATTGTCGCTGTGGCTATGGGCCGGCGGGACGCGTGCGCCGGGCGGCACCGTCAGCTCGAACATGCCGGAACCCGCACCGCTCAGCGTGCCATCCATCAGATAGCGGATCTCCAACTGCCCGATCTTGATGACAGGCTGCTCTTGCGGCTGCATGTGATTCTCCCCTCGGCTGCCGGATCCCAAGTCGGCATCTGGCGACGTTCGCTGCGAGACATTCTGTCCGGCCGCTTGGCGCTCCGATATTGGCCGCGCCGGCTTTCAGGCGCCATGTGGCATGGCACGCAGCTTATCCAGGATAAACCGTCAGGCGGGAAACGGCACCATTTCCTTCGCCGCCTCGTCCCACAGGACGAAACGAGGCGCGCGCCAGGCATCGCGCATCGTCAAGGTATGAAACCGTGCGCCCCGTGCGAGCAGGGCTTCGTGGCAGGCTTCGAGCTTATAATTCGGCACGCGCGGCAGGAGGTGGTGAATGTGGTGAAAGCCGATATTACCGGTAAACCATTGCAGGATACGGGGAAGTTTGAAATAGGATGTGCCATGCAGGGCGGCCCGGGTTGACGACCATTCATCCTGAGGCAGCCATTTGACACCTTCGAAACGGTGCTGAACGGCAAACATCCAGATGCCGGCGATCGAGGCCACCACCATGATCGGCAGATGCACCAGGGCAACCGCGCGCCAGCCGAAACAGCCGATCAGCGTAGCGAACAAGGTGATCTGCGCCAGATTGGTGAAAAACACGCTGCGCCGCTCACGCCACCAGGATTTCGGCGTGTCGAAGGGGGTGCGATAGACCAGCAGGAAGACAAAAGGCGGGATCAAGAATTGTGTGACGAGCGGATGCTGCCCCAGGCGATAAAGCAATTTGCCGCGCGGCGAAAGGGCCTGGTATTCCTCGACGGTAATGCACTTCACATAGATGTCGAGGCCTTCATGCCGCTGGTCGAGATTGTTCCAGGCGGCATGGTGCACGGCATGATGGCGCCGCCAATTGGCGAAAGGCGTCAAGGTTACCAGGCTGCAGAGGCGTCCCGTAATTTCATTGGCGCGCTGCGAGCGGAAAAAGGCCGCATGGCCGCAATCATGCTGAATCACGAAGAGGCGAACGACTAGCCCCGCCGCTGGCAGCGCACAGGCTAAAACCAGCCAATAGGATACCGGCAGTGTCACATACATGATGGCGACAATCGCCAGATAAGCGAGAAATGTGCTGGAAATCTGATAGAAGCTGCGCATGGTCGAGGCGATCTGAAAGTCGCCGAGGCCGGCAATCAACGCATCACGCTCCGCACGCAATGCCTGGCTGTTCTTCTTATGTACCGCGCGATCGAGTTGGGCCGTTGTTCCGTCCGCCATGCTTTGTCCCAAATTGTGAACTCCCTTCGACCATACGGGAAATACCGCGCAGCGCAATTGCTGTCGGTATAGCAACGCTACAGCCACAATGGCGGTGGCTGAGTTCGCCTATCACCCGATCATCGTGTCGTGAAACCGTCGCCCCTAGACGGGTAGGAGTTGCTCAAACAATGCCGGCCGGTTTCTTTGGCTATACTTGCGCCTGTTCGGCTTCAGCATTCATTTAAGCAGTGCCATATATATTCAGTTAGCGCAATCGCGTTGCAGGCTAATGACAATGCCGGGCGCAATGTCAACTTGAGGTAAGGTTTATCGCCGCCAACATATAGCCGCAACGCGGCCAATTGACGGTACGTCACGCCCGGGCGAGAAAATACCCCCGTAAGTTGAGAGTAACAGCGCCTGTCGGGTGTATATTATCTAGAGATCAAGCTGTACTCGTTCAAGAGCCCCATAATCCTCCAAGGCGATAAACATGTCGGCGGGGCCATGCGGCCGGTTTGCCAGCGGCCAAAGCCCCGTCTGGATGCGATAGGGGGTCCCGCTGATGCTGCGGATTTCGACCTCGGCAAAGGTCGGTTGGCGGGATCGAGCGATCATTTCATAGATATCCTGCGTCGTGCGGCGAGTCGCCGGCTCGAACCAGGTGATCGCATCGAGGTATCGGCCGGTAATCTCGCCGCGAAAGGCGGTGATGCGGGTGCCGGCCAGGCGATAGAAGACCCGGAAGGGATCGAACTCGATATTGCCGAGCAGGATATTGGGCAGCAGGTGGGGGATATCGGTAGGATCGATCTGGGCGCGGCTGGGCAGGACGCCATCGCGATGCTTGTGCAGCCAATATCCATGAAGGTCGCCGATCATGCGCGAGGAGATATTTGCGGGGTCGGCTTCCCGGCGAAGCACGCGTCTCTCAGGAAACAGCGTCGCGGGCACGGTTTGTGACGGAAGATCCTGCATGGCCGTTCGGAAGATGCGTTCGCCCCTTTATCGACCGGAACTATAGGGGAGCGGGGAAATTCTGCCAATGGCGGTACATAGGCCAACCGGAGAGCGCGGTTGGCGTTACGAGCCGCGTTGCGTCACCGGGGGAACCGCTGCCCGGGGCAGCTTGGCCGTCAGCTGATCGGCAGGCAGAGGCGCACCGAAAAAATTGCCTTGCGCCGTATCGCAACCGAGGTTGCGCAAAAACTCGGCTTGCGCTTGGGTTTCGACACCTTCAGCCAGCACCTCGAGACGCAGGATCTTTGCCACGGCGATAATTGTTGCAGCGATTTCCCTGTCGGCGACGTCCTGTGGGATATCATGCACGAAGCTCCTGTCGATCTTCAGTTTGTTGATGGGCATCCTTTTCAGATAGGCAAGCGATGAATAGCCCGTGCCGAAGTCATCGATGGCAATGCGCAGACCGAGTGATTTCAATTTGGCGAGCTTCTGGTCGTTCTCGGTGGTATCGCCAAGCAGGGTGCCCTCGGTGATCTCAAGTTCCAGGTAATGTGCGGGCAGGGCGGTGTCGCGCAGGACGTCCGTCACCTCTTGCGCGAGTCCATCATGGCGGAACTGGCGCGGCGACAGGTTGACAGCCAAGGTATCGATCTCGATCCCCTGATCGAGCCAGGCTTTCATCTGCGTGCAAGCAAGCCGCAAGATCTTTTCGCCGAGCGGCACGATGATTCCGGTTTCTTCAGCCACCGGAATGAATTGCGCGGGCGGTATGAGCCCCTCTCCGGGGCGGAGCCACCGTACCAACGCCTCCACACCGCGTATCTGTCCGCTGGCGAGGGAGACCAGTGGCTGATAATGCAGGATGAATTCGTCGCGCTCCAATGCCCGACGCAGATTACGCTCCACGGCCAGACGCCCCAAGGCGGCATCGGTCATGCCGCTGGTGTAAAAGCGATAGAGGCCGCGGCCATCCGTCTTTGCCTGATACAGTGCGGCATCGGCATGCTGGATGAGTTCGCTGGCCTTGTCGCTATCGTCCGGAAAAATGCTGATGCCGATACTGGTGCCGATATAGACTTCTTGGGTTCGCGCAAGCTGGAACGGCTCGGTGAATTCATCCAGCAAGGATTGCGCTACCAAGGCAGCGCTCTGCGGATCCGAAATCTCCTCCAGCATGACGACAAATTCGTCGCCGCCGAGCCGCGCTAAGGTATCTGATTCACGCAAACGATGCTGCAGCCGCTTCGTTACCGCCAGGAGCAGTTCATCGCCAGCCGGGTGGCCGAGGCTGTCATTGATATTCTTGAAGTGGTCGAGATCGAGAAGAAGGATCGCCCCTTTCTGGCGATGCCGCCGCGCCTGGGAAATCGCGTGATCCAGCCGGGAGACGAGCAGCAGGCGGTTGGGCAGGTCGGTTAGCGGATCGTGATGGGCGAAATGCTCGAGTGCCGATTGCGACTGCTTGATTTTAGTAATGTCTGTAAAAGTGCCGACATAGCTTGTCAGTTGCCCACTCTCATCTCGCACCGAGCTGATGGTCAGCAGTTCGGCGTAAATCTCGCCGCCTTTTCGACGATTCCATATTTCGCCCTGCCAATATCCATGTTCAGCGATGGAGCTCCAGAGCGCCCGGTAGAAGTTGATATCCTGGCGTCCGGATTGCAGGATCCGCATGTTTTGGCCGACCAGTTCCTGTTCCTGATAGCCGGTGATGCGGCAGAAGGCTGGATTGACGGCAATAATTTGGGCGCGCGAATTCGTGATCACGACGCCTTCCTGTGTGCTGGTGAATACGGCCGCCGCCTGGCGCAAGCGTGCCTCGCTGGCTTTTAACGCCTGTTCGGTCTCGCGCTTTGCTGTCGTGTCGGTAGCTGAGACGACGAAGTAGGCCGGGCTGCCCTCGTCGTTGCGTACCAGCGAGATGGCGATATCCGCCCATTTGTCGCCGTCGTGCGGATTCTCTATATGGTATTCACTGAAATGGTGCTGGATTTCACCTTTGGTAAGGCGGCCGATGGCGACGGCGTCAGGTGACCATGCAATGCTGGCAGCCTCGCCAGCCGATGCATCCACCATAGCAGGGTTTCGATCCGCGATACCATCATGGGCCCGATCCAGCTCAAAGATTGCACGGAACTGGCCATTGACTTTCAGCCATCGCCCAGCCGGGGACAGCAGGCCGATGCCGATCGCGGCTTGTTCAAAGGTCTCGCGAAAGACCTTGTCGGCCAATTGCAGCGCGCGCCGTTCGGCAACTTCGGCCAAAGCGCGACGCAGGCGCCGTCGCTGCCAGAAGTATGCGACAAAGCCGATAATCGTCAGCAAGCCGGCCAGCGTTGCGATAGTCGTGACCACGCCCAGCATGCGAACCTGTGCCAGGGCTTCGTCTCGATCGATCTTGGCCAGCAAGACCCAACGTGTCGAGGGCACGGGTTCGACGACAGCCAGGACGGTTACACCGCGGTAGTCGATTCCCTCCATCACCTGTTCACCGAGCCGCATGAAACGGGCCAGCGGCAGATTGGGCGTATCCACAGGTACAGTGGTGCCATAGGCCGCCTCGCGTCCCGCCTTGGAGCGATAAAGATAGCGAATGAGATCGTCCTCGCGTCTTGCCAAGGCAAGTTCCCCGGACTCGCTTGGCAGGGGCGAGGTCAGGAGGCTGGGAAAGAGATAGTTTTCCGGTGCAAAATCGATTGCTACGTAGGCGATTGGTTTGCCTGAAGCAGATTGTGCCCCTGCCGCTTTTGCCATGACGGGGGCAATAAATGAAAAATGCAGGGCGGCTGATTCCGGATCCTGGCGCAGATCGACGAATGCCGTCTCGCCCCGGGCCAGCATGGCGCCCGCCGCAGCGATCTGTGCCGGCCAGTCATGCGACGAGCTCATCACGAGTGACGATTTGTCAGGCTTGCTGACAATCATGTCTCCATCCAGCGTCAGGACCGTGGTGGAGCGATAGGCGTTGCTGTGGACACGATTATTCGCCTCCACCATCTCGCTTAGATGCTGGTAGACGACGGCATTACGACCGCTCTGCCAGGCCTCGACGTCGGCTATCAGATCGGGGGCATTGCTGAGTGTCTCCGCGTCAGCCTGATAGCTTGCCAGCCAGTCCTGTATGCTTTTTGCTTTGATCTTGGCGATCGCCTGCAACTGCCGCAGCATGGCTTGCTCCGCGGCATCGCGCTCAGCGTCGTAGCGCGTCCAAGCCATCAGGCCGATCCCGCAGCAGAGTGCGAGGATGGCGACAATATGTGGCCAGGGTCGCCCCGGACGCGTCTCATCCAGCAGCGGTAGCTCTTCCGAAGGCCCGTGCTGGCTGGCGTGGCGCAGCGCGAGGAATAGCAGGGCGGAGGTGACTGTGACGAAGACGACACCTTTGGCCATAGCCAGCCGGGTGACCGCCTGTTCTTCGAAACGATGTGCCAGCAGCGAATCGGACAGAAAGATCCACAGCGCCGCGAAGATCGCGTAGCCGATTGTTGCCTTTAAGGCAAAACTCCGACGCTTGGGCTTCATACCGACCAACCCCGTGGAGGATCTTCATCCATCGGCAATGCGGGCGAATGATTCCAATCGTATTATGACTGACACTAATGATCGCGGATAGCAAAGTATTCCTTAACCTATGAGGGTCTGAGGCAAATCCATGACAAGTGCAGAGATTGCCTATTGGAATGGGCCGGCGGGCGAGAAGTGGGTGAAACGTCAGGTTATCTGGGACCGGGTCCTCTATCCGGTCGCCATGGCGCTCCTCGATCTTGCTGCGCCGCAACCCGGCGAACGGGTGGTCGATGTGGGGTGCGGTTGCGGGGCAACCAGTTTCATGCTGGCTGAGCGGGTCGGGGCTTCCGGACGTGTGCTTGGCCTGGATGTCTCCGCGCCGATGCTGGCGCATGCGAGGCGCAGGCAGCCGGCAGGCCTGCCGCTTGACTTCGCCCTGGCCGACGCAACCGACTACGGTTTTGCCGAGCCGACCGATCTCATGGTTTCCCGATTTGGCGTCATGTTCTTCAGCGATCCAGTGAGGGCCTTTACCAATTTGAGATCTGGCCTGCGGCCTGGCGGGCGCCTGGTCTTCTCCTGTTTCCGCAAGCCGAGCGAAAACCCCTGGACCATGGTGCCGCTTCAGGCTGCCTACCTCCATGTCCCACCGCTGCCCAAGCCGGGGGCGGAGGATCCTGGACCTTTTTCTTTCGCCGATCCGGAGCGTGTCCGGCGGATTCTGTCTCGCGCGTCCTTCGGCAATGTCCGGCTGACGCCCCTTGATCTAAGCTTTGATTTGGCCGCCGGAGAGGGGCTGGATGCGGCCGTGGCCTCGGTTTTGGAAATCGGCTCGACCAGTCGCGCCATTGAAGGCGCTCCTACCTCTGTGGTGGAAGCCGTGGCTAGTTCTGTGCGCGAGGCGCTCTCGGCATATCAGGAAGGAAGCAACGTGCTCCTGCCGGCCGCTGTCTGGCTGGTGGCAGCGGAGAATTTATGATCTTCCCCGAGCATTGCTGCGCAACGGGCTACCTGAAGCCGCATATGGCGTGGGCTTGTTTCGATTTCGGGGACCGGTGATCACGAGCCTTGTGCGAGGGTGGTCATCTGCCCATCGGCCGGGCAATCAAGCTTATGATACCAGCAGCCGGCATGCCAGGCGAAGGCGGTCAAGGCCAGAAAGCAAAAGGCGAGAAAGACCTGGCGACGAACACGCCAACTGCCGAGGAGAAAGGTTACCAGCAACAAAACGGACAGGCCGGCCCCTGCGACAACATCCCAGATGCTTGTAGACATGACGCACCTCTTCGGAATGCCGCACCGCCGCTTATCTTAATTAGAGAGTCGCCGGTGCGGTTCGCTCAGCACCATAACAACCAGCTTGCCTCCTGGTTCCGGCGATTGTGGTGCCCCCTCGGATAGTCGCCGCCGGATCGTCGGTGGATTGAGCAAATGGTTAATGTTCACCGGTTAATTGATCACCCGGCCGATCCTTGCCGGATGCGGCGACCACCAGATGAAGCTGGCGCGGCCAACGACCTGATCGCGCAGGACCAACCCGAACATGCGGCTGTCGACCGAATTATCGCGACTGTCGCCCAACACGAAAAAGGCATCGTCAGGTACGGTCACGCTGGAGAAGGAGCGGTAGGGGTTATCATTGTTCTGTCTGAGAAGGAGCACGCGCCGGCCGTCCGGCCAGATTTCCCGGTAAGGCGACGCCGTCTTGAGATCGTCGCGCGTCAAGCCGGTTTCCGCCAGATCGACGTCCGCCTGCTGGCGCAGCGCATCGCCGTTGATCGATAGCACGTCGTCGGTCATCGACACCTGGTCGCCGGGCACGCCCGCCACACGTTTGATGAAGACCTGTCCCGCGTGGTTGAACAAGATCACGTCGCCGCGACTGATCTGGCGCAGCCGTGCCGGATATGCATCGGCCAAAATGTAGTCACCGGTCGTCACGGCCGGCGTCATGCTCGCCGCCGGCACATAGAAACTGCGTGTGGTCTTGTTGAAGATGTTTGGCCCATCGAGCATAAAAGAACCCAGCCCAGCGATCCCAATCACGCTAAGGTAAATCCACCATCGATTGTACGGCCGCAGGATGTAATTGCGCTGTCGACCGGCCTGCCACCAGGCGTCGACGCCGCCCCATAGCCACAGCAGGAGGAGGAAGATCACTGCCAGAAAAACCGCGCGACCGAGCGGAAAGATGTAGGTCGACGTCAAAACGGCAATACCGAGCAAATAGGTGGCAAACCAGACGCCGGCGCCTCTTTGGTTGCCGGCGTAGAGCTGGCCGAGGCCAGGAATGTACAGGCTGGCGATTGCTGCCAGCCAACGGCGTCGCGGCCGGTAATGTATGGGAGACGTCGACGTCTGTTCCAAAATCTCGCCCCTTAGTGAATCAAGGATATACAACTATAACGATTTAATCCATGATTCCAAGTATATCTTGGGGAGCGGCGGGATCCGGCGCGTTGAAGCTGTCGACTTTGCTCAATCCAAGCCCGGTGCGGCCCGGCTTGGATTGAGGCGAGACGTCAACATGACGGCGGTTATGTCAACACCGGCCAGAGGCAGCCGTCGCACGACGGCAATGCGCTGGCTCAGCCGGCGAAGGCCGCTGTCGGCAAGCCGACGACGCCCGGCTCGATCTCAAAAAAGCTGCCTGCGTGGGGTTCTTTGTGCAGCTGCTCGGGCGTCAGGCCGATGCGGGCTGAGGTGACGAACAGCCGGTCCAGCGCGTCGCCGGCAAAGCAGCAACTGGTGACCTGGGAAACGGGCAGGGGAATGAAACGCTCGCGCTTGCCGGCAGGGTCGAAGCGGACGATGCCCCAGCCACCCCAGAGGGCAACCCAAAGAAAGCCCTCGGCATCGGTCGTCATACCGTCGGGAGACCCGTCCTCGGCCTCGAAACGGGCGAAGAGCCGCTTGTTCGCCAGCGTGCCGTCCGCCTTGACGTCGAACTGGTAGATCTCGTTGCGCAGACTGTCGGTGTGATAGACCAGCTTGCCGTCCGGGCTGAAAGTCGGCCCATTGGCGCAGATGTAATCACTATCGACCTGATGATAAGAGAAATCCGGATCGAGCCGATAGAAGGCGCCGCTCGCCGCCTTTTCGGCGTCGTCCATCGAGCCGAACCAGATCCGTCCGGCGGCATCGGCCTTGGCATCGTTGAGCCGGTTGCCCTGCAATTTTGGCTCGGGCTTGAAGCGCTCGCGGATGGAAAAGGGCGACAGAGAAAGTTCAGCCACGAAATTGCGAAAGCCGGCAACGAAGCCCGGCTGGTCGCGCCGCTCGACGATCCAGCCGATATAATCCGGCATGGTCCAGCTTTGCTGGCGGCCGTCGAAACCGTAGCGATGCAACATGCAACCTTTGATGTCGACCCAGTAGACCGACTGGTCGCGGGCTGACCAAAGCGGCCCTTCGCCGAGAACCGAACGGATATCCCAAACCAGATTTGCTTCGCTCATCAGCGCCTCCCCTTGCGCCTACAGCCGCCGTGCTCCGGCGGAACGTTTATGCTTCAGACCCAGCCGCCATCGACGATGAACTGCTGAGCGGTGCACATCTCCGAATCCTTGGAAGCGAGGAACAGGACCATGCGCGCCAGATCGACCGGCATGACCCGGCCCTTGGTGCACTGATTGGCTTCGATCTCGCGTTCGCCGGCTTCGTCGAGCCAGAGCTTCATCTGTCGCTCCGTCATCACCCAGCCCGGCACCACTGTGTTGACGCGGATGCCATCCGCACCCAGTTCGCGGGCAAAGCTGCGGGTCAGGCCGTGGATGGCCGCCTTGGCGGAAGTATAGGCCGGCATGCCGGGGGTCGATTTCATCCAGCTGATCGAGCCGAAATTGATGATCGAGCCGCCGCCATTGCGTTGCATGCCCGGCGCCACAGCCTGGATGGCAAAGAAGAGCGGCCGCAGATTGATCGCCATGCGGTCGTCCCAGTAATCGGGCGTCACCTCGCGCCAGTCATGGCGCGTATCGCTGGCCGCATTGTTCACCAGCACGCCGACATCCCCCAGGGCCGAACTTGCCCGCGCCACTGCCTGTTGCAGTGCAACGACATCGCGAATGTCACAGCGGATGAAAAGCGGGCGGACACCATACTGCGCCTGCAACTGATCGCAGAGGGCCGTGCTGGCGGCTTCCTCGATATCGATGAAGGCGACCTTGCTACCCTGGTCCAGGAAAGATTCCACGATCGCCGCGCCGATGCCGGTTCCGCCACCGGTGATGAAGACCGTCTTCTCCTTCAGACTGGGATGCCGCGCATATTCTGCCAGCTCCATGGCCAATGCTCCTTCTACCGGCCGAGTCTGCCTTGCCCGGCAGAGTCGGGGCAATGTGTTGAAAAGGAAAGGACGGTCACGACTTTCCGGCGGCGCGGCTGGTGGCTGCGCTCTCGCGAGCCAGGCCGATCACCCGGTTGGTATCGCCCAGCAGTTTCCGGACGGCACGGCGTGCGGCCTCCGGCCGCCGCTGCCGGATCGCCACCAGGATATGTTCGTGCAGCGGCAGGGCGCTGCGGAAATCTTCATTGTGACGCGTGGTCCAGTCGAACATATTGCCGAGCGCGGATTCGATGACGAAGCCGAGCGGCACCAGTAATTCGTTGCCGGCCGCAAACAGGATAGCAAGGTGGAAGCGGACGTCGGCGGCGTTCCAATCCGGAAAGGACTGGGATTCGCGCATGCCGTTATAGGCGGCCTCGATCTCCGCGAGCTGCGCCTCGGTATGATTTTCCGCCGCCAGGGCCGCCGCTTCCGGCTCCAGAATCTGGCGCAACTGCTGCATATTGGCGAGGAAATGATGCTGATCGGCGGCGGCGCAGTACCAGACCAGCACGTCGCGGTCGAGCAGGTTCCAGGCATCGCGCGGCTGCACGCGCGAGCCGATCTTCGGCCGCGAAACGATCAAGCCCTTGGCCGCCAGCATCTTGATCGCCTCGCGCACCGCGGTGCGGCTGACGCCATAGGCGCGGCACCATTCGGCCTCGTTGGGAAGTAGGGTCCCGGGGGCAAATTCCCCCTTCAGGATTCGGGCGCCGATATCCTGGGCGACGCTGTGATGCAGGCTGTTCCCCCGCCGTGACCGCGTGATTTTTGGTTGCTTCTGCATGGCCCTTCCAGTCTGCGCCACTTTATCATGGCCTCTTCTCATTTGTAATACAAAACGGCATTGCTGCCTTGTTTTTTGTATGATAAAACGCCGCTGTTTCAAACAAGATCCGGTTTCCGACAACGGATCGAAAAAGATCCGGCGAGGCGAAACCATCGTCAGGCAGATATATACGGGAGGCGCTCAAATGAAAAAACTCATGATAGCAGCCGGCAGCATTTTGCTGTCGTCGATGACCTTGGCCTTGGCGCCACAAGCGGCACATGCCGATGTGGATGGCGGCTGCTCAGGCAAGAAATTCGTCTTTTTCCCCGGCGGCGGCGAGGGCGACACTTTCGCCTCAATCGTCTATCGCGGCGCGCAACTGGCGCAGAAGCAGACCGGCTGCCATGTCGACTATGTATGGTCCGACTGGAATCCGGAAAAGATGGTGGCGCAGTTCAAGGAGCAGATCGCGCGCAAGCCGACCGGGATTTCCATCATGGGCCATCCGGGCGAGGGCGCGCTCTCCAAGCTGATCGATGAGGCACGGGCCCAAGGCATCCTCGTCACCACCGCCAATGTCGACCTGCCGGACAGCGAAGCCAAATACAAGGGCGATGGCATGGGCTATGTCGGCCAGAAGCTCTATCCCTCGGGTGAAATGCTCGGCAACGCCGTCTTTGATATCTGCAAGCTGAAAACCGGCGACAAGGCCTTGGTCTGGGGCCTGATGGGCCAGCAGGGCCGCGGCGAGCGCACCAAGGGCGTGGTCGAGGCATTGAAGGCCAAGGGCATCAATGTCCAGTACCTGGAAATCTCCGATGCGGTGAACAAGGATCCGTCGCAGGGCGTGCCGGTCTTCTCGGCCTATTTCCAGAAGAACCCGGATACCAAGGCAGTGGTTACCGATCACGGCACGTTGACGGCGACCATCCCGCTCTATTTCAAGAACGCCAATGCGGATAAGGACAAGGTCTGCGGCGCCGGTTTCGATCTCTCGGCGCCGACCGCCCAGGCGATCAAGTCGGGCTATGTGAAGGCCGTGCTCGATCAGCAGCCCTTCCTGCAAGGCTATCTGCCGATCCTACAGATGTACCTGACCAGCAAATTCGGCTTTGCCGGCTTTGACGTCGATACCGGTGCCGCGATCATCAGCAGCGCCAATATCGATGCCGTGGCGCCGTTTGCCAAAGAAGGCATTCGCTGAACTTTCTTTGCGGAACCTGCCGCCGCTGACCCTCCGGCGGCAGGTCTCCTTTTTCAAGCTCCGATAGACACTCAGTGGCGCTCGGGTCAAGGCAGGATGCCGGACCCGGGGTGCGAAGAGACGCGATTATCGCAGCGGTTGCCAGATCGAAGCAGGGCGATAGAAGGTACGACAGTGACAGATCCACTTCTGCAGCTTAACGGCATCAAGCTTGCTTTCGGACGCCTCAATGTTCTGAAGGGCGTCAGTTTCGAGATCAATCCCGGGGAGATCGTTGCGCTGGTCGGCGACAATGGTGCCGGTAAATCCTCGCTGATCAAGGTCATCACCGGCGTGCATCATCCCAGCGCCGGCGAAATCCTTTTCAAAGGCCAGAAGATAACGCTGACCTCGGTCAAGCGCTCACGCGAGCTCGGCATTGAGACGGTGTATCAGGAGCGCGCGCTGGCCGATCAGCAGGAATTGTGGCGCAATGTCTTCGTCGGCCGCGAGTTGACGACAGGTTTGGGCTTTCTCGACATCAAGCGGCAGAAGGAAGAGACAAGACGCCTGCTGCGCGACTATATGGGCTTCACTTCTGAAGTCATCAATGTCGATTCCGAAGTGAGAGGCCTGTCCGGCGGTGAGAAGCAGGGTGTCGCCATTGCTCGCGCGCTTTATTTCAATGCCGAACTGATCATCCTCGATGAACCAACCACCGGGCTTGCGCTGTCCGAGCAGCGAAAAGTGCTCGATTTCATCCGCAATATCCGCGACAAGGGCAAGTCGGCGATCTTCATTGATCACAACATCTTCCACGTTCACGACGTGGCCGACCGTTTCATCATCCTCGACAAGGGCCAGGTGGCAGCCCAGTTCACCAAGGCCGAGATCTCGCGCGATCAGCTGATCGACATGATGGTCGAATTGCATCAGAAGGGAGCGATCGCATCATGAGCGCGCAACAGTTTTTGACCCGCAACCGCATTCCGGTCGTGGTGACGGCGATCTGCGCGCTGCTGTTCGTGGTCTATATCGTCGGGGCGCCGGAGGTATTTCTCGATTCCGGCATCTATGCCGCCTTGATGGGAACGATCGCGTTTTCTGGCATTCTCGCGGTGGCGGCGACTTTCATCGTCACCTTGGGCGAGATCGATCTCAGCTTTCCGTCGATCATGGGCCTCAGCGCCTATGTCTTCGCCTATCTCTATTCCAACGAGGTCAATTTCATCCTGGCGGTGCTCGCTTGCGTGGCAGTCGGGCTGGTGCTCGGCTGGTTCAACGGCGTCGTCATCACCAAGCTGCGCGTGCCGTCGATCGTGCTGACGATCGGCACCATGTTCCTGTGGCGCGGCCTCATCCAGGTCCTGGTGCAAGGGCAAAGCATTTCCCTGTTCGAAATGGACGGCACGATATGGAACAGTCTGCTGGTCGGCAAAATTGGTGGCTATCTGCCGGCGCAATTCATCTGGTTCCTGGCGATCGCCATCGGTCTCGGCCTGGTCTATCGCAAGCACCGTTTCGGCAGCCATGTGCTCTTCGTCGGGGACAATGCCGTCAGCGCCCGGATGGTCGGCATCGATACGGATATGGTGAAGATCAAATGCTTCATGCTGATGGGCTTCATGGCGGCAATCGCCGGCCTGCTCAGCCTCGCCTTCAACCAGTCCTTTTTCCCCAGCCATGGCGACAGCATGCTGCTGCCGACCCTGGCGGCGGTTTTCATCGGCGGCACTTCGGTCTTCGGCGGCAAAGGCACCATTTGGGGCACCTTCATGGGGGTCTTGATCATGGGCTCGCTGGAGACCGGAATTGTCTCGCTGGGGCTCACGGGTTTCTGGTATCAGTTCATTGCCGGGCTGACCATTGTCGCCTCGGTGGTCACCTATGCCCTGCTGCTGAAGAAGGTCGGTTGAGATGCGCCTGGTACAGATCGAAATGTCGATGGGCCGTGTTGTCGCGCGGGTGGATGGCGAGCGCGCCATCGTTGTGCCCGGTGACGAGAAGACCGTAATCGATCTGGCAAAGGCGGCAATCGTCGCCGGTGTTCGGCTGGATGACCTGGTCTTTGAGCGCGGCGAGGGTATGGTCCTCAACTACGCCATGCTGCTCGCCGACGGCCGTGTCCTGCCGCCGGTGGATCATCCAGATCCCGCCCATTGCATCGTCTCCGGCACCGGCCTTACCCATCTCGGCAGCGCCGATGCGCGCGACAAGATGCACCAGACGTTGAGCGGCGGTGACGAGACGCTGACCGATTCCATGAAGATGTTCAAGCTGGGGCTCCAGGGCGGCAAGCCGGCAGGCGAGGGGCCGGGTGTCCAGCCGGAATGGTTCTACAAGGGCGATGGCAGCATCGTTGCCAGGCCGGGCGCCGATCTGGCGCTGCCGGGCTTTGCGCTCGATGGCGGCGAGGAGCCGGAGCTTGCAGGTATCTATCTGATCGGTGACGATGGCAGGCCCTGGCGGCTCGGCTATGCCTTGGGCAACGAATATTCCGATCATGTGATGGAGCGGCAGAACTATCTCTATCTCGCCCATTCGAAGCTGCGCGCCTGCAGCATCGGCCCGGAATTGCTGGTCGACGATCTGCCGGAAAAGCTGGAAGGTGAAAGCCGCATCCTGCGCGGCAACGAAATCATCTGGCGCAAGCCGTTCCAGAGCGGCGAGGGCAATATGTCCCACACCATAGCCAATCTCGAATACCACCATTTCAAGTATGATCTGTTCCGGCGGCCGGGCGACGTGCACATCCATTTCTTCGGCACGGCGACGTTGAGCTTCGCCGACGGCATCAAGACCCAGCCCGGCGATATTTTCGAGATCGAGATGGGTGAGTTCGGTAAACCCCTGCGCAATCGCCTCGGTGAGAAGCCGGCCGCTGAGACCAGCTTCGCCTATGGCGGTGTCGGCATTCTTTGAGCGTCATGAGCAGCGGGCGCATCGATTGTATCGTCGCCGATTGGGGCACGACCAACCGGCGCGCCTGGGCGCTCGCACAGAACGGAGCGGTGCTGGAGGAGCGGCATGACGACCAGGGCTTGCTGGCCCATGCCGATCGCCGCTTCGCACAGTCTTTCGCCGCTTTCTGTGGCGATTGGCTGCAGCGAGGGCGTCAAATTCCGGTGATCATGGCCGGCATGGTCGGCAGCAAGATGGGCTGGCAGGAAGTGCCCTATCAGCCGGCGCCGGTTCACTTACGCGATCTTGCCCGGCACCTTGCCCGGGTCGAGGATGCGGAATTCGACAATGCCTGGATCGTGCCGGGCATCATGCTCGACGATGAGCATCAGCCCGAGGTGATGCGGGGTGAGGAATGCCAGATCCTCGCCGCCCTGCTGCGTTCAGGCCGGCAAGAGGGCGCCTTTCTGCTGCCCGGCACGCATTCCAAATGGGCCTTGGTCGAAGGCGGCAAGCTGGTTACTTTCCGCACCTATATGACGGGTGAGATATTCGGTCTGCTGCGCAAGAGCAGCGGCACGCTCAGCCAGCTGATGGAAGGCGATGCCGTCGATGATGACGCCTTTTTGCGCGGTGTCGACCATGCCAGCGGCCCCGATGCCGCCAATCTGCTGCACAGTCTCTTCAGCGTGCGCACGCTGGGTCTGCTCGATCGCGTACCGCGCACGGGCCTTGCAAGCTATATGTCCGGATTGTTGATCGGCGCCGAGATCCATGACGCGCTCCGATGGCTGCTGTCGCGGGGGCTTGCCGGCAAGGTTTCGGCGATCGGTTCACCGGGCCTGTTGGGGTCCTACCGCCGGGCTGCCAAACATCTCAATCTTGATTTGACCCTCCAGGACAGCGCGGATCTGCTGCCAGTCGCCTTGCTGTCTCTGGCCAAGGCGGCGGCGTTGCTGCCCCAGAGCTGAACCGCTATCCGACCGACCCGCATATGCAGGGAGACAAGCCATGAACCTCATTCGTCGCGCCTTGCAGCAGATGCCGATCGTTGCCATTTTGCGTGGCATCCAGCCGGAAGAAGTCGGTTGGGCCTTCGACGTCCTGAGTACTGCCGGCATCCGCCTGATCGAGGTGCCGCTGAACAGCCCAGCCCCTTATGAGAGCATCCGCCGGCTGCAGCAGCTCGCCGGAAATGATCTATTGGTTGGGGCCGGCACCGTCCTGTCGGTGGCGCAGGTAGAAGATCTGCATGCGATCGGCGCCAAGCTGGTGGTGGCACCGAATTGCGACACGGCGGTGATCCGCGCCGCCAAGGCCTATGGTATGGCGGTCCTGCCGGGCGCCTTCACCCCGAGCGAGGCTTTCACTGCCCTGCATGCCGGTGCCGACGGCCTGAAGATGTTCCCCGGGGAATTGCTGCCGCCAGCAGCGGTCAAAGCTTGGCGCACCGTCATGCCGCCGGAGACACTGCTGCTGCCGGTCGGCGGCGTCACGGCGGACAACATGGCAGCCTATATCGCCGCCAGTGCAGATGGCTTCGGCATCGGTTCGTCGCTCTACAAGCCGGGGGTCGATGCCGCGGAGCTAAAGCGGCGGGTGGATATTTTCGTCAGCCGGCTGGCTGAGATCCGCGCCGGCACATAGCGGATCATTCCGCCGCCGGCCGCATGCCGATCACGGCAGCAATATCCGGCTCATCTATCTGCTCTGCCGACAGGAAGCGCGTGGCGTAATCACGCCAGACCCCGGAGGTCAGGAAGAGATCCAGCAGGTCGGGATCGAGGTGACGCTCCTTCTTCATGGATCCCATGATCTTTACCGCTTCGCTGAGCCGCTTGGCCCTTTTGTAGGGCCGATCGGCGGCGGTCAGCGCCTCGAAGACATCGGCGATCGCCATGATCCGCGCTACCACGGACATGTCATCGCCCTTCAGCTGTTTCGGATAGCCCGTGCCGTCCATTTTCTCGTGATGCCCGCCCGCCAGCTCCGGCACGTTTTTCAGGTGCTTCGGGAAGGGCAGGCTGTTCAGCATGATGATGGTCTGGACGATATGGTCGTTGATGCGATAGCGCTCTTCGGCGGTCAGGGTGCCGCGTGAGATGCTGAGATTGTAGATCTCCCCGCGATTGTATTTGACCTCGGGGCTCTTCAGATGAAAGCCCCAGGGGTTGTCGGCGGCGATGAGATCCCGTTCGGTCAGAGGGATGATATGGTCGTCGCGATCCGCCAGCAGGTGTTCTTCGACCGGCAGCGGCGGTTCCGGCTGGCGATCGAAACGGGCTTTTTCCTCGTGGGAGAGACCTTGCCGATTGTTGATCGTGCGCATCCAGGTGCGCGCCGCGATGGCCCTGAGACGGTCGATCTTCGCCGGTTCCATGAACTCGCCGCCTTCGTTGCAGCTGGCGACGAAGGCGAAATCGGCATCAAGATCGCGTTTTTGCTGTTCCATGGCGGCACGCAGGGCCGTTTCATCGCAGCCCTCCGCACGGCCGCGCCAATAGGCGATCTCCGCATCGCGCTTGAGTACCTCGAATCTGGTTCTGACCTCATGGATGCGGTCAGAGATGGTTTCCAGCTTGGTCGCTTTGTCGACGACATATTCCGGCGTCGTCACCTTGCCGCAGTCATGCAGCCATGCGGCGATGTCCAGGGCTTCCCATTCTTCTTCGCTCAGGCGGAAGTCGCGATAGGGGCCGGCCTGTTGGGCGACGGCAGCTTCCGCCAACATGCGTGTCAGAACCGGCACGCGCTGGCAATGTCCACCGGTATAGGCAGACTTCGCGTCAATCGCGCCGGCGATCAGCTTGATCAAGGAATCGATCAGTTTGCGCTGGGCCTGCAACAATTGCTTGTTCTGGATGGCAACGCTGGCGCTACCGCTGACGGCATGGATCAACTGCACCATGCGGTCATCAGCAACCCAGCTTTGCTGCTCTTTTTTTAGCGCCTTGAGGAGCAGCAGGATGCCAAGGGGAACTTGATTCCGGTCGAGCAGCGGCACGATGACGAGCGCCACATGGTCGGCGGAAAAGGCGGTCACCATCCGTCTTAGCCCGAGTTGCTTCAATTCATCTTCATCATGGCGGCACTGAACCACGACGATGTCTTTCTTCTCCAGCGCTATCGTCATCTGCCGCAAAATGCCATCCCGTCGCAACGAGATATCAGATAGATCCGTCTCGCCGTCCACCTTGTGATCGAGCCAGCGTACGACCTCCGGCTTCAATAGGTTCTGCTCGTCGTCGACCAGATAGATGCCGCCGCCATCGCTGTTGCTGACGTCGATAGACTCCTGTAACACGCGGTTAAGAAGGGATTTGAAATCCGGCTCGGCAGCCAGTGCACGGCCGATCTTGAGAAATTTCCGGATGGTTCGCTTCATGCGGTCGAGGGCGCGGCCGAGATCGTTGATTTCGGCAATGTGGCTGCGGAGCTTTGCCTCCGTCGTGAAGTCGAAACGCTCTATCTTGGCAGTCTCCTTCGCCAGCCGGCGCAATGGCTTGACCAGCCGCCCGGTCAGCCACCAGGCGATCGGCATGGCAAGCAACATGAGAACCATAGCGATCACGGCCTGATGCCAGACGAGGCGTCTTGCCGAAGCAAAGAACTCGTCGTCGGGGATGGCAATCAGCAGCTTGAGCTGGCGCGCCTCGCCGACATCGACATTTGATTGCATGATTTGCCAGCTACGGCCATAGGCGGTGATCGTGCTGCGGCTGATGGAGGCGCCGCCATAGGCGAGGTCGGCTGCGCGGCTCAACGGTATGTTATCGAGTTCATCGATCATCGCCAGTCGCAAGCTATCGTCCTTGCCATGGATGATCATCTTCAGCATGTCGTGATAGGCGACGACCTGCCTGTCGCTGTTGATGAGGGCAACTTCGGCCGAAGGAGTCACACGGAATTGCGCAATCTGCGAGGCGATGGAAAGCAGCTTCGCGTCGAGGCCGATGACGGCACCGCCATCGAGGCTGCGTTGCGCCAGGGTGATCCCGATCGCCTGTGTAGTGAAGAAGATATAGGGGCTGGTCGTAATGATCTCCGCCTTGCCGATAGCCGCTTGATACCAGGGCCGGGTGCGCGGGTCGAAGCGGTAGTCGGGGTCGATCCGTGAGCTGAGGAGGCGATTGTCGACGTCGTAGATCCGATATTCACCGACCATGGCGCCGCCGGCGTCGAGAGTGATCGACTGGACCAGCAGCGCGGCATTCGCGGGGGCCGAAAAACGGCGCCGCATGTCGTCGTTTGCCAGAGGCCTGAAGAGAATGAACTCGCCGTCGGGATAGCCGGCATAGATGGCGTCGATCAGACTGTTCTGGCGCAAGGCGTCGGCGATCGCCGGCACTTCCTGCAGTCTCTCGGCTAAGGTCATCGCACCTGAGAGAGCGTTTCTCGAGAGAAAGCGAAGCTGGGCCTCGGCCGGCTCAAGGATGCGTCGCGACTTTTCGGTGACGGCTTCCCTGATATAGCCGATGGTATCATTGGAGGCTCGCAGAAGCGCCTCTTGCGAAGCGCGATAGGCCTGCCAGCTCAGAAGGCCGGCAACCAAGGTCACGAACAAGATGACGCTGAGGGCTGCGACCAGCTGTAACGGCAGGCGCAGGCGCCGCTTCTGTCGCGACAGCGGCGCCTGCGATTGGCCAGTGGCCGGCGAAGCAGTCATTCCAGGATCAGGTGCAGCTTCTGCCATTTCAGTGCTCCGGAATGGAACCCTCTCAATATGTGAGGAGGCCGCTGGCGATTTGTGGCGGCAATCTGCGCTGGTAGATGCGCAACAGGGTGCCGTCGAGGCGCATCTGTTCGAAAAGGCGCGTCCAGTTGTTGATCATTGTCGGGGTGAAGCGGAACCGGGAGAAGACCATGGCGTGGGGCATGGGTGGCGCCGGTGAGAGATCGGCGATGGCAAAATGTTCTTCCTGGCTCTTCAACGGTAGATAGAAGCCATAGTTCACCGCCGCCGAGAGAACGGCCTGGACCTCGCCATTTGCCAAGGCGAGATAGAGGCTCTGCTGGTCGAGATAGGTGCGGATCTGCGATTGATGGGCAGGCGCCCGCAGCCGGTTGTCATAGTAGCCGCCATAGAGAAAGCCGGCGACGATGCCGATGCGCCAATCCGGACGGGCCAGGAGATCGTCAAAGGAACTGATTCCCGCGGCATCATCGCGGTTCGTAACGATGACATTCTTCAGGCCGAGATAAGGAATGAAATGGGCAAATATCGCGCGGGAGGCGGTTTCGGTTCCGCTGGTTGTCATGTCGAGCCGTCCGCTCTCCAGCTGCCGCCAGATTTCGTCGCGGGGCAGTATTTGCGTTTCGAAACGACAGCTGGTGCGCCGGGCGATCTCTTCGACGACGTCGCGATCAATGCCGACGCCCTGGTGAAAGAGAGAGCCGAATTCATAAAACGCAAGGCGGATCGGCCGCTCGCAGCCGAGCATCGGCAACGGATCTGCATGCGGCGCAGCCAAGCCTGCACACATTGCCGTACCGAAGCTGATCAAGCAACGCAACCACTGCAGCAGCAAGACTTCTCTCCGGAGCCTGCCTGCAACCGCACCGATCCGATCTTGGCCGGTTCGAGCGCCTCAGATAGGCGCCATCAGCCTGCAGCCATTAAGAGCAATCCTATCACAGACCGACGGAATGTCAGTGCATTTCTGAGACCGGATAAGGCCGCATGGCATGCGGCCAAAGGAAGAAACGGCCGATCTGCTCAGCGGGATGTGCTCTCGGCCATGACGGCGGCGACCTCGGTTTCACCCGCGTCCCGCAGCCCGGTGACGACCCCTGATTGATCGGCGGCGCTTCGGTTCTGGCTCATCTTCCATTTGCCTTCAAGCCGCGAGATCGGCAGTTCCAGCCCGACAATGCCCTTCAACATGGCGGCAATATAATCAGCCGGCGCATCTTGAACCGACCAAGGCTTGCTGCGCGTCTTCTCATGCCGCTGCGTCAGGCGGGTGACCAGGTCGAGCAACCTTGGCGCATCATCGAAAGTCTTCAATCTGCCATAGGCGTGTATGGCAACGTAGTTCCAGGTCGGCACCACTTTGCCGGTTTCCTGTTTTGTCACGTACCATGAGGGGGTGATATAGGCGTCCGGCCCTTGGAAAATTGCCAGGGCATCGATATCCGTGCGAAACCGACGCCATTGCTCATTTGTCTTCGCCAAATGTCCGTAGAGCGTTCCGAACGGTGCCGAACCATCCGCAGCAGGCGTCGGATCGTAATGCAAAGGGATATGGCTCGCCTCCAGGCCTTCGTCGGTGGCTGTCACGATGGTGACAAGACCGGCGGAGGCGATCGTCTGCCGGAGGCGTTCGGAATCAGTTTCGGTGAAGTGCGGCGGCAGATACATGGTCATGGCTCGCTTATGGCGGTATTTCATCTAGTACCGCGAAACCCTAACCGGAAAGTGCCACTTTCTGCCGGAGGCTGAGGCCGCCTAGCTGTCTGCGACGATAGTAGCGGGGAAGCCGGGCGCACGCAGGTCGGTGCCTAAGGCATCTTCCAGCAATTTCACCACCTGGCTGGAATAGGCACTGCCGCCATATTGCGAGCGGGCACGGATGAATGTCTGTTCGACCAGGCCGGCGAGCTCCAGCGGAACGCCGAATTCACGTCCCAGCTCATGCGCGAAATGCAAGTCCTTGCAGGCAAGGTCCATGGTGAAGTTGATGTTGTAGCTTCCGTTCAGGATCACCTGGCTCTCGGTTTCGTGCACGAAACTGTTGCCGGAACTGGCCTTGATGGCGTGAAACGCCTGGGCAAGATCGAGGCCGCCGCGTTTCGCCAACATCAGGGCCTCGCCGGCCGCCACCAGATGGATGAAGGCCAGCATGTTGGTGATCACCTTGATGACCGAGGCGCTGCCGAGCGGACCCATATGGAAGACTTGGCCGCCGATCGCCTGAAAGATCGCGAGATGGGCGACGAAGACCGCCTTGGGGCCGCCGACCAGAACGGTGATGTCGCCGCTGGCTGCCTTATGAACGCCGCCGGTGACAGGGGCTTCCAGGCAATGGATGCCGCGATCGTCGAGCAGGCTCGCGAGCCATTTCAATTGATGCAGGTCATTAGTGCTGCAATCGATCCAGGTACCACCCCGTCGCAAGGCGGTCAGAATTCCGTCTTCGCCGGTGACGACGCGCGTCACGGCCTCGGGCGAGGGAAGACAGGTCATCACCGTCTCGCAGCGACGTGCGGCCTCCGCTGGACTATCCGCCCAGCTGGCGCCGCGCTGCAGGAGCGGAGCGGCGGCCTCGCGGTTGAGATCGTGGACGGTCACGTTGAAGCCGGCTTTGATCAGGCTTGCCGCCAAATGGAAGCCGAGATTGCCGATACCGATAAAACCTATCTGCCTTGTCATCATCAATTCCCGTCAAACTGGGCGGTCATGCATTTCGAGATGGAGCTGCGTGCCGGTATAGGGATGAGCCAGCGCCACGGCTTCATCGAGTTCCACGCCAAGCCCTGGCTCGGTCGGCGGAATAACATAGCCGTCCTGCCACTGGACCGGCCGCTTCAGAAGCTCGGCGTGGAAGCCGCCCCAGGTCTGAATGCTTTCAAGGATCAGGAAATTGGGGCTACAGGCGCTGAGCTGGATATTGGCGGCGCCGACGATGGGGCCGCAGTAGAGATGGGGGGCGATCTGCGCGTAATGGGTTTCCGCCATGGTCGCGATCTTTTTTGCTTCCAGGATGCCGCCCACCCGACCCAGATTCATCTGCAGGATGGCGGCGGCTTTCAGGTTCAGCAGCCGGGCGAATTCATATTTGGTCGTCAGCCGTTCGCCAGCCGCGACGGGGATCGAGGTGGCGGCCGCGACCCGCGCCATCTCCTCCGGCATTTCCGGCGGCGTCGGTTCTTCGAACCAGAGCGGATCGGCAGGCTCAAGACGCTGCGCCAGCCGGATTGCCCCGGCGGCCGTCATCTGCCCATGGGTACCGAACAGCAGATCGGCGCGACTGCCGACCGCTTCACGCAGCTTCCGGATGAAACGTTCGGTGTGGTCGAGGGCTTCTAGCGACAATTGCCGCGGATCAAAGGCCGAATAAGGACCGACGGGGTCGAATTTGACGGCGGTGAAGCCCTGCTTCACATAGGCCGCGGCGCGCTCTGCGGCAAGATCGGCGTTTTGGTAGACGTTGGCGGTATCGCCCGGCTCGGGATAGAGGTAGGAGTAGCTGCGCAGCTTCTCGTGGATGCGCCCGCCAAGCAAGTCGTAGACCGGCTTGTTGGTTTCCTTGCCGACGATGTCCCAGCAGGCCATCTCGATGCCGGAAAGGATGCCGACCAATGACGGATCGGGACGTTGCGTATAACCGCTGGAATAGATCCGGCGCCACAGCGCCTCGATCTTGAAGGGATCGGCGCCGGCGACGTGACGCTGGAAAACGTCCTCGATCATTTGCGCGACGACATGGGGATGGAACGGGACGGAATAGACTTCCCCCACACCTTCCACGCCGCTATCGGTGATCAGTTTGAGGAAGATGAAATAGCGGCCACCGAAATGCGGCGGCGGGTTGCCGACGACGAAAGTGCGGATGTCCTTGATCTGCATCGTGTTCCCCTTGCAGTGACCGAGCCGGCAGCAAGCCGAGCGGCACCGTTGGTTTCAGTGAAAGCTGGTGACGCCATTGCCGGCAATTGATATTTTGTGGCGATGATTCAAAGAAACTAAATCATAGAGCCGATGACAAGACGTCTGCCACCACTGAATGCACTGCGCCATTTCGAGGCAGTGGCGCGCCATCTCAGCTTCAAGCTGGCGGCCGAAGAACTGGCGGTCAGCCCGGCAGCCGTGACCCATCAGGTCCAATTGCTGGAGGCCTGGCTGGGGACCGCCCTGATCGTTCGCCTGACGCGCCGCATCGACCTCACCCCCGCTGGTGAAAAATTGGCCCGGCAGGCCAGTCGAAGCTTCGCCGATCTGGCGGAGACGGCGCGACAGCTTGCGGGACCGGCCGCCAATAATTTCGTCACCGTCAAGCTTGGCCGGTATATCGGCGCTAAATGGGTATCGCCACGCCTGCGTGATTTCTGGCAGCGCCATGCGGCGATCGACCTGCGGCTGCATCATTCGGTCAATGAACTGCCGGACGATCCGCCGGATATCGACATGGCCGTGTTATGGGGCGGGGGGCATTGGCCGAGCCTGACCGTCGAGCCGCTGCTGATGGTTGAGAACGTCGCCCTTTGCGCGCCCGCCTTGCTGAAGACCGCCAAGGCATTTCTGCGCAAACCCGGCGGCGACGGACGGATGCTGCTGCATTACCGTGACTATAGCGGCTGGGAGGAGTGGTTTGTCAGCGCCGGGCTGCCGGCGGAGGCCGCCCGGCACGGCCAGTTATTCGACGACGCCAATGTGGTGATCGAGGCTGCCGCGGCCGGGCAGGGGCTTGCGCTTGGCTATCTCCCGATCAGCCAAACCGAGATCGATCTCGGTCGGCTTGCCTTAGCCCATCCGCATCGCTGCAAGCCGGCGAACGGATATTATCTGGTCTATCGTCGCGAGGTGCTTGGCCGTCGCTCGGTCGCCACCTTCCGCCGCTGGATTCTGGCCGAAGCGGCCGTCTCGCAAGGGTCGGGAGAGGGCTAGCCGCGCGACCTTGCCAGACCCGCGCCGAGGCCGACCAGCACCATGGCCGCCGCCAGCATCGAAAGTGAAATCGGCAGGCTGGTCAGCGTTGCCAGTGGGCCGATCAGCGGGGGTCCGGCCAGGATGCCGGCATAGGCCAGGGTCGCCACGGCAGAAATCGCAACGCCCGGGGAAAAGCCCGGCAGCTTTCCCGCCATGCCAAAGAGCTGGGGCACGATATTGGCAAGGCCGATGCCTGTCACTGCAAAGCCGGCCAAGACCAGGGGAGCGGGATCGGCCATCGTCACGAGACAGAGACCGGCTGCCGCGATCATGCTGCCGATCCTGATGGTGAGAGCCGCACCGAGGCGGCCGACAACCCAGTCCCCCGTCAAGCGACCGATCGCCATGGTTGCCGAAAAGGCGGCAAAACCGAGGCCGGCACTGGCTTCGTCGAAATTGCGGCTGAAACGCAGGAAGACGGCACTCCAGTCCATCATCGCGCCCTCGGTCATGGCGGCGGCAAAAGCAAGCAGGCCGAGCAATGCCACGAGCCCGGTCGGACGGTTGAAGTGCTTGCGCTCACCCTTGCCTTCGCCGCCGTGTAGCAGCCCGGTCAATTGTCCCAGAACGATGAGCGCCATCAGGCCGGCGATGAGGCTTGCCGCGACCAGCGGCGTCAGGCCGAGATGCAGGAGACCGCCGCAAAACGTCGCACCAAGAATGCCGCCGATGCTGAACATGCCGTGAAGGGACGAGAAAATCGGCTTGCCCGCGAGATGCTCGACAGCGACTCCCTGCGCGTTCATGGAGATATCCATCAAGCCGTTGGCGGCGCCGAAGATGAGGAGACAGACCGCCAGCAGCGGCACAGAGGTCAAGGAAGCCAGAAGCGGCAACATGGCGAAGAAGACCATACTGGCGCTGATGATGACCGGTCGAGAGCCGGTCCGGGCAATGATCGCGCCTGCCAACGGCATCGATACCAGCGCGCCGGCACCGAGCGACAACAGAATCAGACCGAGGCCGGCGTCATTCAGCATCAACCGCTGCTTGGCAAGCGGGACCAGCGGCACCCAGGCGGAAAGGGTGAAACCATTGGTGAGAAATATTGCGCGGCAGGCGAGGCTTGCGCGCAAGGGCGAGGGAGTGACGCGCCTGGAGTCATTTCGGATGAAGGAGAGCAAAACAAGGTCTTTCGGTTTCTGATGGCTACGTAGCTGCGGTGCACTTCACTCAGCCGGCATAGATGATCTCGACACCGGCCTCGCGATAAGGCTCGATGAGGGCTGACGGCGCTTGGGATTCAGTAACGAGCGAGCTCAGCAGATCGACAGGACCGATGCGATAGGGAGCCCGGGTACCGAGCTTGCGCATCGGGACTGCGGTGACGACCCGATTGGCCGACTGGATCATCCGCGCCTTCAGCCTCGCGCCATCCGGCGACATTTCCATTAGCCCGGTTGCCGCATCGAGACCACAGACTCCCAATAGGCAAAGATCAACGGAAAGGCCGGCGATGCTTTCCCAGGTCGCGATCCCCGTCGTCGTTTGCTCTGCTTTGTCGACGACCCCGCCCAAAACGATGAGGTCGATATGCCGGTGCGCCATCAGGACCATGGCAGCCGGCAGGCTTGGCGTAACGATCGTGGCGCAGAGATCGGGGGCGATCGCCTCGGCCGCTGCCAGATTGGTCGTGCCGCTGTCGAGCAAGACCGTGCTCCCGGGTTCGATCAAGCGGGCGAGCTGCGCCGCAAGCGGCCGGCGGCTGCCATCATCTTCGCGCCGCCGGCTGGCAAAGGGCGCTGCCGCTGGCGTAAGGGGCAGAAGAGGCAGGGCGCCACCATGCACCCGTCGCAGTTGTCCGGCCGCCGCCAATTCGTTCAAATCGCGACGCACCGTGTCTTCCGACACATCAAGTTTTCGGCTTGCTTCCGCCGCAACGATTTTGCCTTCCCGTTTCAGCACATCCAGCAGAAACCGGCGACGTTCTTCGGGCAGTGAGATTTCGCTATTTTGCATGAAGCTGCGCCATTTGTCAGTAATGATTCTTAAAATTATGCATAATCGTGCAAAAACATGCAATGTCGAAGAAGCGCACGACCTCTCACCCTTGTCGAGGGTCGCACAGGACGGATTTTGCAGGCTGGGCCATACTGTGGAGCCGCGATAGATTATCGCCCTCGCTCCCGGCCGTTCTAGTCTGCTCGCCGGTAGCCGTGCGGGTTGATCTGTAACCGGGGCCGACACGGCGGGCGACAGCGGGGCGGGGACTGATATCCAGGATATTCTGCAGGGAAGCCCGGTGAGCCTTCCATCATGCTCTTACTGTTTCGCAGTCGCAGCATGGGGCTTGACCAAAGGGCGAGGGGATGCGAGCTATCTTAACTCTCGTCCGATCGCACCGGCTGCAGCGAAGCGCGGCCGCGTCGTTTTCCCGATCGGATATTCAATGGCTTAGGGGTCTCCTTCGCATGATGCCTGCCTTACGGAATGCCATCACGGTTATCCTGTGCGCGCTTGCTCTGGCCAGTTGCGGCGATCAGAAGCAGACGCAGCAGCAAGCCGCCGCCGCACCGCCGCCGGCTGTCGGTGTCGTCACGCTGCAGGAGCGACCGGTCGCCAAAGGCTACGAATTCATCGGCCGAGTCAAAGCTGTGACACAGGTCGATATCCTGGCGCGCGTCGAAGGCTTCCTGGAAGCCATCCATTTCCGCGAGGGACAGGAGGTCAAGAAGGGCGACCTGCTGTTCTCGATCGAGAAGGATATGTTCAAGGCTCAGGTCGACCAGTATCAGGCGCAGGTCGCCGCGGCACAGGCCAATCTTGCCAATGACGAAATCCAGTACCAGCGTGACCTGCAGCTGGTCAAAAACCAGAATGTGCCGCAATCGACGGTCGATAAGGACAAGGCGGCGCGCGATGCCGGCAAGGCGCAGGTCATGCTGAGCCAGGCGCAGTTGGAGCAGGCGCAGATCAATCTTGGCTATACCGATATTTATGCGCCGGTTGACGGCAAGATTGGCGCCCATAACTACGATGTGGGCAATCTCGTGAGCCCATCTTCCAAGGCGCTTGTGACGCTGGTCAGCCAGGATCCGATGTATATCACTTTCCCGGTGAGCCAGGAGAAGCTCCTCGAGATCCGCGAAACCCGCCAGCAGGATGATGGATCGCTGACCAAGATCGAATTTGTCGTCCGTTTTTCCGACGGCACGCAGTACAAGTATGCCGGGCGGTGGGATTTCACCGCGCCGCAGGTCGATCAGTCCACCGACACGGTGGAGATGCGCGCTACCCTGCCTAACCCTGAGCGCCAATTGATCGACGGTCAATACGTCAAGGTCGTCCTGAAGGAGCGTCATCCGCAAAATCGCCTGGTTGTTCCCCAGGCGGCGGTGCAGACGGCGCAAGGCGGCAATCAGGTGCTGGTGGTCGGCGCCGACAACAAGGTCATCGCCCGCATCGTGGAGCTCGGGCAAACCGAAGGTGCCGATTACGTCGTCAACAAGGGGCTGCAGACCGGCGAGAAGGTCATTGTCGAGGGCTTGCAGAAGGCAAAGCCGGGTCAGGTGGTCGCGCCGACGGAAGTGAAACAGGACAGCGGCGATTCCAACACCTCCGGCCAGGTGCAGCCGACGGCGAATCCTCCCGCTGCCAATCCGCCGGCCGCCAATCCGCCAGCGGGGCAGGGAGGCACTGCCGCGCCAGCCAATAACACCGGCGGCGCCACCAAGGGAGCCGGCCAATGATTTCCGCGGTCTTCGTCGACCGCCCGCGCCTTGCCTTTGTTATCTCGATCGTCATCACGATCGCGGGCTTGATCGCGCTTACCCAGATTCCGGTCGCGCAATTCCCCGATATTGTGCCGCCGCAGGTCTCCGTTACCGCCAATTATCCCGGCGCCGATGCCAGCGTTGTCGAAACCACGGTGGCGCAGCCCATCGAGCAGCAAGTGGTTGGTGTCGACAAAGCCATCTACATGCAGTCTACCTCGGGTGCCGATGGCAGCTACAACCTGACCGTCACCTTCGAACTCGGCACCAATCCTGACATCAACACGGTCAATGTGCAGAACCGCGCCGCCCTGGCGCAGCCCGTCCTGCCGGCCGAGGTGACCAAGCAGGGTCTCACCATCAAGAAGAAGAGCTCGGCGCTGCTCTATGGTATCACCCTGTTCTCGCCGAAAGGGTCGAACAGCCCGCTTTTCCTCAATAACTACGCCACGATCTACATCATCGATCAGTTGAAGCGCCTGCCGGGCGTCGGTGATGCCAGCCTGTTCGGGCCGCTCAATTATTCGATGCGGGTCTGGCTCAATCCCGATCGCCTGACCAGCCTCAATCTGACGCCGAGCGATGTCATTTCGGCTTTGCAGGCGCAGAACGTTCAGGCGGCGGTCGGCCGTATCGGCGCCCAGCCGATGTCGAATGACCAGCAGCTGCAGTTGAACCTCACCACCAAGGGCCGCCTGACCACGGTCGATGAATTCAAGAACATCATCCTCAGGGCCAATTCCGACGGCTCCGTCGTGCGTGTCTCGGATGTGGCGCGGGTCGAGCTCGGTGCGCAGGCTTCGGACCGCTATACCCGCTTCAATGGTGCGCCCAGCGCCGCGATCGGCATCTACCAGTCGCCGGGCGCCAATGCCGTGCAGGTGGCGAAGGCAGTCCGCGACAAGATGGACGAGCTGTCGAAGTCCTTTCCCGAGGATGTCCAGTACAAGGTCTTCTATGATTCGACCGTCTTCATCACCTCGACCATCGAGGAGGTGATCAAGACCCTGATGGAGGCCTTCGTCCTGGTCGCCATCGTGGTCTATCTTTTCCTTGGCAAGCTGCGGACGACGCTCATTCCCCTGATCGCCGTTCCGGTCTCGATCATCGGCACTTTCGCCGTGCTGCTGATGATCGGGTTCTCCGCCAATACCGTTTCGCTGCTGGCCCTGGTGCTGGCGATCGGCATTGTTGTCGACGATGCGATCGTCGTCATTGAGAATGTCGAGCGCGTATTGGAGGAGGATCCGCTTCTCAGCGTGCCGGATGCGACCAAGAAGGCGATGGCGGAAATCACCGGGCCGATCATCGCCATCACCCTGGTGCTGCTCTCGGTCTTCGTGCCGGTTGCCTTCATCCCGGGCCTCAGCGGCCTGCTGTTCCGTCAGTTCGCCGTGGCCGTCGTCGTATCGATGCTGATTTCCGCGGTCAATGCCTTGACGCTGAGCCCGGCGCTCTGCGCCGTGCTGCTGACCCGCAGCCATGGCAGCAAGGGACCGATCAAATATGTGCTGCGCGGCATCGACAAGGTGCGCGACGGCTATGCGGCAATCGTCGCCCGCCTGATCCGGGTCGCCATCATCAGTGTTTTCGTCATTGGCGGCCTTGCTGTCATCTCGTTTGTGCTGTTTGGCCGAACGCCGCAAGGCTTCCTGCCTGATGAGGATCAGGGCTATTTCTTCGCTTCGATGCAGCTGCCAGACGCCGCCTCGGTCGGCCGCAATTCGCAAATCACCAAGCAGGCGGAAGACATCATCAAGGCCGATCCGGCTGTACGTGACGTTCTGGCCGTGGTCGGGTTCAACTTCCTCGACGGCATCGCCCAGTCGAATTCGGCCTTCTTCGTCGTCGCCTTGAAGCCTTATGAGCAGCGGACCGACCCGTCGCTGCGGGTGCAATCCGTCCTCGGGCGGTTGCGCGGCAAGCTCTTCACGATTCCCGGCGCGGTCATCATTCCGTTTAACCTGCCACCGATCATCGGCCTTGGCAGCACCGGCGGTTTCCAGTTCATGCTGGAGGACCGGGGGGGCACCAGCACCACGCAGCAGATGGCACAGCTGATGGGTGGCATGGTGGTGGCGGCCAACCAGGAGAAGGGTCTGACATCGGTCTTCAGTACCTATTCCTCCAGCACGCCTTCGCTCTATCTCAATATCGATCGCGACAAGGCACAGACCCTCGGCGTGAAGATTTCCGACATCTTCACGGCGCTGCAGGGGACGCTGGGCGGCATCTATGTCAACGATTTCAACCTCTATGGCCGTACCTGGCAGGTGCAGATCCAGGCGGAGCAGCAGTTCCGCCGCCGGATCGATGATATCTATGACATTTACGTGCGAAACTCCGCCGGCAACATGGTACCGCTCAGGGCCTTGCTGTCGGTCGACACCAAGCTCGTCCCCCAGGGCATCACGCGCTATAACGGCTTCCGTGCCGTCACCATCAACGGCAGTGCTGCGCCCGGCACCAGTACCGGCACGGCGTTGTCTCTGATGGACAATATCTCGCAGCAGGTCCTGCCCCAGGGCTTCAGCTATGAATGGACCGGTACAGCGCTGCAGGAGATCGCCGCAGCCGGCAAGACGCCGATCGTGCTGAGCATGGCGGTGCTGTTCGCCTATCTCTTCCTGGTGGCGCTTTACGAGAGCTGGACCATTCCGGTGCCGGTGCTGCTCTCCGTCGTCACCGGCGTGCTCGGCGCCATCATCGCCGTCGTGCTGACGGGGCTCAGCTTCGACGTCTATGCCCAGATCGGCCTCGTGGTGCTGATCGCGCTGGCAGCGAAGAACGGTATCCTGATCGTCGAGTTCGCAAAGCTGCAACGCGAAAGCGGCAAGTCGATCCATGATGCCGCCCTGGAAGGTGCGCGGTTGCGCTTCCGCCCGGTCATGATGACCAGCTTCGCCTTCATCCTCGGCCTCGTCCCCTTGATCACCGCTCTGGGTGCCGGCGCAGCGACCAGGCGCGCGGTCGGCACGCCGGTCTTCGGTGGCATGCTGGGGGCTTCGGCGGTCGGCATCTTCCTCATTCCCATGCTCTATGTGGTGTTCCAGCACACCCGTGAATGGGTGAAGGCGAGGCTTGGGCGCGGGCAGCATGAGGCGCATCGCCCGGTCGCCGGTCCGGAAGAAGACGAGGAAGTCTAAAGCGGCTGCAATGATTAAGCCCCGCCGATTGATTTCGGCGGGGCTTTGCTTGATACAGCGCAAAGGAAGGGCCAGGCTGTTGCCCGGCCGGTTGCCACCTTATTCCTTTGTGTGTTCGCCCCAGGGCGTGCGGCCGAATATTCGTTCCACCGCGGGCCGGAAGGCCGCGAGCGGCATCGTGTCGTAATTCGGATCGAAGGCCGTCTGGTCCCATTCATCGCAGAACTTCGCCGTCCGTTCGAAGCCCGGATGGCCACGATGTTTTTCGCGCGCGAAGCGGTCGCCGCCGAAGAAGTGGTTGTAGTAGTAGCCCTGGAACGGCTCGTGATTGCGCACCATCCAGTAATTCAGCGGGCTGACATAGGGGCGCAGGATCTCCGCCGCGAGCGCACCGTGATTGACCGGGGCAAGGTCGTCGCCGATATCGTGGAACAGACCGCAGACCACGGTCTCCTCGTCGGCACCGGCGCGCAGCGCGCGGGTGGCGGTCTGCAGCGAATGCTCATAGCGGTCGACCGGATAGCCGAGATCGCCACCCTTCAGCCGTTCAAGGGCGCCGAGCAGGCGATCCACCAGACCATGCTCGTAGACGGTGAATTTATCGCCGATGACCTTCCATTCCTCGGCAGTGCTGTCGGCGAATTTGGTGAAACGAACGATGGTCATGCTGATTCCCCGCTATTGGATGGTTTCTGGTTGTCGTTTGCCATTGTCTTCCTGCCTTATTCGGCTGCCAGGGGGCGGGCTTGCCGTGCCAGCACCTTGCGCTTGCTGCCCACAGTGTCGCGGTCCATATAGCACTGGCGCATATGGCGCATGCCGGTGTCCAGCTTGAAGCCCTTGCGCCCGTGCAGCAGGCGATAATTGTCCATGATCATGCAATCGCCGGGGCCGAGCTTGAAGGTCAAGGTCAGGGCCGGATCATTGAGCAGCTGGAAATAGAGCTGCCGCGCCTTGTAATAGCGGTCCAGCATGTCCAGCGGCAGATGATCGACCATTTCGGTGCGATTGGAATAACGCACCTGATGCAGGCGGCCATCGCCGTCGAGCTCGATCAGGGGGCCGTCGCTTTCCAGGATCGCGGTGTTGTCGGCATAGCGGAAGCGCGGCCGCACGGTGGTCAGGGTTTCAAAGGCCTCCGGATCGCGGACCTGCAGCTCACGGGCGACGCGGAAACCGTCGACGATGACGGATTCGCCGCCCTCGGCGTCGTTGCGCAGGCAATGGAGGAAGATATAGCCCGGCACCGGCGTGCGATAGGGATTGTCAGCATGCTGCTCCAGGCCGCGCGTCGTCATGGTGAGGTCGTAGGCCTTGGGTATGGCCTTGACGTCGGCCAGCCCGCCCCAATTGGTGATGCGGATGGGGCCGATGCAATTGGTGAGAGCCATGGCTCCCTCCATCTCGACCGGCACATTGTGCACGATCATGAAGCCGTAACGATGCAGGCCCTGCAGCATCTCACCGACGGCGGCTTCGTCGCGCTGGAGTTGGGGCAGGTCGGCTTCCGGCCGGGTCCCGAGATCATGGCCCCAGAGCTGCAGATCCGGTGAGGCTTGGCCATAGCTGGCCTGGCGCGCGGGCAGGGGGCGCACAACCCGATGCAGCCAGTCGGCCGTTACGGTTGCCTGGAACGCGTCGCTGAAGGTGAGGGCGACGCGATCTTCGGCAGGCATCGCGCAGGTGGACAGCTTCAAATCGAGCGGCAGTTCAGCGGCTTCAATCAGCCGCTGACCGGTTCGGGCGTCGAGAATGTCATCGACCGGCAGGCGTTCGCGCAGCCAGAGCGGATGAAAAACCTGCTGCCGGCCATCTTGCCAATCCATTACCAGTGTGCCGTCTTTAACGCTGGCTGTCTTTGCCAGACGCGTCGCCTCGGCCATCGCCATCTCCCAATTTGATCATTTGTTGATTCTGCTCGCCCGATCTTCCGATCGGACCGGTTAATGAATCCTAAGATCGCGGCTCATCATCCGAGGGTGTTTTTTTCGCCATACGCGTGCTATTTTTCGCCATAGTCGCAAAAAAGATAGAAGTCGTCGCATGGCTAGGAAATCAACGGAAAAAGCCAATACTGGGACGAAACGAGCGTCGCAAAGCACCGGGTCCGGGCTTGGCGCATTCCCGTCATCTATCCCCGGCGCCAGTGCCTGGCGGCTTGTCGAACCCCGGATCGGCTTCCTGCTGGTGCCGCAATTCTCCATGCTGGAACTGTTTTGTGCGCTGGAACCCCTGCGCATCGCCAACCGCCTCGGCGGGCTGAACTTCTCCTGGAGCTTTCTGTCTCTGGATGGGGAGCCGGTCTCGGCCAGCAACGGCATTCCCGTCGCCGCCAGCAATTCACTGGCCGCTGTCCATGATTTGCCCATCCTGTTCGTCATGGCGAGCTTCGAACCGGAAGCCGCCATCCGTCGCCGGGACCAGGCGAAGCTGCGTGATCTCGCCCGGCACGGCACGCTGCTCGGCGGCATCGATACCGGGCCGTTCATCCTGGCACGCGCCGGTTTGCTGCGGGATCGTCGCGCCACCTTGCACTGGGAAAGCATTGCCGCCTTCAGCGAGGAATTCCCCGATATCGTCACCAGCGCGCATGTCTTCGAACTGGACCGCGACCGGCTGACCTGTCCCGGGGGAACCGCGCCGATCGACATGATGCTGCATCTGATAGCCCTGCGGGCGGGTGAGGCGCTGGCTAATGCTGTCGCCGAGCAGATCGTGCATCCGCGCATCCGGCCGGGCCATGATCCCCAGCGCATGACGCCGGGCGAGCGCTATCAGTTCGACAACCCCTCTATCGGCCGCGCGATCACGGCCATGGAAGACAATCTCGATGAACCGCTGAGCCTGGCGGAGCTGGCGAAAGCGAGCCGGATTTCCCAACGACAGCTGGAACGGCTGTTTCGCGAGCAGATGAAGACCACGGCAAAGGCCTTCTATGTGCGGCTGCGGCTGGAGCGCGCGCGTCAGTTGCTGGCCGATAGCGGTCGGCCGGTCGGCGAGATCGCCCTGGCAACCGGCTTTGCCAGCAGGGCCCATTTCAGCCGTGCTTATTTGCGTGCTTTCGGAACCGCCCCGGGGCAACGCCGCCGTTCCCGAATGGAGGCATAAACGGCGATGATGTGGAGGCGCGGCCGGTCAGACGCTCGCCGACGCCTTTGCCGGCGGATTTGTGACGTGTTCGAATGAAGCCTGCTGATAGATCTGCGCCGCCAATTGCTCGCAGCTGCGTCGGATATCGGGTACGGCAATGATCTCCCAGAAGGTGCCCTTGGTAATCGGCCCGATCGCGTAGAGATCCTCGCTGATATCGCCATTGGCGGTGATGACGGCACCGGTGATATCGGTATCGATGCTAAGCCTTAGCTGATCCGGTCGGATATGCCCGTCGGCGAGGAGCTGCCGGACGAGCGGCCGGTCAAGCTTGGTGAAATCGCCCTGCAGGCCGGAACAGTCGATGACACGTTCGACGGTGATTTTGCCGGTATGTCCGGACTTCTGCGCCAGCTCGACTTCCACCAGGCCAATGCAAGGATTGATCTGCCCCAGCCGCGCCGGCGTGATGGTGAGCTGGCCACGGCGAATCGCATCCTCAATCCGCGCATGGATGCGGGGCGCGGCGCGATGCCGATGCACGTCCCACCACGGGCGCAGGTGGCGCAGGAAGCGCCGCCGCTCAGCCATCGGCATATCGAGCCAGAGACGTTGCGTATGCGGCCGCAGGCCGTCGATGACCGCGCGCCAATCGACGCCGACCTGTCTTGCTTCCCGAATCGTGGTCCGGATCTCGCGCAGCAATTTGGAGAGTGTCCGTACCTGCGGCGGGGCAGCAAAGTGCCAGGGCTGGGCAACCGCGCCATGCATGCGCGGCAACAAGCCGCGGCGCGAGATGGCATGGATGGGCCCGTGATGCCCGGCGTCGAGCAGGGAGATGACTGTGTCCACCATGGTCAACCCGGTACCGATCAGCAGCACCGGCGCCTGCGGGTCGAGTTTATCAAGCGCCGTCGGGTCCCAGGGGTCCTTGAAAATGCCGGGCTGGCCGCGCGCCGGCGGAAAGTTGCCGATTGCCAGCACGGCACAATCAACCGAGAGCCGCCGGCCGACCGCCAGTTCCACATCCCAGCCATGGGCCGACGTGCCGTCGGCCTCGTTCTGGCGGCGGTGCAAGGCGACCGCCTCGTCACTCACCAGAAAGACGTTGCTGTCATTGCCTTGGCGCCAGATCCCGTCGCCAAGGAGTTGCTGGATGTAACGGCCATAAAGTCCGCGTGGCACGAAACTGTTCGGGCCCGGCTGCTCCTGCGAGCCGTCCGCCAGATCCGGCGGCAAATCGCGGAGCCATTGTACGAAATGCTCCGGCCGGTCGGCAAAAGCACTCATATTGCTGGCGCGTACGTTCAGCAGATGGTTTGAATTGCCGGTCGAATAGGCCAGGCCGAGACCGAAATGCGGGTTCTTCTCGATCAACAGCACGCGGTCTTCCGGCCCGCAACGTTTCAGCAGATGCAATGTCAGCAGGGCACCGCTGAAGCCGGCGCCGATAATGGCGACGGTCCGTCCGGGCGATTCCGCCGCCATGGCTTTTCTCAAGGTCGTTGGCATGGAGACTCCCATGATGCAGTCACGGCAGGATGTCCGGCGGTCAGAAGGGCTTGTCGCCGATGATGGTGGCGCGATGCATGACGCGCCGGTGGGGCATATAGTCGGCCAGGGCATAATGCTGGGTGCTGCGATTATCCCAAAAGGCGATATCGTTTTCGCGCCATTGCCAGCGAATGGTGAATTCCGGTTTGGCGGCATGGGCAAATAGAACCGCCAACACCGCCTCGCTTTCCGCCCTGCTCAGTTGATCGATCGCGGTGGTGAAGCCGGCGTTGACGAACAATCCTTTCCGGCCGGTGACCGGGTGAGTGCGGATGACGGGATGGCTGACCGGCTTGTGGCTGGCGCGGGTCGCCTGCCAGCGGGCATCGTCTTCCGGCGTATTGCCGTAGCGGCTGCGCGGAAAAGACTTTTCAAAATCGTGGCTGGCAGTGAGACCGTCGAGGAACTGACGAAACGCGGGCGAGAGCGCCTCATAGGCCGCGATGGAATTCGACCAGGTCGTATCGCCGCCCAAAGGCGGCAATTGCCGGGCATAGAGCAGGGCACCAAGCGGCGGCGTTTCGATGAAGGTGACATCGGTATGCCAGACATCATTGTCCGGCGGATTGGTCTGATCGGTGTCGAGGACGATGATCTCCTCGACCTCCGGCACCGTCGGATAGATGGGATGGATATGCAGCTTGCCGAAGCGGGCGGCGAAATCTCGCTGCTGCGCAGCCGTCAGATGCTGGTCCCGGAAAAAGATCACCTGGTGGTTCAAGAGGGCGAATTCGATTTCGGCGATGGCTCCGCCATCGAGTGGCGCGGCGAGATCGATGCCGCCGATCACCGCGCCGATGGTCGGACTGAGCGGTGTCACCGTGAGATGGCCGATCTTGCTGCGAGTGCTCATCTTAAACTCCCGTCTTTGCAGAGATTCGCGGTAAGGCCGTGAAACCCGGTCGTTCAGGAGCATAAATCTCTACTATTTTAGTAGACAAATGAAAAATGCCTATGCCGGCACGAGTTTTCCTCGCTTCTCGGCAAAGTGCCCCGGGAGGTCAGGCGCTGAGGTTTTTCGGTTTGAAGAGCGGAGCGCCGAGGGCGGAAAGTCCCAGCAGGATGAGCACTGCCCCGCCGTGCCAGATCATGATCATCATCGACGTATCAAGATCATGGAGGAGCGACAAGCCGGTGGCGGCAAAGGCCGCAGTAGACAACATCCCCAATACCAGCGTGGGGCCGGGGCGGATCCAGGCGGCATGCCGGACCATGAAATACAGCACCAGGCTCAAGGGCAGACTGATCGCGACGATCCAGCTGAAGCAATCAACACTGTGCCCCAGGCTCAGCCCGCTGGGGCCAAGCCGTATCCAGTCGCTGAAACAACCGTAACCCGCGGCGGCGAACCAGAGAACGACGCCAGGGATGGGAAGCAAGGCCCAATATCTGGAGCGCCCCGGAATGCTGATCAGGAAGACGGCCATGGCGGCGAGGATACCGGTCAGGATCGTCGCCGCGAGCAACAGCGAATAATTCATGGTCTTCAGCAGCGGCATCAGATCGGGCCGCACGCCGCCATGCAGTATGACGGCTATCCCATTGACAGCCAAAGCGATAGCGACCCAAGCTACGGTGCGCCAGAAGGGCGCCGCCAGCCGATGGACAGGCTTCAGATCCGCCGTCAGATCGGCGATCAGTTTGTCGGCCTGATCTGTCATGTGCTCTTCCGTCATTCGTTCCGGTCCGCTTCGCTCTGTTCCTTGCCCAGCAGTTGGCGCAGGGCCTTGACGGCTCGATGGACCGATAATTTCACTGCCCCTTCGCTTTGTCCCGTCCTGGCGGCCGCCTCGCGCAGTGACAATCCCTGGACCTTGACGAGGCCGATCGCCTGGCGCTGGCCCGGGGGCAATTGCTCGATGGCGCGACGCACCGCCCGCATGTCGAGGGACACCTCGCTTGTCATATTCGCGTCATCCGCGGCAAAGGTTTCATTGGCATCTTCCGGCAGCGGGGCTTCTCGCGCCCGCTGGCGATAGAGGCGGCGCAGCCGGTCGGCGATGCGTCGTTCGGCGATCACGCTGACCCAGGGCTGCAGCGGCCGCTGGGGATCGTAAGTATGGCGGATTGCATGAATTGACAAAAAAATATCCTGGACAGTGTCCTCGACGTCCTGGGGGCGTGCCAGACGACGGGCAGCCAGGCGCCGCAGATAGGGAAGCAAGCCCTGAAGCAATGCCGCATAGGCGGTTCGGTCGCCATTTTGGGCAAGCACCAGCAAGCCTGCCAATTCGGCCCAGGCACCGGAAATTTCACCAGTCTCGGGTTGCTCCAGCACTGTCTCTTGCCGTTCCGATTCGATTGCGCACCGCGACGCAGCGTCACTCAGGGATACCCTAGAGGGCGTCGGCGCCAAGGGAAAGCTGATTTGCGGAACGGAAAAATACAGGAAATATTGCCGGCGCCGGGCAATCAGGTCACGGATTTCATTCGGATAAGCACCGGCCTTGTTGGAAATTGCGATGCCCTGGAGCGAAAAAATGGTGACCGCGTGTAACCAGAGTTGCAAAGTCATCGAATAACACGGCGTAGGTTGATCGGCAGGGGTATGCGCCCCGAGCCATCGGTTCGAATGATAAAGGGAGTTACCTATGAACAAGAGCATGATCGCCGCCTCGGTCCTCGGCGCCGCACTCAGCCTCGGCACGGTCGGCCTGGCCACGGCGCCAGCAGCCTCGGCGGATGACCAGGAGAAATGCTTTGGCATTGCGAAGGCCGGCGAGAATGCCTGTTCCGCCGCCAGCAATGCCGGCACCCATTCCTGCGCCGGTCATTCGACCGTCGATTATTCAGGTGCCGATTGGAAGCTGGTACCGGCCGGCACCTGTGAGAAGATGGGCGGCCAAAAGCAGGCCTTCGAAGGTATGGGCAAGCCGACCTCGATGTGATCGGCCCAATCTGCTTTCCATATTGAGATCGCATCGTCATGTCGTCCCTTGAATGCGACATGCCAGCGGTGGAATCCGCGGCCCGGTCATATTCACGCGCAGCGATCGGGCTGCGGAACCCGCATCTTCCGGAGATTGTCGAAGCTCAGTCGGGCCTGACCTGGCTGGAGATTCATAGCGAGAACTATCTGCTGCCGCCAACTGCGCCGCGGTCGCTGGCCCTGGAACGCGTGCGAAATGATCTTGCGCTGAGCTGCCATGGCGTCGGCCTTTCGCTCTGTTCCGCGGAGGGGCTTGACCACACCCATCTGCAGGATCTGCGCCGTCTCTATGATCGACTGCAGCCGTTCATCGTTTCCGAACATCTGGCCTGGAGCGCCACGGACGGGCGCTACTATAACGACCTTCTGCCGGTGCCTTATAGCGATGAAGCGCTCGATATCGCTTGCCGCAATATCGACCAGGCACAGCAGGCATTGGGGCGCCGGCTGCTGATCGAAAACCCGTCGCGCTATATCGACCTGCCGGGCAGCAGCTGGTCCGAACCGGCTTTCCTGGCCGAGATCACCAGGCGCACCGGCTGCGGCCTGCTGTTCGACGTCAATAATCTCCATGTCAGCGCGCATAATTTGGGCTTCGACGCCGCCGATTATCTTTCGGATCTGCCGATCCAGGCCATCGGCCAGTTTCATGTTGCCGGCCATAGCCAACGCCGGCTGATGGCGCCCGATGGGCGGGAAGATGTCCTGCTGATCGATGATCATGGCAGCGCCGTTCCCAATGAGGTCTGGCGGCTGCTTGAGACCATGCTGGCGGCGACCGGTCCCCTGCCGGTATTGGTAGAGTGGGACAACCAGGTGCCGGCGCTTGCAGTTCTGTTGGCCGAGGCGGCTAAAGCCCAGGAATTCATTGATGCTTGCGCCATGTGCCGCGCGGAATCGTCGGGCCATGCTGCGTGACTGGCAAAGCCGTTTTGTCGCGCAACTGCGCGCGCTGCCGAGTGCTCCGTTACCTGCGGATGGCTTCCTTGGTAGCCAGGCTCACCGCTTCGCCGTTTATCGCGACAATATGATCGGTTCCCTGGTCGAAGCACTGGGAGAGACTTTTCCGGTCACGCGGCAATTGGTCGGCGGCAGATTTTTCGACCCGGTCGCTGCGGATTTTGTGCGCCGGGACCCGCCAACCGCACCGCGGCTATCCCGCTATGGCGGCCGCTTCCCCGGCTTTTTGGGCGAGCTGCCGCAGTTGCGCGATCTCGCCTATGCCGTAGATGTGGCACAGCTGGAATGGGCGCGGGTGGAGAGCTATTTCGCCGGTATCGCGGAGACGGTCCTGGAGCCCGACGCATTGCTGGCCCTGCCGCCGGAAGTCCTTCCGGCGCTGCGCTTGGTCGCCGTTCCAAGCTTGCGCGTCGTCTCGACAGCGACCTCATCGCAGAGCATCTGGCTCGCGCATCAAGGAAGAGAGCCGGCTTTCGGCGAGATCGACCCGTGGCGGCATGAGGCGGTGCGGTTGGTTTGTGCGGTGCAAGGTGTCAGGGCCGACCGGATCGCCCCTGCCCATGCAGTTTTCTTGCAGGGGCTGATGGCTGGGCAGGATCTGACCCAGGCATTTTCCGCGGCAGCGACCGTCGATCCAAATTTCGATTTGCAGGGGGCCTTGGTGGCGGAAATGCAGATCGGCAGCTTCGGCGCCATCGGTCTTCCTGCGGCGGGTTGATGCGGCACGCCGGCAGTTCTTTAAATGAGTTGCACTTTTCAAGGGATGCCACGATGCCGACCGCGATCAACCGCGTGATCATTTTCGCCGATACGATGCAACGGATCGGTGCGCCGATCGTCGACCTGTTGATCCGGATCGCCCTTTTTCGCGTCTTCTTCTGGTCGGGGCTCGTCAAAATTCACGACTGGGGCGCGACCCTGCAGCTCTTTCAATATGAGTATATGGTGCCGCTGCTGCCGCCGAATATTGCCGCTGTATTGGCGGCCGCTAGCGAGCTTGGCGCATCGAGCCTGATATTGATCGGCTTGTTCAGTCGATTGGCGGCCGTTCCGCTTCTCTGCCTGGCGATGGTCATTCAATTCGCCCTTGGCGCGGTCAATCCGGCATATAATCAACTTGAGCACTATCTCTGGATGGTATTGCTTCTCAACGTCATCACCCGCGGTCCCGGCCTTCTGTCTGTCGACGGCGTTTTGCGGCAGCGTTACGCGCCATTGGCCAATCCCGTTTAGAAGCGCGCAACGATTTTCGGCCGGCCTTGGGCCGGCTGGATCGGCCCTCAGGTGAGGTAAAATCTCTTGCCAGCCCCGGCAGAGACTGATTTGATTCAAGCCAGCAAGCAATATGGTCGCGATGCGGGTGGAATTCCGCGCTGACCATCGCGGCCGCGACTGGGGAGGATCGAATGCCTGGCAGAGATCCCACGGCGCCGCGTTGCGCCGCTCTCATTGGCCCGCATCTCTCGGGCAAGACAGCCTTATTTGAAAGCCTGATGCTGCTGACCCAGGCATTGCCGCGTAAAGGCAATGCGCGCGATGGCTACGCGCTGGGCGATAACTCGCCCGAAGCGCGGCAGCGCGGCACCTCCGTCGAGCTTTGCATGGCGACAACGAGTTTCCTCGGCGAGAGCTGGACGTTCATTGATTGTCCCGGCTCGGTGGAGTTCAGCCAGGACACCCGCAATGCGCTGATGATCGCCGACATCGCCATCGTCGTCACAGAGCCGCTGGTCGACCGCGCCCTGAGCTTGGCGGCCACCTTCAAGTTCCTCGACGACTATGCCATCCCGCACCTCGTCTTTATTAACAAGATGGATGTCGCGGCCTATGCGGTGCGCGATATTATGGCCGCCTTGCAGTCCGTATCGGCGCGGCCGCTGCTGCTGCGCCAGGTGCCGATCCGCGAGGCCGGCCCCAATGGCGACGTCATTACCGGCTATGTCGACCTCGTAAGCGAACGCGCCTATCGCTATCAGCCCGGCCAGGAATCCGCTCTGATACAGCTTCCGAATACCATCATGGCGCGTGAGCAGGAGGCTCGCGGCGACCTGCTGGAGCATCTCGCCGATTTTGACGATCATCTGCTGGAGCAACTGCTCGGCGATGAGCAGCCCAGCGCCGGCGAAATCTACCAGCAGATATCCAAGGATCTCGCCGAGGATCTGATTGTGCCGGTGCTGCTGGGGTCGGCGGAGCGCGATCATGGCGTGCGCCGCCTGCTGAAGGCTCTGCGCCATGATGTGCCGGGTCCGGAATTGACCGCGCAGCGGCTCGGCCTGCAGGGCCAGGCAAGCGGCGCCGTCGTGTTCAAGACGCTGCACCAGGCGCATGCTGGCAAACTGTCATTGGTGCGCGTGCTGGCCGGCAAGTTTGCCGATGGCCAGACGGTCAACGGCCAGCGGATCGCCGGCGTCTTTCGTCTGAAAGGCAATCAGTCCGAGAAGGTCGGCCAGGCGGGTTTCGGCGAGGTGGTGGCCTTTGGCCGGCTGGACCAGGCGCGCACCGGCGAGGTGCTGGTGGCCGATGGCAATGCGACGGCTGAGATCGACTGGCCGGCGGCGCTGGAACCGCTCTTCGGCCTCGCATTAAGCGTGGAAAATCGCAACGATGAGGTCAAGCTGACGGCGGCGCTCACGAAGTTGTCGGAGGAAGATCCTTCGCTCAGTTTCGAGCACGATCCCGATACCCATGAACTGCTGGTCCAGGGCCAGGGCGAGATTCACCTGCAGGTGGCGGCGGAGCGGCTCAAGAGCCGTTATAACCTGCCGGTGCGGGTGCATCGTCCGCAGGTCAGCTATCGTGAAACCATTCGCCATAAGATGGCACAGCATGCCCGCTTCAAGCGCCAAAGCGGCGGGCACGGCCAATTCGGCGATGTGCAGATCGAAATCTGGCCGCTGGGGCGCGGTGAAGGCTTTCAGTTCGAGGATCGCGTCGTCGGGGGCGCTGTGCCGCGACAATTCATCGGCTCGGTGGAAGACGGGGTGAAGGACTACCTCAGCCGCGGCCCGCTCGGCTTTCCGGTGGTCGATGTCGCGGTGGCGCTATGCGACGGCCAGTATCATTCGGTCGACAGTTCCGACCAGGCCTTCAAGACAGCCGCCCGCATGGCGATGCAGGAAGCCATGCCAAAATGCGATCCGGTGCTGCTGGAGCCGATTCACGCGGTGGAGATTCTCACGCCTGCCGAGTTCACCTCGCGGATCCATGGCTTGATCAGTTCGCGGCGCGGCCAGATCCTGCAATTCGCCGCGAAACCCGATTGGCCCGGCTGGGAGGTGGTGGAGGCATTGATGCCGCAAGCGGAGATCCTGGACCTGGTGATCGAGTTGCGGTCGCTGACCCAGGGGCTCGGCAGCTACAAGGCACATTTCGATCATCTGCAGGAACTGACCGGCAAGCTTGCCGACAAGGTGATCGAGCAGCGCCGCGCTGCACAGTAGAGCCGGGGATCTGGCGCCTGACATTGGCCGGCGCGGTCGTCCTCAGGAATGAACCTTGACGTAGCTGCCGGGCGCGTCGCCCAGGGGCTTTATCTTGTGATCTCCGGGCTTGCGCGCCGGCACGGTCCCGTCGCTGAATCCGGCGATCCATTTTTGCCATTCCGGCCACCAGGAACCCGGCCGTTCTTCGGCCGTGGCGAGCCAGTCGTCGGGCCTGGCTGGCAAGCTCTTCGCGTTGTTGATCCAGTGATTGTATTTCTTGGCGGCCGGCGGATTGACGACCCCGGCGATATGCCCCGAAGCCGCGAGGACGAACTTGACCGGCCCCTTATAAAGCTGTGTCGCGGCGTAGGTCGATTTCCACGGCGCGATATGGTCCTCCTTGGTCGAGAGGATGAAGCTTGGCGTCTTGATCTTGGTGAGGTCGATCGGCACGCCGTCCAGGGAGATGCCGCCCGGTCTGCTCAGCAGGTTTTCCTGATACATGTTGCGCAGGTAAAAGCTGTGCATCGCCGCCGGCATACGCGTGGAATCCGAATTCCAATACAGCAGGTCGAAGGGGAAGGGGTCCTTGCCGAGCAGGTAGTTGTTGATGACGAAGGACCAGATCAGGTCGTTGGCGCGCAGCATGTTGAAGGTATTGGCCATCGCCGATCCCTCCAGATAGCCGTGCTGGCTCATCCGCTGTTCCAGCGCCAGCAACTGCTCCTCATCGACGAAAACCGACAATTCGCCCGCTTCGGCAAAATCCACCATGGTCGTAAGGAAGGTTGCGCTGGCCACGCGATCCTGCCGCTTCTTGGCCGTCAGATAGGCCAGGGTGCAGGCAAGCAGGGTGCCGCCGAGGCAATAGCCGATGACGTTGACGGTCTTCTCGTCGGTCAGCTTTTCAATCGCGTCCAGCGCGGCGAGCGGGCCGGCCTGCATATAATCGGTGAAAGACTCCTTCGCCAGCGTCTCGTCGGGATTGACCCAGGAGATGACAAACACCGTGTGGCCCTGTTCCGTCAGCCACTTGATCAGTGAATTCGCCGGCTTGAGGTCGAGGATGTAATATTTGTTGATCCAGGGCGGAATGATCAGCAGCGGCCGCTTGGCGACCTGCTCGGTGACCGGCTCATACTGCAGGAGCTGCATAAGGTTGTTCTGGAACATCACCTTTCCCGGCGTGACCGCCAGGTTGCGCCCGACCTCGAAGGCTTCCAGGTCGGTCATCCGTACCTGCAGCTTGCCCTTGCCGCGCTCCAGGTCTTCCAGGAGATGCTGCAGACCCTTGATCAGGTTCTCTCCGCCGCTTTCGGCCGTCGTCCGCAATACTTCGGGGTTGGTCAAGGCGAAGTTGCTGGGCGCCATCGCGTCGACAAATTGCCGCGTATAGAAGTCGACCTTCTGCGCCGTCTTAGGGTCCAGACCGTCAACCTCTCGCACGGTCGATTGCAGCCACCGCGCCGTCAGCAGATAAGACTGCTTGATGAAATCGAAGACCTGATTGTCCTGCCAGGCCTCGTCCTTGAAGCGGCGGTCGCTCGGGGCCGGCTGGATCACCGGCTCGGCCGGCTCGCCCATCATGCGGCGCGCCGTGGTCTGCCAGAGGTTCATATAATCCTGCCAGAGTGAAACCTGCGCCTCGAACAACTTTTGCGGGTCCGACATCAGGCGCGTGGTCATTTCCAGGAAGGCGCGACCGATATTGAGCGGGTCGGTTTGCGTATCGAGGTCGATCGCATTGCGGCTGAGGAATTCGCTGACGAGACGCTGCGATTGCTCGGCGATCTTGGCCATCGAAGCTGACCAGGCAGCGGGATCTATAGCCTGATTTTGCTGTTCCCCGCGATCCACCATGCAACCCCCGAATTTATTTGTTTTTCAATCTATTAGTCGCCGGCGAAAATAGCAATCGACGGCGTGGTTTCTCTGCTATAGTACCTCACCCGAGGGGGATTCGACCGGTATATTGTCCGAAGAAGATGGCAAATATATAGGTTGGCTGGCCACGACTGTCATCTGGTGGAATAACCGGATGGCGTGCGCGGTGACCTCGAGGCGGTTGGGAGCAAAGAGGCCAGGATGAATAGGTTTGGTAACAGCGATCTTCGCGGACGGCAGCCACGTAATGCCATCGGCGCGATCGCTGCGGAGCTGTCAGACGCAACGACGCTGCTGAAGCGCGGCGTCCTGCTTGCCGCGATGCTGACATTAGGTGGCTGCAGCTGGTTCAGCAATGACGAACCGGCCTTTCCCCCTACCAGCGGCGGCCCCAGCATAGCTTCCGTGCCGAACGGATTGCCCGGCGATAGCGCCAATGCCCAATATAGCGACCAGGAGTTGCGGGCGCTCCTCGGCTCGGCGCCGCGGCCACTGCCGCCGCCGCCAGCCGAACCGAAAGCTGCCGATACGCAAGCGCCCGACGCCACCACGCCGGAGGCGAGCCCCAATGGTGCCGCCGCGGCACCGGCGGCAAACGCCCAGCCGGCAGCTACGGCGCCGGCCGGGACCGTGCCCGCCGCGCCGGTTCCCGATGCGGCAAAGAACAATTCCAACGACTATCCGGACATCAACACCGTGCCGATGCAGCGACCGGCCCCGGTGCCTGACGCCGAGCAGCCGAGCGATGAGCCGAAGCCCAAGCAGTCTTCGATGCTGGTGCCGGACCCGCGGGGCGAGGCGCAGCAAGGCGAGCTGCTCATCCTGACCGCGGCCGGATCGAGTCCGGCGGCGCCGACTGATCTGTCGCCCCAGAACGCTCCGACGCAGACGGCGCAGACATCGGCTGGTTCCGATGATCCGATGTTCAGCAAGCCGGTCCTGCCGCCCTATACCGGTTATGACCAGACGCAGAAGCAGCCGCAAGGCGTGCCGGCGCAATCTATCTACCGGTCGCCTTATGCGGGCCCAACCCAGGTGGACCAGGGGGGCGGCGACGGGGGCAGCCTCTATTACGCGTCGCAATCCGAAAGCGGCGCGCAACTGACGGCGACGCCGGGTGGCCGGCCGGTCGGCTTGGTCTATTTCGGCATCGGTTCGACGACGCTCGGCGGAGCGGATCGCCAGGTATTGCGACAGATCGCCGATCTGCAGCGCGCTTATGGCGGTGTCGTCCGGATTGTCGGTCATGCCAGCTCGCGCACCGAAAATATGCCGATGGATCAGCATCGGAAAACCAATACGGATGTCGCTGCGGCGCGCGCCAAAGCGGTGGCCGAACAATTGGTGCGATACGGCGTAAGGCCGCTTTTCGTGCAAATCGCCGGGGTCAGCGATACCCAGCCCCTATATCCCGAATTCATGCCCGCTGGCGAAGCCGCCAATCGGCGGGCGGAAGTCTATCTCAGCAGCAACTGAACGATTATGAAGCGTATATTTGTGTGGCAGCTGATCGGTGACGATCATGGCTGCTAACCGTCACGAGCCTTTGCGCGTGGGCATCGCCGGCCTGGGAACAGTCGGCGCCGGTGTCGTGCGCCTGTTACGGGAAAACCGCGACATCCTGCAACTGCATTGCCCGCGCCCCATCGAAGTCGTTGCGGTTTCCGCCCGCGACCGCTCGAAGGACCGCGGCATCGATATTTCGGCCATCGAATGGGTCGAGAACAGTCTGGCCCTGGCCAGCCATCCCAAGGTCGATGTCGTTATCGAGCTGATCGGCGGTTCGGAAGGACCGGCCAAGGCCTTGGTCGAGGCGGCAATTGCCAATGGCAAGCATGTGGTAACCGCCAATAAGGCTTTGCTGGCACATCATGGCACGGCGCTGGCCGTGGCTGCCGAAGCGAAGGGGCTCTGCCTCGCTTATGAAGCGGCTGTCGCCGGCGGCATTCCGGTGATCAAGGCCATGCGCGAGGGCCTGGCGGCAAACCGGATCGAGCAGGTCTATGGCATCCTCAACGGCACCTGCAATTATATCCTGACGCAGATGCGGGAGACCGGCCGCGAATTCGCCGATGTCCTCGCCGAGGCCCAGGCTCTCGGCTATGCCGAAGCCGATCCCAGCTTCGACGTGGACGGTATCGATGCCGCCCATAAATTGTCGATCCTTGCCAGCGTCGCCTTCGGTTGCGCGGTCGATTTCAATGCCGTGCGCGTCAGCGGCATTCGCAATGTTTCGGCGATGGATATCGCCTTTGCCGAGGAGCTCGGCTACCGCATCAAGCTGCTGGGCCTGGCCAGGCCCAGCAAGGACGGGATCGAGCAGCGGGTTCTTGCCTGCATGGTGCCGCAGGCCAGCGTCATCGCCAAAGTGGACGGCGTCTTCAACGCGGTGGTCACGAAGGGCAATTTCGTCGGCCAGAACGTCTCGATCGGCCGCGGTGCGGGCGCCGGGCCGACGGCCTCGGCGGTGGTGAGCGACCTCATCGATATCGCCCGCGACCGCATCCTGCCGGCTTTCTCGGCGCCGGCAGCCAGCCTGAAGCATATGCAGCCGGCGCCGCGCGGCAGCCATGTTGGACCCTATTACCTGCGCCTCATGGTGGTCGATAAACCTGGTGTTATCGCCGACATTGCCGCCGCCTTGCGGGACGAGCAGGTATCAATGGAGGCCATGATCCAGCGGGCGCGCCATCCTGGGCAATCGGTGCCGGTGGTGATTACCACCCATGAAACCACCGAAGCGGCGATAGACAGAGTCGTTAAGCGCCTGGAACAGGTAAAATCGATACTTGAGCCGGCACATGTGATGCCGATTGAGCTGTTGGACTGAACCAACGCCGCGGCATCGCGTTTATGCAGGCCGGCGCGACATCAAAACGGCCGGCCGGCGGGATTCTCAGCTAGGAGTGAAGAAATGGATCGTAACCTGGCCCTGGAAGCGGTGCGTGTGACGGAAGCCGCAGCTTTGTCGGCCTCGCGTCTCATGGGGCGCGGTGATGAAAAGGCCGCCGACCAAGCGGCGGTGGATGCGATGCGGCGGGCATTGAACGATCTCTCGATCGACGGCACCGTCGTGATCGGCGAGGGCGAGCGGGATGAGGCGCCGATGCTTTATATCGGCGAAAAGGTCGGCGCCGGCGGTCCCAAGATCGACATCGCGCTCGATCCGTTGGAAGGCACCACTATCTGCGCGAAAGGCGCTCAGAATGCCTTGGCCGTGGTTGCCATGGCCGAGGCCGGTAATTTCCTCAATGCGCCGGACGTGTACATGGACAAGATCGCCGTCGGGCCGGGCTTGCCGGAAGGTGTGGTCGACCTCGATGCCTCGCCTGAGGAAAATCTCAGGAACGTCGCCAAGGCCAAGAAGATGGAGATGAGCGACCTGGTCGCCTGCATTCTCGATCGTCCGCGCCATGCGGAACTGATCGCCAAGGTGCGCGCGGCGGGTGCGCGCATCATGCTGATCTCCGATGGCGATGTCAGCGGCATCATCGCCACGGCCACGCCCAATAGCGGCGTCGATCTCTATATCGGCAGCGGCGGCGCGCCGGAGGGTGTGTTGTCGGCGGCGGCCTTGCGCTGCATCGGCGGCCAGATGCAGGGGCGTCTGCTGTTTCGCAATGATGACGAGCGGGGCAGGGCGCACCGCCTCGGCATCACCGATCTCAACCGGAAATACACCATGGCTGAACTCGCCAAGGGCGATGTCATGTTCGCAGCCACCGGCGTTACCGATGGTGCGATGCTGCGCGGTGTTCGCCGCTCGGCCGGCATGGCGACGACCCATTCGCTGGTGATGCGCTCCAAGAGCGGCACCGTTCGCTATGTCGAGGCGCAGCACAACTGGAAGATCAAGCGTCCGCTCGACGTCTGAGCCTTTGTGAAAGCCGTCCCACGACTCGGTTCGAAGGTTTAGCATAGACATGGCGTCTCTTGTATTGACTTGGTGAGTGCCATGTCTATTTCGCCTTTCCTGGGCGTTTCACGTTCCGCGAGCGGCAAGATGTGGATGCTGCGTGCGCCGGGCCAGGCTGGCGTCGATCGGCAGGCACTGGCCATTTCGCAGCGGCTCGATCTGCCGGAAATCGTCGGCCGCCTGCTCGCGGCCCGCGGCCAGACCCTGGAAACGGCCGAAGGCTTCCTCAGTCCACGCCTGCGTGACCTGTTGCCCGATCCCTCGACCTTGCGCGATATGGATCGCGGCGTGGCGCGCATCGTCGCCGCCATCGAAGCGGGGCAGCAGATCGCCATATTCGGCGATTACGATGTTGACGGAGCGACCTCCGCCGCCCTGCTGATGCGCTTCCTGCGCGCCGTCGGCGCCAAGCCGACCCGCCTCTATGTGCCGGATCGGATGGCCGAGGGCTATGGCCCCAACGGTCCGGCCATGCACCGCCTCAAATCCGAAGGCGTCGATCTCGTCATCACCGTCGATTGCGGCATAACCGCCTTTGCCCCACTTCAGGCCGCGGCGGATGTCGGGCTCGACGTGGTGGTCGTCGATCATCACATGGCGGAACCCGGCCTGCCGGTCGCGGTCGCGGTCATCAATCCCAACCGGCTGGATGAGGCGCCGGGCCTCGGCCAGCTGGCGGCCGTCGGTGTCGCCTATCTGCTGGTGATAGCCCTCAACCGCAGTCTGCGGCAGCGCGGCTGGTACAACGCGGAGCGCCCTGAGCCCGATCTCATGCAGTGGCTGGATCTGGTCGCCCTGGGCACGGTCTGCGACGTCGTTCCCCTGACCGGCCTCAACCGCGCCCTGGTCGCGCAGGGGCTGAAGGTGATGAGCCAGCGCCGCAATATCGGCATCAGCGCGCTCAGCGACGTGGCCAAGGTGACGGAGCGCCCGGGAACCTATCACGCCGGCTTCCTGTTCGGCCCGCGCGTCAATGCCGGCGGCCGCATCGGCGCTTCCGATCTCGGCGCCCTGCTGCTGAGCGGCGATGACCCAGCCGCGGCGGCCGGCCTGGCCCAGCGCCTCGACCTGCTCAATGCCGAAAGGCGCGCCATCGAGGCGGAGGTGCTCGCAGCGGCGATTGCAGCGGCAGAGAAGCAGGCAGCCGACAATCCGCATCTCATTCTGGTGGCCGAGCGCGGCTGGCATCCCGGCGTCATCGGCATCGTTGCCGGGCGCTTGAAGGACCGCTTCCAGCGCCCGGTCTGCGTCGTGGCGCTGGATGAAAACGGCCACGGCAAGGGTTCGGGACGATCGGTTGCCGGGCTGCATCTCGGCAATGCCATCATCGCCGCGCGCGAGGCCGGCATCATCGAGCGGGGCGGCGGCCATGCCATGGCGGCCGGCTTCGAGACCGCGGAAGGGCGCCTGGCCGAACTCAGCCAGTTCATCGCCAGCCGCTTCACCGATGAGCTGGACGGCAGCCCGCTGGTGCCGGTGCTGCAACTGGACGGCGCCCTCCAGCCGCGGGCGGCGACACCCGATTTCGTCGCCATGCTGGAGCGTATAGGTCCCTTCGGCAGCGGCAATCCGGAGCCGCGCTTCGTCCTGCCCGATGCCCGTATCGCCTTTGCCGATCCGGTCGGCACCGGCCATGTCCGCTGCCAGATCCAGGGCGCCGACGGCTTCCGGTTGAAGGCGATCGCCTTCCGCGCCGCCGAGGAACCGCTGGGACGCACCCTGCTGAGCAGCCGGGGAACCACCCTGCATCTCGCGGGCAATCTGCGGGTCGATCGCTGGAACGGCCGGGAAGAGGTCCAACTGCAGATCGAGGACGCCGCGACGGCGGGATGAGCGCGGCGCCTCTTTATTTCTTGAAATCAGCCACTTGGATTCGTTCTTTCAGGCTCAATCTTTTTTTCCCGGGAGGAGCCGACTCCGCGTTTCGGGGTTGCATTTGCAGGCTGTGGCGGCTAAATAGGCGCCGTTCTGTGGCCACGGCGCCTGCCGCCCGCCACCGGCCCTTAGTCCCCATCGTCTAGAGGCCTAGGACATCGCCCTTTCACGGCGGTAACAGGGGTTCGAATCCCCTTGGGGACGCCAAACTGCCATGAAACCGATAACTCCCGTTTCATCCAGGCTGGTCGCCAGAATCGCCAGTTTTCGCGTATTCCCCATCAATGTGACGGTATCGTGGTCGACGACGACCTTGTCGACGATGAGCTCGATTCCTGCCTTCCGTGCGTTGACGCCCGGTTCTCCAAGCTTGCCGCGGATCAGCTCGACCAGCGACCGGATCTGGGCGGTGCTCGGATTGGGAAATGCTGGCGCTGCAGCGGCTCGCGCCTCCAGAAGACGCTGTCTGGCAGTCTCGCGCCCGGCCTGAGCCTCGGCGAGATGGCGCTTCAGGTCCTGGTCCTCAGCAGAGAGCAGCCAGAATAGCAGTACGAGCCTCTATCAGGATCTGATGCCTGGTATCGGCAATGTGACGCTCAGGATACGCTACTACGGTCTCTATGCGTGGCTGAGCTGGGTGTATGCGAGACGCGTCGGCAGCACTGACCCAGAGCGGTGGCGGCGCTTTGTCAGGCGAGCTGAAGCACTATACGCCCTGATCGCTTACCGCCGTGGGTCCGAATCCGGCATTGCCACCCCCGCCTCCTGCTGCCGCAGAATGCCGATGATCTGTTCCTTTCCGAACCTCGATCGCTTCATCGTCCGTCTCCTTCTCCAGGGACGGATTCTACCCAAAAATGGAGGAGTTTTGAGGGCTCAGGTCAACACCAGTAGGACCCGCTTCATTCCAAACACTCTCTTGCCCCACTTCGACCAAGTGTCATGGACGAGCGCAAAGGGTGAATTCATGGCGGCGATTCCTGCGGTGCTGAAGACTCGTGTCGACCTCGCGGCGACTGTCCGAAATAGATGGAGGTAGGCGGGCTAGTCACGGTTGTTTGCGGAAGAAGGTGGATAACAATTGGCAAGAGGAAGGTGCCGTATGTAAATGCTATTTCTGAAGGTACGCATCCAAGTCTTGTATGGCTTTGACCCCAGTCGGCGTCACAACATAGCCAGCCCTTTCAAGTGATGCGTCCGTGACCTCCATAGCCGCATTGTTCGGCGGAACATATCGGCGATAGGTACAACCTCGAATGTTCACGGACACGCTATCATCCTGCAAGGATATGTTTATATCATCTCTATGCACATACCCTGCTTGCTCAGTCAATTTCTCTAGAGATGGGATAAGAGGACACTGATCGTCGTCCTCAAAATCTTGAAGCGAGCCATCGGATAGGCTGAGCGGATGCCACAATCCGGAAAGCGCAACCCCGCTGCGCAGGTCGAAGAGCTTTACCCCCGTCGATGTGAGGAACGCTACCAAATTCATTTTCTCTGAACATGATATTCCATTCACTCTGCTGCCAAAAAGTTCCTGGCGGAATTGTCTCCAAGAATATTCTGGCGAGATTGCTTCTAAGGAACCGTCAATCGAAATGCGAGTAAGTGAGTTGCCGCACTTCGCAATTACGGGATCCGAAAGAGCATGAGCTCCGAGTGCCCAATCGCCGCCCATTGAAGAAAATGAGGTTGGCAATCTACTTGCCATTTCCTGTTCCAAAAAATCACCGTCGCGTAACCTCTCTTGATCAACCTTTTCAATCTGAAAAGTATAAATGCGACCACTCTCGTCCATAAATGCACCCGCGCTAGATCTCCCGTCGAACGTACCAGTTGTCGCCTTGACCAGTTTGGTATCGATGAAGAGCGGATTGAGATAGTCGGTAGGGTATATGACTAGAGTGCGAACAGAAAAACCCGAGCTCAGGTCCGGAACTGAGAACATGACCGAGATACCATCGCCGCGATACTCGGCATCAAGAGCGTCGTCTCCATCGCCCCGATATCGATCCTCAATTGCGTCGTATCCAATGCAACTCTCAAAACGCAGAGCGTCGGCCTTTTTTGTGCAGATAACAGTTGTCCCTCTCGGATGGCCGCTAGGATATGCCATTCGTCGAAATAGAATGGTCGACCGAGATGTGGATAGGATTGTTCCTTCCGACGGACCGGTCCACGCACCATTTTCATCCCAGTTCGAAGGATCGCACAGTATCGACTCATCGACTGGCGAACCAGGGAAGTGGACTACGTCTTTTGTGATACTTGAGGATGGTTCCTCTGTCGTATCTTCGGCCGACTCGTCATCGGAATATGACTCGTCAGAGTCATCCTGATCCAAATCGCTATACTTTCCCGCGGGTGGATACAGATGATTCTTGCAAAGGCTCTCCATTCCTGGAGCTTCAATCTTTACTTTTGTTTGGGTCGTCTGCGCACGATCAAGCTGCCAGGCCGCAGATTCCCCTGAAGATACTGGGAAATCTAGCTGAACAACCGGGCCGCTGTTTAGAGGGATTCCCGCAATCGGAGTTAGAGTCTCGCTTGATTCGGAGGTGGCCGCCCTTTCTTCTTTGGTTTCACCTGATTCCGGGTCTACGTACACGCGATGCTTGTCGATGGCACCGTTGTAGTCGCCGACACGGACGTCGGTCTCAATCGTAAAGAGATACGGCCCTTCTTCATGCAACGTGGCACCGCGAATGTGCTCTGAGTTATCAAATTGCAGGACTTTCGTGACTTTGCGGTTTGGCACATTCCAAAAGACTGCTCGGTTATCTCGCGTGTAGAGCAAGAGCCACTTAGCGTCGGGATCAATTTCATATGACAAGGCGTCCTGCACGTCCACGGATGTTAGATGTTGGTCTGCATATTGATAGAGCTTACCGTGCCAAACTACGACACGTGAATTCAACTTGGTGAGAGTCTTGTCTAGGCCCTGCATTCCTTCCACGTTGAAACTCACAACTCTCTCTAAACTACTTCTATCAACCTGGTCGGGTGCATTTGCGAGTAGCTGCATTGATTGTGCGACGTCAATCGCACGAAAGCCCTCGCGGTCAAGTTTGGCGACGACTTCGATCGCAGATTGTCGCCAGTTCGAAGTCGCCAGCGTTTGATATAGGTTGTGGCCAAACGATCCAACTATGGCACCTATGGCGACGAGGAGAGATACCTTCAGGAATTCAGCATTCTGAATTAGAACCAGCTTAACGCCCTGAAGTGGCGTCGGATCGTCTCTCTCGTCATATGCTTTGGGCGAAGAGTCAGAGAGAATGCTCGGCATCCACTTTGACTCTATGAATGACTGAGTACCCTCCGTTGGAAGGGAAAAATAGTGACTATGCCCCCCTTTGAAGAACCGATTTACAACCGTCGATCCTTGAAGCCCAATGAAGCCGAGGCGGCCAGCCATCCCAAGTCCGGGACACAGTAGCTGACTAAGAATTAGAATTGAATCAGACGTACCACAGTCGTTGATGATGCGCTTGAGACTATGCCCTCTGAAAAGACGGTCAAATCTATATCCAACTGGAAGAACGCTGCCAGACAAGATGACCGCACGAATGTTTAGACTTGTTCCCCTGGCAGCGAGTTCTAGGCCCTTGATAAGTACATAAGTTCCAAAGCTATGGGCAATGAAGACAAAACTGGCATCTGGGGACCTTGCGGACAAGAGCTGAATGTCCTGCGCGAAACGACGTGCAACAATGTTACGAAGTAAGGGGACAGCCAACGCAGGTGCTGAGAAGTAATTGTACCGGAAAGTTTGCACCTCGGCTTCGGGATCTGCGCGGGTGACAATCTCCTGAATCCGCTCCTGCCAGCGACCGAATGTCCTTATCCCATGAATTGTGACAACTACCGTCCGCTCCGGCATTCGCTCCTCCATGGAATTGATGCGAGTCAAGCGGTTATTGCTATAGAGAAATACTCTTTTTAGAAAATACGCAACATCGAGATGTGAATAGGCGCCTAAGTATGGCCCCTTGATTGTCAATTGATGCAGGGAGTTAACATACCTATCGTGACCTGCTCCTCGGAATCTAGGCCACGGATAGCTGGAAAATTCCAGTTATGATGGCTGGGCTAGATGGAGAGGAAGCGATGAAGGCATCTAAGTTCAGTGAATCCCAGATTACGTATGTTCTCCGCCAGGTGGCGGAAAGCACGGCCCTGCGGTTCATCTACAACCAGGGACAAACTTTGCAGGTGTTTCAATTGACTAAGGCGTATCGCCAGATTAGCGATGATCTACCCGTCCTGATTGGAATGTAGGATACCGACTAGGTTCCAGTTATCGGTTTCATCACCGCGGGGACGCCAGCTTGACTGGCTGCATATTCATCGTCGCACAGATTTCGGTTCGCGCTGCATCCGGTATCGCCGGCAGGACTTTCAGCTGGCGGTCTGTCGGCCGTTGCGACCTGTGCCGCCGACCGGCGCTTCCCTCGGACAATAGGCCGCTCTAGACTGGCCTGCCTTGGGGGAGGAGCCGAATCGATGAAGCAAATCGAAATCCGGCTCGCCGTCGTTCTTTATGGCGGCGTGTCGCTGGCGGTCTATATCCACGGCGTCACCCGGGAAATCCTCAATCTGGTGCGGGCTTCCAAGCAATTGCATGACGCCGAGGCGGAGGGCTTCGGTAAGGAGGGCGATTCCACCGCGGTCTATGCCGAGGTCCTGCGTGCGCTAGGGCCCGAAATCGACCTCCGGGTCGTCGTCGACCTGGTCTCGGGTGCTTCGGCGGGCGGCATCAACGGCGTCATGCTGGCGCGCGCCCTGGCGCATGACCTGCCCTTAGAACCGCATCAATATCTCTGGCTGCGCAATGCCGACGTGACCCGCCTGGCGCCGCCGACCAGCCAGTTCAACCGCATGGCGAAGGCGGTGGTGGCGCCTATCCTCTACCGCCTGCTGCTCGGCCGCTTCGGCCAGCAGATCCGCGACCCGGAGACGCGGCAAAAGCTTGGCTACTTCATGCAGACCCAGTGGTTCACGCCGCCTTTCTCCGGCGCCCGCTTCACCCGCTGGATGCTGGATGCCTGCGACAAGATGGAGCGGCACGGCAAACATCGGGGCAGCCTGCTGCCGCCCGGGCATCGGCTCGATCTTTTCGTGACCCTGACGGATTACCGCGGGCACAGCCATATGATCTCCCTGCATGATCCGCCCAGCGTCGAGGAGACGGAGCATCGGCGCATCATCTCCTTCACCTGCAAGCGCGCTTTGTCCGGCGAGATTACCAGCGAGTTCGACGCCGACCATGTGCCGTCCCTGGTATTTGCGGCGCGCGCGACCGCCTCCTTTCCAGGCGCCTTTCCGCCGGCAACGATCGCCGAGTTGGACAAGATCCTGGCCCATCGGGGACGCGCCTGGCCGTCGCGGAAGAGCTTCCTCACCGAAAAGCTGTTTGCCGGCGGTGACGAGGCGAATGGGGCCGGCTTTTTCATCGACGGCAGCGTGGTGATGAACAAGCCGTTTTCGCCGGTCATTCATGCGCTCGGCAATCGTCCGGCCAGCCGCGAAGTCGTGCGACGGATCATCTATGTCGATCCCGATCCCCGGCGTCACGGGCATCAGCAGAGCGAGATCGGCGCTCCCGGTTTCTTCCGCACCATCCTGGCGTCGCTGGCGCTGATCCCGCGCAATGAGCCCATTGCCGACGACCTGATGGCGATCCAGGGCTGGAACGAGCGCGCGCGACGCATGGCCGAGATCCTGGCGGCGGCGGACCCGCAGGTCGAGCAGCTTGTCGATGAGATCGTCACGGACGACCCCGACAATCCGCCGACGATCGATCAGGTGGCGCGTTATCGGGCCATGGCCAATGACAAGGCCCATGCCGGCGCCGGCTATGCCTATCTCAGCTATCAGACCCTGAAGCGCCGCCGGCTGATCAACCGGCTGGCCTGCCTGATTGCGGCCCTGGCGAAATCCGACCCGGCCGGCAATCGCAACGACCGGATCGAGCGGTTGCTGGACCGGTCGGTGGCCTTGAGCGGCACGACGGGGGCGGGGGCGATCGTGCCCTTTTTGCGCGGCTTCGATATCGACTTCCGCCTGCGGCGGGTGCGCTTTGTCATCCGGCGCCTCAACGAGCTTTACCGCGATGTCGGCAGCGGCCGGGCGCAAGTCGTCTCCAGCGCCATTGATGACCTGAAGACCACGCTCTATGACGTGATCGAGCGGCTGGCCCGGTTGTGGCATCCGAAGACCTATGGCGCCGAGGTGGTTACCGCGGCGGTCAGCATCGCGGAAATGGCGGACGCGGAGATCGGCCATACCGTCGAGGCGGCGCTGCTGGCGCCCTTCGAGCAGGCGATGGCCCTGGTGGAGATCGACCATGATATTGACGAGATCATCTCGCTGATGGGGCTTGCTTATCTGCCGGCCGTGGCGCGGCGGGCCGTGGCGATGTCCTATGTCGGCTTTTCTTTCTACGACCTCATCACCTTTCCGATCCTGCAATGGACGGATATGGATGAAATCAACGAGGTGCTGGTCGACCGGATCAGTCCCGCGGATGCCCATGGCATCGGCGAGGCGCATGTGGCGCTGAAGGGAACGGCGCTGATGAATTTCGGCGCCTTCTTCAATCGTGCCTGGCGCGAGCACGATTATCTCTGGGGGCGCCTCAATGCCGCCGACAGATGCCTCGACATGCTGCTCTCGGCGGTGGGGCCGCGCCTGGCCCAGCCGCTCGACACCACCGCCATCCGGCAGCGTCTCTTCAACGCGATCCTGGATGCGGAGGCGCCCAATCTGCGGGCCGATCCGGACCTGATCGATACCCTCAAGCGCAAGCTGAACGAGCCGGGCTGAACGGCATGCGCGGCAGATTACCGCCCTTGGACTGGCTCCGGACCTTTGAAGCTGCGGCGCGGCTGAGCAGTTTTGCTGCCGCTGCCGAGGAGCTGGCGATGACCCAGGCCAGCACGAGCCATCACATCCGCAGCCTGGAGAAGTGGCTGGGCGCGGCGCTTTTCGAGCGCCTGCCACGCAGCGTCCGGCTGACCGAGATCGGCAGCGGCTATCTGCCGGCGGTCCGGCGGGCGCTGAACGAGCTGTCCGAGGCGACCCTGGATCTTTTCGGCCAGGCTGCCCAGAGATCGATTACCATTCAGGCACCGGCTGCCCTGACCACGCTCTGGCTGGCGCCCCGGCTGCATCGCTTCGTCAAGGTTCACCCGCAACTCGAACTGCGCTTGCAGATCACGAATTGGCCCGGTGCCGGAACCGAGGAGGCCGATATCGATATCCGCTACGGCGACGGCACCTGGCCAGGCTTCACCAGCCGCTTGCTGCTTGATGAGCCGGCAGTGCTTGTCTGCGCGCCGGCCTTGGCCCGCAAGCGGGGCGCGGGTGCGACGCTGGCGGATCTGGGCGAGGCGCCCCTTATCCATATCCTGGGAACCGGCGATCTCTGGAGCGCGATCGGCACGCAACCCGCGATCACCGGAGCCGACCAGGACTGGCTCCGTGCGAGGCAACTGTTGAAGGTGGATTCATCGCTCACGGCGCTTGAATTGGCGGCGAGCGGGTTGGGCGTTGCGCTCGTGCTGCATTGCTTCGCCCGGCCATACCTCCAGGACGGGCGGCTGATCAGGCCGCTCCCGCTGCAGGTGCAGACGGGCCAAGCCCATTTCATCGTTACGGCGGCATCTCGGCGTGAGCTTGCGCCGGAAGTACTGGCTTGTCGCGACTGGCTGCTGGCCGAGGCCCAATCGGATCCGCAACCCGGCCAGTCCTAACGTCCTGAAACCAGATATTAACTTCTAGTCCCAAGGATGCTTGTCCGTCCTGGGCGATATCTCAGCGGCGGCATGGTCAGCACGGCTAATCAGAAGATTGTCTTCAGTCGTCGCCAATGAGCTTGCGGAGATTTGATTGACAAACGGCAGCCTTCAGGATTCGCGCTGGGTCGATCCAGTCTTCAGAACCTCCGCAGCAGTGGTGACCGCATGGTTCGTCGGCCGCGCCATGAAGGCATTTCTGGAGACCCCGCAAAACATCATCCTGGTCTTGCTGGTGATTTCAGAGATGATCTCGCTGATTACGATCATTCTCTCACGGCGCCCGACGATCCGCGATATTCATCCCGCCTATATGGTCCTGACCGTCTGCGCCAGTTTCGTCGTGCCGCTTTTCATTTCGGTGCGGGACAATATCGAGCTGATCCCGCAATGGATCGGCGCTCTTGCTTCCGGCATCGGCCTAGTCTGGATCATCTACGCCAAGCTGTCGCTCGGCCGCTCATTCGGCTTGCTGGCGGCCAAGCGCGTGATCAAGGTGAAGGGCGCCTATAGCTTCGTGCGGCATCCGATCTATGCCGGATATTTCATCGTCCATGTCGCCTTTCTGCTGACCTCCTATGACCATGTGAACCTCGTCGTCATCGTCAGCCTCTACTGCATGCAGGTTTTGCGGGCTCTCCGGGAAGAGAGCGTGCTGCTGAAGGACGATCTCTATGCCGCCTATTGCCGTGAAGTACCCTATCGCTTCATCTATGGCGTGTTTTAGCGCATGCCGCCGGACATAGGTCAGCGCCGCGCCGCATAAAGCCCGAGCCATTCCTGGGCGATATGGGCGGCGGCCAGTGCGGTGATCTCGCCGACGTCATAGGCGGGCGCGACTTCCACGACATCCATGCCGACAAACCGCAATCCGGCAAGCCCGCGTAAAATGGCCAATGCCTGTGCCGAACTGAGCCCGCCCGCGACGGGCGTTCCCGTGCCCGGCGCAAAGGCCGGATCCAGGCAATCGATGTCAAAGGTAAGGTAGGCCTTCCTGTCGCCGACGATCCGCCGGATTTCGCCAATCACTGCTTTGACGCCGTGTTCGTGGACCCAATTTGCGTCCAGGACGTTGAAACCCATCAGGTCGTCATTGTGGGTCCGCAAGCCGATCTGGACCGAAGCCTGCGGATCGACCAGACCCTCGCGAGCGGCGTGATAGAACATGGTGCCATGATCGACCCGGCCGTCGCCGCCGGCGTCGTTCCAGGTGTCGGAATGGGCATCGAAATGAATGAGCGACAGCGGACCATGCTTGCGGAAATGCGCCTTCAGCAGCGGATAAGTGATGAAATGATCGCCGCCGAGCGAGAGCAGGGCGACGTTCCGGTCGAGAATTGCCGCGGCATGGGCTTCGATGGCGGCAGGGATCGTCTCCGGCCGGCCGTGATCCCAAAGGCAGTCGCCGTAATCGATAACCGCCAGTTCCTCGCAAGGATCAACGGGGCAGCCATAAGGACGCGTCCAAGCCATATGGCTGGAGGCGGCCCGCACCGCGCGCGGACCGAAGCGCGCGCCGGGCCGGTTGGTGGTTGCGGTATCCAGCGGGAAGCCCGTCACGGCGACATCGACCCCCGCCAGATCCCGGGTGTATTTGCGCCGCAGGAAGCTGAGCGCGCCGGCGAAGGTCGGCTCCATCTGCGTTCCTTTCAGCGACGCAGCGGTGAAAGCACGGTCATTGCTCGAGGTGGCGCTCATGTCTGTCTCCCGGTCGGCAGATATCTCTGCATTGAATCTACGTTCAATTTCCGGAATAGATTTGACCGGTGATTGCATTATGTCAATCGATCGCCGTAAATGGCGGCAGGACGGCATCGCTATCAGGCTGTCTGTCTCATCCTTTCGCCAGAAATTGCGAGGCTTGCAGGCATGGAGGGTATTCTCATTCGCCCGGCTGAAGCAGCGGATCATGCCAATCTCAAAGAAGGCCTGATCGCGCTGCAGGAATATGAATGCGCGCTGCATGACAGCCGGCTTCCGCCACAAGCGACAACCGAGCCCTATCTCGCCTGGATGCTTCGGCAGGTGCAGGCGTTCGACGGCCTATGCCTGGTGGCATATCAGGGCGATGTTTTTATCGGTTTCGTTGCTGGCTGGGTTGAGCGCGCGGAAAATCCTGCCGAGACTGAAGATTCGACCACCTTCGGTTATATTTCCGATATCTGCCTGTTGTCGCGTTGGCGTGGACTCGGTCTGTCGGGGCCTTTGCTGGCGGCGATGGAACGCCATTTCGCCAGCCGAGCGGTCAAACGTGTCCGTATTTCCACCCTGGCAAACAATCAGGCTGCCCTGGCCGCCTATCGGGCGGCCGGCTTCGCGCCCTACGAAACCGTGCTGGAAAAGACCATCCGAGCCGGCGAAGAGGACATCCCACATTGACGCCGGGCGGGCGCCGTCCGTCTTGGCGTCAGGCGACGATCAAAACAATGTCACACTGCAAATGATATTGCAGTGCAATAGAAGGCGCTGCATCCTATGCCCGGCTGTGCAATGCAGCTTCATCAAAGGCGCCGGCATCGCGCAAGGCAAGCAAGGAGAAAGTCTATGTCGAAGGGAAAAACAGCCGTCGTAACCGGTTCGACCAGCGGTATCGGCCTCGCAATCGCCCGCGCCTTGGCCGCACAAGGCAGCAATGTGGTGATCAATGGCTTCGGCGACGCGGCGGCGATCGAACAGGTGCGGGCGGCCATCGAAAAGGAATACGGTGTCAAGGCCAGCTATGACGGCGCCGATATGACCAAGGGGGCGGAAATCGCCGCCATGATCGCCAATGCGGAAAAGACCTACGGTTCGGTCGATATCCTGGTGAACAATGCGGGTATTCAACATGTAGCCCCGCTGGAAGAGTTCCCGGTCGAAAAGTGGGACGCCATCATCGCCATCAATCTCACGGCCGCCTTCCACGCGATCCGGGCGGTGATCCCCGGCATGAAACAGCGCAAATGGGGACGGATCATCAATACCGCCTCCGCCCATGCGCTGGTTGCTTCGCCCTTCAAGTCAGCTTATGTCGCGGCCAAGCATGGCATTGCCGGCCTGACCAAGACAGCGGCACTGGAACTGGCGACATTCGGCATCACGGTGAATGCCATTTGCCCCGGCTACGTCTGGACGCCGCTGGTGGAAAAGCAGATCGCCGATACGGCAAAGGCGCGCGGCATCAGCGAGGACGACGTCAAGAAGAACGTTATGCTGGCTGCGCAACCGACCAAGGAATTCGTCACCGTCGAAGACGTGGCTTCCTTGGCTGTTTATCTCGCCTCTGATGCCGGCAAGTCGATCAACGGCTCGATGCAGTCGATCGACGGCGGCTGGGTCGCCGAATAGGCCTCGGTTTCGGGTCGGCCGGCGGTTCGACCCGAAGCCCGATCGCGATCAGAGGGAATTTCGGAGCTGAGCAGGGCTGCGGAGCCGAAGCGCTTGCGCCCTGCCGGGCCGCGTCAGCAAACTAATTGACAGAATCCCTTTCTCGCGTCATCTGAGAACGTTAAGGGATTGGCGATTGTGCGGCCGCAGCGGCGCGAACCGCATTCCCTGTTCGATTGCATCGAGGTGCCCGAAGAGCACCGTTTCTCGGCGGGGAGGGCTGCATGTCCAGCGATACCAATAAACAGGCGTCGAAAAGCAGGAAATGGCTGCGTTGGCTGCTGATCCTGCCTTTCATCGCGGTCCTGTGGGTTCCCTTCTATAACAGCATCGAGCCCAGCCTCGGCGGGATTCCCTTTTTTTATTGGTATCAGTTGCTCTGGGTGCTGATCAGCTCCGTGCTGATCTTTTTCATCTATCTGGCCGAGGGCCGCGAAGGGCAATAGGCGTTCCGCAGCCGCGAGGTGATAGAAGAACGCCGTATCAGGCAGCCGAGATTTCCGGGGATATAAGATGCTGAATTGGACCGCTACCATTGTATTCGTTCTGCTTTTTGTATTTGTGACCTATCTCGGCTTCGCCGCCGCACGATGGCGCCAGGGCGATCTCAACCATCTCCATGAATGGGGCCTTGGTGGGCGGCGGTTCGGCACCATTGTCACTTGGTTCCTGCTGGGCGGCGACCTCTACACAGCCTACACCTTCGTCGCGGTTCCGGCGCTGGTTTACGGGGCAGGGGCGGTCGGTTTCTTCGCCATTCCCTATACGATTTTGATCTATCCGATCCTGTTCCTGGTGTTTCCGCGGCTTTGGACCGTTGCCCATCGCAAAGGCTATGTCACGCCGGCCGACTTCGTCCGTGGACGCTATGGCAATCGCTGGCTGGCTTTGGCTATTGCGCTGACCGGCGTCATCGCCACCATGCCCTACATCGCCTTGCAGCTGGTCGGCATGGAGGTCGTCATCGGCGCACTCGGCTTTCATGCCGAAGGCCTGATCGGCGATTTGCCGCTCATCATCGCCTTCATCATTCTCGCGGCCTTCACCTATACCAGCGGGCTGCGCGCGCCGGCGATGATCGCCGTCGTCAAGGACGTGCTCATCTATATCGCGGTGATTGCGGCGGTGGTTGTGGTGCCGGCGAAGCTCGGTGGCTTTAGCGCGATCTTTGCCAAGATCGATGCGGCAAAGACGATCTTGCCGGTGCCAGCGGATGGAACGACCATTCCCTTCAGCGGCTATGCCACCTTGGCGCTTGGCTCGGCCCTGGCGCTGTTCCTCTATCCGCATTCCATGACCGCCATCCTCTCCTCGAGCGATGGGCGAGTGATCCGGCGCAATGCCTCAATCCTGCCGGCCTATTCGCTGGTACTCGGCCTGCTGGCCCTGCTGGGCTTCATGGCGGTCGCGGCGGGTGTCGGCCAGTCGCCGGACTTCGCCGATGGGTTCAAGCAATATGGCGCGAATTTCGCGGTGCCGGCCCTGTTCCTGGCGATGTTCCCGTCCTGGTTCGTCGGTGTCGCCTTTGCGGCGATTGCCATCGGCGCGCTGGTGCCGGCAGCGATCATGTCGATCGCCTGCGCCAACCTCTATACGCGCAATATCTATCGCGAGTTCATCAATCCGAATTGCAGCCATATCCAGGAATCGAGCCAGGCCAAGATGATGTCGCTGCTGGTCAAGGTCGGCGCGCTTTTCTTCGTGGTCTATTTGCCGCAGCAATATGCCATCCAGATGCAGCTTCTCGGCGGCATCTGGATCATCCAGACGCTGCCCGCGATCATGCTGGGCCTCTATACGCGCTGGTTCAATTCCTGGGCGCTGTTGATCGGCTGGGCGGTCAGCATGGTCGCCGGCACCTGGATGGAAGCCAGCCTCGGCTTCAAGGGGGCGGTATTCCCGCTCCATATCTTCGGCTACAGCTTCCCCTGCTATATTGCGCTGGCGGCCGTCGCCCTGAATATCGTGGTATCGGGAATCCTGACCGTCATCCTGCAATACGGGGCATCCGACCGGCATATCGACGATACCAAGGCAGCCGACTACGTCTGATATCGCTCCATTACGCCACGCTCTCAATCGTTAGGTCCGGCCCCCCATCCAGGCGGCCGGACCACGTCGGGGCGGGCGGTCAATCAATCAAGAGAAAATTAACCCTGACTGGCCAAAATCGGCGAGACGGTGCGTGAGAACGCCGTCTTGCCCCGGCATTGTCAGGAGCCCCGTCAAGGCATCATGCCGAGGCCGGTGCGGCCGGTATTCGGTGTGAGGAGGACTGCCGTACGGATTGCCTGGGGCGGCGACCGTCGGAAGGCAGCCGATGGATGGGATTGACGTGATTGACCAGATCGTGGCCAACGGGCCGCATCCTGCGGAGCATGCCGCCAGCGGAGCGAAGATCCTGATCTTCGTCCCGATGTACAATTGCGCCAATCAGATCTCTCGGGTGATTGCCCAATTCACCTTTCCGCTGCAGCGACGATTTACAAAGCTGATCTTGGTCGATAATCGCTCCACGGACGGCGGTGTCGAGAAAGCCGCCGCGGCGATCGCCACCTTGACGGAGATCGATGTCGATATCCTGCGCAACAACGAGAATTACGGCCTCGGCGGCTCCCATAAGGTCGCCTTTTCCAAGGCGATAGAGCAGGGTTTCGATTACGTCATCGTGTTGCATGGAGATGATCAGGGCGCGATCGCCGATATCATTCCCTGTCTCGATCGCGGACTCCATACGGAAGTGGATTGCCTGCTCGGCGCCCGTTTCATGCGGGGCAGCGAATTGCGCGGCTATTCCGCCTTTCGCACCTTCGGCAACAGGGTCTTCAACCTGCTTTTCTCGATAGCGGCGAGGCAACGGCTTTATGACCTGGGCTCCGGTCTCAATCTCTATTCGGTCGGCGCACTGAAGGATAAAGCCTGGCTCACTTTTCCGGACGACTTGACCTTCAACTACTACATGATCCTGGCCAGCGCCGCGAAGGGCTGGAGGATGCGTTTCTTTCCGCTCACCTGGCGGGAGGAAGATCAGCGATCGAATGTGAAACTGTTTCGCCAGGCCGGGAAAGTAACCGCCATTCTCTTGTCTTTCATCGCTAGGCCGAGACGCTTCCTGACCGCTGATTGGCGCGCGGTTCCGGGACGCAGCTATGGCGCCGAAACCGTCGCGCAGGTGCGGCGGGTCAAGCAGGCAGAGGCCGGGCCGCAATGATCTTTCGCGACGAACCCTGCAGGCTGCCGAGCTGGTACAGATATGCCTCGGTGCTGGCATTCGCCGGATGCGGTATTGCCATGCTTGCCGGCCTGTGGCTGCTGGCGGCGACACCGATCTCGATCTTCGATTGGCAGGCGGCCGCTATCGCCGGCGGACTTTATATCCTGTCCCAGGGGCTGCGCGCCTTGCGGTTGGCAATCATTGTGGGCGATCCCGCGAAGAGCCTTCGGCAGCTGGTACAGGCGCATCTGGTCGGCGCCGCCGCATCCTTTACCCTGCCATACAAAATCGGAGACCTCCTTCGCATCATGGAACTCGCCTTCGTCCTGAGGCGCGGCCGCAGCTACGGAATCTGGCGCGCGGTTCTGGTGGTATGGATCGAGCGTGTCTATGACGCCTTGCCGATCACGGCGCTTCTGTTCTTCCTCGGTGTGACCATCGGCGAGGATACGTTGCGGCTGGTTGCGCCGATCCTGGCAGCGATGATTACGTTCATTGTTTTGACGCTGCTGACCTTCTTCGTGTTGCCTGAAAATCTCGACGGCCTGGCGCTGTTCCTGGCGCGCCGCTATCACGGCAACCGCGTCGTCACCGTATTGCGGTCGATCGACCGCCTTCACCGTTTGGCTGGAGATGCGCGCCGGATGCTGCACCGCAAGCATATTACGCTGATATCGATCTCGGCGGTTATCTGGATCGCTGAAATCACCACAGCCGGTTTGATCCTGGGCAAGGGCGAAATCGGAAGCTCCGCTGCCGCCCTGCTGCGCTTCCTGTCCGGCCTGCTGTCGCCGACTTTCTCGCGCGAGCTGAATGATCTCACCGTCTATTCGGCCGTCATCGGCCTGCCTTTGTTGTTGTCCGGGTTGGTCGCTTGGGTAGCTGCGATACGGTCCGGCAGGCTTTCAATTGTTAGAGCTGCGGGGACGCCGAGCCGGTTGGCGGCGCAAAGACCTCAATGATGAAACTCATCTATGACGATGCGATCGCCGTTACACCGGAGGTCACCGATATTGTCGGCATCCGGCATTATGGCGACTTGCTGCATGGCAAGCGACGCTTGTCATCGATCGTGCGCGAGGCCGCCGAGGGCGCCGGGATCGAGGATGTCGTCCACTTCCGCCGCCTCGAGGATCTGCGGGCGCTGGCGGATGGTATCGATAGCCAACAGGTCGGCCGCCGCTTTCTCTATCTTCCGTCGAACGTTATTGCCCTTGGCGGCAAGATGGCGCTGACCGCGCTTTTCGGCAAACTGCGATGGCTGAGGCAGAATGTGCTGGTGACGGCGGCAGGGGGCGACACCCATGGTTCCGCGACAGGCGCCAATGCCTGGTCGGGCGCTGCCGCGCTCGACCTTGAGGCTTTCAGGCGGCTGATCGAACAGCGATGCCAGGGCGTGATCCAGCCGGTCCATGGTGAGCGTCGGGGGAATTTCGCGGATATCGGCAATGGGGCCAACCTCGTCGATCTCAGTGACAAGGCGTATCTGTTGAAGTTTCTCGGAAGCCATTTCGAAGTCCGGCATTTCAACGCCATATCCTTCGATGACTACACCATCCGCAAATCCTCCCGCAACAAGGAGAAGATCCGCCAGGAATACACCTATTGGGGACTTTTGCCGGATCGCATGAAATTCTGGTTCGTCCAGCCTTACGATCTGGTGGAGGAGGGCGAGACTGCCTCCTATGCGATGGAGCGTCTGCATATCCCCGACATGGCCCTGCAATGGGTCCACGGCGCCGTTACGCCGGGCAGCTTCGACCGGTTTCTCGACCGCGCTTTTCATTTCCTTCAACAACGGCCTTCGCAACGGATTGACCGCGATGCCGCCGTTTCGCTGCGGCGCAGTCTCTATCGCGACAAGCTCGCGACGCGGATGGCGGATCTACGCAAGACCATGCCGGCCTCGCAGATCGAATTGCTGCTGAGATCGACAGGCACGGCCACCGTGACAGACAGTTTGGCCGGGCTGCTTGAGCGATATGCAGTCTTGCTCGAGAAGCTCGAGCGGCGGCGGAGCGATCAGATAGCCGTCATCGGGCACGGTGATTTCTGCTTTTCGAACATTCTCTATGAAAAGAACAGCAACCTTATCCGCTTGATCGATCCGCGTGGCGCAGCGAGGCCGGAAGATCTGTGGACCGATCCATATTACGATCTCGCCAAGTTATCGCATTCGATCCTCGGCAATTACGACTTCATCAATAACGGTCTTTACGATCTGGTACTCGACGACGGGTTGAGACCTCGGCTGGAATTGCATATCGAGACTGACTTGGGGGAGATGCAGCAGGCGTTCAAGGGGCGCCTCGCATCGCACGGCTTCGATCTCGAACTCGTGCGGCTTTACGAGGCCTCGCTGTTTCTCTCAATGGTGCCATTGCATATCGACATTCCCAGCAAGGCCCTCGCTTTCCTGATCAATGCCGAGGAGATCCTGACTAAACTCGAGAACGGGGAAGCGGCGTAGCGCCCGAAGCGGGTCCTGCATGGCTTTCAGGAAAACGGTGGCGGCTCCGCAGCGGCGAAGGCCTCCACCTCAGCCGGCGTGCCGAGGGGATGCACGGCCGCTATCGGGACCCGGTGCATATAGACCCTGCCGGATGCGGCAATGAGCTGGTTATACATTGGCGCTATATAGCGCTCTCCGGCCTCAAGACGATCCGTCGCGGCGTAGAAGCGCTGATATAAATCGGCGTAAAGCTTGGCCGATCTGAACCAATAGAGACCGATGGTTGCATGCGGCGAGATCCGCTGTTTCTCGCGGATCTCCACGATGCGATCATCGGTGCCCGACACCTTGGCGAAGCTCCAACCATTGCCGGCCCCTTCGAAGCAGGGAATCCAGCCATCGCCATGCGGCGCAGCGAGGGGCAGGGCCTGCGGCTCGACATAAGTGTCGATATTGTAGATCAGCAGCGCTGCGTCAGGAGCTATCATCGGCAGAGCCTTGAGCGCCGTCGTGGCCTGACCATCCGTCGGCGCATCAAGCTCCAGGAGCGACCATTGCCTGATACCAAGCTTCGGTATTTCCGTGGCCAGAAAAGTGCTGCATTGATCGGCAGCTCTGGCAATGAAGAGAACCGGACTGCCGGCCTTGATGAAATTGGCCAGGCTGGAGAGCGACCAGAAGAATAACGTCCGGCCGTGTACCTCGATCTGATACTTAGGCAGATCATAACCCGCATTCCGGAACCGCTGACCGAAGCCGGCCATGGTGATGACGATATGGGGCGGTCGCTCCGATGGTTGGCTCATTTGCCGTTTCGTACCCACATCTGCCAGATTGGCGTCTCCCCCGCGACATGAAAGTTCGCCTGGAGATAGTCAGCCACCATATTGAACAGCTTCTCGTGATCGTAGATCTTGAGAACCATGACCACATTTGCGTCGGCGAAGTCCCGTTCCGGCACGATCGGGGAGCGCGGCCCGAAGGTTCTTTCGTAATCCATCCATGCCGCCATATGGCGTGGCGGCATCGTCTCAGTGGCGACGGTCATCAGCGGCGCGGAGTATAGCGTAACGATACGCGGGTCGTCCGGCCTATTCGCCTGAAATAGCTTATAGCCGTCATCCAGTGTCGTGGCGATGTCGTTATGCCAGCTGGTCAGCGATTTCACGCTATAGAGCGCCGGGTCTACCTTTCCGGCGAGGACATCACTGATGACACCAGGCGTCGGATCAACCGGCACGATCATCCCTTGCAGGGCAGGCGACAGCATGGAAGCCGGCTGGCCCATGTTGAACGCCGTCTTCGCGATATGCAGGACAATACCGCGCCCGCTGTTGAAGATCGTGCCGCCGGCGATGAAGACTAGTACCAGGCCGGCAAGGATGATGGCGGACCGATCCGTGGAAGCCCGGGCAGGCAGGATGACGGTCTGCTCGCGCCGCATTTGCCGCTTCCAGATAGCCGCGAAGGTAATCGCCATGGCGACAATCTGGCTGGGAACGGCGTGTTCGTGGTTCTGCCAGGCGAGGCCAAGACTGCCGCCTGTCGCAATCATGCAGACCAGCAGCGTGCGGTTCCCGCTTCGGCGCTCTTCCAGCGTCTGGCTGGATCGTCCGAGCCAGACAGCGAAGCAAATCGGGGCGAAGAAGGCAAACCATTCGCCGGACAGGGCAGACTTCAGATTGACCAGCCTGAAAGGATCCAGCGACTGCGCCGATACGGGCGAGGCGAGCGAGGTACGGTGAAGGTCGCTGAAATAAGCCGCCATCAAGGGGCCTGTCCCCCAGATAAGCCCGAGCGACAGAAGAAGAAGTCCGCCGGCAATGAGGCAGCTGCGACGATTGGCGGGAACAAGGACGACCGCCAGCGCCAAGGTCGATATGGCGACCGCAGCGAAGGTAATCTTCAGATAGAACAGCGCCAGGACGAGCAGGAAAAGCAGAAATCCATCCGTCATCCCCCGGCCTTTGCGCTCGTGCAGGGGTTCCAGAAGGGATATTGCGGCAACGGGTGTCATCAAGACCCAGCCAAGGCGATTGTAGCTCGCGAGAAAGCTGAGGCTCGCGGAATCATCCAGATCGCTCGGGGAGATGCATAACAAGCCGACCATCAGCAGGATGACTGCCCGCAGACTGGCCGGCAAGCGATCTCGGGTTGCCAGAAGTGTCGCACAAACCGCGAATGGCAGGAAGATAAGCTGTTGCCACATGACCAGCTTCGGCGTGAAACCGAAAAGCCGCGCCGCCAGGCCAAGCGTCAGATAGTAGAGGTCTCCAACCGGCGTATAGAAATCGAGGTGCGGCCACTGACCACTCAGCATCCGCAAGGCGCCGTCCATAGGAATGAAGAAGTCGTAGGTGTAATCCGACAGCAGAATGCGCGGCGACGCGGCCATCATCGCGGCAAAGACCACAATAACGGCTATTGTCCAGAACAGAACTCTGGTCACCGCTTGCGGCTTCTGCTGCAGGGAGGCGGCGAAGCGCCAGAATGCTCTGTCAAATATATCGGGGCTTAGTTCAACGGGTTTGCGCATGTCGATCAACCGGCCATGTCGGTCGCCGCCCAGCGCGCGTAATTCAACGGAGCTCGGACCATGTGCCTGGCGGTCGATTATGGGGCGGCGTAAACCGGAACAGCCGCCTTGGTTCCGGCGGCGTCGCCGTTGATCTTACCTTCAACTTTGCCAACCGGCGCAGGTGTCGCATCCTGGGAACTCGTATCCGGAGCTGGTGCGCTGAAAAGCCCGCCACCCGTGCTTCCGCCAATATTGGAGCCGGGAATCAACGTGCAGTTCTGAGCGCAAGCATAGCTGTCCTGGCTCATCGTTCCGCCACGCGGGCCGTGGACGATCACCAGGCCGTCATTGCCGTCGGAGACGACGACCATGCGCTTGAGAATGACTTTCTGCTGGGGATCCAGAATCAGCAGGCTTGTGCGCCCGGCCGCCTTGCCGATGATGATCATTTGATCCGGCGTCTGCATGGTGACATCGGCAATATTCGGATTGGCGATGATGATGTCCTTGGGCGTGCCCTGCAGATGAATCATCTGGACGCTGTTGAGCGGAATTGAAAGAACCGCGTCGGCGGAGGCGACCGGTGCAAAGCCGCAGATCACGGCCGAAGCCGCACAGACCAATATAAAGGCGCGCATAAAGGATTTATTCATCATAAGATTCCAGGATGCCCGGGTGAAACGCAGAGGTCGGTCGATATCAATTATGCCTACCGGGATTTGGTGAATTCTGCGTTAACTTGCGAACAGGGGCCTTTATGCGAGCGAGATATTCCGGATTGTGCGGGCTAAGCCTGGCGGCGCTTCTGTTGGCAGGCTGCCAGAGTCTCTCCGCTGAGGGACCGGCAGAGGCGGCTGCACCGGCGGCCGATCCAAACCTGGAGGCGACTGTCCGCAAGGCCGCAGCAGATGCGGAGGCGAGCTACAATTACGGCGAGGCTGCGCAGCATTACGCACGCCTGCTCGAACGGCATCCGGACGATCAGGACGTGATACTGGCTGTGGCGCGCAACCTGCGCTACTCCGGTTCGCCACAGCAGGCGGTCGTGGTGATCGACAAGCGTATCTCGAAAACGGGAGCGAAGGAGCCGCTGCTGATCGAGCTCGGTAAGGATTATCTCGCAGCGGATCAGTTGAACCTGGCAATTTCGGTCTTGCAACAGGCGCATGCCGCCGATCCGAATAACTGGCAGATCCTGTCTGCCCTCGGCGTGGCGCAGGATCACCAGGGCGATTACAAAGAGGCGCAAGCCACTTATGAAACCGCTCTGAAGCTGTCCGCTAACAACCCTGTTTTGCTCAACAACTATGCTCTGTCGCTGGCGCAAACCGGTCAGTTGGACGCCGCCATCTCGGCGCTGCAGACGGCCACGTCGCAACCAGAGGCAACCGCTCAGTCGCGGCAGAATCTTGCATTGATGTTGGCGCTCAAAGGCGACAATGACGGCGCTTCCCGGTTGATCCGGGCAGACCTGCCGCCGGATATGGCGCAAAACAACATCAAATATTACGCGGGAATGGGGCCGCAATAAATCGGTCTGCCGGCACGGTCGCTTGCGACCTGGTTACTTCTTGAAGGTTTGCATAACCTGGATCACGGCCGGACCGGCGATAACCAGGAAGAGAACAGGCAGGAAGAAAAGAATCATCGGAACGGTGAGCTTCGGCGGCAGTGCAGCCGCCTTCTTTTCCGCGGCCGCCATTCGTGAATCCCGGCTCTCTTTCGCCAAGACGCGCAGGCCCACCGCAACGGGCGTGCCATATTTCTCGGATTGCTGCAGCGTTGTGCTCAACGACTTGAAAGCGGGCAGTCCGGTCCGTTCGGCCAGATTGTCCAAGGCCTGGCGGCGATCGTTAAGGAAGGCAAGCTCGGCTGTTGTCAGGCCGAATTCCTCGGCGATCTCAGGAGCGCCTTCCACCATCTGCTCGGTGACTTTGGTGAAGGCGGCCTCGATCGACATGCCGGATTCGACGCAGATGACGATCAGATCCAATGCATCTGGATAGGCCCGCTGCAGCTTGAGCTGGCGCTTTGCAATTCGGTTGCGAAGCATGATCTGCGGCAGATAGTTGCCAAGGCCGGTCGCACCGATGACCACCAGCATGCGCATGGCAAACGGGCGATCGGCGAGGACCAGCGAGGTATAGATCAGGGAGCCGATCAGGAGGCCGATCGGCATGGAAATCCGCGTGAAGAGAAAGTTGACGACGGCGCGCTGCCCCCGCCGGCCCGCCTGGGCCAGCTGAATGCGCAGCGCCTTTGCTTCCAGCAGGTTCTGCAGGCGGAAGCGACGGATCGCAAGTTCCTTCCACTTCGACCCGCCGCCCAACTGGAGCTTGCTGCGCGTGCTATAGGCCTCCTTGCGGCGGTTTGCGAGTTCCCGCCGGCGCTCGGACACGGCCTTGAGGCGTGCCTCGAAGCGGTCGCCGCGGAGAAAAGGCAAGCCGACGGCGATAACCGAAGCAAAAGCCGCCAGGGCCGAAGCTGCAATAATGACGTTCTCGATCTCGAATTTCATTGCCGCGGCCTAATAGTCGAAGTGGATGATCTTGGCCATGACGAAGACACCCGCCGTCATCCAGAGCAGCCCGATGAGGATAAGCCAGTTGCCGGTATCGGTGGTGAAGAGCAAGCCGACGTATTCCGGCGACAGTACCGTCAGGGCCATGGCGACGAAGACCGGTAGTGATCCGACGATACCTGCTGACGTCTTCGCCTCACTGGAGAGTGCCTGAATCTTGTCCCGCATGCGCTTGCGTGACCTGATGACATCGGTCAATTTCTCCAGCGTCTCAGCCAGATTGCCGCCGGTCGACTTCTGCATGACGAGAACGATGGAAAAGAACCGGATCTCCGCGGTCGGAACACGCTGGTACAGTTTCGCCAGGCAATCATCGAGGGTAAGGCCGATCTGGATACCTTCGGTCACAAGGCGGAATTCCAACCCGACAGGGTCCGGCATTTCTCGTCCGACGATTGCCAAACACTCGCCAACAGTCAGACCGGTGCGAACGCCACGGATCATAATATCGATCGCATCGGCAAACAACGCGGTGAATTTCTTGATGCGCCTTTTCACCTTGGTGCGCAGGAAGAGTTTTGGCAGGCCAAGCATGCCGATGATTGCCGCCATCGGTAGACCGATCAGCGGCAGCTTTAAGAAGACATAGACGAGCGATAGCCCGATGCCCAGCGCAACTGAGATAATGATAAAGGTGCGCCCCGACATGGTGAGGCCGGCCTGCATCAACTCTTCGTTCAGCTTATATCCGCGCTTGCTGTTCTTGAGGCGCTCGATCTCCCGAAGCTTGGCTTCCACGTTCAACCGGCGATCGGCGCCTGCCTTGCTTCTCTTGCCGCCCTCGGTGGCGGTGCCGACGACCGCATTCAGGCGCCGCTGGAAGCGCGCCTTGGGGCCGTAGATGCTCATGAACAGCAGGCAGGAGATACAGATGAAGCCGACCATCAGGGCGACGATGATGGCGAAGACCGCCGGCGGCAGATGGCGCAGGACTTCAGACATTCGCGCTCTCAAGCAGTTCGCCGAGTTCGCGCTCCTTGCCGAAATAGCGTGCGCGATCCCAGAAAGACGGCCGCAGTCCGGTGAATTTGTGGCGCCCGATCAGGCGACCGGCAGCGTCTTCCCCCTGTATCTCATAAACGAAGAGGTCTTGCAGGGTCACCACTTCGCCTTCCATCCCGATGACCTCGGTCACATGGGTGATCTTGCGCGAGCCGTCCCTGAGGCGCGCAGCCTGAATGATGACCTGCACCGCGCCGGCGATATGTTCGCGAACCGTCTTGGCCGGCAGGTTATAGCCACCCATCGCGATCATGTTCTCCATGCGCGAGATGCATTCGCGGGGATTGTTGGCGTGAATGGTGCCCATAGATCCGTCATGGCCGGTATTCATCGCCTGCAACAGGTCGAAAGCTTCCGAACCGCGGACCTCGCCGACGATGATGCGTTCGGGACGCATACGCAGACAGTTGCGCACGAGGTCGCGCATCGTCACCTGACCGACCCCCTCGAGGTTCGGCGGACGCGTCTCCAGGCGGACGACATGGGGCTGCTGCAGCTGCAGCTCCGCAGCGTCTTCACAGGTCACGACGCGCTCGCCGGCATCAATATATTGCGTTAGGCAGTTCAAGAGCGTCGTCTTGCCGGAACCGGTGCCGCCGGAGACGATCACGTTGAGGCGGATATTGCCGATAATGCGCAGCAGTTGAGCACCCTCCGGCGAAATCGAGCCGAATTGCATCAATTTGTCGAGGGTCAGGCGATCCCGCTTGAACTTGCGGATGGTCAGCGTGGCGCCGTCAATGGCGAGCGGCGGGACAATGACGTTGACACGTGAACCGTCTGCAAGCCGCGCGTCGCAGATGGGGCTTGCTTCATCGACACGACGGCCGACGGCCGAGACGATCCGCTGGCAGATGTTCATGAGCTGCTGGTTGTCGCGGAATTTGATGTCGGTCAGTTCGATCTTGCCGTCGACCTCGATATAGACCTTGTTGCACCCATTCACCATGATATCGGCGATATCATCCCGGGCGATCAGCGGCTCTAGCGGCCCCAAGCCAAGGACGTCATTGCAGATGTCGGTAATCAGAAGCTGCTGTTCCGCGGCGCTGATCGTCAGATTGCGCACGCCGACAATATCCGTGACAACGTCGGTAATGGCCTCGCGCATGGAATTGGTATCCAGCTTGGCCAATTCCGACAGGTCGACAGTCGCGATCAGGTCGTTAAATACACTGGCCTTCACTTCGGCGAGCCGTCCATTCAGCTCCGACGGTCGGACATTGGTTGTCGTCGTATTGGAGGCAGCCGGTGAAGAGGCGAGCGGGCTCTCGACCGGAACACGGACTTCAGGTGCCGACGATGTTAACGGTGCGCTGCGTTTGCCAAACATAGCGTCATGCCTTTACCGATGAAGCTTTGCGGCGAGCGAGCCAAGGGGGCAGAGCCAGGCTACGGCGCGGTCCCTTGGCATGAGAAAGCTTTCCGACTTCCAATGTGAGCTGCCGAAGTGCCGCAGTTGCCCGGTGCGCTTTCGATCTCTCGGCCAGGACCTTTCCGTCGTTGATCGCTTCGGCGAAAGCCAGCGGGTCGAAACCCACCGTCACAAGCGGCTTGATCGGCAGGGCGCGGACCGCATCCTGCATGGTCAGGCGGCTGCGCTTCGTCATATCCGCCTTGTTGATCACCAGCCTGGGATCGCGGTTCTCACCGCGCTTTGTCTTGAGGAAATCCAGAATGCTTTTCGCATCGCGCAGATTTGGGAGATCCAGCGACGCGACGACGATGAACTCGTCGGCAAGCAGAGAGAAGTCTTCGATCCATTGATTCCAGATATGGGGCATGTCCACGACGACGACGTCAGCCATCTGCCGCGACAGATCTACCAATTTTTCAACAGCGGCATTGCTCGGCATGATATTGCTGCGCAAGGTGCCGTTGGTCGACAGGATCTGCAGCCTGTCGTCGTCACCGACCATGAAGCGCTTCAGGAGAACCTGATCGAGGCGCTGGGGGTCTGAAAGAGCATCGGAGATCGGTTGCCTGGGTTCCTCGTTGAAGGCGAGGGCACTGGTACCGAAGGTAAGGTCAAGGTCGACAAGGATGACACGCTGGTTGAATTCCTTGGCGAGCAGCCAGGACACGTTTTGCGCGACCGTGCTGCTCCCGACGCCGCCACGCGCGCCCATGAATGTCAGTAGACGTCCATGCGTGGGTCTTTGTGGATCGTGGGTCGCCCGATCGATGGAGGCCGATATCTCATCGATCGTCGCCGGGCTGAGCAGGTAGTCCGAGACACCGAGCGAAACGATCTTGCGGTAGAAACCGATATCATTGACGGCACCGATGACAATCAGCTTTCTGCCTGGCTCAACAACCTCCGCAAGCTGCTCCAATCGGCTGTGGAGTTGCCCGACATCGCCGTCGTCTTCGACGATAATGACGTCAGCGGAGGGCTGGTGCATATAGTGCTGGACGGCGGCCTGCAGTCCGCCCGGCTGATGCTGAACCGGGCAGCGGGCGAATTTCGGCAAATTGTGCAAGGCGAGCGCTGCTTCCGCAGTCTCATGCGTCAGAGTAAAAGCATCGATCTTCAGACGATGAAGCACGGTTTCCTCACGTCGCCTACTGTGCCTGGGTACCGATTGAGGTGATCACACCGGCACGGATATCGTCGGAGCCGGGAATTGCTTTTCCCATCTGATAATTTTCGACGATTGTCCATGAACGGACGCCATCACGGCCCGTGGATGGGCTCGGCATCAACAGGTCGCGCGGGTTGGCGGCCATGACGTCAATGTTCTGCTGCATGGAACAGCCAAAATTATCGGTGTTCTGTGCCTGCGGGTCGTGGTCGACCGGATTTTGCCAATGGCCGCAATCCCGTCCAGTGACGACATAGATCGGGAAGGCCAATTGCGGCCCGACGCGAAGCGGAGATTCATTGATAAAGAGCTTGATGTCACGAGCCGCGACGCCGCGCTTCTGCAACAGAACAGCGGTATCGCTGGCCATTTTCCGACCTTCTATATCCGACAGGCTCGGCGCGGTAATCGTGATCGCGATTGGCGCTTCACCTTGGCGGTGATAGGCATCGATGAAATCGTCAATCCGCGTATTGTCGGCAGCGACTGCGTGGCCCTGAACGAGAGGGGCCAAGTCAAGATGGGCCGTCTTCTTGGTCGCGGTTGTCGGAAATGCAGCGTGCGGGTCGTAATTCGCGAAATTTTGCGGCTTCTCGCAGCCGGCAAGCATCAGGACGAATAAACCGAGGAGAATTCTTGTCTTCATGCCGGCCACCTATTGAACGATATAACCGAGAGGGCCCTGGATCGATTGCGGCGCGTTGGGACCCTGCGCAGGCTTTTTCAGGTACATGTCCTGCAGATGCCCGAGGAAATAGCGGTCAACGTCGGAGCCTGGGACGAATCCATCCGTCGGCAAGGCAAATTGCCGGGGATCGGCGGGTTTTGCCAAAACTGCGGTGACCAGCACCACAAGCTCTGTCTCGTTTCGCTGGAACGAGGTTGAGCGGAAGAGTGAGCCGAGGATCGGCAGGTTCATGAGCCCCGGCACGCCATTCAAGCCGCTGGTGATATCGTTCTGCAGCAGGCCCGCAATCATCAGCTCGCCGCCGCTCGGCAATTCAACCACGCTATTGGCGCGCCGCGTCACGAAGCTCTTGAACGTGAAACCTGCGGCAGAAACGGTGTTCAGGTCTGAAATCGCGCTTACCTCGGTACTGATGCGTAAGCTGATCCGCCCGCTATCGAGGACCACCGGCAAGAAAGAGAGGATGACACCGAACGGCTTGTAATCGACTGAGATCGTGCCGTTCTGCTGCGCGATCGGTATGGGGTATTCGCCGCCGGCCAACATGCTTGCGACTTCTCCCGACACTGCCAGAAGATTTGGTTCAGCCAATGTGCGGATATAGCCCTGCTGCTCCAGCAATCTGATTGTCGAGGAGGAGCCGCCGCTCGAAATGCCAAGTGTGCCGGCGATATCCGTTCCCAGGCCCAGCGCCGATGTCGCTGCCTGGATCGTCAGCGGGCCAAGGGTTTGCGGGCTTAGCAGATTGTCGACGCCAAGCTCCTTGAGGACGGTCTTCTTTGCCTCGGCGACCCGGACGCGCAGCAGGACCTGTTGCTCGTTGCTGATGCGCAGCATGCTGATGACGTTATTGTCGCCGGCGACGAAGCGCCGAGCGATGTCATGAGCCTTGGCGGCGACGCCGTCGGAGCTCGCCGTGCCCGAAAGCACGACGGAATCACCCATGCCTTTAACCACGATATGCTCGCCGGGCAGTATTTCGCCGATATTGCTTTGAATGCCGTCGACATCCGGTTGGACAACGAGATCGATCTTGCGGACCAGATTGCCATCGGCATCGGTGAAGAAAATATTGGTATCGCCGGTCTTCTTGCCAATCAGAAAGATCTGCTTTTGCGAGCGGACGACGATATCGGCGATATCAGGATTGCCGATGATCACGTCACGGATATCCCGGTCGAGTTCAATTCCCTCGGTCTTATTGAGCGGCAATACCATATTGGAGTTCGCGGCCAGCGGAGCGTTCGGCAGCACAGGCACGGGAATCTGGATGGTCTTCGGCGCCGCGGGTATCGCCGCGGGAGGAAGCGGCGCTGCGTTGTCTGCTGTCGGCATGGCCTGCGGAACTTGCGCGGCGGCCATTGAGGCCGCTGGCAGTGATGCCGCCGGGGTGGGTGCCGATTGCTGCGCCAACTGCTCCGCTGAGGCGGGCGAGGCCGATGTTGCTGGAGACTTGCTGACCGGCGCAGTCTGGATCAGGGGCGCCGCAACCACGGGCGAGGTTGGGGCCGGTGTCGGCGCAAGCGGTTGCTGATCCGCGGCCTTGCCGGCCGGCGAGGGCTCTCCTAAGGGGACCTGCTGCGCGCCTGCGAACTGCGTTGCTGAAAGCAGCAGGAAAAGAGCCGTTGCGACGATGAAATGCCGGAATATCTGCACGATCAAAAGCTCTGCTGTGAGAGAACACCACCGCGGTTGAAGCGGATAACCGTCCGCGCGGCCACCGCCGGTCCGCTTGGCGGTGCCGTGTCATTGCTCATGGGATGCACCAACGTATCCAATGCACGGCTGGCTTCGGTATCCGGCGTGAACGGATGGAAACTCGGGTTGTCCACGTCCCTGACCTTGGCTGAATCGCTGCGATCACTTAGCAGGCTGCGCAGGGTGACGCTGAAGGCTCCCAACTGTTGCGCGGCAAACAGGCGCTCAGCATCGCGGGGCGTGACCTCGAGCGTAAGGACCTTGCCCAGCGCGGCGGGCCCATCCTTCGCGTCATGCGATAGCTGTTGGTCAATGGCGATGACCTTGGCATCAAAGAGAACAGTTTCAGTCGCCCAGGCAGCAATGCCGTCGGCGGCAGTTGCACTAGGTGCGTCCTTGGTCTTGTCGGCGATGCTGGCTTTCAGGTTCTGCGCCAGGAGGACGTCGACGCGGTCGCCCGGGCCGATGAAGCCAGCGGAGGCGGATTCCGCCTGAATGGGAATACTGAAGGCGCGCATGCCTGGCGCGAGAACGGCCGAGGCGATACTGCGGCTTCCTGGCTGTATAAGAGCCTCCAGGCCGATGGGCTCATCCGGCATGATCCGTCGACGTGCGACGGAGCCAATGAGGACCGTCCCAGCGGCGGCTTCTCCTACATCGCCGGATGAATTGACGACAGGAATCGTAGCGCCCTCAGGCGGCGCCTGCTGCGCGTCCAAAGCGGCTTCGCTGATTTTAGACGTATCGATGAAGCGGTCCTGAACAGCCGCCTTCGGCCACGATGCCCATTTAAAGTCGTCGCGCGTCAGTTTGGTTCCGGTGGCAATAGGGCGGGCGGCAACGAGCACTTTGACCATGCCTGCCGGTTCAGCCGGCGGCTGTTGCTGCTGGACGACGATTGGCGTCTGCGCGTCCAGCCACACCTTCACCAGATAAGCGGTGACAAGGGCCATGATTGCCGCGAAGAAGACAAAAACCAGAACGACAGGTCGCATATGTCGCGGAGTCCCCAAGGATGGACCGGGCTTTCGCTTTAGCCAAAAGCGTTCTCGGTCCGAATTAACGTCCAGAATTAACCGTAGGGCGATATAGTGAACGATTAGTAAATCGCGTTCCCCGTCAAAGAATTACAGGAACGATTTCAATAGAATCCTATGTAGAGAGAAGCGCTCGTCAGGTTCCTCGACTTGACGCGCCGGCAGGCTTGTTTACCCAAGCGTCAGGCTGGCGTGACTGAGGCAATAGTCGAGCCCGGCAGCGGCAATCGCGATGCCGTAGGGAACGCGCTGGTCATGGATGCGGCCATCGGAACTTCTGAGCCAGCGGATGACGAGGATCAATAGAGCGAGGAGACCGCCGGCAAGCGCTGTCACCAATAGAAAGCGTGGCAGGCTGACGAAGCCGACCCAAACGGCGACGCTGGAAAGAAGCTTCAGATCGCCGCCGCCAAACATGCCTCTGACAAAAAGGACGAACCCGCCGGCGAAGATGAGTGCCGTGCCCAAAAGATCCAAAGCAAAAAGACGAAAGGGCGGAGCGGTGACGGCTGTGTGGAGTGCAAACAGGGCCAGGATGGCGAGGCTGATCCAGTTGGGAATCGTATATCGGCGATAGTCGCTAACAGCCGCGATCAGCAACAAGGCGGCCAGGCTGGCCAGAAGGAACGGCTCCACGACTCAAACCCGGTGTTTCGGCTGCCGCTGCGCTGACTGAGATCCGCGAAAGGCGGTTAATCGCGTCATCCCAGCGAGGGTGTTGGTGCAGTTCAATTGCAGCCGCATGAAACGCAAGCGCCGCTCGAGATGAAGGTCATCTGAGCGGCGCTGGAACGCAAATCGCTCTTTTTAGCTCCCTGCGGCGCCTGAGACGGCGGAGGCAACCTTGCCGAATTCAGCCGACAGCGAAGTGCCCAGGGTGGTGAGGGCGGTGATCAAGACTACCGCGATCAAGGCGGCGATCAGGCCATATTCAATCGCCGTCACACCAGATTCGTCGCGGCGCAGTTTACGGATCAACTTCATCATCTCTGTTCTCCTGACCAGGGCCTAGCAGGCCAACCGTTTCATTTCGAAGACTTATTGCGACGGCCTCGCAATAGCCGAGGTGTCATCATATGAATACAGTAATAGGTAGCCACATACAAGTAAAAATCTGCTCTCAAGTGGTTGTTTCGCTTACGAATATTCGAAAATGGATAAGAAATACAACAAAACCTATCAGTAATATTTACAATCTAACTCACACTTGCGTGTGTTTGCCTAACTAGAAGCAGATTATCAGGCATAAAGGGTTGACAAACTGTGAACCGAAGCGTGGTCAACCATGGTTTTCCGCAGAAATGCGAGAAGATCCTCATTGGATCAGCGCCACCCCTCGCGTCGTACTGGGATTATCTGGACAGGTCACGTTGAAGGCCATGTCGTTATAGTCTTTGTCGTCTGAAGTTGGTCCGCCCATGTCGTTCCAATAGTAGCGGATGGTCTTGCCGCTATTCTTGGTGCAATCGAGCTTCATATTTTGCGTATATTGACCGGGCGTCGTACTGAAACAACTGCCTGTTGCCGGTGCCGCGGGCGAAGAGTTCGCGGCTGTCTCGCCAGTTCCGAGATCCTTCGAGATCAGCGAACAATTCTTGGTATTCGCCGCGTATTTGCCTTGGCTCGTCGAATCCGTTTGCGTCGTATTGGTGCTCACCTTGGTCGACTGCGAATAGAAGGTGTTCACCGACTTGAAGGGCGCCGCATAGCTGTTGTTTCCATAGCCGACGAGCTGGTGGCGCGAGTTGTAGGTATTGCCCCCGGTGGTGTTCTGCAGCGCGAGGCCAAGATTCTGACTGGCGACTAGCTTCACCTGCACTGTCGACGGGTTACTCGTGCTTGTATTGTCGGCGATGAGCTTCAAGGCGGGGGCCTTAGGCAGGCTACCGTCAAGCGGAATGGGGTAGGCATAGATGACGTTCTTATCGCCGGCATCTGACGTGACATGCGGCTGACTGATCGTGAGGATCAGAATCGGATTTTCCGCCGTCGCCGAGACCGAGACAGCCATGGTGTTCATGACGGCGGACATGAATGTCGTGTCGATGCTGCTGGTTGCGCTGATTTGCACGGTGAAGCCGGTTATGGAACCGTTAGATGTCAGGACGGTCCCGACCGGATCAGAGATCGTCACGCCGTGATTAGCCGGCAAACCGGCGAGGGATTGCGTCAGATAGGTTTTCGCCGTTTGCAAAGCAGCGGTTTGATAAGTCGTATCGATATAAGCACTGGCGCCGGCGAGTGCTGCATTATCAACCGCATTCTGCAACGCCGATTTGAACTGGACGATGCGCGCGAAGTCGACGGCGACCCCAATTGCCGGCACGAGCGCAACCAAGGAAACGGCGAACATGACGCTGACGGCGCCTCGCCTGTCTCGCATAAAGCGCTTGCGCGCAGCGCGCTTCAGTAACTGTGCCAATCGATTTCGCGTGTGAAACATATCGGCATCCTAAGAGTGAGGGATCGTACTGCCAGAACGCGGCCGCTGATAGGCAGACTGGCTGATGGTAAAAGTGGCAGGCAAAACGAAGTGGATCGGCCCGCTGTAACTATACGTGACCTTGACCATGATGACCGTATCGCCGTTATTGCTGAGCAGGCCGTTCGACGCGATAGTCGCATCTAGGAAACTGCCGGCGCCGCCGCCGCAGCTAGTATCCTGCCAGTCAAAAGCGATCGTGCCGCTGGCCAAATTCTTTGTAGCGCTGGCGATGGTGGCTTTAAAGGCGGAGCCGGGGAAGGGCGACATAGCCAGCTTCCCGGCGGTGCAGAAATCCGCGCTTTCCGCAGTTGTCAGGCCGTCAGAACCCTCGGCTGCCACGAGATTGGCAACGACCTGCGCGGCCTTGTTCGTTGTCATATAGGCTCTGACAAGGCGGCTCGCCTCGAAGGTGCCGAAATACATCACCAGCATCGCAGGCGCAATGATTGCGAATTCGACGGCGACGGCGCCGCTGCGGTCTTTGTTCAATCTGCCGAGGAAGCCTAAGAGCTGAGCTATGCGCATCAGTAGGGCTCGCTCTTCATGGCGATCGTCGAGACGAGAAGCTCGCTGTTTACTCCCGAGAACATGCCGTAAAGCGGCACAAGGAATGGCCGATTATAAGAGACCTGGATCAGGACATCCTGGCTGAACGTGCCGGGAGAAAATTGCGTGTTGAGCATGTCCCCGTTGGCGTCGGTCTGCACGGCTGAACTCAGGCCCGAAAAGCTTGTACCTGACTGAACCCGGAATTTGATCTTCGAGCACGGGATGATTCCATTGACGCCGTTGCACAAGGCTGTCGAGAAGGAATCAGACGTCGTATTGCCGAGGAGGATCAGACGCGATGCGTCCCTTGTGGCATTATCGAGGACGGTCTGGCTGAAAAGAATCAAGCCGTTTTCCAGGATGCCGCAAAGCAAGACGATGAAGAGGGGGGCGAGCAAGCCGAATTCGACGGCAGCCATACCCCTGCCATCGCGACGCAGCAGCTTCAAACCAGCCACCAAGCTCGTCATGGTACGGCTAGCGGCCATGAGCGTCCACAATGCCGAAAAGCGCTGCAGACAACGATCCGCTGATCGTCGTCGACGGCATTGCCATCAGGCTTATGATCCACATCGTCATCATCCACCGTTATGACGACTGCCCGATTGCGCTGATCCGCGGGTGCTTCGACCGAGATGCATGCACCCCTGGCGCCTTCATCTTGGCCGATTCAATCCAGCATTTTGCGCAATCGGCAGTTGCTCTGAAGCCAGAGCGTGGATCATACCTAAGCTAAAAGTATAAACAACACATTAACATACTGATTTCATTGTCTTTTTCATAGATCTTTATGAAAAAACACACACCCAATTGTGTCTCATTTGACTTTTTGGATGTTTTTTACTGAAATTTCTAGCTTTTAATGCGCGCATTTTTCGCATCATAGAGCGGTTGCAGGCTGACTTTGGCCGGATAGCGCTTGCAGGCAATTTCCAATTCATAATCGCCGGTCAGCACCTCGTCGGCGGTGATGCCTTCGCCGGGATTGCGTACATAGCCGATACCAATATTGGTGTTCAGCGTATAGCCGAAGCCGCCCGAGGCCAGCCACCCGACCTGCTTGCCGTTACGGAAGATCGTTTCGCGGCCAAGCAGCACGATCGAGGGATCATCGACCGTGAAGCAGGCGAGGAGCTTCGGCAGTTTCTTGGCAGACTGCGCTATCAAAGCATCGCGCCCGAGGAAGGGAACGCCCTTCTTCAGCTTGACGGCCCAGCCCATGCCGGCTTCCAGGGGCGAATGGTCAGGCGAGATATCGCTCGACCATGCGCGATAGAATTTCTCCAGGCGCAGGCTTTCGATCGCGCGATATCCGGCATTGGCAATGCCATGTGCCTTGCCTGCCTGCATCAGCGCGTCATAGACGGCTCCCAGCGCCTCGACCGGCACATGCAGCTCCCAGCCAAGTTCGCCGACATAGGTGACCCGCAAGGCCCGTACCGGCGCCCCGGCTATCTGCAATTCGCGCATCTGGCCAAAAGGGAAGGCGGCGTTGGATACATTGTCGACCGTCACCGTCTCAAGGACGTCGCGCGCCTTCGGCCCCATCAAAGAGAGGACGCCATAGGCCGAGGTGACATCGACCAGGCGGGCATCGAGGTCTGCCGGGATGTGCCGGCTGATCCAGTTGAAATCATGCGTCGCAAAGCCGGTGCCGGTGACGATGTAATAGGCATCCTCAGCAAGACGCGTGACGGTGAGGTCGCATTCGATGCCACCCCGGCTGTTCAGCATCTGGGTATAGATGATGCTGCCCGGCTGCTTGGCGACGTCATTGGCGCAGATCCATCTCAGCGCCGCCTCAGCATCCTTGCCGACCATCAGGAACTTGGCGAATGAGGTCTGGTCGATCAGCACCACACGCTCACGCGCCGCCTTGTGCTCCAGACCGACTTGGTCGAACCAGTTCTGGCGGCCGTAAGTGTAGATGTCCTTGACCGCTGTGCCTTTCGGCGCGAACCAGTTCGGGCGTTCCCAGCCAAGCTTCCAGCCGAAGACGGCCCCCTGGTCCTTCAGCCGCTGATAGAGCGGCGAGGTGCGAACGGGTCGGCCGCTTTCCAGCTCTTCATGCGGCCAGGCCATGGAATAGTGATGCGCATAGGCCTCGAGCGTGCGCGTCAGCACCCAGTTCTTGTCACGGTGGACGGAGCCGAAACGGCGGATATCGACCGGCCAGAGATCCATCGGCGGCTCGCCCGCGGCAACCCATTCGGCGAGCGCCCGGCCGGCGCCGCCACCCGAGGCAATGCCGAAAGCATTGAAGCCGGCGCCGACGAAGAAGTTTTTCACCTCCGGCGCTTCGCCGAGAATGAAATTGCCGTCCGGCGTGAAGCTTTCCGGTCCATTGATCATCTGCTTGATACCGGCATTCTGCAGGCCCGGCACACGTGCCATGGCCTGTTCCATCAGCGGCTCGAAATGATCCCAGTCATTTTCCAGGAGCTGGAAGGCGAAATTCTCCGGCAAGCCGCCACGCTCCCCGTTGGGCTTCCAGGGTTTCGGATTGTGTTCGTAGCCGCCCATGACGAGACCGCCGACCTCTTCCTTGAAATAGATCAGACGGTCGGGATCGCGCAGGGTAGGGAGGTTCTTCGGCACGCCGGCCATCGGCTCCGTGACGACATATTGATGCTGCACCGAGGTGAGCGGGACATTGACCCCGGCCAACTGGCCGATCTCGCGCGCCCACTGGCCGGCGCAATTGATGACGACATCGCAGCGGATAGTGCCCTTGTCGGTGACCACACCAACGGCGTGGCCCTTTTCGACGATGATGCCGGTCACCGCGGTTTCCTCGTAGATCTTCACGCCGTTCTGCCGTGCGCCCTTGGCGAGCGACTGGGCGATGTCGGCGGGATTGGCCTGGCCATCCGTGGGCAGGAAAGCGGCGCCCACCACATCGGAGATATCCATCACCGGCCACAGCTTCTGCGCTTCTTGAGGCGTGAGGATTTCCATTTCCAGGCCGAAGGAATGCGCCGTCGTCGCCTGGCGCTTGATCTCGGTGAGGCGTTCCTGGTTGCAGGCGAGGCGCAGGCCGCCATTCATCTTCCATCCGGTGGCAAGCCCCGTCTCCTGCTCGAGCCGGTTATAGAGCTCGACCGAGTTCTTCAGCAGCTGCGTGATATTGGCGGAGGTCCGCAGCTGACCGACAAGGCCTGCGGCATGCCAGGTCGAACCGCTGGTCAGCTTGTGGCGCTCGACGATGATCGTGTCCTTCCAGCCGAGCTTCGCCAGATGATAAGCGGTGGAGCAGCCGATGATGCCGCCGCCAATGATGACGGCGCGGGCCTGGCTCGGGAAATCTGACATGTCAAAACCTCAGCGATGGGATAAGTCGGCATAAGCGCGTTCGAAACGCGCCGAGTTTTCCGCAGTATAGGCGGCGTAGTCGAAATCGAGCGTCGAATGGATCTCGGAGATCATGCTCCAGAGCGTTTCCCGCAGCAGCGAGGCGCATTTCATCGCGCCATAGCGGCGTAGCAGATCATCATCGGCCCGGCGCTCATAATAGGCCTCCAGCAGCCATATCTCGCTCTCGAGTTCCACCTCATTGTTGGAGCAGAGGTTGGCAAGATCGAAGAGCGGCGAATTGAAGCCGGCATAGTCCCAATCGATCAACCAAAGCCGCTTGCCGTCATCGAGCAGGTTGGAGGGCAGCAGATCGTTATGGCCATAGACGATGTCCACCGGCCCGACCATCTGCTCCAGCTCCTCGGCGATCTGCATCAGACGGGTGAGGGCGGAAAGGTGGCGGCTCGCCGCGTCCTTGAGACTGTGGGCGTAATCACGCAGCACGTGGAATACCCAGAAGATCAACGCCGGGCCGCGAATTTCGCGCGGCATATCGCGGTGGCACCGGCGGATGAGATCCAGGATGCGGCCGAGGTTGTCGCGCTGTCGCACATCTTCGGCGGCGAATGTGCGGGCATCGACGAAATCGAAGACCAGCGCGCCGGGCTCGGCATGCCGGACCTGGGGCGAAAGACCACAGCGCGCGGCGGCATGGCTGGCCGCGAGCTCGTTGAAACGCATCACGCCATGGACCGGAATATCGTCGCCGATGCGGACGAAATAACGCTGACCGCCGCAATCAACGCGGAAATTGGCGTTGGTGATGCCGCCCTTGATCTGCTGCGGCGTCACCGCGCCCGACCAGAACTTCAGGGACTTTGCCCGTTCCACTGCCGTCGTCATTTGCACTCCCCTCGACCCGAGCAACTTGCCATTGGTCTGGAAAAGTGGCAACCACAAAACAACACTATTTGACCGGTTCGTGTTGGTTTTTGGATCGGGCAATTATTCCGCGGAAGTCGGGGAGCGCTATTTCGCGATCAAAATCTGGACGTCCGCTGCTTCCAGCTCGCGCGCAACGGTTTCCGGCGGTTCCGCATCTGTCACCAGCAGGTCGATATCGGAAAACGGACAGGCGGTGATCAGTGCTCTTGCGGTGAATTTTGTATGATCGCTGACGACGATGACCCGCTCAGCGTGAGCGATAAGGGCGCGACAGACCTCCGCTTCGCACAGGTGATTATCCATCAGCCCGCCATCCGCGCTGAGCGCGGCCGCCGAAATGATCGCCGTTCGCGCATTGAACTGTTCGATGAAGGCGAGGGTGACCGGGCCGAAGCTGGCATTATCATCGGCGCGCATCTCGCCGCCGGCGAGGAAGACGCGGTTGCCGCTGCTTTGGGTCAATTGCTGGGCGATGGGGGCGGAATTGGTGATGGCGGTGAGGTCGCGATGCCCCCGCAGCGCCTCCGCCACATAGATATTCGTACTGCCGGTATCGATCAGCAGGGATTCGCCGTCACTGATTTCGCGCGCAGCGGTGGCGGCAATCAGCCGTTTCGCCGCCATATTGGCAGAAAGGCGGCGCTGCAGCGGCTGATCGTCGCGGCGATCCGGCCAATGCACATTGCCGTGGCTTTTGACGACCAATCCCTTGGCCGCCAACAACCTGATGTCGCGGCGCAGAGTCTCGGTCGACACCTGCAGCGCGTCCGCAAGACCGCTGATGCTGCAGATGCCTTCGCGACGCAGCATTTCCAGGAGCTGGCCCTGCCGCTCATTGAGGCGGAGGGCCGGCAGATCGAGAGCGATGTCGTTCATGTGGCGCCTCCCAGCGTTTCGCGTTAGCTCTGCTTGTCCCTCTCTCGGCGGCCGGGGTCAATCCCGCACCGCCAGCCGGCAGCGCCAGCGGCCTCCCGCGGCCGCCGCAGGCATCCCCTGCAGGCTGCGCTACGCGAGAGTTACCGCTAACAAAAACGCTGACAAGTGGCACAGGATCGTTCAAGTTAACCCTGGTTTTTATCCCCGAGTCGGACCGGATGGAGTAGGTTTAACCATTACCTCGCCCGGTTCCAGCGGGCCCCATCCTGCCGAAGGTGCGTCATCCGATGCTGCGACCAACATTAATCAGCCAACCATTTGATATTGTTGTGTTTGGTGGACGAGGAGATCTCGCCAAACGCAAGCTCCTGCCGGCGCTGTTCCAGCTAGACCGCGAAAATCGTCTGCCGCTTGACGGGCGCATCATCGGTGCTTCCCGGGGCGGCATGGACGGGGACGCTTACCGCCAGCTCGTTGAGCAGGCCTGTCATGATTTTCTGCCGGCCAAAGCCTTTGATCCGGCGACATGGGAACGCTTCGCGAAGCGGCTCAATTACGTGGGCATGGATGCCACGACCGCGGCCGATTATCAGGCGCTGAAGGATCTGCTGTCCGGACGTGAAGATGTGCCGCGCGTCTTCTACCTTGCCACGGCCCCGGATCTGTTCGGTCCGATTACCCGCTGCCTGCAAGATGCCGGCCTGGTCACGCCGGTGACACGCCTCGTTCTGGAAAAGCCGCTGGGTCACGATCTCGCCTCTTCGCATGAGATCAATGCCGAGGTGGGCGCGGTGGTTTCCGAACATCAGCTCTATCGGATCGATCATTATCTCGGCAAGGAAACGGTGCAGAACCTCATGGTGCTGCGCTTCGCCAATTCACTGTTCGAGCCGCTGTGGAACCGGACGCATATCGACCATGTTCAGATTACGGTGGCGGAGAGCGTCGGCGTCTCCGGCCGCTGGAGCTATTATGACGGCGCCGGTGCGCTACGTGACATGGTGCAGAACCACCTGCTGCAGTTGCTTTGCCTGACCGCGATGGAGCCGCCGATCTCGCTGGAGGCCAATGCCATCCGTGATGAAAAGGTGAAGGTGCTGAAATCCCTCGTGCCGATTGGCAGCAGTGACGTGGCGCAGTTGACGGTGCGCGGCCAATATCGCGCCGGAGCCATCGACGGGAAGCCGGTGCCGGGCTATCTCGACGAACAGGATTCACGCGGCAGCAGCGACACCGAGACCTATGTCGCCATCAAGGCGCATGTCGATAATTGGCGCTGGGCCGGCGTGCCCTTCTATCTGCGCACCGGCAAGCGGCTGCCGCAGCGCTGCTCGGAAATCGTCGTACAGTTCCGCCAGCCGCCGCATTTCATCTATCCGGAGAGCGCCGGGCCATTCCCGCCCAATCGGCTGGTCATGCGCATCCAGCCGAATGAAGGCATCCGCTTTCAGATGCTGAATAAGCGGCCCGGCCCGGGCGAGCTGAAGCTCAGCCAGACGGCGCTCAACCTGAGCTTTGCCGATGAATTCGGCAGCGTCATTCCCGACGCCTATGAGCGTCTGCTGCTGGATGTGATCCGCGGCCGGCCGACCTTGTTCATGCGCGTCGATGAATTGGAGGCCGCCTGGCGGTGGACCGATACGATCCTTCGCAGCTGGCAGCAGCAGGGGACGCCCGTGAAGCACTACACCGCCGGCGCCTGGGGCCCGTCCGCCGCGATCGCCCTGATCGAGCGTGATGGCCGAACCTGGCATGAAGAAGACTGAGCGGGCGAAGACTGAACCGGCCGGCAGCCCCTTCTGCCGCCCAACCAATGAAGAGCGCTGATATGACTGGCGCAACAATTACGCTGCATCATCACGCCGATGCCGGGGCTTTCGCTACGGTCATTGCGGAGCGACTGGCCGGCGAAATCCGCACCGGCCTGGAAACCCGCGGAAAGGCGAGCTTTGCCGTTCCCGGCGGCTCGACGCCCGGACCGGTTTTTGACCGGCTGGCCGCCAGCGAGATCGACTGGCCGCGCGTCACCGTGACGCTGACGGATGAGCGCTGGGTGCCGACCTCGGATCCGGCAAGCAACGAGCACCTGCTGCGGCAGCGCCTGTTGGCCGGAAAAGCGCAGGCAATGCAGTTGGTTGGCCTGCATGCCGCGACTGCAATGCCCAGCGCGGCGGTGGAAGCGGTTGCGGACCGTCTCCGCCGGCTGCCGTTGCCTTTCGATGCCGTCATGCTCGGAATGGGCGGGGATGGCCATTTCGCCTCGCTGTTTCCCGGTATGAAGGCGCTGGCCGAGGGCCTGGCGCTCGACGGCAAGGAAAGCTGTGTCGCCAGCGATGCGCCGATCAATGGCCAGCCTCGTATCTCGCTGACGTTGCCGGTGTTGCTGAACACGCGCCTGCTGCTGCTGGCGATACGGGGCGCCGACAAATTGCAGGTCGTCGACCGCGCTAAAACGGCGTCACCCCTCGAACTGCCGATCGCTGCCGTCCTGCGTCAGGCGCGCGTGCCGGTGGAGATCCACTATACAGATTGATGAGGCCGAATATGCATCCCACCCTTCGCGACGTCACCCAACGCATCATCGATCGCAGCAGGGAGAGCCGGAAGGCCTATCTCGATAAAGTCGCCCGCGCCCAACAGGGCAAGCGCCGCCGCGGTCTTTCCTGCGGCAATTTCGCCCATGGCGTGGCGGCTTGCGCGGCCGACGACAAGCATAAACTAAGTGCCGAAAGCATCATCAATATCGGTATCGTCACCGCCTATAACGACATGCTCTCCGCGCATCAGCCGTTCCGCGATTATCCCGAACTGATCAAGGCGGCGGTCGAGGAAATCGGCGCCGTCGCCCAGGTGGCGGGTGGCGTGCCCGCAATGTGCGACGGCGTTACCCAGGGCCAGCCCGGCATGGAATTGTCGCTGTTCAGCCGCGATGTCATTGCGATGTCGACAGCCGTTGCGCTCAGCCACGACATGTTCGATGCGGTCCTTTGTCTTGGCGTCTGCGACAAGATCGTGCCGGGCCTGCTGATGGGGGCGCTCAGCTTCGGACACTTGCCGACCATCTTCGTGCCGGCGGGGCCAATGCCCACCGGGATTTCCAATGCGGAGAAGAGCCGGGTCCGCCAGCTCTATGCCGAGGGCAAGGCGTCGCGGGATGAATTGCTGCAGGCTGAAATGGCCTCCTATCATGCGCCCGGCACCTGCACCTTCTACGGCACCGCCAACAGCAATCAGATGCTGATGGAGATCATGGGCCTGCATATGCCGGGAACGGCCTTCGTCAACCCTGGTGAGCCCCTGCGGCAAGCGCTGACCAAGGCCGCCGCCCGCCATGCAGTGGAAATCGGCGTCGGCGGCAAGACGCCGCGACCGATTGCCGAGGTCATCGACGAGCGTTCCTTCGTCAATGCCATCGTCGGGTTGATGGCGACCGGGGGCTCGACCAATCATACGATCCATCTGATCGCTTGCGCGCGCGCCGCCGGCATTCAGCTCAATTGGCAGGATTTCGCCGAGCTTTCGCAGGTGACACCCTTGCTCGCCCGTGTTTATCCCAATGGCAGCGCGGACGTGAACCAGTTCCAGGCCGCCGGCGGCATCGGCTATGTCATCGGCCAGTTGCTGAAGGCAGGCCTGTTGCACGAGGACGTGCAGACGATCATGGGACAGGGGCTGGCCCACTATACCGCTGAGCCCTTCCTGGAGGATGGCGCGGCGGTCTGGCGGCCCGGGACAGCAGTGTCGCACAACACCGATATCCTGCGGCCCGCAGATGACCCCTTTGACCGTGAAGGCGGCATCCGGCTGCTGACCGGCAATCTTGGCCGCGCCGTCATCAAGATTTCGGCCGTCAAGCCGCAACATCGCCAGGTGACCGCGCCGGCCGCCGTCTTCGAGGATCAGGATGACGTGGTGACGGCTTTCAAGGAAGGCAAGCTGCATCGCGACGTGATCGTCGTCCTGCGCGGCCAGGGGCCTTCGGCCAATGGCATGCCGGAGTTGCACAAGCTGACGCCGTCGCTCGGCGTCCTGCAGGATCTCGGCTACAAGGTGGCACTGGTCACCGATGGACGCATGTCCGGCGCCTCCGGCAAGGTACCTGCGGCCATTCATGTGACGCCCGAGGCGACGCAAGGCGGCATGCTGGCGCGGCTCAGGGATGGCGACGTGGTCACCCTGGATGCCGAGCGGAACGAGTTGAGCGTACGCCTGGAGTCTGCGGAATTGAACAGCCGCAACCTCTGGCAGAGTCATGCGGTTCAGGATGGCATCGGTCGTGAATTGTTCGCCGGCATGCGCGAACTGGCGACGGCGGCGGAGCAGGGTGCGATGACCTTCGGCGCCTGGACGCGCGCCTGACGGTAACGATAGCGACGGAAGATAGCGGCAGGCAATGAAGAGCGGGGTGACCAATGGCTGATCTCGACCTGAGGGAAAGCTTGAAGGCGACGGGCGTGGTGCCGGTCGTCGTGATCGACGATGAGGCCGTGGCGGTGCCGCTGGCCCGTTGCCTGGTAGATGCAGGCATCACGATGATTGAAGTCACCTTGCGCCGGCCAGGTGCATGGAAGGCCATGGAGCGGATCATCGCCGAGGTGCCTGAGATCATCACCGGGGCCGGCAGCGTCACCTCACCGGAACAGTTGCAGCGGCTTGCCAAGATGGGCTGCCGCTTTGCCGTCAGCCCCGGCCTGACGCCGAAGCTGATCCGCGCAGCGCGTGATGCCGGCATGCCCTATCTGCCGGGCGCCGTGACGGCGTCAGAGGTGCTGATGGCGATGGAAGAGGGACTTGATACGCTGAAGTTCTTTCCCGCCGCCCAGGCAGGAGGCATTCCGATGCTGAAGGCCCTGCGATCGCCTTTGCCGAATATCATGTTCTGCCCGACCGGCGGCATCGATCTTGGCAATGCGTCGGAATATATCTCACTCCCCAACGTCATCGCGGTCGGCAGTTCGTGGGTCGTGCCGGAAGCGGCCGTCGCCGCGGGCGAGTGGGGCGAGATCGCCGATCGGGTCCAGCGTTTCCGCGCCACGATCCTTGAGGAGGCGACTGCTTGAGGCGGTTGCGATCGGCCGGCTTGCCGGGAGTCCTGGCGGCCGGCCTCCTGGTCTTCCTCGCCGCCGGCAGGGCCGAGGCGGCGAGTGTCGAGAGCTATCACACCAAGGGAAGCTGCGCCGGGTTACCCCGGTTGCAGGTCGAGACTGCGCCGGGATTTTGCCTCGGCCTCTATGCACGGGGTTTCAAGTTCCCGCGCGGCCTGCTGGTGCTCGATCAGGGCGACCTGCTGGTCGTCGACATGGTTGGCTGGGGCGTTGCGCGGGGCACAGTAACCCGATTGCATCGCAACGATGACGGCAGCCTCACCCGTACCATCCTAGCCGACAAGCTCAACCAGCCCCATGGAATCGCGCTCGGTCCCGATGGCAAGGTCTATATCGGCGTGGTTGGCGGGGTGAAACGCTTCGATCCAGCCCAGCCGCGCGGCAGCCTGGAAGACGTGATCGGCGGCAAGGCAAAGATCGGCGGTCTTCCAACCGATGGTCGCCATCCGTTGATCAGCCTGCTTTTCACCGATCGCCAGACTCTACTGCTCGATGGCGGATCGGAAACCGACAATTGCGAAACGGCTGACGGCGCTTTGCCGAGCCCGGACAGGCCGTGCCCGGAAACGCAGCGGATCATGCCACGCGGCGTGGTGCGCGAGGTTTCTTTCGATTCCAGGCGACCGGCTTGCGGACCTTTGCCAGCGGCCTGCGCAATTCCGTCGGCCTGATTGAAAACCCGGCCACTAATGTCATTCTGCAGGCGGAGAACAGCCGCGACGATATCGGTAGCCTCATTCCCTCGATGAAGGATGACGAGGACCTGCCGCCGGACGAGATCAACGTGCTGAAGGATGGCGACAGCTATGGTTGGCCCTATTGCTATGGCGAAAATGTCGCCAGCCCCGAATATCCAAAATGGGATTGCAGCCACGAGCATAAACCGTTGATCCTGCTGCCGGGCCATGCGGCGCCGCTCGGCATGGCCTGGTTCGACAGGGGCCTGGCCATCGGTTTCCATGGCTATCGCAAGAACGGCCACCGCATCGTCTGGTTCGCGCTTGGAACGGATGGCCTGCCCGCGATGCCATACAAGGAATTGGTGAGCGGCTGGGAGGCCGGATCGGCCGGACCGCAAGGTGCGCCCGTCGATCTCAAGCCCAGCGCAGATGGCGGCCTCTTCATCAGCGAAGACCATAACGGCACCATCCTGAAGCTGGTCAAGGAATAGCCGCAAGCCCGAACATGAAAAGAGCGCCCGGCAGGGATGAATGCCGGGCGCTCGATCATGCCGAACAGACGCGCATGGGGACGGTGGGTGTCGCCTGTTCTGCGATTGGCAACGTAGCAGGCCAATACCGGGGGCGCTGTGAGCGGTGTCACAAGACCTTCACGCCCGTATCCGCAAAGGCAAATCCGTTTTGCAATCCGGCGCCTTGAGTTTTTCGCATGGGCGAACGGCTTGGCAGAGCTTGAGCGCGGCGGGTAGATTGCCGGTCATCTCAGCCGGCCCGTTTCGCCGGCACAACCCGAGGAGAGATCCATGTCCGCCGCCTTGTCCCTGGATGCCTGGAAATCGCAGGCCGAGAAGCTCACCTATCGCAACCAATGCTTCATCAACAATCAGTTCGTGCCGGCCGCTTCGGGCAAGACCTTCGATAATATCAGCCCGATCCACGGAAAGGTGCTGACGAAGGTCGCCGCTGGCGACAAGGAAGATATCGACCGCGCCGTGAAGGCCGCCCGCAAGGCTTTCGAGAATGGCAGCTGGTCGCGCCATCGCGGCGAACGCAAGAAGCTGCTGCTGCGCTTCGCCGATCTGATCGAAAAGCACAACGATGAACTGGCATTGCTGGAAACGGTCGATATGGGCAAGCCGATCGGCGACAGCAGCAAGATCGACGTGCCGCTGGTGTCGCAGTGCATCCGCTGGTACGCCGAAGCGATCGACAAGCTCTATGACGAAGTGGCGCCGACCAATCCGGAAGCGATCTCGCTTATCCGCCGCGAGCCGCTGGGCGTCATCGGCGCCGTGGTGCCGTGGAACTTTCCGCTGCTGATGGCTTCGTGGAAGATCGGCCCGGCGCTGGCCGCCGGCAACACGATGGTGATCAAGCCGGCCGAACAGTCGCCGCTGTCGCTGCTGCGTCTCGTTGAGCTCGCCGCTGAGGCCGGCATTCCGGAAGGTGTCATCAATGTGGTGCCGGGCTTCGGTGAAACCGCTGGCCAGGCGCTCGGCCGCCATATGGACGTTGATTGTATCACCTTCACCGGCTCGACCGAGGTCGGCAAGTACTTCCTGAAATATTCCGGCGAGAGCAACATGAAGCATGTCTCGCTAGAATGCGGCGGCAAGTCGCCGAACATCATCATGGCCGATTGCCCGGATCTCGATGCCGCCGCGACCGCCGCGGCCTGGGGCATCTTCTTCAACCAGGGCGAGGTCTGCAATGCCGGTTCGCGCCTGATCGTCGAGGAATCG
>DATLJB010000222.1:0-14856 GCA_035539075.1 Terriglobia bacterium
ATCTGCCTTGAGATCAAGGGCTTAAGGGGCCGGCCTATGTATCCAAATGCTTAAGTCGGGACAGCGTCTAAGCCGCTTAGGCCTACCACCAGCCCCCTTAAAGGCGGGCGGAATATATTGATTCGGCCCCGGAGCGTCAAGCGAAAGAATCCCCCTGCGATCCCACAAAAATCGCCCGTCCTTTCAACGGTTTGCTGCAACCGGAACGACCCTTGCTGAGCTACTATTCCTGGGCCGCCCGCGAACGTTAACCACCAGTACTCGTAAGCAGGGCGCTCAGTCGGGCGCGGATTCGCCGCCATTTCACGGCGCCAGGCCCAGCTCCGTCAGCAATTGCTCGATAAAGCCCTCATCGAGCGGAGCATGGCCGAGCAGCAGCCGGTACCAGAGCGGACCATAGATCATGTCCAGCAGCAGGTCGAGGTTACGGTCGGCTGCGAGTTCGCCCCGTGCCTGCCCACGGGACAGCAAGGTGCGGAGCGCCGTGCGCCGGCCGGCGATAAGCTCCTGGTAAAAGCGGCTAGCGAAACGCGCGTCGACTTGGGCATGGGCCATCAGCGCGGCCACCACCGGCCCGGTGCCGCCCGCAGTCCAGCCGTGGCAGGTGGCGCCGAGATAGATCCGCAAATCGGTGGCGAGCTGCCCGGTATCGGGTGAAGGCAAGGTCGCGGCGACACCGATCAGATATTCGAGGACCAGTTCCGGCCGGCCAGGCCACCAGCGATAGATGGTCTGCTTGCCGACCGCTGCCCGTGCCGCCACGGCTTCGATGGAAGCGGCGGGATAGCCCCCTTCAGCCAGCAGTGCCGCCACCGCGGCGAGGATCGCAGCATGGGTTGCCGCACTGCGCGGCCGGCCTGGCGGTCCGCCGCGCCCCTCGGCCTCGCGCTCTTTCTTTTCCACCATAAAAACCTGCCTTCGCACCTCATTCGGCCCAGAATAAGTCGTGATCTGCCCTTGATAAATACGGACCGCCTCGTATATATAAAACGAACCGCACCGTATTGAAAAGATCTTCCGGACCTCGGCGCCGGAATTCAAACTGGGAAATTCAAACAAGGAGACAGACATGAAAGGCACCCGTATCGCCATCCTCGGCGGCTCGTCAGGCATCGGCCTCGCCGCCGCGCAATTGCTGGCCGGCCGCGGAGCAGAGATCTGGATCGCCGGCCGGGACGCCGCCAAGCTCGCCGCCGCGGCCAAAAGCATCGGCGGCCACGTGCAAGCACGCCAAGTCGACGCGACTAGCCGCGCGGCAATGGAAACGTTTTTCGCCGAAACTGGCGGCCTCGACCACCTCGTCCTGACATTGAGCGGCGGTGACGGCGCGGGACCGATCGCCGATCTCGATCTCGCCAATCTGCGCAAGGGCTTCGAGGCAAAATTCTGGCCGCATCTCAACGCCGCCCAGGCTGCGCTGAAGCACCTGCGCCCGGCTCATGCGGCTTCCGGCGGCTCGATCACCTTCGTCACTGCCGCCTCCGCCGGCGGCCATCTGCCAGGCACCAGCGGCCTCGCCGCCATCAACGGTGCACTGAACGCCATGGTGCCGGTGCTGGCCGTGGAACTGAAGCCATTGCGGGTCAACGCCGTCTCGCCGGGCGCCATCGACACGGCATGGTGGGACCGCTGGCCGGCGGAACAGAAGGCTGCCCTCTTCGCCGATCTCGCCACGACCTCGCCGGTCGGCAGGATCGGACGGGCCGAGGACGTCGCCGACGCCATTGCCTTCGTGGTCGGCAACGGCTTCGTCACCGGCCAGATCGTGCAATGCGACGGCGGTATCCAATTGCGCTAGGATGATTTTGTCGCATTCCGTCGGAAGACATCCGGCGCAAAACGTCTGACAAAGCAAAGGCCGGTCATATCTACCGGCCTTTTGCACGTCTGCGCCGAATACGCCGCTAATAAAATGGCCGCAACTGTCACAGAGGTGACTTAGAATCACGCTAACACTCGCCCGCCCGTTCCTGACGAATTACTGTCCCTTGTAAAGGATCAAAAGATGCGGATTCTCCTCGCGACCTTCTGCGCGGCACTGCTTTCCGGCCTCACCGCGATCGGCTCGGCCCAGGCGAGCGACCTGCTGGTCTATACATCGCAACCGAGCGACCAGATGGCAGAGGTCATCAAGGCCTTCAACGCGGCGCATCCCGACATCAAGGTCAATCTGTTCCGCTCAGGAACGACCGAAGTGATGAACAAGCTGCAGGCGGAATTCGCCGCCGGCGCACCGCAGGCCGATGTGATCATGATCGCCGATGTCGTTGCCGCGACGCAGCTGAAGAAGGACGGGCGGCTCTATGCCTATCAGGATGCGCCTGTAGCCGATCTGCCAAAGGCATTGATCGATCCCGACCATACCTTCTTCGGCACCAAGATGATCACCACCGGCATCGTCTACAACACCAGCCTGGTGAAGACGGCGCCGACCTCCTGGAACGATCTGCTGGCGCCCGAGGCCGCCAAATCAGTGATCATGCCGAGCCCGCTTTATTCCGGCGCCGCAGCCATCCATGTCGGCACCGTGGTGCAGGATGCGGCCTTCGGCTGGGGCTATTTCGAGAAGCTCGCCACTGAAGGTGCGAGTGCGGGCAAGGGCAACGGCACGGTGATCGATGCCGTCGCGCGCGGCGACAAGGCCTATGGCATCGTCGTCGAATACATGGCCTATAACGCCAAGGCCAAAGGCTCGCCGGTGGATTTCGCCTTTCCGAAAGAGGGCGCGAGCATCGTCTCGCAGCCGGTTGCGATTCTGAAGACCGCCAAGAACCTGGAAGCCGCCAAAGCCTTCGTCGAGTGGCAACTGTCGCGCGCGGCGCAGGAACTGTCGGTGCATCAGGGCTATTTCCCGATCTTCAGCGACATGACGCCGCCGGCCGGCTATCCTGCGGTCGGCAGCCTGAAAATCCTTGACGCCGATGGCGAGACCCTGCTGAAGAACGATGCGGCCACAAAGAAGAAATTCGCCGATCTCTTCGGCGGCTGATCAGGTGACAGATCCGGCAACGGCCGCTGCCGGGAGGCGGCGGCCGCTTCTTCTACCGCGCAGCGAGCAGCTGTTTCTCTGCCTGGTGCTGGCTTACGTGGCGGTGATCGGTCTCTGGCCCCTCCTCCGCCTTTTCTCCGAAACCTTCACTTCCGTTCCCGGCCAGCCGCTGGCACTCCTGCAGGATGTGTGGAGCAGCCGCAGCCTGCAGCGGGCGCTCGGCAATACCATCGTCGCTTCGGCCGGGGCGACCTTGTTCGCCACCGTGATCGGTTCCGCCATGGCGCTGGTCATCGGCATCACCGACTTGCCGGGCAAAAGCCTGGCGGTCTTCGTCTTCCTGCTGCCTTTGCTGATCCCGCCGCAGATCACGGCGATGGCCTGGACCGAATTCACCGGCAGCAACAGCCTGATCCTCAACCTGCTGCATCTCGCCCCTGCCCCCGGCAGCGCCAATCCGCTCTATTCGGGCTATGGCATCATGCTGGTGATGGGAATCGAGCATGCCGCCATCGTCTTCCTGACCGTGCGCGCCAGCCTGCGCGCCGTGCCGCGCGATCTCATCGAAGCGGCGCGACTGGCGGGCGCCGGGCCGAAACACATCACCCGCAAGATCATCCTGCCGGTGCTGCGCCCCGCCATCCTCAGCGGTGCCGCCTTGGCCTTCGTCTCGGCGATCGGCAATTTCGGTGTGCCGGCTCTGCTCGGCATTCCCGGCCGCTATCCCATGCTGACGACCTTGATCTATCAGCAGCTCAACGGCTTTGGCCCGACCGTTCTCGGCAGCGTCTCCGCCGTCAGTCTCCTGCTGGTGGCGCTGGCCGCCATCGGCCTCGGCATGAAAGCACTGCTGGCCGCCGGCCCGGCGACGATCGAGCGCGGCGCCGAATTGCAGCCCTTTCCGCTCGGCGGCTGGCTGCTGATCTTGCTGCCGCTGCTCTGGCTGTGGCTCGGCATCAGCGCAGCCATGCCCCTGCTCTCGCTTCTCGTCACGTCGTTTTTGCCGGCCGTCGGCGTTCCGCTGACCGCCGCCAGCGCCACCCTCGACAATTATCGCTTCGTGCTGCTGAACGATGCCAGCACGCAGCGCGCTTTCGTCAACAGCTTCGCGCTTGCCGCGGCGGCGGGCGTGGTCAGTGCCCTGATCGCGTTGCCGCTCGGCTATTTCCTGGCGTTGCGCCGCTCGCGTCTTGCCAGGTTGATCGATCTGCTGGCCGACGCCCCCTATGCCGTGCCCGGTATTGTCCTTGCAATCGGCGTCATCCTGGTTTTTCTGCCGCCCCTGCCCGTGCTGCACGTCTCGCTCTACGGCACGATCTGGATCATTCTCATCGCCTATCTGGCGCGCTCCCTGCCGCTGGCCCTGCGGCCCACCATCGCCGCCTTCGAACAGCTCGACCGCGCCCTGGATGAAGCGGGACAGATCGCCGGTGCGGGATTGCTGAAGCGGATGTGGCGCATCCTGATGCCGAGTGTCGCCCCGTCACTGGCAGCCGGCGCCATCCTGGTCTTCATGATCGCCTTTACCGAGCTCACCGTCTCGGCTTTGCTGTGGTCAAGCGGCCATGAAACGCTCGGCGTGGTCGTCTTCATGCTGCATGGCGAAGGCAACACCACCGGTGCCGCCGCCCTCGCCGTCCTGATGATCACCGTGATTACCGGCCTGGCGCTCGTCATGAGTGCCGTCAGCCGCTGGCTGCCCAAAGGAGTCGTGCCATGGCAAGCGTGATTGCCACCGATCTTGGAAAAAGCTTCGGTCAGCATCAGGCCCTGTCGCATATCAATCTGGTGGCGGGTAGCGGCGAATTCATCGCCCTGCTCGGCCCCTCCGGCTGCGGCAAGACCACTTTGCTGCGACTCCTCGCCGGCTTCGAACGGCCGGATCACGGCAGCATCGAACTGGGCGAGATCCTGGTTGCCGGCCGCGGCATTTATCTGCCGCCCGAGAAGCGCAATATCGGCATGGTGTTCCAATCCTATGCGCTCTGGCCACATATGACGGTGGCCGAGAATGTCGGCTTTGCCCTCTCGGTCCGCGGCATGCCCGGCGCCGAACGGCGCAAGCGGGTGGCGGAAGCCCTGGAACTGGTCGGCCTGAGCGCTTATGCGGCGCGCCGGCCGGCGCAGCTATCCGGCGGTCAGCGTCAGCGCGTGGCCCTGGCTCGCTGCCTCGCCATGCGACCGCCCGTGATCCTGCTTGACGAGCCGCTGGCCAATCTCGACGCGCATTTGCGGGAGACCATGCAGCATGAATTCCGCCGCCTCAATCGTGAGCTGGGCTCGACCTTCATCTATGTCACCCACGATCACGCCGAGGCGATGTCTTTGGCTGATCGCGTGCTGGTGATGTCGGGCGGCGAGGTGCAGCAGCTTGCCGCCCCGGTGACGCTTTACCGCGAGCCGGCCACCCGCATGGTGGCTGAATTCATCGGTGGCAGCATGGTTCTACCGGTGCGTCTGCGCCGCCCGCTCGATGAATTGCATGTGGAAGCGGAAGTGGAACGGCAGCTATGCCGTCTCCGCGGCACAATGCAGGAAAGCGAGGCTTTTGCCAGTTTCCGGCCCAAGGATCTGGAGTTGCTGACCGGTACCGCGCCTGTAGAGCCCGGTACGGTCTCGCCGGCGCGGGTGCTGGACGTGATCTATCGTGGCGGGAGCTACATCACCCTCGTCCGGCCGGAAAGCGCCGATGCGCCGCTCCTGCGCATCGCCACCGATTCTCCACCACGGATCGGCGACACCATCGCCTTCCGCATTCGCGATGGCTGGATCTTGCCACCTGAAAGACCGCTGTGATCCGCTGAACTGAAAACGCCGGAGCAGTGATGAACGTGAAGTTTCGTCGATATGCCGAACCTGGCGACCTCAGGGAGATCGGGCTCCTTGTCTCTCGCGTGGTGCTGGAGTGCTACGGCCATTTGCTCGCGAACTACAGCTTCGATACGGGCGAGAACTGGCCGGGCTCGTGGGTCGCGGAGAGTGGAGGAGCCATCGTCGGCGTAATGCTGACGGGCAGTGATTGGGTGGAAGACCTCTGGATAGACGCCGCACATCGACAGCTCGGTATCGGCGCCCAGCTGCTCCGCATCGCGGAAAGCGAGATCGCGGATCGGGGATACGAGGTCGGACATCTGCGGGTCGTTTCCGAGAATATCCGCGCGCTAAGGTTCTATGCCCGCCATGGATGGATTGAAGACAGCCGCTATCCCCACGAAATCAATGGCTTCGACATGATGGAGATGAAGAAGCGGCTGATCGGCCTTGCGCCGTGAGAAGGAAAATTCAGCTCGCTTCAGCTGTCGCCAGATAACCCTGCTGCTCCAAGCGGCGGGTGAAGTCCTGCAAGGTCTTGCCGGGTTCCGGGCGGAAGGTGATGGCCGATACCTCCACGCTGGCGATGCGGTCGAGGCGGAAATCGCGGAAATCGTTCCGCAGCTCGCACCAGCCGGTCAGGGTCCAGGCATGGCCCCAGGCATCCAGGCTCAAGGGGCGCACGCAGCGTGCCGTGGCATCGTCCTTGGCGTCGTAATAGACGAGATTGAGCTTGCGCTGCTGGTTGAGGGCTTGGCGCAGGCTGGCCAGCATTTGGCGGTGCGCCGGCGTCATCACCCGTGCGCGGACGAACATGTCGTGCCGCCAGAGCCGCCCCTGCGCCTCCTCCGGCAGTACGGCATCGATCTTCACCAGGGCTTCTTCCGCCGCATGGATGAGATCGGGGTCGGCCCAGGCGCGCACGAAGCGCACGCCAAGCGCCAGAGCCTGCAACTCCTCGGCGGTGAATTGCAGCGGCGGCAGATCGAAGCGGCCACGAATGACATAGCCCACCCCCCGCTCCCCTTCGATCGGCACGCCGGAACCGATCAGCGCATCGATGTCGCGATAGATCGTGCGGACCGAGACCTCGAGACGATCGGCGATTGCCTGGGCGGTCCGCAGGCGCCGCCCCCGCAGCAATTGCACAATTTCAAAAAGACGATCCGCACGCCGCATGACGTTACTCCCCGCTCAGCCTGCCCTTCTCATAGATAGGCATTATCCGGCCGTTACGATCGGATGGTGTTTGACCTCGACCGAAGCCGTATCGATCATCGAGCAGAACACCTCTGCCTGAGACATGGTGTGAAAGACCCGCCCGGCAGCCCGGGCCGAGGCCTCGTCGCGCCATTCGGCAATATCGAGCCATTCGTCCTGCCCGGTCTTCACCAGCCGCCGGCCGAGAAATCCCGGCAAGGCGATCAGCGCACCGTTGGAGGCTTCGGCAGCGGCCAGGAAATGTTCCTCCGCCACGTCTCCCGCCAGTTTGAATTTGACCATTTCCAAGACCTGACCGGTGGTGATCGTCACCGTTGCGCGGGCGGGCCCCTGGTACAACACGATCTGTGTCATCTCCGTCCTTCCTCTTTTTCGTATGAGAACAGAAGGAGAATACCAAAGCCCAACTGACACCGTTGTGTCAGTTGCTGTCAGGCAGCCGGAGAAAGAAAAGCAAAAAGCGGAGCCGCCTCAGGGAGCTCCGCTTTTACTTTAAAGACCGATAATGAAATATCGACCTTATTTCATTGTTTTTAAACTAGAATTTATTTCCACGCGGGAAACCGTTCGGCGGCAGGCGGCCGGCTTGGGCCCGCTCGCCAATCCAGTCCTTGATATTGGTTTCGGTGCGCTGCCCCGTGCCATGACGCCAGCTCAGCCCTTCCGATTTTTTGAAGGCCCGGGCATCGCTGATTCCGCCATCCTTGTATTTCTGCAAGGTGACGCCGCGGCCGCGGCTCATCTCCGGCACGTCCTTCAGCGGGAAGATCAGCAGCTTACGGTTCTCACCGATGGTCGCCAGCATATCGGCATTGTCCGGTACGGGGACGCAAAGGGATGCCTCCCCCCCCTCGCCCAGGACCAGCACCTGCTTGCCGGAACGGGTCTGGGCGATGATATCGTCCGAGGGCACGATGAAGCCGCGCCCGTCATGGGCCGCGACCAGCAGTTTGGTGCCCGGCCGGTGGATCATCAGGTCGACGATATCCTGGTCGTTGCCGAGATCGATCATCAGCCGGATCGGCTCGCCATGGCCGCGGCCGCCCGGCAGCTTGTCGACGCCCAATGTGTAAAATTTCCCATTGGTGCCGAACACCACCAGCTTATCGGTGGTTTCGCACTGGATGTGGAATTTCGCCCGGTCGCCTTCCTTGAACTTGATCTCGGCGCTGTCCTCGACATGCCCCTTCATGGACCGGATCCACCCCTTGGCAGAGCAGATCACCGTCACCGGCTCGCGCTCGACCATGGCTTCCAGGGGAATGATCACGGCGCTGGGGGCATCGCCGAAATCGGTGCGTCGGCGACCGAGCTCGGTCTTCGCGCCATAGAGCTTCTTCAGGTCGCCGATTTCATCGGAAATCCGCGACCATTGCTGCCCTTCTTCCTTGAGCAGCTGGTTGAGTTCCTTCTTCTCCTGGCTGAGCTTCTTGTGCTCGCCGCGGATCTCCACCTCTTCCAGCTTGCGCAGGGACTTCAGGCGCATGTTGAGGATCGATTCCGCCTGCAGGTCGGTCAGGCCCCATTTCTCCATCATGACCGGCTTCGGCTCATCCTCCTGGCGGATGATGCGGATCACCTCGTCGATATTCAGATAGGCGATCAGATAGCCGTCGAGGATTTCCAACCGGCGCTCGATCTCACCCAGACGGAACTTGCTGCGGCGGATCAGCACCTCGCGGCGGTGATCGAGGAAGGCCCGCAGCACCTCCGGCAGAGACATGACGCGCGGCGTCTGGCTGGCATCCAGCACGTTCATGTTGAGGCCGAAGCGGGTCTCGAAATCGCTCTGGCGGAACAGCTGCTCCATCAGATGCGTCGGCTCGACATTGCGGCTCTTCGGTTCCAGCACGATGCGGACATCGGTGGTGGATTCGTCGCGGATGTCTTCCAGGAAGGGCAGCTTCTTGGTGATCAGCAGGTCGGCGACCTTCTCGATCAGCTTCGATTTCGCCACCTGATAGGGGATCTCGGTGACGACGATCTGCCAGGCGCCGCCCTTCAGCTCCTCCTTGTGCCAGCGCGCGCGGATGCGGAACGAGCCGCGGCCGGTGCGATAGGCCTCGACCATGGTCTCGCGGCTTTCGCACAAGATGCCGCCGGTCGGGAAATCCGGGCCCGGCATCAGGCTGACCAGCTTTTCGAGCGTGGCGTTGGGCGATTTGATCATGTGCTGCAGGGCGTCGCAGATTTCCGCCACGTTATGCGGCGGCACGCTGGTCGCCATGCCGACGGCGATGCCCTGCGAACCATTGGCCAGAAGATTGGGGAAGGCCGCCGGCAGCACGACCGGCTCGACTGTCTCGCCATCGTAGGTGGGGCGGAAATCGATCGTCTCTTCGTTGATGCCATCCAGCATCAAGGCGGCGGCCTCGGTCAGGCGCGCCTCGGTATATCGCATGGCGGCGGCGTTATCGCCGTCGATATTGCCGAAATTGCCCTGGCCATCGACCATGGGGTAGCGCTGGGCGAAATCCTGCGCCATGCGGACCAAAGCGTCATAGATCGACTGGTCGCCATGAGGATGGTACTGACCGATCACGTCGCCGACGACGCGGGCGGATTTCTTGTAGCCCTGGCCGGGTTCGAGCCGCAATTGCCGCATCGCGTAGAGGACACGGCGATGCACCGGCTTCAACCCATCGCGCACATCCGGCAGCGAACGGGACATGATGGTCGAGAGCGCATAAGAGAGGTAACGCTCGCCCAGTGCCTCCGACATGTTGACGACGCGGATCTCGCCCTTGGGCGGTTCCGGCGGCTGCTGTGCGGTTGCCTTTTTGGCCATGCTTGATCCTTTAACTCCAGACATTCAGCCGGCTTGCCGGCCTCGACCGGGCCGACCAGCAGGATTAGCGTTTCGATGCCGCCGGCACCGGACCGGGGAACCGAACCGGATGCCGGCGGACGAATCGACTTAAAACCGGTCGATACGGAATGGCCGCATGTCTAGGCCAGGATCGCGCCCGGCCGCAAGGTCGGCGATCAACCGGCCGGAAATCGGTCCTAGGGTAAGGCCGAGATGGCCATGCCCGAAGGCGAAAAAGGTATTGGCCCATCGCCTTCCACGGGAAACGACCGGCAGGGAATCCGGCATCGAGGGACGGAATCCCATCCAGTCGCTGCGGCCGGTCTCGTCGATGTCACCAAACAGCCGGCGGCCATGTTTCATCAGAATCTCCGCCCGGCGATAGTCCGGCGCGGCATCCAGGCCGCCCAGTTCCACGGTTCCAGCCAAGCGCAGGCCGATTTCCAGCGGCGCGATGGCAAAGGAATGGTCGCCGGAATAAAGCGGCATGCGCGGCATCTTCTGCGCCTGGGGCAGCGTCACGTGATAGCCCCGCTCGGTATCAAGCGGCACGTTATGACCTAGCTTGCCGGTCAACCTCTTCGACCAGGCACCGCCGGCAATGACGATGTTGTCCGCCGCATATCTGCCGCCGTCGGTGACGACATGGGTCGGGCCACTGGGCCCAATGTCGAAGCCGGTCACGCTGTCCTTGACGATGGTGCCGCCCCGCCGCGCGAAATCCGCCGCCAGCAGCGTGACCAGCCGGTAGTTGTTCGCGGCATAGGCGTTCTCCGGATAATAGACGGCATGCTTGATGATCGGCTGCAGACTGGGCTCGAACTGGCGGATTTCCTCTACCGGCAGGATCTGGAACGGCACGCCCCGGCGTTTCTGCAGATCGAGGTCCCATTGATAGGACTGGAATTTCTTGTCGGTTTCGAAAATCGCCAGCCAGCCCGTCTCGCGCAGGATTTCCGGTTCGCCCGCTTCCTTGGCAAGCAGCTTGTGCGCCGCCAGGGCATTGGTCAGCAGGCTGCGCAGCGCGACGGAAATCTCCTCGACCCGTTCCGGCTTGCTGGCAGCGATGAAGCGCAGCAGCCAGGGCGCGATCTTCGGCAGATAGGACCAGCGGATCGCCAAGGGCCCCATCGGGTCCTTGAGATAGCCTGGCACATCCCAGGCAACGCCGGGCGTCGCCACCGGAATGCAGGATTCGATCGCCAGGACGCTGGCATTGCCTTTCGACGTCCCCTCGCCCGGCCCGCGCTCATCGATCACCGTCACCCGATGCCCGTCGCGCTGCAGGTAAAGTGCTGCCGAGATGCCGACGATGCCGGCACCGACGACGACGAAATGCTGAGCCATGATGCGAAATTCCCCCAGTGAATTTGTGGTCTGGGAGCATCCTAAGCCAGAGCGGCAAAATTAAGCTGGCGAAATCACGCCGGCAGGTCATGCAGTTGTTGCAGGAAGCGCCGCCGCGCCGCCGGGCTTTCGCCCTTTTGCGCCGCGGCCAGGGCCGCGGGCGAAGCGGCTCTGCTGGTCGGCCCCGTTTGCACAAAGACGTGACGCTCAAGGAAGTGCCCGGTGAGACTGAGGCCCGTGCAGACATCCGCCATGCTCGCGGCGCGGGCACCGCTGCTGGCGAGAAAACCCGGCAGGACCAGCAGCCGATCGCGATAACTCTGGCCGGCGGCCCGCGTCACCGCCCGCCCGGTCTTCGGCGAAACATAGGCCAGTCCCTCCGTCTCACCAGTTACGGCACAATGGGTGAGATCAAGACCGAAACCGAGGTCGCTGAGCAAGGTGATTTCCCAGCGCACATAAGAGGTGAGCCAGCCCAATCGGTCGTCCGCTGACTCGTCCGTCCCATCATCGGGGCGGACCGCATCTTCGGTCAATTGCGCAATCAGGACGTCGAGATCGGTGAAGATTTCCGGATGGGGTTCGCGTTCCGGCAAAGCGGCATCGACGATGCCGCAAGCCGAGGCAAGGGCCGCAAGACGCAGCGGCTGGTCGAGCAACAGTGCCGCGACCGATTGCAGGCATTCGATCTGAAAGCTGCCGAGCTGTTCTTCGAGCCGGGCGCGCCAGGCTGCCTGCAAGCGATTGCCGAGTTCGATGCTGGGCCGTAGACGCCGCGAAAAGCCGGCGCGCAGGAGGCCCAGATGACGTCCGTTCTCGCGCGTCAGCAGCGTCAGAATGGCGTCGTGTTCGCCATAGTGACGGGCCGCAAGAACGATCGCTTCATCCTGCCAATCCATGCCGCCTCAAGTCAGCAGAACACGATTTGGGGCCAGATTGTGGGCATCGAAAATGACGTCGACATGGATTGCCGGGTCAAGCCCGGCAATGACATAAGAGTTTGCGGTTTGCGCCGCGCATCAACCCGCTCCTCTGTTGTCACCCTCGGGCTTGACCCGAGGGTCCATTGCAGCAACTGCTGGAACATCATCGCGCTTAACATAGGCCTCGGCAGCAGCTGTCTCTCATCACGTCTCGAAATCGATGCCCATCTCGCGATAGCGCTCCGGATCTTCCTGCCAATCCTCGCGCACCTTGACGAAGAGGAAGAGATGCACCTTGCGCTGCAGCATTTCCTCGATATCCTTCTGCGCCGCCGACCGCACCGCCTTGATCCGCTGCCCACCCTTGCCGAGGATGATGGATTTCTGGCTGTCGCGGGCAATGAAGATCACATGGCTGATCTTGACGCTGCCATCCTTGAACTCCTCCCAACCTTCCGCCTCGACCGTGAGATCGTAGGGGAGTTCATCATACAGCTGGCGGAAGAGATGTTCCCGCGTCACTTCCGCGGCAAGCAGGCGCAGCGGCAGGTCGGTCAATTCATCTTCGGGAAAATGATGCGGCCCGGCCGGCAGACGCGCCGTCAGGAGTTTCATCAGATCGTCGACGCCGTCGCCGGTTTCCGCCGAGATCATGAATGTGTCGGTGAAATCGCCCAGGGCGTTCAGCTCCGCTGTCAGGGCCAAGAGCTTATCGCGTTTGACCGCATCGACCTTGTTGATGGCGAGGATCGCCTTGCGGCCGGCTTTTTTGAGCCCGGCGATGATCTGCCGCGTCTCGTCATTGATGCCGCGCACGGTCGCATCGACCAGCAGCACGATCTGGTCTGCCTCCTCCGTACCGCCCCAGGCGGCCGCGACCATCGAGCGATCCAGGCGCCGCTTCGGCGAAAAGATGCCGGGCGTATCGATGAAGATCAGCTGCGCATTGTCCTGCATGGCAATGCCGATGACACGCCGCCGCGTGGTCTGCACCTTCGGGCTGACGATCGATATCTTGGCGCCGACAAGGCGATTGAGCAGGGTCGATTTGCCGGCATTCGGCGCGCCGATCAAGGCAATGAAGCCGCAGCGCTCCGGCGCCGACGCAGTGTCGCTCATGGTATTATCCTTATCAAATCGGTCCGGATCATCCTGATCCAGCCTGCAGTCCTCGCGCCATGTCTGGCACCGCCCGCTCCGTTCGCCGGCCATTCAGGCCGCCGCTCAGCTTGCCACCGCTCAGCTTGCTTGGCCACGCAAGCGCGCCATGAAGGCAGCCGCTGCGGCCTGTTCCGCCGTCCGCTTCGAGCGCCCGCTGGCGCTGGTGGGCGGATGGCCTTCGACGGTGACGCTGACCGTGAAGACGGGATCGTGCGGCGGCCCGCTGCTTTCCAGCACATCATAGCTCGGCAGAGGCAGTCCGCCAGCCTGCGCCCATTCCTGCAGAGCTGTCTTGGAATCCTGCGGCGGCTTTGCGTCCCGATTCATCATCGGCGACCACATCCGCATGATGAAGTGGCGCGCCGGTTCAAGGCCCGCATCGAGATAGATGGCCCCGATCACCGCTTCACAGGCATCGGCCTGCGAGGCGGGATTGTCGCGCCCACCGCTCTCGATCTCGCCGCGGGACATGATGAGATACTTGCCGAGATCGATGGATTTGGCCACCCGGCTGAGCCCGTCCTGCCGCACCAATGCGGCCAGACGCTTAGCCAAGGCGCCTTCATTCTCATGCGGGAAATTGCGGAACAACATTTCGGCCACCACCAGGCCGAGAATGCGGTCGCCAAGAAATTCCAGCCGCTGGTTATCGGCGTCGCCGGTCTGCCGTGGCCCCCGGCGCCCGCTGTTGCGCGTCAGGGCGCTGGGATGGGTGATCGCCGTGCGCAACAGGCCGATATCGGCAAATTGATGGCCAATCGCCGCGGCAAGAGCCGTCAGGTCGGGGCTGGTTCGCGCGCTCATTTCACGACGTTGAACAGCCGGCTCCAACGAATGTCGAACGGCTTGCTCCAGGAGAAGAACAGAATGCGCGCCGGGCCGATCAGGTTTTCTTCCGGTACAAAGCCCACGGGCCCGATGAGATCGCCGTTCTGCTGGGTGATCTCGTCGGTCGGCAGCAGGCTTGCCGGCGCGCGCCCGTCATTGAAGCCGCGGCTGTCATTCGAATTGTCGCGGTTGTCACCCATCATGAAATAATGACCGGCCGGCACGACATAGATCGGCGTGTTGTCGTAGGAGCCGGTGTCACCCGAGGCCTCGACGATGCGATGGACGACGCCGCCCGGCAAGGTTTCGAGATACTGCTTGCAGGGACAGCGCGGTTCTTCGGGATCGACATAGTCCTCGATCTCCTGCCGCTGCACCATTTCGCCATTAATGTAGAGACGGCCCTCGCGGACCTGGATGCGGTCACCCGGCAGCCCGATCACGCGCTTGATGAAGTCGGTGTCGATCTCTCCCGGCGGACGGAAAACCACCACATCGCCGCGCTTCGGTTCGCCCGCCCAGATCCGCCCGTCAAAGGGCACCAGCGATAACGGGAAGGAGAACTTGCTGTAGCCGAAAGTCGTCTTCGAAACGAACAGATAGTCGCCGACCAGCAAGGTCGGGACCATGGATTTCGAGGGGATGTTGAAGGGTTCGTAGAAGAAAGTCCTGATGACGATGGCGATGATGCCCGCCCAGATAACGGTCTTCGCAAAATCCCAGATTTCCTGGAACGTGCCGGAGGATTTGCGCGGCATTGGTCGGTC
>DATLJB010000223.1:0-20538 GCA_035539075.1 Terriglobia bacterium
GATTTCCTGGCCTTTGAACAGAGTGAGCGCGGTCAAAGCGAGGAAGATGAGGAAGCCGATCACGGCGACCCGGCGCACCTGGCGCGGCGACAGCACGGAAATGCCGATCATCGTCACGATGGCGATCGGCAGCATCATGTAATGGTGGCGCACCAGATAGAAGCTGTCGAGGCCGATCCGCACAGCGACGGCGGGACTGGCCGCCAGCACCAGGATGGCGCCGATGAACATCAGGGCGAGGACGGCGCCGAGGGTCCAGCGATCGACTGTCCACCACCATTGCCCGAGCTGGCTGCGATCGGTGCGCGAGAAGGAGAAGGTGCTCACTGGGCGCCTCCTTCCAGCTGCCGGACCAGGCTGCGGAAATGATCCCCGCGCATTTCGAAGCTGCGATACTGGTCCCAGGAAGCGCAGGCCGGCGACAGGAGGACAACGCCGCCCTCGCGCTTCTCGCGTTGCGCCATCGTATGGGCGGCTACGACCGCCTTGTCGAGCGTCGCGCATTGCGTGAAGGGCACGGCGCGGCCGAGTTGCTTGGCGAAAAGCGGCGCCGCTTCGCCGATCAGGAAGGCATGGCGGATGCGTGGATAGAACTGCTCAAGGCCGGCAAGGCCGCCTTCTTTGGCACGGCCGCCGATGATCCAATAGATATTGTCATAGCAGACCAGCGCCTTGGCCGCCGCATCGGTATTGGTCGCCTTGCTGTCATTGACATAGCGAATCTTGCCGATCGTGGTCACCAGCTCCTGGCGATGGGCAAGTCCGGTGAAGCTGGCGAAGCCTGCCAGGATCTGTTCTGTCGACAGGCCGAGCGCGCGTGCGGCGACATAGGCGGCGGCGGCGTTCTGCCAATTGTGGCTGCCGGGCAGGGTTGGATACTTCGTCAGATCGCCGATCACCTGGCGCTGGCCGTTGATGTCGTCGACCAGTTGACCATTGACCGCCGAGACGCCGTCCTTCAACGCCTTCTCGACGGAAATCGGAATGAGGCGCCGCGAACCGCCCTTCAGTTCCAGAAAAAGCTTACGGCTGTGCTCATCGTCAATGCTGACGATGCCGACCGAGCTTTTGCCCTTGGGCGCCAGGATCAGTTTCTTGGCGGCGATGTAGCCTTCCATGCCGCCATGCCGGTCGAGATGATCCGGCGTGATGTTGAGCAGGATGGCGATATCGGCGACGGCTGAGGGCGTGATCTCCAGCTGATAGGAGGAGAGTTCCAGCACATAGACGCCGTCCGGGCCGAGCGGCGGCAAGGCCAGCGCGGCGGTGCCGAGATTGCCGCCGGTCTCGCAGCGCCGGCCGGCGTGGTCGAGGAGATGGCCGATCAGGGTGGTGGTGGTGGATTTGCCGTTGGTCCCGGTGATGCCGACATAGCGCGCCTTCGGCTGCGCGCGCAGCAACAGCTCGATGTCGCTGATGAGCGACACGCCGGCCTCGCGGGCCATCTTGGCGACCGGATGAGGTTTCGGATGCAGATGCGGAATACCGGGGCTCATCAGCAAGGCGTCGACCTGCGACCAGTCGGCGGTCGTGAGATCGAACAGCCAGTCGGGATTGATGGCTTCGCGCGCCGCATCATTGTCGTCCCAGGCCCAAACCGTGGCGCCGCTGGCAGCCAGTACGGCTGCCGCGGTGCCGCCGGAGCGGCCGAGCCCCAGCACGGCGATGACTTTGCCGGCCAGGTCGGGAATGCGGATCGCGTCAGTCACCAGAACCTCAACGCAGCTTCAAGGTGGAGAGGCCGATCAGCGCCAGTACCGCGGCGATGATCCAGAAGCGGATCACCACGGTCGGCTCCGCCCAGCCCTTCTTTTCGAAATGATGATGCAGCGGCGCCATGCGGAAGACGCGCTTGCCGGTCAGTTTGAAGGAAGCCACCTGCATGATCACCGAGACGGTTTCGATCACGAAGAGCCCGCCGATGATGGCGAGCACCAGTTCATGCTTGGTGATGACGCTGATGGCGCCGAGCGCGCCGCCCATCGACAATGAGCCGGTATCGCCCATGAAGACCATCGCCGGCGGGGCGTTGAACCAGAGAAAACCGAGGCCGGCGCCGCACAGCGCGCCGCAGAATACGGCGAGTTCACCGCTGCCCTGCACGAAATGGATCTGCAGGTAATTGGCGAAGACCGCATTGCCGACCAGATAGGCGATGAGGGCGAAGCAGGCCGAGGCGATCATCACCGGCACGGTGGCGAGGCCATCGAGGCCGTCGGTCAGGTTGACGGCGTTTGAGGCGCCGACCATCACGAAGGTGCCGGTGGCAAGGAAGAACCAGCCCAGGGGAATGAGCAGGTCCTTGAAGAAGGGCACTGCCAATTGCATGTTAAGCGGCTCCGGCGTCACTCGGGTCACCGCATAGGTGGCGATGACGCCGATGGCGATTTGTGCGGCCAGCTTCAGCTTGCCGGGCAAACCCTTGGTGTTGCGCTTGGTCAGTTTGAGAAAATCGTCGCCGAAGCCGATCATGCCGTAGCCAATCGTCACCAGCAGCACGATCCAGACATAGGCATTGAGCGGATCGGCCCAAAGCAGGGTGGTGATGGTGGCCGAGAGCAGGAACATCAGCCCGCCCATGGTGGGCGTGCCCTTCTTGGTCAGATGTGATTCCGGCCCGTCGGTGCGGATCGGCTGGCCCTCGCGCTGCAGCTTCTTCAGCCAGCGGATCATGCTGGGTCCGATCCATAGAGTCAGCAGCAGCGAGAACAGGATCGCGCCGCCGCAGCGAAAGGTGAGGTAGCGGAAGACGTTCAGCGCCCTCCAGTCTTCCGTCAAACTTGCGAGTAGATAGAGCATTCCCCCTTGCCCCCCTTCAATGACCGTTCGCAGCCCGTTTGGGCGCCACGGCTTGCGTAATGTCGAGTGCCCGTATCGCAGCGACGATTGGCGCCATGTTGGTGCCGAGCGACCCCTTGACCAACACGATGTCATTGGCCCGCAGCTTGCCGCCGATGACGGTGGACAGTTCTTCCGCCTGTGCCGCATGGCCGGCGCGCATGGCCGAAGGCAACTGCGATTCCAATTCCCGCATGAACGGACCGACCAGGAACACCTGCTCGATACCGGCGGCGATGAGATCGGGCGCCAGCGCCTGGTGCAGAGCGCCACTCTGCGGGCCGAGTTCCCGCATATCACCAAGGATAGCGACGCGGCGTCCGCCGGTGCCCGGCGTCAGATTACCGAGCAGATTGAGGGCGGCCCGGACGGCAACCGGGCTGGCATTGTAGGATTCGTCGATCAGCGTCAGGCTGCCATCGGCCAAGGCAATGCTTTCCCGCTTACCGCGTCCCTTGAATGGTTCGACTTGCGCGAAGGCGGTGAGCGCCTTGTCGAGGTCGGCACCCAGCGCGCGAACCGCGCCGAGAACCGCCAGGCTGTTGATGGCGTGATGGTGGCCCGGCGCCCGCGTGCGATAGGTGACGCGGTCGCCGAGCAAATCGGCCTCGATCCAATTGCCGTCTTCCACCACTTCGCATGCGATCAGGCGGATATCGGCATCGACCGCGCGGCCGAAGCTCAGGATATTATCGACATGGCGTGCCCGCGCGCGCTCGACCAGACGGCTAAAATGCATGTTGTCGGCCGGCAGCAAGGCCGTGCCGCTTTCTTCCAATCCGTCGAAGATCTCCGCCTTGGCATCGGCAATCTCGGCGACGGACTTGAAGAACTCCAGATGAGCGGCATCAATCGTGGTGATGATCGCCACTTCCGGCCGCACCAGCTTGGACAAGGGCGAGATCTCGCCGGCGTGGTTCATGCCGAGCTCGAAAATGCCGTAGACGGCGTCCCGCGTCACGCGGGCAAGGCTGAGCGGCGCGCCCCAATGATTGTTGAGGTTGCCGGTGCTGGCATAGGTCGGCGCCGAGGCGGCGAGGACCTGGCGCAAGGCTTCCTTGGTACTGGTCTTGCCGACGCTGCCGGTCACGGCGCCGAAGCGGGCGGCCGAACGGGCGCGCGCCGCGCGACCGAGATCCCATAGCGCTGCCATCGTGTCCTTGACCAGCAGCAGGGGTGCCGCTTCCGGAAGATCGGCCGGACGTTCACTCACAATCGCCGCGCAGGCACCGGCGGCAAAAGCCCGGGTGACAAAAGCATGGCCGTCGAAATTCGGGCCCTTGAGGGCGACGAAGAGATCGCCGGGCTCGACCGTCCGGCTGTCGATCGAGACGCCGGTCGCCTCGAACGTGCCGCTCGCCGCGCCGCGGGTCGCAATGGTCGCCTCGGCCTCGTTCCAGAGTACGTCATTCTTCATCGCAAGCGCGCTCATCGCGCCTCGCTTTCCAGCCTGGCGGCGACATCGCGCGCCACTTGGCTGTCATCGAAATCGTGCTTGACCGTGCCGATGATCTGATAGGTCTCGTGACCCTTGCCGGCGATCACCAGGACGTCGCCGGCGCCAAGATCGCGCATCGCCGTGGTGATGGCCTCGGTGCGATCGCCGATTTCCTGGGCACCCGGCGCGCCGGTCAGGACTTCGCGGCGGATGGTGGCGGGATCCTCGGTGCGTGGGTTATCGTCGGTGATGAGGACGCGGTCCGCGAGGCGCGTCGCGATCTCGCCCATGATCGGCCGCTTGCCCTTGTCGCGATCACCGCCGCAGCCTACGACGACGACCAGCCTGCCGCTGGCATGCGGCCGCAGCGCTGTCAGCACCGCCTGCAGGGCGTCAGGCTTATGGGCGTAATCGACATAAACGGTACCGCCTTTCGGCGTCGTCGCCACGCGCTCGATGCGGCCATGGACGCCGGTCAGGCGTCCGATCAGTTCGACCACCATCCGCGGCTCGGTGCCGCTGCCGATGACGAGGCCCATTGCCGTCAACAGGTTATAGGCCTGGAACAGGCCGGCGACGGGGAAAGCCACCTGATGGCGCTTGCCGAAGAGCTCAATGGTCAGTTCCTGGCCGGTGCTGGTCGGCACCTGCTCGATCAGGCGGATATCGCTTCCCTGACGGCCGACGGTGATCAGGCGATGACGTCGCGCGCGGGCAACGGCGACAACCTCATCCGCCACATCCATATCGGCATTGACGACGGCGGTGCCACCGGCCGGCAGCAGTTCGCTGAACAGGCGCAGCTTGGCCTTGAGATAGGCCTGCATGTCGCCGTGATAGTCGAGATGGTCACGGCTGAGATTGGTGAAGGCCGCTGCCGTGACCTGCACCCCGTCGAGCCGGAACTGGTCGAGACCGTGGCTCGATGCCTCCATCGCCAGATGATCGATATCGCGTTTTGCGAGCTCGCCGAGGATCCGATGCAAATCGACGGGATCGGGTGTCGTCAGCGAATCCGGCAGCTCATAGCCCGGCGCCATCAGGCCGATCGTGCCGAGGCTGGCCGCCGGCATGCCGAGCAGCGTCCAGAGCTGACGGGTGAAAACCGTGGTCGAGGTCTTGCCGCTGGTGCCCGTCACCGCCGCGATGGTCTTCGGCTGGCGGCCGTTGAACCGGGCGGCGAGCAGCGCCAGGGCACGGCGCGGGTTCGCGGTCGTGGCGACCGCGATATCGGCCGGCATTTGCGGCAGCTCGCTGCCTTCCGGCAGCAGAATGGCGGCGGCACCCTGGGCGAGTGCGGCGGGAATGAAATCCCGACCGTCCATCTTGCTGCCCGGCAGGGCGGCAAAGAGAAAGCCCGGGCGCACAGCCCGCGAATCGGCCGTCAAGCCGGTAATGGCTACCGCGCCGGCCGAGCCGCGCAAGGTGGCCACCGAATCCAGTCCTCTGATCAGATCATTCATCAGCAATCGCCCCTCCTGGTTCAGGATTGGATGGCTGGGGCGCATCCACTTGATCTTCGAGAGGAGTCTTCGATTGATTCGATGAAGGCGCACCGGGAGCCGTCGCTTTCACCTGGGTAACGAGCGAATGTGGCTTATTTTTGGAGTTCGGCGAGTCGTAATCGGCCACTGTTGCCGCCAACGGATTTTGCGCTTCCGGCGCATCGTCGCGAATCGGCGCCATGGCATAGAGCGGCGCCATGCGGGCGACCAGCGCGCCGGCGATGGGCGCGGCAACCCAGCCGGCCGTGGCGTAGCCGTAGCTATGCGCATTCGGCACCGGCTCATCGACCAGCGCCGCCAGGGCGTAACGCGGCTCGCTCATCGGGAAGGCGCAGACGATGACCGCCATGCGCGCGTTCTTGGCATAGCCGTGCCCTTGCTGCTTGTCGGCGGTGCCGGTCTTGCAACCGACGAGATAGCCCTCGGCATCGGCCTTCTTGGCGGTACCCACCTGCACCACGGTGCGCATCAGCTCGCGCAGATCGGCGGAGGTCTCGCTGGAAATGACCTGCTGGCCCGGTGGCACCTGGCTCGGATCGCGCTTCAGGATGGTGGGCGCGCGCATCACGCCGCCATTGACCACGGCGGAGACGCCGGCGATCAGCTGAGCGGCACTGACGGCGATGCCATGGCCATAGGCGATGGTCATGGTGTTGATGCGCCGCCAGTTCTTCAGGCTGGGATACATCGGCTCGCCGACTTCCGGCAGCTCGATCGGCGATTTTTCCAGCATGCCGAAGCGCCGCATATAGGTCTGCTGCACCTCCGTGCCGAAGGCGTCGGCCATCTTCGCCGAACCGATATTCGACGAATAAGCATAGATCTCCGGCACGGTGAGGAAACGATTCTTGCCGTGATAATCAGTGATGGTGAAGCCGCCGATCCTGATCGGGTTGGTGGCATCATAGCCGCCCTGCATCGTCGTCGTCTTGGTATCGAGGCCGATCGCCGTGTTGAAGGTCTTGAAGGTCGAGCCCATCTCGAAGACGCCGAGGGTCGCGCGGTTGAAGCGCGCATCGGGCGTCGCCGCACCGGGATCAGACGGATCGAAATCCGGCAGCGACACGAGCGAAACGACCTCACCGGTCTTCACGTCCATAACAATGCCGGCGCCGCCGATGGCATGAAAGTCGGCGATGGCATTGCTGAGTTCCGTATGCAGGATATGCTGGATGCGGATGTCGATGGAGAGCTGCAAGGGCTGGCGGCCGCCGGTCAAGGCATCGTCGAACGACCGCTCGACACCGGCAATTCCCTTGCCGTCGATGTCGGTGAAGCCCACCAGATGCGAGGTCAGGTTGCCCTGCGGATAGATGCGCTTGGTCTCATATTGGAAATAGAGCCCCGGCACGCCCAGATCGTTGACCGCCTGCTGCTGCTTCGGCGTCAGGTTGCGCCATAGCCAGATGAAGCCGCGATCGCTGGAAAGCTTCGCCGCGGTGGCCGCCGGATTGAGGTCCGGCAGGATGGCGTTCAATTGCTTAGCGACGGCATCGGGGTCGGTGATCTGCCGTGGATTGGCATAGAGCGACGCGGTACTGAGGCTGGTTGCCAGCACCACGCCGTTGCGATCCACGATATCGGCGCGACCGGATGTCGCCACCTTGGCGACCGGCGGATTGGCATCGTCTTCCGATGGCAGCAGCGTCACCATCGCCAGGCGTGCGGCGATCACCACGAAGGCAACGCAGAACAGGCCGGCACCCAGCATCAGGCGGGTATGGCTGGTTTCGAGAACGCGCTTCTGGCGCCCCTCCGGTTCCGGCTCCAGGGCGAGCGGGTTGATCACCGGCTGCGGGCGCTGCAGCGACAGCGGATCGCCGGGCATGTGATTGTTGCGGCGTTTCATTGGTCACCTGCCGCAGGTGCCGCTCCGCCAGCCTGCTTGCGCTGCATGTCGGCGAGAATCGCGTCGATCACTTCATCGGCGCCCGGTTGGGTAACTGTTCCGGCGGCCGGTTTGCCCGCCGGCTGGGCGCCGGCCGCAACGGACTGGCCTGTCGCGACCTTGGCGGCTGCAGGAGCCTTGGCCTTGACGGCGCCGCCTGTTGCTGCCGCCGCTGCCGAACCGGCGGCGATGGGCGAAGCGACAGCCGGACTGGCGGTCGGCACCGACCCGGCCGTTGCACTGGCAGGGATGATCGCCGCGCCGGTGGCAGCGGCGGAAGCTGTTGCCGCCGGCGACGGTGCCGCAGAAGAGGGCGCGGTGCCCGGGAATGCGCTACCGGCCGCTACAGGGTTGGCCGGTCCCGCGCCGGACGGCGCAGCGCTGGACAGTGCCGGCAATGTCGGCTGGGCGCTGGCCGGGCGGGGCGGCAGATCGGCGAAATGCTTCAACTGGCCTGCTTGCGTCGGAACCAGATCGGTATGGCGCCGGGTCAGGTCGGCGAGCCGCGTGGGATCGTTCAGATAGCTCCATTCCGCATCCAGCACATGCATGGCGGAACGATTGGCTTCGATCTGCCGGTTGATGCCACGCAGTTCGGCTTCCTTGCTCTGCACGTTGTACTTGACCTGGAACAGGCCGACACCGAGCAGACCAAGAACGATGATCCAGACGAAGGCGCTGATGCGGATCATGCGGCCTCCCGTGTATCGAGACGCTCGGCGATGCGCAGCCGCGCCGAACGGGCACGCGGATTGCGGTCGGTCTCGGCATCGCCGGGCGCGACGCCGCCGGGCAAGATCAATCGGAAATGCGCCGTCTGCTTCTGATGGGGATCCGGCAGATGGCGCGAGGCGCGCGGCGCCGTGGCGCTGCGATCGCGCAGGAAGGTCTTCACGCGGCGGTCTTCCAGCGAGTGGAAGGATACGACGGCGAGCCGGCCGCCTGGCGCCAGAATGCGTTCCGCGGCGGCAAGGCCGCGATCGATCTCGCCCATCTCGTCATTGACGGCGATGCGTAGCGCCTGGAACGTGCGGGTGGCGGGGTCGATGCGCAGGCCCGGGGTCGGGCCGATGGCGCGGCGCACGATATCGGCGAGTTGCTGGGTCTCGGTGATCGGCGCCAGCGTGCGTGCGGCGATGATCGCCTTGGCGATGCGACGCGCCTTCTTTTCTTCGCCGAAGGTGAAGATGAGATCGGCGAGCGGCTGTTCCGCCATGGTGTTGACGAGATCGGCGGCACTTTCGCCCTGCTGCTCCATGCGCATGTCGAGCGGGCCGGAGAAGCGGAAGGAAAAGCCGCGCGTCGCCTGGTCGAGCTGCATCGAGGAAACGCCGAGATCGAGCGTCACGCCCTGCACGGCATTGATACCTTCACGCGACAGCAATTCCGCCATGTCGCCGAAGCGGCCCTGCAGGATATGCAGCCGGCCGGCATAACGCTCCAGCAGCGGTTTCGCGCCGGCGACGGCGTCGGGATCGCGATCGATGGCGAAGACCGTGCAATTGGCGGCATCGAGGATGGCGCGGCTGTAGCCGCCGGCACCGAACGTGCCATCGACATAGATGGCGCCGTCACGCGGCGCCAAAGCGGCGACGACCTCGGTCAACAGGACGGGTTGATGCGGGGCGGCGGCAGTCGCGCTGGTCTCGGACATCACGCACCTCCGCCGGGTCCGGTGGAGGGCCCGCCGGCATTGCCGACACCGCCATTGCCCTGGCGCAGCGTGCGGCCCTTCTCCAGCGCCCGCTGGCGCGCTTCGGCCTTATAGGCTTCCAGCTTTGCCGGCTCCCAAATCTCGAAACTGGTGCCGCGGCCGACAAAGGCGGCGGCTTCGCTGATGCCGGCATGCGCGGTCAGACTCTCCGGCAGCATGATGCGGCCCTCGCCGTCGAAGGCGAGCTGCTTGGCATCGGCAAAGAGCGTGGCGGTCAAATCGTCATGTTCGTCGGAAAACAGGTCGACCTGCGCCATGCGCTCGGTCAGGCCCTGCATCCAATCCATGCTGGCGGCCTGGATGGCGGCATATTTGAACGACGGGAAGGCGACGATGCCCTGGAAACTTTGCGCGGCCAAGGCAGCACGAAAGGTCGCCGGGACGGAGATGCGGCCCTTCTTATCGATCTTGTTAATAAAGGTATCGATGAACAAGGCCACCGAGATCCCCTGCCGCCCAAGATGGCTGGCGCCATCCCCTGTTGCTGAATAGTCAGCGACGGCCCGCCAATCCCGTCTCCGACTTCTCCGGAAGGTTATGGGATATCATGGGAGCATATGGGCGTCAATGGGAACTGCCCGTAAATCTCTGGAATGATTTGGAAATTTGCCGTTTGTCTCAAATTTCCGTGAATGCGAAAGCGATTTTTATCAATGGGTTAACTCATCAACCTCAACTAGAATTTGAGTTCTGCAGAGCGCGGGACAAAAAACTGATTTTAAAGTTTCTTTTGATGTACCCGTTTTGTTCTAATCACAATCCCGGAAGCCGTGAAGCAGGGGATTGTGAGTGCCAGACGGCCTGTAAGCCGGGTTCTGTCCGGAGCCGTGAAGCGGGCGATATGCCTGGGCTTGCGCCCGGACATCAATTCCCTCTGCGCGGCTCTTGGATGGCCATTCATCTGGGACGCCCGTTGCCGGACGCCTCGCGCGACCTACCCGAGGATCGGCGCGGAAAGGCGCCTGAACCGGTTTCCCGGTTCCTGTCCTCCTATCTGGTCTTGCTCCCGGTGGGGTTTACCCTGCCGCTGGCGTTGCCGTCAGCGCGGTGCGCTCTTACCGCACCTTTTCACCCTTACCGGCCGCACGCCCATTGCTGGTCGCCGCCGGCGGTATGGTCTCTGTGGCACTATCCCTAGGATCACTCCCGCCGGGCGTTACCCGGCACCGTCCTTCCGTGGAGCCCGGACTTTCCTCCCTCGCGGCCCGAAGGCTGCAAGAGCGGCCATCCGGCCATCTGGCGGATGAGGAGGTAGGCTTTTACCGGCAGCAGGTCAACCACTGAAACGGCGATGGCCGGCCGCGAGGTGCAGCCGGCCATCGATGATTTGACGCGATGGCGTAAATCAGCGGGCGCTTTGCCAGGTCAGGCCAAGCGACCCGCTCGGTCCCGTTACCGTTGTGGATTGCTTGCCGAGCACGCCTTTGAGCGGACCGACCGTATCCGGCATTTCCGTATCGACGATAACATCGACCTTTTCCTGGCCAGCCCCTTTGAGCGTGCTGGAACTGGCGATCGTCACCGGCGGAACCGCCATCATGCGATAGCTCGTGGTACCGGCAACAAGGTCGGTCTCGATGCTCATGCCATGCCAGCCCGGCCCGACCGCAGCCGATCCCTGTACCCTCTTGGTTTCCTTATAGGCGTCCATGCCGCCTTCGCCACCGGGATCGTCGACGATGAAGGTATCGTTCGCCGTGATCGTGCCGGTGCATGACTTCGGCTGCCATTGCTGATATCGCGCGGGACCCATATCCGGCCGCAATTTAGACGCCGCCGCTACCGCCGCGTCCTTCTTCTTGGCCATCGCCTGGATTTCGCTGTTCTGCGACAGTTTCATCGCCACCGCCATCATGCAGGCCTGGTCGTCGCCGCATTTTTCGGCCGCCGCCGCGATCTGATTGCCGAGTTCTTCGCTCGGTCCATATTCCTTGGAAAAAGCATCGGCATCCGCATGGCTCTTGTCGATGGCCGCTTGCTGCTCGGCGGAGACGCCGTTCCAGCCGACCTGCGTCGGCTCCAGTGCTTCCATCAGGCACTGGCCCTTCAACATCCGATCGATGGTCGTGGTCGTGGTCATCGTCTTACGCTGTTCTTTGCTGGCGATCTGGACGTTCACCGTCATGGTCGCGCCGGCCTTTGCAGCCTCGCCCGCGCGGGCATCCGGCAGCAGAAAAATGGACAGAGCAGACAAGCCGGCTGTTGTCAGCCAGCGATTGAGATTAGGTCGCATAAATGGCCCCCCGTGGTTTCACCTTTCACGCCGGGAGATTAGCCGCAGCCCGCAGGCGACGCTACCGTGCGGCGCGTGCGGCGGATCACAATCGGCGCCACAGCCGGCAGCGGAGAATCAGCCGATCTGGACGGGGTCGATCCCGGCAGCCAGCAACAGGCCGTGGAGAACCGCGGCCAATCCGTCATCGATCCGGCCATCCAATCGCGCTGGCGCGAAGTGTCGCTGGAAGGCGAGGATGGCAGCGTGCTGCATGGTGGCCGCAGCCGTGCCCGCCGGTCCTTCGATGTCGTAGCCATAAAGGTTAAGTGCCCGCAGAAACTGGCCCTCGGTCCAGGAAACCGGCCGCGGCGTGGGCCACAATCCGACACCCTGCGCGGCAAGGCCCTGCCAGTCGAAGAATTCCCCGGGGTCCTGCTTGCGCAAAGGGGCGACGTCGGAATGGCCGATGACACGGCGCGCCGGAATGCGATGCTGCGCGACGATCTGCTGCGACAGCGCTGTCACCGCCTGCATCTGTGCGGCGGGGAAGGGGCGATAACCCCATTCATGGCCGGGATTGACGATCTCGATGCCGATCGAGCGGGCATTGATCTCGCGCGCCTCGCACCAGCAGCTGACACCCGCATGCCAGGCGCGCTTTTCCTCCGTCACCAGCCGCAGGATCGTGCCGTCTTCATCCACGACATAATGGCTGCTGACCCTTGCCGCCGGATCGCGCAGGCGGTTGATCGCCTCATCGGCGGTCTGCATGCCGGTATAGTGCAGCAGCAGGATATCGATCGGCCCGCCCGTCGGGCGATCGTCGAAGTTCGGCGAGGGCAAGTTGATGATATCCACGGCTGGTTCTTTCTGAGTTCAATCGCCGATCCGCCCGGGGCTGTCGCCGGCGCAGTCTAGCCCTAGGTTCCAGGTCCGACCGGCTGCGCCACCGCCTGCGGCCGGCGCAGCACGATGATGGCCAGTCCGGCCAAGGTAATCACAGTCCCAATGATGAGACGTGCCGTCAATGGCTCGCCTAAAGCGAGGATAGCGGCGGCGGCACCGAAGACGGGCTCGCTCAGCGTGAAGGGCATGACCATCGACATCGGGTAGCGCCGCATCATCCCGTACCAGATGCCGTAGCAGAGCGTGGTAACGATAACGACCTGATAAGCGAAGGCGAGGCCGACGCGCAGGTCGATATGGGTGATCGCCTGCCACTGTCCGTGTTCCAGCGCCAGCGACGAGGCAAAGGTCATCGGCGCGGCGATGAGGCCGGTCCAGGCATTGAGCCGCCAGCCATCGACCGAAGCGCTGAGCTTCTTCACATCGATATTGGCGGCCGCCCAGGCACAGGCGGCGACGAAGATCAGCAAGGCGCCGCGCCAGCCGCCAGCGAATTGCGGCGTGCCGACAATGACGGCGATACCGATGAAGGCGATGGCGATACCGCTCCACCGCCGCCAGCCCAGCTTGTCCTGCTGCAGCCAGGTCGCCAGCAGCGCCGAGATCGGCACCTGGATCTGAATGACGATGCTGGTGGTGGCCGCATCGGTGGTCTTGAGGCCGGTGAAGAGCGTGCCCCAATGAACGACGCCGAGGATGAAGCACATGCGCAACAGCGTCGGCAGGTGCTCACGCCGCGGCAGGCCGACGATCGGCACCAGCAACAGGGCGACCAGCGCCATGCGGATCGAGACAAAGAACAAGGGTGGCCAGTCGGCCACACCCAGCTTGATCACGGCAAAGTTTGCGCCCCACAGCGCCTGCGCCATGATCATCAGCAGCAAATCGATCGGGCTCATCCCCGTTATTCCCCCGCAATACCCCTTGGAACCGCCAACACGCCTCAGCCGGCAGCCAGGCTCGCCCGTTTCTCATCCAGTTCCAGCCAGCGCAACTCGGCTTCCGAGAGCGCGGTCTTCTTGGCTTCCAGCAATTCGCTGGCTTTGGTGAATTTCTGCGCATCCTTGGCATAGAGATCGGGATCGCTCAGCGCCTTCTCGATGACGGCGATCTCCTTTTCCAGCGCCGCCATGCGGGCCGGCAGTTCGTCCAGCTCGCGCTGCTCCTTCGAGCTGAGGCGCGTCGGCGCCCTGGCCGCCGCGGGTGCCGGCTCCGCCGACGGCTTCTTCGGCGCCTTTGTCTCGGCTTTGTCCCGCTTCGGCCGCTGGATCAGATAGTCGCTATAGCCGCCGGGATATTCGGCGACATCGCCATCGCCTTCGACGGCGATGATGCTGGTGACCAGGCGGTCGAGGAAGTCGCGATCATGGCTGACCAGCAGCAGGGTGCCGTCATATTCCTCCAGCACTTCCTCGAGGAGGTCGAGCGTATCCATATCGAGATCATTGGTCGGCTCGTCGAGCACGATGAGGTTGCTGGGTTGGGCAAAAAGCCGCGCCAGCATGAGTCGCGCCCGTTCGCCGCCGGACAAGGTGCGGACCGTCATGGTCGCCTGCTTGTCGGTAAAGAGGAAGTCGCGCAGATAGGCAACGACATGGCGCTGCTGGCCGCGCACCATGATGGAATCGCCGCCGCCCGGCGCCAGGGTCTGCCACAATGTCTTGTCGAGGTCGAAGACGGTGCGGCGCTGGTCGAGATAGAGCGGCAGCAGATTGGTGCCGAGCCTGATCGTGCCACTATCGGGATCGATCTGGCCGGTCAGCAGCTTCAGGAGCGTGCTCTTGCCGGCGCCGTTGGGACCGATCAGGCCGACGCGGTCACCGCGCTGGATGCGGGTGGAAAATTTGTCGACGATGGTGACCTCGCTGCCGTCCGGGCGCCGGAAGCGCTTGGTGACATTGCTTGCTTCGCAGACGATCTGCCCGCTGGCTTCGGCATCCGACAAAGCGAGTTTCGCCGTACCGCGGGCTTTCAGCGCCTCGGCGCGCTGCTTGCGCAGAGCCAAGAGGTTGCGGCGCCGGCCTTCATTGCGCGAGCGCCGGGCGGTGACGCCGCGCTGCAGCCAGTATTCTTCCTGCTCGATGCGTTTCTGCAGGCGATAGCTCTCGGCAGCTTCCTGCTCGATGATGCCGTTCGACCATTCCTCGAACTGGGCGAAACCCCCATCCATTTCGAACATGCGGCCGCGGTCGAGCCAGAGCAGGCGCTTGGTCAGCTTGGTGAGAAAGGCGCGGTCATGGCTGATCATCAGGATGCCGCCGGGAAATGCCGCCAGCTCCTCTTCCAGCCATTCGATGGTGGGAAGGTCGAGATGATTGGTCGGCTCATCGAGCAGCAGCAGGTCCGGCGCCGAGACCAGCACGCGGGCAAGCGCGGCGCGGCGGCCTTCACCGCCGGACAGGGTGCTGAGATCGCGCGCGCCATCCAGGTCGAGGTGGTCGAGCGCGGCATCGACCTTGTAGGCTTCGGCTTCCGCGTCATGCAGCCCGGCGCTGACATATGCCGCAACCGTGCCGCCCTTCGAGAAGTCGGGGTTCTGCGGCAACGAGCCGATGGTGACGCCAGGCTGCACGAACCGCTCCCCGGCATCCAGCTCCATTTCACCCGCCAGCACCTTGAGAATGGTCGATTTGCCGGAACCATTGGCCCCGACCAGGCAGACGCGCTCGCCTTTGCCAAGGCTCATTGTGATGTCGGCAAAAAGCGGCTTGCCGCCGAAAGTGACGGCGGCGTTGCGCAAGGCGAGCTGGGGTGTTGCGGGAGGCATAAGAGAAGGGTGCTTTCAAAAAATCAGGAAATGCCGCGCTCTTTTGCGACCTTGTCATAGGCGGCATTGATGCGGGCCAGCTTGTCATTGGCAAGCTCGATAAAGTCGCTCGGCAGGCCCTGAGCGATCAGCTTGTCGGGGTGATTGTCACGCACCAGCTGGCGCCAGGCGGCTTTGATCTCGTCATTGTTGTCGTCGCGGCTGACCCCCAAGATGGTATAGGGGTCGGCCTTGTCGGGGCCGATATTGGCTTCCCGGATACGCGCGAAGTCGCCGTCGCTGAAGCCGAATATTTCGGCGACCCGCCGCAGATAGGTCAGCTCGTTGTCATGCACCACCCCATCGGCGCGGGCGATGTGGAAGAGACCGTCCAGCATCTCCTCAAGCACGGGATGCTTCGGCGTGAACAGCCCGGCGATCTGGCGCGCATAGGTCTCGAATCCGGCGGAATCGCGCTTCGCGAGATCGAATATCCGGGCGACATTCTTCATCTCGCCGGGCGGGACGCGGAACACTTCCTTGAAGGCATCTACTTCCGAACGGCTGACCACGCCATCGGCCTTGGCCATTTTGGCGCCGAGCGCGATCGCGGCGATGGTGAAGGCGACGTCGCGCGTTGCCGAACGGTCCGCCGGATCGGCCGGCGTGGCGGCATGGTCTTGCTCAACGGTCACATCGACGGCATGGCCGAGAAAGGCGCCGACCAGCGCGCCGATCGGGCCACCGATGGCGAAACCCGCCGCACTGCCGATGATTTTACCCCAAACACTCATATGCGCTGCTCATATCCCGCCGCGCGAAACGCGGCTCTTCATATCGGTGAACATATCGGCTGACAGCCGGTTTTTCCAGTCGCGCCGCGCCATAAAGCGAATTATGGCGACATCGTCGCATATGCCGGTTCCTGCCTGTACGTGGCCCTGGCCATGCCTTTCAACTAAGACAACATCCCGGATATAAGTCGGGCCTCGGCTTTCAATAATGTGATCAGGCGGCCAAGCCGCCTGCCGTTCAAGCGTTCCGCAGGGCCGAAAATGCTGATCGTCCCGCGGATTCGCCGGTCGCCGTCCAGGATGGGTGCCGCGATGGCGGCGTCGCCGCTACGGAACTCCTCTTCCTCCGTCGCATAGCCCTGGCGGCGAATTTCCGTCAGGCTTGCCTCAAGGCGGCCCAGGTCATGGATCGTGCGATGGGTCAGCTTGGCGAGAGGTGCCGCCTGCAGGAAGGCCTCGCGAATGTCGGCAGCGGCATAAGCCAGAAAGCATTTGCCGGAGGCGGTGCCGTGCAATGGCATGGTCTTGCCTTTCAGCACGGTCTCCTTGAGGCGGATATCGCCCTCCAGGCTTTCGGCGATGATCATCGCGTTGACGCCCGGCACCAGCAGATTGACGGCCTCGCCGGACCGCTGGCAGAGGCGGATGACGGAGGGCCGGCCGAGCTCCAATACGTCGAGGCGGCTGGCGGCGCGGCGGCTCAGTTCCTGGAAGCGTGGCCCCAGACGATAGAAGCCGGCGCCCGTCTGCTCTGCCAGGGCGAGGCTGACGAGGCTCTGCAACAGGGTGGCGGCCGTGCTGGGGGCGAGGCCGGTCGCTGCGGCGATATCGCGCAGCCGGCAGCCGAGCCGCGGCGCTTCCGCCAGCACGGCGAAGATGGCGTCGCTCCGCGCCAGGGACTGGATGCGAATCGCCTGATTGGGCGGATGGGGTTTTGTTTTCGTCGCCTCTGCCATGGGAGGAAACATAGGTTACAGATAGCCATTCGACAATGTCGAATGGCGGGCAGTTTGTTTTTGCATCGGCTTCTCCGGAATGCTTGCCTGACCGGCAATGGATTTCAGGAGGAACCGAGCCATGCCCTTGCATTTCACCGCCGACGAATTCGCCGCCCGCCGCAAGGCCCTGCAGCAGCGCCTGCAGGCCGAGGAACTGGACGGATTGCTGATCTTCCGCCAGGAGAGCATGTACTACCTGACGGGTTATGACACCTTTGGTTATGTCTTCTTCCAGTGCCTCTATTTCGGCGCCGATGGCGATCTCTTCCTGCTGACCCGGCGCCCCGACCTCCTGCAGGCCCAGCTCACCTCCGATATCCAGGAGATCCATATCTGGGTCGATGGTGACGATGCCGATCCGGCGACCGATCTCAAGAAGCTGCTGGCGGCCAGGAAGCTGCAAGGGAAGCGGCTCGGCGTCGAATACGACTCCTACGGCCTCACCGCCAAGAACGGCTTCCGCCTGAAAGCTGTGCTCGACGGCTTTTGCGAGCTGCCGGACGCCTCGATGCTGGTCTCGCGCCTGCGCCTGATCAAGAGCCCGGCGGAACTGGTCTATGTCCGCCGCGCGGCGGAACTCGCCGATGACGCGCTCGACGAGGCGCATCGTCTTGCCGGGCCCGGCGCCGATGAGGGCGAGATCCTCGCCGCCATGCAGGGTGCCGTGTTCCGTGGCGGCGGCGACTATCCCGGCAATGAATATATCATCGGCTCCGGGCCCCAGGCCCTGCTGGTGCGCTATGCCGCCGGCCGCCGCAAGCTCGATGCCAAGGACCAGCTCACCTTGGAATTCGCCGGCACCTACCGCCACTACCATGCCTGCCTGATGCGCACCGTCCTCATTGGCGAGGCGCCGCAGCGCCAGATCGACATGCACAAGGCGGCGGTCGGCGCCATGCAGGCCTGTATCGATGCGATCAAGCCCGGTGTCACCTTCGGCGAGGTCTTCGAGGCCCATGCCAAGGCGATGGACGGAGCAGGCTTCCTCGATGCGCGGCTGAATGCCTGCGGCTACAGCCTGGGCACGACATTCTCGCCGAATTGGATGGATTGGCCGATGCTCTATCGCAATAATCCGGTGGAACTCCGCCCCGGGATCGTGCTCTTCCTGCATATGATCCTGGTCGACGGGGCGACCCGCCTGGCGATGAATCCGGGCCAGACGGTGGTGGTCACGGAAACCGGCTGCGAGGTGCTGTCGGGCCGCAGCCTGGATCTGGTGGTGAAGTAAGCGAGCGTATGAGAGGTAGAGGCGATGAGCGGGCAGTGGCAATTCTGGATCGATCGCGGCGGCACCTTCACCGATGTGGTGGCGAAGCGCCCGGATGGCAGCCTGCTCACGCATAAGCTTCTCTCGGAAAATCCCGAACGCTACCGCGATGCGGCCATGCAGGGCATCCGCGATCTCCTTGGCCTCGGCGCCGATGCGCCTTTGCCGGTGGAAGTCCAGGCGATCAAGATGGGCACCACCGTCGCCACCAATGCGCTGCTCGAACGCAAGGGCGAGCCGACCCTGCTGGTGGTGACCAAGGGCTTCCGGGATGCGCTGCGCATCGCCTATCAGAACCGCCCGAAGATCTTCGCCCGCCGCATCGTCCTGCCGGAACTCCTGTATGAAAAGGTGATCGAGGTTGACGAGCGGGTGACGGCCTCCGGCGAGGTGCTGCAGAAGCTCGACCTTGCGGCCGCAAAGCGGGATTTACAGGCGGCTTATGATGACGGCCTCCGCGTCATCGCCATCCTGCTCATGCATGGCTACCGCTTCACCGAACATGAGAAGCAGCTGGCGGATCTGGCGGCGGGAATCGGCTTCACTCAGATATCGGTCAGCCACCAGGTCTCGCCGCTGATGAAGCTGGTGAGCCGCGGCGATACCACCGTGGTCGATGCCTATCTCTCGCCGATCCTGCGCCGCTATGTCGACCGGGTGGCAGGCGAGATCGGCAATACGACGACGCGCCTCATGTTCATGCAGTCGAATGGGGGCCTGACCGATGCCCGCAGCTTCCAGGGCAAGGACAGCATCCTCTCCGGCCCGGCCGGCGGCATCGTCGGCGCGGTGCAGACGGCGGCGATGGCCGGATTCGACAAGATCATCGGTTTCGATATGGGCGGCACCTCGACCGACGTCTCGCATTACAACGGCGCCTATGAGCGCACATTCGATGCCCAGGTGGCCGGGGTGCGCATCCGCGCGCCGATGATGCAGATCCACACCGTCGCCGCCGGCGGCGGCTCGATCCTGTTCTTCGACGGCGCCCGCTTCCGGGTCGGCCCGGAATCGGCCGGCGCCAATCCTGGTCCCGCCAGCTATCGCCGCGGCGGACCGCTCGCCGTCACCGATTGCAATGTCATGCTGGGTCGGCTTAATCCCGATTTCTTCCCCAAGGTCTTCGGGCCGAAGGGCGACCTGCCGCTCGACCGCGCCGTGGTCGTCGCGAAGTTCACCGCGCTCGCCCAGGACATTTCCGCGAAAACCAGCAAGGCCATGTCGCCGCAGGAGGTAGCCGAAGGCTTCCTGAAGATCGCTGTCGCCAATATGGCCAATGCCATCAAGGAGATCTCTATCCAGCGCGGCTATGACGTCAGCCATTACACGCTCGCCTGTTTCGGTGGCGCCGGCGGCCAGCATGCCTGCCAGGTGGCGGACGCGCTCGGTATGACGCGGATTTTCCTGCATCCCTTCGCCGGCGTGCTCTCGGCCTATGGCATGGGTCTCGCCGATATCCGGGCGCTGCGCCATCGCACGGTCGAGGCGCCACTGACTGCCGATCTGCTGCCGCGCCTCGAATCCGACCTCGATGCCCTGGCGGCGGAAGCGATGGCGGAGGTCGGCAGTCAGGACATCGACAAAGCCAACATCACACTGCTACGCCAGGTGCACGTGAAATATGCCGGCACCGATGCCGCCCTCGTCGCCGCGCATGGCGACCTCGCCACCATCCAGGCGAGTTTCGAGGAACAGCATCGCCAGCGTTACGGCTTCGTTGTGCCAGGCAAGGCGCTCATCGTCGATTCCGTCAGCGTTGAGGCGATCGGCGCCACTGAGACCGTCAGCGACCCGGTCCTGAGCAATGCCGCGGCGACGGATGCAGGCCCGAAAGCCCTGGTGCCGTTCTGGGCCGAGGGCAGGGAATGGTCGGCGCCGGTCTTCGACCGCATTGCACTCCGCCCCGGCCAATTGGTGAACGGCCCGGCCATTGTGCTCGACCCCACCAGCACGACCGTGGTGGAGCCGGGTTGGCGCATCCATCTGACGGAACGCGGCCATCTGGTGGTCGAGCGCTACCAGGCCCTGCAGCGCCAGGCGGCGGTCGGCACTACCGTCGATCCGGTGATGTTGGAGATCTTCAACAACCTCTTCATGTCGATCGCCGAACAGATGGGCTCGACGCTGGAGAAGACCAGCCATTCGGTGAATATCAAGGAGCGCCTCGATTTCTCCTGCGCGCTCTTCGATCAGCAGGGCCGTCTCATCGCCAATGCGCCGCATATG
>DATLJB010000224.1:0-17820 GCA_035539075.1 Terriglobia bacterium
TCATAGCTGCAGCACCGAGGAAACCAGAAGCTGGGTATAGGGTTGATGCGGATCGTCGAGCACCTGGTCGGTCAGGCCGGATTCGATGATGCGCCCGGCCTGCATCACCATCAGCCGGTCGGCCAGCAGGCGGGCGACGCCGAGATCGTGGGTGACCAGAATGACCGCGAGGTCGAGATCGGCCACCAGGCGGCGCAGCAGATCGAGCAGCCGCGCCTGGACCGAGACGTCGAGCCCACCGGTCGGTTCGTCCATCAATACCAGGCGCGGACCCGTTACCAGATTGCGGGCGATCTGCAGGCGCTGCTGCATACCGCCGGAGAAGCGCGCGGGCGGCTCGTCGATGCGGTGGGGATCGATCTCCACTTTGGCCAGCCAGTCACTGGCGATCTCGCGGATACGGCCGTAATGGCGCAGGCCCGCTTGCAGCAGGGGCTCGCCGATATTGGCGCCGGCGCTCAGATCGAGGCGCAGGCCGTCGCGCGGATTCTGATGCACGTAGCCAAGATCGCTGCCGATCACGCGGCGGCGCTGTGATTCGCTTAAATCGGCGAGGTTGACCGTGCCATGGTTGCGCGAGCGGAAGCCGACTTCGCCCGCGTCCGGTGCCACCTGGCCACCGATGCAGCGCAACAACGTTGTCTTGCCCGACCCGGATTCGCCGACGATGGCCAGGACTTCACCCGGCCAGAGCGTCAGCCCGATATCGCTGAGGACCCGGCGGTCGCCGAAGGATTTGGCGAGATCGCGGACCTCGAGCAGGGGCTGGTGCTGGTCGAGATTCACCGGCGGCCTCCAGCTGACAGGCGACTGTCGCAATAATCGGTATCGGAGCAGACATAGCTGCGGGTGCCGCGATCGTCGATCACCAGCTCGTCGAGATAGCTGTCGCCGGCGCCGCAACGGGCGCATATGTGCGACCAGCGTTCCGTGGTGAAGGGATGGTCCTCGAAATCCAGGCTCTTCACCGTGGTATGCGGCGGGATGGCATAGATCCGCTTCTCGCGTCCGGCGCCGAACAGCTGCAGGGCCGGCGAGCGGTCGAGCTTGGGATTGTCGAGGCGCGGGATCGGCGAGGGCGACATCAGGTAGCGGCCATTGACCATGGTGGGAAAATCATAGGCGGTGGTGACGCGGCCGAAGCGGGCGATGTCCTCATAGAGCTTCAGATACATGGGGCCGTAATCGCCCAAGGCGTGCATCCGGCGTGTCGCCGTCTCGCGCGGCTCCAGCCAGCGCAGCGGCTCGGGGATCGGCACCTGGAAGACGATGACCTGACCGGCCTGCAACGGCGTTTCCGGAATCCGATGGCGGGTCTGGATGAGGCTCGCTTCCGCCGTCCTCGTGGTGGTGCGCACGCCAGCGGTCCTGGCGAAGAATTTGCGGATGCTGACGGCATTGGTCGTATCGTCGGCGCCCTGGTCGATCACTTTCAGCACGTCGTCGCGGCCGATGATCGAGGCGGTCACCTGAATGCCGCCGGTTCCCCAGCCATAGGGCAGCGGCATCTCGCGCCCGGCGAAGGGCACCTGATAGCCGGGGATCGCCACCGCCTTCAGGATGGCGCGACGGATCATGCGCTTCGACTGCTCGTCGAGATAGGCGAAGTTGTAGCCGTTGGTGCCGCTGGCGGCAGATGCCGCTGTCTTAGTCGTCGGCGCGTTCATTCGGCGGCCTCCTGCAGGCTCGGCTCGTCGCGCAGCCGGCGCAGCACATCGAGCTCGGCCTGGAAATCCACGTAATGCGGCAGCTTCAGATGCTGGACGAAGCCGGAGGCCTCGACATTGTCGGCATGGCTCAGCACGAATTCCTCGTCCTGGGCCGGCGCGGTGATTTCCTCGGCGAATTCCGCCGCCCGCAAGGCGCGGTCGACCAGCGCCATGGCCATCGCCTTGCGCTCGCTGCGGCCGAAGGCAAGGCCGTAGCCGCGGCTGAATTGCGGCGGCTTGTCGGCCGAGCCCTTGAACTGATTGACCATCTGGCATTCGGTCAATTCGACCTCGCCGATGGTGATGGCAAAGCCCAACTCCGGCGGCACGATCTCCACCGCGACATGGCCGCTGCGGATCTCTCCGGCGAAGGGATGGTTGCGGCCATAGCCGCGCTGGGTCGAATAAGCGAGGCTGAGCAGAAAGCCCTCGTCGCCGCGCGCCAGGGCCTGCAGCCGCACGTCGCGGGCGGCGGGATAAGTCGGCGGCACCCGCGTGATATCGCCGACCGGCTGGCCGGCATCGGCGGCTTCGCCTTCGATCAGCCCGTCGCGCTCGAGGATAGCCGTGACCGGTTTCAGCGCGCTCGGTCCGGCTTCGGTCGCATGGTCCTCTCCCGCGGTATCATCTATCGCGGTATTCTGTGCCGCCTCGTCCTCAAGCGCGAAGTCCAGCAGGCGATGGCTGTAGTCGAAGGTCGGACCGAGGAATTGGCCGCCAGGTATGTCCTTGAAGATCGCCGAGATGCGCCGCGCGATCGCCATGGCGGCGGTATCGACCGGCTCGCTCGATCCAAAGCGTGGCAGGGTGGTGCGATAGGCGCGCAGCAGGAAGATGGCTTCGATCAGATCGCCGGCCGCCTGCTTGATCGCCAGCGCCGCCAGCCGCCGATCATAGAGGGCACCTTCGGCCATCACGCGATCGACCGCGAGGCCAAGCTGATTTTCGATCTGATCGACCGCAAGCACGGGCACTGCCGCGTCGCCGCGCCGGTCCTTGGCCACCAGTTCATGGGCCGCGTCGATGGCCTTCTCGCCGCCTTTGACCGCTACATACATGATGACTCCGGCGAATTCGGCTCGAACGAAACCGTACGCGGCAACCCCATCAGTCGGGCGCCACAGGTGAGGATGACATCAACGCCGCAGGGAAAGAGCCCGTGATTCGCTGCCCATTGGCGGGCGAAATTTTCCGGCAGGCCGTCGATCGTCACATGCCGCAGTTGGGGAATGCCGGGACCGCGCAGGGCGATTGGCCCGCCTTCCTGCAACGCCCGAACCTCGATGATCAGTGTCGCGGAGCGGTCGGGGTAGTCCTCGTGACCGGTATTGAAGGCGTCGAGCGGGCGCTGATCCGCTGCGCCGAACAGCGCGAATTGCGCCTGCGCGGGATCGGCAACGATTGCAGCGCCTGTGTGAAAGCGCAGATAAGCCGCGAGAGCGGGCGCGCGCTGTCCGAGCCACAGCGGCGTGTCGCCATCGGTCAGGGTCAGCAGCACGGCAAGCGCGGCGGAATCCACATCCAGCCCGGTCGGCGTCGCGAAAGAAACCTGCATGACCCGGCCCGGCTCCGCCAGGGCGGCCAGGACGGTGCGGAAAATCTCCTGCGACCGGTGTACCGGGTCGTCGAGGCCCGGCTGCGAGACAGTGGCTGCGTCAATCATCGCCGCGCACCATGGTGGTGAAATCGACTTTCGTCGCGCCGACCGCGGCGGCGCGGGCGCGGCGGACGGCTGCGCGGTTGGCCTCGATCGGCTCGATGAGGTCGCGCCACAGGCCGGGCCGGCGGGCCTCATCCTGCAGCAGGGCGTCGAACAGGGCAGCCAATTCGGCATGCCGTTTCGCCCTTCCGGCGACATAGCCGAAACCGGTCAATGGTGCAGGGGCCTCGACCACGGCGACGGCCCGGGTGGCGGTCATCTCGCCGAGATTGAAGGCCTGGCCGTTGCCGCCGGCCCGGCCGCGCAGCATCACCAACCCGGATTCTGCCGACCGCAGCCAGCGGAAGGCGGGTTTCGGATCAAGCTTGGACCAATGGGCTTCGAGCAGCGCCGGCTCGGCCAAGCTCAATGTCGAAATCCAGCGTGCCCGCTCAGTGTTGGGGATTCCGCAGTTTTTAGGAATGTCGTCTCTTGCCATGGATGGCATATTCATCTATACATCTAGATGAGTCAATGACCTTTCAGGCCGTCACGAATTCTTCTCGGAAAGAGCCTGTGGTAGGGCTTTGGTCGGATGGCTCTTGCTTGAACGACTTCTGGTGCGGATGTGAACAGCAATATTGCCCGCGGACGCGGCGTGACCCTGTGGCGGCAGATCGTCGACAGCCTGCGGGCCGATATCGAGGCCGGCCGTTTGAAGCCGGGCGACCAGTTGCCGATCGAGCCGGAGCTGGCGGAGCGCTTCAAGGTCAATCGCCACACGGTGCGGCGGGCGCTGGCCGTTCTCGCCGAGCGCGGCCTGCTGGAAATCGAGCAGGGGCGCGGCACCTTCGTGCGCCAGACGACCATCCCCTATATGCTCGGCCGCCGCACCCGTTTCAGCGCCAATCTCCATGCCCAGGGTCGCGGCCCCAGCCATCAACTGCTGACTGCGCGTGAGGATATCGCCTCCAGCCATGTCGCGGCAGAGCTCGATCTGCCGGAGGGTGCGCCGGTGGTCTGCATCGAAACGCTGAGCGTTGCCGACGGCACGCCGATCAGTTACGGCGTCCATGAGTTTCCGCTGCCGCGCTTTGCCGGTTTCGACGAGGCCTATCGCCGCCTGGGATCGCTGACCGATGCGCTGCTGGAATTCGGCGTCGCCGATTATACCCGCCGGGTGACGCGTCTCATCGCCCGCATGCCGACCGAGAAGGAGGCTTTGCATCTCGCCCAGAGCACCAGCCAGCCGGTGCTGCAATCGGAAGCCGTCAACGTCGACGCTGAAGGCCGGCCTACCCATCACAGCGTCGCGGTCTTCGCCGGCGACCGGGTACAGATGATCGTGCAGCCCGATGAGGATGGCGCGCCGCATCGCTGAACGCGGTGACGGGCCGGGTGACGGCCTTTCCCGCGCGCCGATATCGACACCACACATGGCAGTTGATCCTTTGATATCGACTGAGATGCCGATTGAACCCTAGGCAGCACGCGCTATCTGGGTATTTCACAAAGATGATGATCCGATGACAATTCAGTATCGCCAATACGTGCAATCCGCCCATCGCCTGGCGCTCTACTGGGCGCCGCCTGTTGGCTCGGCGCTGGCAACCATCGGCGCCGCCTGGCTCGGTCGCGACGCCACGGGAGCCCGCCTCGGCGACCGGCCTGTCCTGCAGGGCTTTGATGCCGAACACCTCGCGCAATTGACCGAGGCGCCGCGGCATTACGGTCTGCATGCCACGCTGAAGCCGCCGTTCAGTCTGGTCGAGGGCAGCGACGAAGCACAGCTCGGTGCGGCAATCGATGCAGCCGCGCGTCAGATCGCGCCCTTCATGATGCCGCCATTGCTTTTGCGGCTGCTCGACGGCTTTCTGGCGCTGGTGCCGGCGGCGCCCTGTCCGGCGCTCGATGATCTGGCGGCACGATGCGTGGCCGATTTCGACGGCTTCCGTCGCCCGGCCTCGGCGGCGGAGCTGGCACGCCGCCGCGCTTCAGGGCTCAGCCCGCGCCAAGACGAGAACCTGTTGCGCTGGGGCTATCCCTACGTCTTCGAAGACTTCCGCTTTCATGTCACCCTGACCGGCCGGCTCGACCCGGCCGAGGCCGAGCGGCTGCAGCCGCTGCTGGCGAGGCTCTTCGCGCCCGCGATCGGCATCCCCTTCGAGGTCAACGACGTCACGCTCTTCGTGCAGGACGAAGCGGCGCTGCCATTCTATCAGCGCTGGCGCTTCTCACTGACCGGACGATCGTCGTGACAGACCGGTACGGCCCGCCTCTATTCAGTATGATAGAGGGAGATTCGCGTTTTAAGTGGAAGCCTCTCCGCTTCCACTTAAAACGATCGCGCTCTAGATCGAGCTGCTGAGCAGCTTGACAAGACCCGTGGTCGAATCGCCGGCCGCCTTGGTTTGGGCGGCGTTCTGTATGCGGTTTTTGATGTCGGTGGCCATCTGGCTTTCGATCGCCTGGCGTTCATCCGCCGGCATCGCATCGAGATCCGCTTCCGACAGATGATGGGCGGCAAGCCAGGCATCGCGCATCCGCTGCTCCGGCGTCTTCTTCATGTAGTCCTGAAAATTCTTGACCGCCGAGCTGTCGGTGATCGCCTTGGTCCAATAGCCGCCAGCAGAGCCCGCCGTGCTCTGCTGCGCAGTGTCGGACGAGCCGGCGCTATTCTGCAGGCGATTGACCGCCATACCCGTCGCACTTTGCTGACCGAGCAATGCAGCCAAACCCGACGCCCCGGTATTGATCAGCATAAAACCTCCCCTGGCCGCTGCCGGCTGGTTGTCAACTTCCGTATCTTCCTAGTACGGTGCAGCGTACCGATCCGGGCGAAACATTTTGACACGATCGGCGAAAGACCGCGTTGCGCGGCCGCATTGCTCAGCCGCGCCCCGGCGCGCATGGATGGGGAATCAATCTTTGGGCCGGCGGAGATCGTCATTGCTCCAGGAGAAGACCAGCAGCACGGTGGTTTTGCGTTGATGCGATGAGACCGGATCGGGGCGGGACGACGCGATGAAATTGCCCTGCTTGGCGTCGAAAGCCGTTGCCGCGAATTTGGCGATGCCCTGCTGCGTCTCGCGTTTATAGAGCGCGATTTCCGGCACCGACAACTGGCCGGCCAGCGGGATGGGCAGGTTCAATTGCGGGACACCAATGAGGAACGAGCGGTCGTCGACCGATAATGCGCCGGCGCGGATCTCGACGATGGTATTCGCCTTGCCCTTGTCGTCGGTCAGCCGCAGACCCTGCTGCAGGATATGATCGCGAATCGAGCCGATCGCGTATTTGCTGTCATAGCCCTCGAAATTGGTCGCATCGAGGAAGACCAGGTTGTTCCTCGGAATATTGAGGGAAAGCTGCGCCGCCGCATGATCGGCCGCGGTGGAGATCAACAGCTGCTCGGTCGCCGTCCGCTGCGGATCGGTGCTGCGGACGGTGGTACAGCCGCTCAAGACGATGCTTGCAAGAACAGCGGCCAGACCGGCTGGAACCAGCCGGAGCGAGGCGGTGTGGGCAGGCATGGAAAATCCTTTACGCTGGTTCCGGCAGAAGGGCGCCGGCTGATCCGACAGCAACAACGCGCGGGGGTGATTTCGCCCGATCCTCACGCTTATGTGACATCGCCGGATGTGTGCGGGAACGCGGCGAGACGCGCCGATTCAGTTGCTGCCTGAACCTGTCTCTGGACTTGACCGTTGCTTCGCCGGCCCGATGGCGCGCGTCAGGTTGAGCGCGGTATTGACGAGTGCGATATGTGAGAACGCCTGGGGAAAATTGCCGAGCAGCCGCCCGGCTGCGGGATCATATTCCTCCGACAGCAGACCGACATCGTTGCACAATGCCAGCAGCCGTTCGAACAGCGCGCGCGCCTCCTGCAATTTTCCTTGCAGAACCAGGTTGTCTGCCAGCCAGAAGCTGCAGGCCAGGAAGACGCCTTCACCCGCCGGCAAGCCGTCCTCGGCCTGCTTGGTATCGTATCGCAAGACAAATCCGTCGCGCATGAGGTGGCGCTGGATGGCTTCGACCGTCCCGATCACACGCGGATCCTCGGCCGGCAGGAAGCCCACCAGCGGCAGCAGCAGCAAGGCAGCATCCAGTTCGGCCGTGTCATAGACACGGACGAAGCTGTTGATCGTCGTATTGAATCCCCGCTGGCAGACCTCATCATGTACCCGGTCCCGCAAGGCGATCCAACGATCGAGCGGGCAGGGCGTCGCGGCCTCCTGCGCGGTGCGGATGGCACGGTCCAGCGCCACCCAGACCATCATCTTCGAGAAAGTGTAGTGCCGCCTTCCGCCGCGCGATTCCCAGATGCCGTCATCCGCTTCCTGCCAGATCTTCTCCAGGTGATTGATCAGGGCCGTCTGCAATGCCCAGGCCGTATCGCTGGCGGCGAGCTCGCCCTGCCGCCCCTGATAGAGGGCATCCATCATCTCGCCGAAAATATCGAGCTGCCGCTGCTCGGCCGCGGCATTGCCGACCCGCACCGGCACGGAATCGTCATAGCCGGGCAACCATCCCAGCTCCAGCTCCGGCACCCAGCGTTCACCGGCGATGCCATACATGATCTGGATCTGCGCCGGATTGCCGGCCACCGCCCGCAACAACCAGCTGCGCCAGGCATCCGCCTCCTGGTAATAGCCGGTATGCATCAGCGCCAGCAAAGCGAGGGTGGCGTCGCGAATCCAGCAATAGCGATAGTCCCAGTTGCGTATGCCGCCGATCCATTCCGGCAGCGAGGTGGTCGGCGCGGCGATGATGCCGCCGGTCGGCAGATAGGTCAGGGCCTTCAACGTGATGAGGGAGCGGGTGACGATCTGTTGCCAGGGGCCGCGATAACTGCTGCACGCGGCCCAGTCTTCCCAGAACGACTGCGTTGCCGCGAAGGCCGCTTCGATATCGGTCGCCGCCGGCAGCGGCACATGCGACTGCGTATAGGTCAGGCTGAAGGCGGCGCGCTCGCCCGCAGATAGCTGGAAATGGGCGAAGGTGTGGAAGTCCCTGCCCTCGGTGGGGACCGGGCTGCGCAAGACGACCCGATGCGGCCCGGCAATGGCCGTCAAGCCGGTGCCGTCCTCCAGCTTCTCGACCCAGGGCACGGTGACCCCATAGTCGAAGCGCAGCACCAGGTCCATCTCCATGTCGACCGTCCCGCTGCGGCAGATGACCAGCCGGACGATATCTGCCAGGTGGTTGCGCAATGGCATGAAGTCGATGACAGAGACGGTGCCGCTCGCGCTTTCGAAAAGCGTTTCAAGGATCAGTGTCTGGCCGAGATAGCGGCGTGTGATGCTCGCGGGCTTTGTGCGCGGCGCCAGCAGCCACCGCCCGTGTTCCTCGTTCCCCAGCAAGGCTGCAAAGCAGGCCGACGAATCGAACCGCGGCCAGCACAACCAGTCGATCGACCCGTCCTTGCCGACCAGCGCTGCCGTATGCAGATCGCCGATCAGGCCGTAATCCTCAATGCGCCGCGCCATGCGGCTCTTCGAGGGTGAAATCGATCACCGTCTTGATGTCGCCCGGGCGGCGTTCGAAAGCCTGTTGCCAATCCGCCAAGCCGACCCTACGCGTGATCAGGCCTTCGAGCCATGCATAAGGCGCCTGTTCGAGAGCATCCGCCGCCTGCCGATAATGTTGCCGGTTGGCGTTGACGGAGCCGAAGACAAGGCTGTTTTCCAGGACCAGGCGGCTGCCGAGCGCGGCGAGATCGAGGTCGACATCATGATGGCCGCTGGACAGGCCGGCCAGGCAGAGGATGCCGTTCGGCGCCAGCCGCGCGAAGCTGTCGATGATGATGGGGGCGGCGCCGGTGCATTCGATGACGATGTCGGGCCGCAGGGGAAGCGCCGACAAATCGCCGCTATGATAGGCGGCGCCGAGTGCGCGTGCCAGATCCGGCTTCGGCCCGGTGGCATTGCGATCGAAGATATGCATCTCGAAGCCGCGCTGCTTGCCCAGCAGTGCCGCCAGCAGCCCGACCGGCCCGGCGCCGGTGATTAGCACGTGACGGGGCTGCCAATTGCTGCGATTGCCGATCTTGAAAATCTGGTCCCAGGCCTTGGCGACCACGCTGGTCGGCTCCAGCAGCACCCCGACCGAGCGCAACGAAGGCGGCAGCTTGATGGCGAAGTCCGGCGACAGCAGGAAATGTTCGGCGGCATAGCCGTCGGCCGCTTTGATGCCGCGCTCCGTGTAACGGCCGTTGCGGCACATATCCCATTCGCCGGCGGCGCAGTTCTCGCATGGCACGGGGTCGGGACGCCGCACGAACCCGACCACGAGGTCGCCCGGTCGGAAGCCACCCGCATCCACCGCCTCGATTACCTCGCCCAGGCATTCATGGCCAAGTACCAGATGAGCTTGCCCCGGCGGCGCCTCTCCATAGTGCCCAGCAACGATATCGGCATCCGTGCCGCAGATGCCGATCTGCAGGCACCTGACGAGCAGCTTGCCGGGATCGCGGAGCGGCGGGTCGATTGATATAAGGGCCAGCGATTGCGCTTGGCCCGGCTGGACGGTCAGTGCACGCATCGGAATCCGCCTGAGATGGGCCACGTGGCAATAACTGCCGATACCGCCGGAGGTTCCCGGTCGGCGCCCAAGGCGGCCGGCAGGGCGAGGGAAGCGATCTTTGCCGGATAGGCAGGGGCCCGATGCGTGTTAAAGTGAGCACCTATCGAGCGGGAATTCGGGGGAGCCATGCCCGGCGGCAGACGTATCAGCACCATTCAGGTCGCGCTGAGGAACGTCATTTTCACATTGAAGACTTTTGCCGGGGCCATCCTGGCGATGTTCATTTCCTTCGAACTCGCGCTTGAGAAGCCGTCCTGGGCGATGTTGACGGCCTATATCGTCGCCCAGCCTTTCGCCGGTATGGTGCAGTCGAAGGCGCTCTACCGTGTCATTGGCACACTGGCGGGCGGCGCCCTTGCCGTCATTGCGCTCGGCAATGTCTCTTCCGCCCCGACGCTCCTTGTCTTGATCCTGGCGGGGTGGCTCGGTCTCTGCGTCTATCTTTCGCTGCTCGACCGGACGGCCCGCAGCTACGGTTTCATGCTAGCCGGCTATACCGCCTCGATCATCGCTTTTCCGACGGTCGACACGCCCGACGTCATCTTCGACACCGCCGTCGCGCGTTGCGAAGAGATCATCATCGGCATCGTCTGCGCCGTCATCGCCAATCAGCTCATCTTTCCCCAGCGCGCCGGCGCTGCCCTGCAGCGCCGCATCGAAACCTGGATGCGAGATGCCTCGCGGCTGATCTTCAACGTGATGCATCTGCGCAACCAGGGCGATGCCGCCCTCTCGGCGCAAGCGCGTCTGCTGAGCGATTCGATCATCATCAACACGCTACAGGAACATGCGCTCTTCGACACACCGGGCCTGCGCGACGCACGCGCCTGGATCTATGAGCTGCAACGCCGCATGCACAGCCTGATGGCGATCGTCGGTTCGATCGAGGACCGGCTGGCACTGTTGCAGCGCGAGCGTCCCGAACTCTTGCAGGCGCAGACCGATCTTCTCAACCGTACCGCCGCTTATATCAGGGCCGAAGACGGCAGCGCGGCCCAACCCGCCGACATGAAGAACGCCCTGATCAGCGATATCGAGGCTGCTTCGCCGGCCGATCAGCAGATCGTCCAGGACAGTCACCTGCTGCTGCTGACGACGATCGTAGCGCGGCTCAAGGACCTGCTGGTTTACTGGGACGAATGTCGCGATCTGCAACGCAAGATCGTGGAACATCGCCGCGCGCCGATGGCGGCTGTGCCTTTGGCGCTGCACCGCGACCACTTTATGGCCCTGCTGGGCGGTGGTGCCGCGGCCTTGGCGATCCTGATCTGCAATATGCTGTGGGTCTATAGCGCCTGGCCCAGCGGCTCCGGCGCGGTGATCCAGGCCGGCGTTCTCTGCTCGATCTTTGCGGCCTCGGACGATCCCGCGGCGCTCACGATCGGCTTTCTGAAAGGGACTATCATCGGCACGCTGATCGGTGCCATCTATGTCCTCTTTCTTCTACCGCCGGCGACCGGCCCCATTTCGCTCGTCATCGTGCTGGCCTTCTTCTATCTGCCCTACGGCCTGCTGCTCGCCATCCCGTCGCAGGCACCCAGGGCATTGCCCGTCATCCTGGGGTTCACCACCGGGGTCGGCATCCAGAACAGTTACACCCTGACATTCGACAGCTATCTCAACAGCGGTGCCGCCAGCATCATCGGCGTTGCCGCCGCAGCCATCATCCTGCGGCTGGTACGCAATATCGGCGGCGACTGGATCATCGAGCGCCTGATCAGCGCCATCCGGCGCGACCTTGCGCGGGTGGCGGTGGCGGACCGGACGCTTGATCGCGGCACTTTCGAAAGCCGCATGTTCGACCGCCTGAACGGGCTGCTGGCGCGCCGCCGTCCGGATCATGCCCGCACCGGCATCATCCGCGGCAGCCTCGCCGCCTTGAGGATCGGCCTTAATCTTCTTCTATTTCAAGCAGTCGAAGGCGAGCTCTCACCCTTGGCGCGCAAATCCAGCCGACTCGCGCGGGCTGAGCTGGCGCGGCTCTTTCATCGCCGCCTGGCGGAGCGGACGCAGCTGGATCAAGCCTGCAGGCTGCTCGGAACGGCCATTGCCGACATCTCGCTGGACGCGCTGACGCCCGCCACCAAGCAGGCGGTCCTGGCGTTGGGCGCCATCCGCCTCCTGCTGCGCGGGCATGCGGAATTCTTCTGCCGCGAACCCTATGCGCAATCCACTTACATGCCTGTGGCACCCGACGACGCGAAGGCGGCGACATGATCAAGGAACTCGATATCGGCGGCGTCTATATCACGCCCTTTCTCGCCTGGGCGGTGGTCGCCCTCATCATCAATTCCCTCTTGGGCCGCTTTTTCATGCGGATCGGATTCTATCGGTTGATCTGGCATCGCCACCTTTTTGACGCTGCCGTCTTCATCATTCTCTTCACAGCCATCACTTTCATCATGTCACGGGAATAAGAAATGAAAGGCCTGCTCCTCCTGCTTCGTCTGTGCATCACCTTGGCGGTGGTCGTCGTGGCGGGATTCTGCGGTTGGTATCTCTGGGACTACTACATGGACGCGCCCTGGACCCGGGACAGCCGGGTGCGTGTCGATATCATCCAGGTGGCACCCGATGTCTCCGGCCTGGTGACCACGGTCAATGTCGTCGACAACCAGACGGTCAAGGCCGGCGACGTCCTGTTCGTCATCGATCGCGACCGCTACCAGCTGGCGCTGAACCAGGCGCAGGCCAGCCTGGAAAGCCGCAAGGCGACCCTGGCTCAGGCGCAGCGCGATCTTGCGCGCGTGACGCAGCTCAGCACGGTTTCGATTTCGGTCGCCCAGCGCGAGCAGTATCAATCGGCTGTCGATGTCGCCCAGGCCAATGTCCGCGAGGCGCTGGCCTCGCTGGATATCGCCAAGCTCAATCTGGTGCGCACCGAGGTCCATGCCTCGGTCGACGGCTATGTCACCAACCTGCTGCTGCGCCAGGGCGATTACGTAACCAGCGGCACGGCGGTGCTGGCCCTGGTGGATCGCAATTCCTATTACGTGGCCGGCTATTTCGAGGAAACCAAACTGCCGCGCATTCATATCGGCGATCGAGCTTCCGTGCGCCTGCTCGGCGTCGAGCCGCCGATCGAGGGCCATGTCTCCGGCATTGCCAGCGGCATCGTCGATCATGAACGCATGACCAGCCCCAACCTGCTCGCCAATGTCAATCCGACCTTCAACTGGGTGCGCCTCGCGCAACGCATTCCGGTCCGCATCGATCTCGACCGGGTGCCCGATGGCGTAAAGCTGATCGCCGGCCAGACCGCGACCGTCGTCATCCAATCGGACGACGAGCGAAAATGACGATCCTTCTTGTCAGAAGCGCCGGGTGAAGAGGCCTCGCCGCTCATAGACCTCGGCCGCTTCGACGATGAAATCCGCCATCAGGACGGCGCCGAAATCCCTGCGCAGCAGGGCGGCGGCGGCGAGCAGCTCCTCCTTGTCCTTGGCCCGGCCAGGGCGCAGCAGTTCATAGATGCGCAGAAGGGTCTCCTGCGGCACGTCGACGAGTTCGGCCGCCCGTTCGAAATTTTGCGCCAGCGTCGCGCGGCCGGCGGCCCGGGCAATCGCCGCCTGCTGCCGCAAGGCGGCGGCGGTGATGCGCAGATCGGCCATGGTGACCTCGCCGGCCGCGACCGCCGCCAGTGACAGCTCGGTAAGCCCCTTGCCGGATGCCGTGCGGACCAGATCCGGCCGTTTCTCGGCAAGGGGGTAGTCCGCGGTTGTCAAAGCAGGATCGTCGGCCGCCCGCGCCGTCATGGCTTTCGCTCCAGAAAATCGATGGCTGTTTCTTTCGGCGCCGCGCCCTCCCGCGTCAGGCCGGTCTCGATCGCATAAATCAGCGCCACCTGCGCGTGATAGCGTGCGCCTAAGGCCTCGCCCGCTGTCGGGACGACCACCGGCTCCGGCATTCTCCCGGCGGCATAGGCGGCAGCGTTTTCGCCGAGGCGGCGGTAATGGTCGAGCCGGGTGACCGGCGCATTGGAAAAAAGCTCCAGGTTGTGATGCGGCAGGCGGTCGGCCTGGTGGATGACGGCCGTGCCCTTGGCTTGCAGGCCGATACCGATGCCGGAGCCCGATAGGCGCGCGGCGCTGAGGCCGAGGAAGGAGGTATCGGCGGTATGTCGCATGCGCACGAAGCGCGCCGTTCCGCCGCCACCGGCAATGCCGGCCTCAAGCTCCCGCAGGATGGCGGAGAGCGGATGGCCGGCCAGGCTGCGAAACAACTGGCATCCGAAGGCCGGGCTGAGGCCGACGACCACCTCGTTCGCCGCTGCCCCGCGTTCGGCAATGCCGAGATCGCGATAGCGGATGCGCGTTGCTTCGAGCGGCGCGAAGGTCGCTTCGGTGCGCAAGACTTCTTCGCGGTCCAGCACGTCGCGGATCGCCGCCAGTTCGCGGCGCCGCTCAGCGCTGAGGCGATAGCCGCTGCCGGGCCCGGTATAGGCGTTGGGATCGTTGACGGCGCTGATGATCCGGCCCTTGCGGATCACGGCCGCCGTTTGCAGATAGTCGCCGGAGACGCGCAGCCGCAGCAGATTGAGGAGATTTTCAGCCTCGTCGCGATAGCCGCGCCTGGCAAGTGCGCGAATGACATCGAGCACGGTGATGCCGCGGGCCTTGATTGCCTCGCTGATCTCGGCGACCTGGCCCGGCAGATAGCTTGCCGTGTCGTGCGAGCCGGAGGCAACGGCGACGCTGGCCTTCATCGCCGCCGTCGGCTCGCCGAGTCCCAGTTCCTGCAGGACGGCGCCGAGCGCGTCGACGGCGCGCCGGCGCACCTCCAGGGCGCGGCCTTCCTCGATCGAGGTCAACCCGCCATCGGCTTCGAAATCGCGCTGCAGGATCAGGAAGTCCTCCATCTCCTCGCCATTGAAGGAAGAGGGGTTGAAGGAATTGTCATAGGCGAGGATCGAGCCGAAGCCCGAACAGATGAGATCCGAGCCGGCCAGCAAGGTGGGCGCGATCTTGGCGCCGACGCGAATCTCCGATTCCGAATGCCGCGCGTCATTGCCGGTGGCGCATTCGAGATCGAGCCAGACGGCGATCAGGTTCTCCGCCATCAATTCGCGTACCCCGCCCGGCATGGTGGCGGCAAGCGGCGCGCCGTCGATGCCGCCGTTCTGCGTGCCTTGGACGCCCATGGCGCGCTGCAGGCAGAGGCAGCGTGCCTCGAGATAGAGCAGCGATTTCGCTTCATGAAAGCCCATCAGCAATTCCGCGGCTGCCCCCGACGTGCAGCGCATCTTGACGCCGCGCGAGGCATAGGTGGCGGCAAGGAAGGCTTTCGACCAGGGCGTATCGTCGCCGTCCATGAAGGCGCGCTCGGTGCCGTAGACCGAGACGGTCTCGGCATAGGAGGTGAAGCCGGCCATGGCGATCTGCAATTCTTCCGCTTCTTCGCTGGCGCATTGGAACAGCGTGCCCCAGCGCCCGACCGCGGCGCCGACGGCGCCTGCCAGGGCATTCGACCAGGCGTTGCGGGCGACCCGCATGGTGGTTTCCACCTCGTCGAAACCGAAGGCGACGGCGGTGGCGGCATCGGCCGCCAGTTGCAGCGGATCATCCTTGGCATTGGTGACATGGGCCTGGTTGCCGGGCGTCTGCCGGGCCCGCATCTTGGCAAAGGCGAAGGCGATCTCGATCGCCGAAAGCTGCGCCACCACCTCGGCGAGCTTGGCCGGCGTCATGCCATGGGCGAGGCGCACCAGCTCGGCCCGGGGCACATTGATATCGACCAGGCGTCTTGCGATCTCGGTCGCGGGCAGCGCCATCACCTCCGGCGCGATCGCGGGATCGAGGTGATACCGGGCGATGAAGGTATCGATCATGTCGAAGGAAGCGGCCGGAACGCCGTCCATCACCGTTACCCGGCCGTTCTCGATCGTCAGGCCGGGGGCGGGATCGTTGGCGCCCTGGAAGGCGGCGAAGCCGTTGGCGGGATCCTCGACGGCGAAACGGTCCCGCCGCAGCGGACGTTCGTCCCAGGTGGCAAAACGCTGCCAGCGATTGCTGGCGGCTGGTGCCATTGCCGGTTGTTTCTCGCCACTCATATCGGGACCTCGTTGCTCCACCGTCCGCCAGCTTAGCAGCAGAAGCAGGGCCGCGGCGACATCTTCGCGACGGCGATCTCGCTGCAAGGCTGCGCTGCGTTCTGAGCAGAGATTGGAGGCGGGCGGCCAAAAAGGACGATGCTATAGTGCGGCGCCGATCGGGGAGTGGAGATGACACGGGTAACGGATTTGCAGACGGTGATCACGCGCGGCCTCTGTACGGGCTGCGGCCTGTGCGAAAGCATGCTCGGGCGCGATACCGTCGCGATGGGGATCAGCAGCAACGGACAGATGCGGCCGCATATCAGGCGGCCGATCGAGCCCGCCCGCCAGGCGCGCGTACTCGAGGTCTGTCCCGGCGCAATCACCCGGGGTCCCGAAGCCGGGATGCTGGAAGGGCAGGGACGGCTCGACCCGGTCTGGGGGCCGATGATCTCGCTCTATCGCGCCTGGTCAAGCGATCCCGCCATCCGGTTCAAGGCGGCGGCGGGCGGCATGTTGACGGCGCTTGGCTGCTATCTCCTGGAAACCGGCGCGGTCCAGGCAATCCTGCATGTGAAGGCCTCGCCGAGCGAGCCGATCCTGACCGATGCCAATATCAGCCGCACACCTGCCGAAGTGGTCGCCGGATCGCAGTCGCGCTATGGCCCCGCTGCACCCCTGGTTCATGTGGAGCGGTTGCTGGACGAAGGCATCGACTTCGCCGTCATCGCCAAGCCCTGCGACGTCGCCGCCATCCGCAACCTGATGCGCATCGACCCGCGCGCCAAGCGCCAGATCAAATATTGCCTCAGCCTGTTCTGCGGCGGCGTGCCGAGCACCAAGATGGCGGAGAAGATTTCCCGCTATGTCGGTTTCGAGCCGGAACAGCTTTCCGTGCTGCGCTGGCGCGGCGAAGGTTGGCCGGGGCCGACCCATCTCGAGACCAAGGATGGGCGCAAGGCCGACCTCACCTATGACCAGTCTTGGTACGATCCTTCGGTTCCCTGGACCTATGACATGCAGTTCCGCTGCAAGATTTGTCCCGATGCGATCAGCGAACTCGCCGATATCTCCTGCCCCGACGGTTGGGTCATGCAGGATGGTAAGCCGCTGCACCGCGAGGCGCCGGGCATGAATATCGCCATCTCGCGCACGCCGGCCGGCGAGAAGCTGCTGCAGGCCGCCATTGCCGCCGGTGCCGTCGAGACGGCGCCCTTCACCCGCGACGAGCTGCACCAGATGCACAGCGATCATCTCGATCGCAAGCTCGGCTTTCCCGCCCGCAATGCCGGGCTGCGCCTCGCCGGCGAACCCGGTCTGACAGCGCCTGGCTTCCGTCCTTGGTCCATGCTGCGGGAGGTGGGTTTCCTTGCCAGCTGGCGAGCCTTCTGGGGTGGCTTCCGCCGCGCCCGGGCCGGCGCCAATCGGGAAAGTCTGGATTAGGCGTCGAATTATTCGGTCCGGAATGCGGTAAGTGCTTGATTCAATTGTCCGGGACCATCGTTCATTGAGAAACAACCTATTGATTTTCATGCGAAATCGATTAGGTATAGCGCCGTCCTGCGCGTGGCGGCGGCCTGTGTTAATCTAATTTTGGAATTTCGCCGCGCGACCAAGGGCTGCCAAGGGCAGCGGCGCCGCGTTCGGCGCCTGAAGTGAAAGCCAAGATCGTCATTATCAATCGGCGTGCAAAGCGACGCGCGCGCAGCCGATGTAACTGGTCGCAAGATGGAAACCGCGAAGCAACTCTTCTCCTATCGCAAATACTGGGCGCATCGTTTCGGCACGGCGCCGTTCCTGCCGATGTCGCGCGCCGAGATGGACGAGCTTGGCTGGGACGAATGCGACGTCATCCT
>DATLJB010000225.1:0-15886 GCA_035539075.1 Terriglobia bacterium
TCCCCACTCCACAGCTGGAACCGGCCAACCACGGAGCCACACGTCTTCCCAGAACTTGGACCGTGGCTTATCGCCACTCGGCTCGACTTGACGTCGATGTAGGGAGCCTAACGTAACGCGCGGATGTCAGTCACGCGGCAATTACATAACTGAACACTGTTTCAAGGCCTTTACGGAATAAACGATTGCGTAATCTGACCAATCAGACAGGTCTTATAAACAGGTTAACTATCTGATTTAACTATACATTTCATTTAATGAAGGAATTATTACTGAATCTGCGACATGTTTTCACTGGGCACGGCGCAGATAGGCAACTGCTGTTGGCGCTAACAAAGCCGCGGCGCAAATGAATTGAAAAGAGCCGTGACCGGATTCGGGGTTAGGCCGGTGTCGCTATCGTGGCGATTGCCAAGGGCGCGGCAAAGCCGTAGGCATGAAGACGGACGCGAAACTGGCGGAAGGTTGGGGCCTCTAGACGAGGCCGGAAGGCATATGGGGCGAGTGACCGGTCTCGAACCGGCGACCTCGAGAGCCACAATCTCGCGCTCTAACCAACTGAGCTACACCCGCCATAAGCGGGGTGGGTGTAACTGAAGCGGCCGTGTGCCGTCAAGCGATAAGCCGGTGGCTCCGCCGGACTTCGCGCTGTCTCTGCTCCGGCTCTGGCGAAAGCCCAAGGAATTTGCTCGATTCCCAGGGTAATCAACGCCTTGCCTCGATGCCTGTTGGCGAGGAAAGAGCGTTCGGCGGATGGGCAATGAGGGATCAACCGGGCCGGCAGGTCGTCATTTCGCAAAATCAGGTCGGTGGCCGCAGCAAAACCACCTTGATTCCAAGTACACTCACGGCCGATCCGGTTACTGCCCGCCCAAGGGATCCCCAGGGTGCGGGTCCTTGATGGACTGAGCGGGAAGAGCCGGCCATGACCTTTCAAATATAAGGGATCTGCAATGCTTCATTTGGCAAGCGGCATGGGCCGCCTCGGAACGGAATCGGCCTTCGAAGTCCTGGCGCGTGCCAAGGCCTTGGAAGCGCAGGGCAAGAGCATCGTCTCACTGTCGATCGGCCAACCCGATTTCCAGACCCCGGGCCATATCGTCGAAGCCGCCATCAAGGCGCTGCGCGACGGCCATCACGGCTATACTCCCGCCAACGGTATCCCGCAGGTGCGCGAGGCGGTGGCCGCCGACCTCAACAAGCGCCACGGTGTCAATGTCGATCCGGGCAATGTGCTGATCGTCCCGGGCGGCAAGGTCACCATGTTCTTCGCCATCCTGATGTTCGGCGAGCCGGGTGCTGAGATCATCTATCCCAATCCGGGCTTCCCGATCTACGAATCGGCGATCAAGTTCACCGGTGCGACCCCGGTGCCGATGCCGCTCCTGGAAAAGAACGGCTTCGGCTTCAAGGCCGAGGACGTGCTCAGCCTGATCACGCCGAAGACCCGCCTCATCATCATCAACAGCCCGGCCAACCCGACCGGCGGCATCGTCGAGAAGGCGGAGATCGACAAGCTGGTCGCTGGTCTCGAGAAGTTCCCCGACGTCGCCATCATGAGCGACGAGATCTATTCGGAGATGCTCTATGACGGCAAGATTCACACCAGCCTGCTGAAGTACCCGCAGCTGGCCGACCGGCTGATCATGCTGGACGGCTGGTCGAAGACCTATGCCATGACCGGCTGGCGCATGGGCTATTCCGTGTGGCCGAAGCATCTGATCGAGCATGCGACGCGCCTCGCTATCAACTGCCATTCTTGCGTCAACGCCGCCGCCCAGTGGGCAGGTGTCGCGGCCCTCACCGGCCCGAAGGACGAAGTCGCCAAGATGATGGTTGCCTTTGACGAGCGCCGCCGCTTCGTCGTCGGCGAGCTGAACAAGCTGCCGGGCGTCAGCTGCATCACGCCGTATGGCGCCTTCTATGCCTTCCCGAATATCAGCGGCACTGGCTTCAAGTCGAAGGAACTGGAAGTGAAGCTGCTTGACGAAGCGGGCGTCGCCTCCATCGCCGGCACCAGCTTCGGCAAGTATGGCGAAGGCTATATCCGCATCTCCTATGCCAACTCGATCGAGAATATCGGCGAGGCGATGCAGCGCATCGGCAAGTGGCTGGCGGCGAACCGCAAGGCTGCCTGACCGCGTCACGCACGTGATTGAATGAGTGAGGCCCGCAAGGCGACTTGCGGGCCTTTTCTATTCGCGCTTCCCGCTTTTCACCGCGATCTTTTTATCGCCAAGGCGCGGCCCTCTTCTTGCCACGATTCCTATCTAGGTCTCTATGCCGCTGTGCAACGCAGCGATTGTACATACTGGGGAGTTCCACATGACGTTGATGTTGAGCCGTCGCGCCGCATTGATCGGCGCCGCCTGCCTGCTGCCCGCGACAGGCCTTCGTGCCGCCAGCCTGTCCGGCGAAGAAGCCTTGCGTGCTGCCGAGAAGCGGCTGGTCGAACTGGAAAAGCAACATGGCGGCCGGCTTGGCGTCATGGTGCTGAACACCGGCACAAACGCACATTTCGGCCATCGCATCGATGAGCGTTTCGCGATGTGCAGTACCTTCAAGTTCCTCGCCGCGGCTGCGGTTCTGAGCCGCATCGACCAGGGGAAGGAGCAGCTTGACCGCAAGATCAGCTACGGCGAGAAGGACCTGCTCTCCTATGCGCCGGAAGCCAAGAAACATGTCGCCGAAGGCAGCATGGCCCTGGGCGATCTCTGTGCCGCCGCGGTCGAATGGAGCGACAACACGGCGGCAAATCTGATGCTTCAGACGCTCGGCGGGCCCGAAGGCCTCACCCGGTTCCTGCGTTCGATCGGCGACAAGGTGACGCGCCTCGACCGCACGGAGCCCACCCTCAACACCGCCATCGCGGGCGACCCGCGCGACACCACCTCGCCGAAGGCCATGCTGACCGACGCCCAGCGCCTGCTTCTCGGCGATACGCTGTCAGCCACCTCGCGGCAGCAGCTCATTTCCTGGATGACCAATAGCCAGACCGGCAACAAGCGGTTGCGGGCGGGCTTGCCGACGGATTGGCGCGAGGGCGACAAGACCGGCACCGGCGACAATGCCAGCGCCAATATCGTGTCCATCATCTGGCCGACGAATGGCGCGCCGATCCTGGCGACGGTCTATTACACCGGTTCCACCGCCTCGCGCGACCAGCAGGATGCGGTCCATGCCGAGGTGGCACGGCTTCTGGTCAAGACCTTCGCCCAGAGCTAGTCCCGGCACGTTTCCCCGAACAACGGAAAGGCCGGCGTGATCGCGCCGGCCTTTCTCTTTTGCATGGCGCCCTTGCGTCACCGCGGTTTGCCGCTTCCCCTCCGCTTGACTACAACGGCTTCAGGATAACAGGAAGGAAGGTGGAAAATGGCGCCGCGCGACGTGACATCCGTCATGGTGATCCATGACCGGCCGGAGGACTTCCGCGACATGCTGGCGGAACGGTTTCCCGGTATCGCCTTCACCTATGTCGCCGATCTTGCGCAGTTGCCCGCACGACTGGCGGAGGTCAATCCGCAGGTCGTCTTTTCCGTCACCCAACCGCATTTCGCCGGCCGGCCCCAACGCGCTGCCGCCGCCCATGCCAGCGTCGAATGGCTGCATATCGGCGGCTCCGGCTACGAGCAGTTTCTGCCCTGGCCGCGCCAGGATGTGCATGTCAGCCACAGCGCCGGCGTGCTTGCCCAATATCTGGCGGAGACGGTGATCGGCGGCATCCTGGCGCTCAATGGCCGTTTCCTCACCTATCTCGACCAGCAGCGGCAGCGCCTTTGGCAGCAGCATACCTTCCGCTCGCTCTCGGAGCAGACCTTGCTGATCGTCGGCCTTGGCGCGATCGGCGGACATCTCGCCACCTTCGCCAAGAGCCTCGGCATGCGCGTGCTGGCAACCCGGCGCCGGCCGGAGCCGCATCCCGCGGTCGACCGCGTCTACCCGCCGGAAAGCCTGCCCGATCTGCTGCCGAAGGCGGATGTCGTGTCGCTGCATGTCCGCCTGGCGGACGACACCCGGCATCTGATCAACCGCAAGACACTGGCGCTGTTCAAGCCAGGTGCCCTGCTGGTCAATACCTCGCGCGGTGGTGTCGTCGACGAGTCGGCGCTGATCGATGCGCTCAAGAGCGGACATCTCGGCGGTGCCTATCTCGATGTCTTCGCGGCCGAACCCCTGCCGCCGGCAAGTCCGCTCTGGACCTTGCCCAATGTACTGATCACGCCGCATGTCTCGGATTCGGTCGACAATTGGCAGATACTGTTCGCCGATTTCTTCGCCGAGAACCTCGAGCGCTGGTGCAACGGCGCGGAATTGCGCAACGCGCTGCGGCTTGGCTAAGCTTGGGTATCATTCGAGGGAAGCACCCGTCATGACCGTCTTTTCCGCCTTCACCGGCGCGGCGCTGCCGGACCGCGCCGATGTCGTCATCATCGGCGCCGGCATCATGGGCTGCGCCACCGCTTACTATCTGGCGAAGCGCGGCATCAAGGCCGTGCTCATCGACAAGTCGCGCATCGCCGGCGCGCAATCGAGCCGCGCCTGGGGCTTTGTCCGCATCATGAGCCGCGACGAAGCGGAAGTGCCGCTGATGATGGAGGCGATGAAGATCTGGCCGGGCCTGGAGACGGAGCTGCAAAGCGATCTCGACTGGCGCCAGGAAGGCTGCCTCTTCATGGCGACCGACAGCCGCGAGCTGCAGGGTTATGAAGAATGGCTGCCGATCGCGCGGCAATACGGCCTCGATACGCGTCTTGTCACCGGCAACGAACTGGGACAGATGATGCCGGGCCTGCGCGACCCCGCCTTGGGCGGCTTGTGGAGTCCGACTGATGGTCATGCGGAGCCGCGCAAGGTGGCGCCTGCCTATGCCCTGCGTGCGGCGGAGCTGGGCGCGCTGATCTTCGAGGGCTGCGGCGCCATCGGCCTGGAGCTTGCGAACGGCAAGGTTGATACGGTGCTGACCGAAGCCGGCCCGATCCGCACCAAGGCGGTGCTGGTGGCCGCCGGTGCGAGTTCCTGGCGCATCCTGAAGACGCTCGGCCGCAACCTGCCGCAGCAGCATGTACGCTCGACCGCCTTGCGCACCAACCGTGTTCCGGCCTTGACCGGTGCCGCCTTCTACGGGCACCAGATCGGCTTCCGGCAGCGCAAGGACGGCAGCCTCACCCTGGCGGACGAGGTATCTACCGACATCGACCTGACGCTCGGCCATCTGCGGGCGATGCGTTGGTTTCTGCCACCGATGCTGCAGATGTCCGGCATGTTCACCTTCCACGTCAATGGCTTCACCGGGCGCGACCTGCTGCACCGCCTTCCGTGGCGGCCGGAAGCACGGGAGCCCTGGATTCATGACCGCGATCCGCAGATCTCCGCAAATACCAATCGCGTGCATCGCGCCATTGCCAATCTGCGCTATCGCTTCCCGGCGGCCGCATCGGTGCAGGCCGTGGAGAGCTGGGCCTGCCATATCGACTGCATTCCCGATGGGATTCCGGTCATCGGCCCGATCCCGGGTACCGACGGCCTGCTGGTCGCTACCGGCTATTGCGGCCACGGCTTTGCCATGGGCCCGATCACCGGCCAATTGATGACGGAACTCATCGCCGAAGGACAGAGCCGGCTAGATCTCAAAGCCTTCCGCTTCAGCCGCTTTGCCGAAGGCGACGTGAAGCGGCCGCGCTCGCTTTATTAAGAACGCGCAAGCAGGCGGCGATGCATCCGATTGTCAGAATGGTTACAGGGCGGATCCCGGCGAGCGAGTGGAGCGGCGCCTCTTATTTGGGCGTATATCTGCCCAATAAATAGGCAATTGGCGGGTGCCTCACCGGCTGGAAATTCAAAGTCGCGAAAAAGTCCAGGATTCCGCGAACCTGGCCTGTGGCATGGCATTTGCTGTTTAGTGTTATGAGACAGTTAAAGGATGCCAGGCATGAAAAAGATCGAAGCCATCATTAAGCCGTTCAAGCTGGACGAAGTTAAGGACGCCCTGCACGAGGTCGGCATCCAAGGCATCACCGTTACCGAAGCGAAGGGTTTCGGCCGCCAGAAAGGCCATACCGAACTCTATCGCGGCGCCGAATATGTCGTCGATTTCCTGCCGAAGATGAAGCTGGAAGTGGTTCTCGAGGACCACCTGGTGGAGCGGGCGATCGAGGCCATCCGTCAGGCAGCAGCGACCGGCCGCATCGGCGACGGCAAGATCTTCGTCATCAATGTAGAAGAAGCAATTCGCATTCGGACCGGTGAACGCGGACCGGATGCTATCTGAGCACAGGGCGTTATCAGATATAATATAGCGGCCTGACGGATACCCTCGGCGCAGTCCTTCCCCATCCGGGTAGCGCTGGTTCGGACGGTATTCATTCCAAGGCCCGCGATCATCCGCCGGTGTTGCGCAAGCGCACCGGCCTCGTGGCGCGGGCCATACACCAAAGACAAGCGATAGGAAGACAGCAATCATGTCGAGCGTGAGCAAGGTCCTGGACCTGATCAAGAAAGAGGACGTCCAGTACGTCGACTTCCGTTTCACCGACCCCGCCGGTCAGTGGCAGCACCTGGCCCATCATATCAGCACGGTGGATGAAGACCTGCTGACCGAAGGCGTCATGTTCGACGGTTCGTCGATTGCCGGCTGGAAGGCGATCAATGAATCCGACATGACCCTGATCCCGGATTGCGATACCGCCGTCCTCGATCCCTTCGCCGCCCAGAAGTCGCTGATCATCTATTGCGACATCGCCGAACCGCTGACCGGCCAGGCCTATAGCCGCGATCCGCGCTCGATCGCCAAGCGCGCCGAAGCTTATGTGAAGAGCTCAGGGATAGGCGACACTATCTATGTCGGCCCGGAAGCGGAATTCTTCGTGTTTGACGACGTGCGCTACGAAGTCAGCATGAACCGCGTGTTCCACGAATTCGATTCCGAGGAAGCGCCGTATTCGACCGGCAAGGCCAATCCGGAAGGCAGCCATGGCCATCGCATGAAGGTCAAGGGCGGTTACTTCCCGGTGGCGCCACTCGATCAGGCCGGCGACCTGCGCGCCGAGATGCTGACCACCCTCGCTTCGATGGGCGTCGAAGTCGAGAAGCATCACCATGAAGTCGCCCCCAGCCAGCATGAGCTGGGCGTCAAGTTCGGCACCTTGACCACCTGCGCCGACGCCATGCAGAAGTACAAGTATGTCGTCAAGAACGTCGCCCATGCCTATGGCAAGACCGCGACCTTCATGCCGAAGCCGGTCAAGGGCGACAACGGCTCGGGCATGCATGTGCACCAGTCGATCTGGAAGGCCGGCAAGCCGCTTTTCGCCGGCAATGGCTATGCCGATCTCAGCGAAACCGCGCTCTATTACATCGGCGGTATCATCAAGCATGCCAAGGCCCTCAACGCCTTCACCAACCCGACCACCAACAGCTACAAGCGCCTGATCCCCGGCTTCGAGGCCCCGGTGCTGCTGGCTTATTCGTCGCGTAACCGCTCGGCGTCCTGCCGCATCCCCTACACCGCCAGCCCGAAGGGCAAGCGCGTCGAGGTGCGGTTCCCCGATCCGCTCGCCAATCCCTATCTCGCCTTCGCGGCGATGGTGATGGCCGGCCTTGACGGCATCCAGAACAAGATCCATCCGGGCGATCCGATGGACAAGAACCTCTATGACCTGCCGCCGGAAGAACTGGCCAATGTGCCGACCGTCTGCGGCAGCCTGCGCGAAGCCTTGACCTCGCTGGAAGCCGATCATGAATTCCTGCTGAAGGGCGAAGTCTTCAGCAAGGACTTCATCGAAGCCTATAGCGAATTGAAGTGGGAAGACGTGTATGCCCTCGAGCATACGCCGCACCCGATCGAATTCCAGATGTACTACTCCTCGTAAGTAGGTTACTTCCCCAAGTAACTGCTTGGGCTCGCCTGGCCGCAAAGCCAGGCGGGCCTTTTCTTATTCAGCGCGACCTTTAGAGCCGGATCGTTTTAAGTAGAAGCCAATCCGCTGCCGCTTAAAACGATCGCGCTCTATCCGCGTGCCCCGCAGATCCGCTCCGCACACAGGTGGACTTGATCTTCGCCGCCATGACGGCACAATCGCCGGGAAACGGCGATTCTCTTGCAAAGGATGGTGCCATGACACGGAAGAACGACGCCTGGTCGCCGGCTAGTTTGGCGGCCCAAGCTTTGGGCAAAATCGATTCCGCGACCGGCGCCCTCATCCCGCCGATCCATACCGCCACCACCTATGAACGCGATCCCGACAACGAATATCGCAAGGGCTGGAGCTATTCGCGTTCCGGTAACCCCAGCTATCAGCCGGCCGAGGCCTTGCTGACCTCGCTGGAAGGCGGCGCCGAAACGCTGCTCTTCGCTTCCGGTCTGGCCGCGGCGACGGCGGTCGTGATGGCGCTGCGACCCGGCGACCATATCGTCGCCCCGACCGTGATGTATTGGTCGCTGCGCAACTGGCTGCTGGGTCCCGCCATCGAATGGGGCCTCGCCGTCGATCTGGTGGATATGACCGACCTGTCCGCCGTGGAGAAAGCCATCCGGCCCGGCCGCACCAAACTGGTCTGGGTCGAGACGCCGGCCAATCCGCTCTGGCGGGTGACCGATATCGCTGCGGTCGCCAAGCTGGCGCATGCGGCCGGCGCCAAGCTGGCAGTCGATTCAACCTGTGCCACGCCGGTGCTGACCCGACCGCTGGAACATGGCGCGGATATCGTCATGCATTCCGCCACCAAATACCTCAACGGCCATTCCGACGTGATCGCCGGTACGTTGACCGCCGCCGTCCAGGATGCGTTCTGGCAGCGCATCGCCGCGATCCGGAACCAGAGCGGCGGCGTGATCGGTCCTTTCGAAGCCTGGCTGCTGCAGCGAGGCATGCGGACTTTGTTTCTTCGCGTCCGCGAGGCCAGCGCCTCCGCCCTGCGCATCGCCCGCCACTTCCAGCACCATCCGAAACTGGCCGAGGTGCTCTATCCCGGCCTTCCCGAGCATCCCGATCATGCGATTGCCCGGCGGCAGATGACCGGCGGCTTCGGCGGCATGCTGTCGATCCGCCTCGCGGGCAATAACGACGAGGCCCGCGCAGCAGCCATCGCCTGCGCCGCGAAGGTGCAATTGTGGAAACGGGCCACTTCGCTGGGCGGGGTCGAAAGCCTGATCGAGCACCGGGCCTCGATCGAGGGCACAGGCTCCCCCGTTCCGCCCGGATTGCTCCGTCTCTCGGTCGGGATCGAGGCCTGCGACGATCTCATCGCCGACCTCGGTCAGGCATTGGAAACCTGACGCGCCGGGCGGCCGGAACGGCTGTCCGGGGAAAGCCCCACTGCACCGCATCCAGGCGGGTCCTCCCTGCCTGGAATTATCCTTTCCGCGACCAGACCCGTCTGATCGCGTCCAGCTCTTACATAGCCGCTTATGAATATTGTCACAGACCTGCGATTCGCCGGTTTGTTATCTCGAACTTAACCATTGCCCGGCAACCATTCGGCCATGGCAATCCGGCAAGCGTACTGTCCCACCGCATTGGAGGCGGAGGCTGCCTTGCCTTTGTGAGCTAGAGGTACGGGATGACCATTCGGCTTAGACTTCTATTGTCCAGCCTGTTCACGGCGATCGTCGTCGCCGCCGTCGGCGGGATCGGGTTCTGGGGAATCATGCTCGGCAGCGACAGCGCCAGCGGTCTCAACACGATGGCATCGGCAATCCGGCATCAGATGGAAGCCGACATGGTCCACGACGCCCTGCGCGCCGATGTCCTGGTCGCCCTGCGCGAGGGGCGCAACGGCAATCGCGCTGTCCAGCAGCAGTTGACTGACGCCGCCGCCGCCCACGTCAAAACCTTCGTCGACGAATTCAGCGCCAATGAAGCGCTGGACCTGCCCGATGATATCCGCAAGGCAATGGATGACGTCAAGCCGGCTATGAAGACCTATCTCGATGCCGCCAAGGACCAGGTCGACAAGGCCTTCACCGACAACTACGCGGCGCAGAGCAACTATCCCAAGTTCCAGAAGGTCTTCGAGGATCTGGAAACCAAGATGGGGAATGTCAGCGACATGCTGCAAAAGGCGTCGAACGACACCGAGAGCAACGTCGGCGGCCTGATGCGCAAGCTGGAAATCCTTATCGCTGCCGTCGGCCTTCTCGCCGTCGTCGTGCTCACCGCCTGCCTCATGCTGATCGGGCGCTCGATCACCCGGCCCCTCACCAGGATGACCCAGGCGATGCAACGTCTCGCCGGCGGCGATACCGATTTCGAGCTGGAAAGCACCGGCCGTAAGGATGAAATCGGCGCAATGACCGAAACTTTGCATGTCTTCCGCAAGAATGCCCAGGAGGCGCGCCAGGCAGGGGTTGATCGCGAAGCTTCCCAGCAACGGCGCGAAAAACGCGCGGCGGCAATCAATGAGCTGTGCCAGAATTTCGACAGCCGGATCACTAAGGTGCTGGGTTCCGTCGCGGGCTCGCTGCAGGAAATGCAGAATGCTGTTCAATCGATGACTCACCTCGCCGACCAGACCTCGACCGAAGCGACCAATGCGACCTCCGCTTCCAGCGAGACGGCGACACATGTGGGATCGGTTGCCGCGGCGACCGAGGAACTCTCCAGTTCGATTACCGAGATCAGCCGCCAGGTTTCGCGCTCGACCGAGATCGCGACCCATGCCGCCGATGAAGCCCGCAAGACCAATGGCGATATCGAGGGGCTCGCCAATGCGGCCGATCGCATCGGCGCCATCGTTCAATTGATCAGCGATATCGCCAGCCAGACCAACCTCCTGGCGCTCAACGCCACGATCGAGGCGGCGCGGGCCGGCGAGGCCGGACGCGGCTTCGCCGTGGTTGCCTCCGAGGTGAAGAATCTCGCGACGCAGACCTCGAAGGCGACGGAGGACATCTCCGCCCAGATCGGCGCCATCCAATCGGAGACCCAGCAAGCTGTGCAGGCCATTCGCGGCATCAGCTCCACCATCGACGATATCAACCAGATCACCACGTCGGTGGCTGCGGCCGTGGAGGAGCAGGGTGCAGCGACGCGGGAAATCGCCCGCAGCGTCGAACAGGCCGCGGATGGCGCCCGCACTGTCTCCAGCAGCATCGACACCGTCGCCGGCGTCGCCGGCAATTCACGTTCCGCCGCTTCGCGCCTGCTCGATGTCAGCACCGCCCTCAACAGCCAGACGGCGGAGCTGCGTGGCCAGGTCGAACAGTTCCTTGGCGCGGTCCGCGCCATCTGAGCAGACAACGCCCGCCGGTCATGAAACCGGTCGAAGACAATAAAGCAGTTGCCTAGAACGGAGACTAACGTGCGTTTGCGTATAGCCGGCAAGTTCTTCATCGTCGCGACCAGCTTGATCCTCGGCATGGTCGTTATCGAGGCGGCGACCTGGTACAGCTCGAAAGCGGTTCAGAAGCAGACCGAGACCAGCGGCGCCGCCACCGATCAGCTGACTGCTCTCTCGGAAGCGCGTGAATCGGCGCTCGAACTGGCATTGGCTGAGGTCTCGCTGATGGTCAACAAGGATTCCGGCGAGGTCGATATGGACCATCGCGCGGCCCTGACCTCGCTTCCCTACAAGATCCAGATGAGCATCATGAAGGCCGGCAAGAGCGACCTGCCCGAAGATGCGAAGAAGGCGTTGGAGCCGCTCAACGATATTCTGGCGGCGCTCGGCAAGGACAAAAAGGCCTTGATGGATGCGGTCGAGAGCAAGGCCGACGCCAAGACCTTCGTCGACCTCGACGCCTCGATCGAGGACAAGACCAACCAGATTCTCGATGCCATCAGCACGGCGGAAGACAGCGTCAGCAGCGCCCAGCAGGATTCCATGGATTCCTTGGCCGCAATGACCAGCAAGAGCCTGAAGACCTCGCTGGCTGCCTTCGCCATCGCGCTGCTGGTCGCAGGCATCATCACCTTCTTCATCGCCCGCAACGTTTCCGGCGGCGTGCGCAAGACCGCGCAGGCGATCAGCGCCCTGGCGCAGGGCGACACCACCTTCCAGCACGGCCTCAGCCTGAAGCGCGGCGACGAGGTCGGCGACATGCTGCGCGCCTTTACCGCCTTGCGCGGCCAAGTCGGCGAAGCCTTCAAGCTGCAGCGTGTCATCGAGGATATGCCGCTGCAGGTGGCGCTGGCCGATCCGCAGGCGGATTTCCGCGTCACCTATCTCAACCGCTCGGGCAAGGCCAGCCTCGGCGAAATGCCGGCGGGCGATCTCTCGCCGGCCCTGGCGCAATTGGCGCTGGAGGAAGCGCCGGAAGTGTCGCTGCTGAGCTTCTTCAGCGATCAAGACGAAGCCCGCGCCATCCTCAGCGACCCCGAACGCTTGCCCTATCGCGCCTTGGTCACGCTGGGCACGCAATATCTCGACATCCAATGCGGCGCTCTGTTCGACGCCGAGGGCGTCTACGTCTCCACCATGCTGAGCTGGCGCTCGGTCACGCGGGAGATGACGGCCGCGGCGAATTTCGAAAGTCATGTCAAGGCGGTCGCCGACCTCGTGCTCAACGCCGCAACCGACGTTCAGTCGATGGCGCAAAGCATGTCGCGCACCGCCGAGACAACCGTCGGCGAGGCGCAGAGCGTTTCCAGCGCCTCGGAACTCGCGGCCGACAATGTCAACGCCGTCGCCGCGGCCGCGGAACAACTCGCAAGCTCGGTCAACGAGATCAGCCGCCAGACATCACGCTCCTCCACGATTGCCGCCCAGGCCGCCGACCAGGCGCGTACAACCAATGGACAGGTGCAGGGGCTTGCCACCGCCGCGCAGCGTATCGGCGACGTCGTCAAGCTGATCACCGATATCGCCAACCAGACCAACCTGCTGGCGCTCAACGCCACGATCGAGGCGGCACGCGCCGGCGAGGCCGGCAAGGGCTTTGCCGTGGTCGCCTCGGAGGTGAAGAGCCTCGCCACCCAGACGGCCAAGGCCACCGACGAGATCTCGCAGCAGATCAGCGCAATCCAGTCGGAAACCACCGTGGCGGTGGATGCCATCCAGGCAATTGCCAAGACCATCGAGGAGATCAACCAGATCACCACGGCGGTTGCTGCCGCAGTCGAGGAACAAGGTGCGGCGACGCAGGAGATCGGCCGCAATGTCGAGAACGCCGCTTCCGGTACCAGCGAAGTGGCGCGCAGCATCGGCAATGTCCGGCAATCGGCCGATGAAACCGGCTCGGCGGCGATGAAGATGCTCTCGGCGGCGGAAGACCTGACCCGCCAGTCGCAGGGCCTGCAGACCGAGGTCGACAACTTCCTGATGGATCTGCGCGCCGGTTGACGTCCAGTTAGTGGGGGCGACCCGCGGCCAGCTACGCGCCGTTCTACTGGCGATAGCTGGCCGCGAGTTCGGCGTAATGTTCCGCTGAATAAGCGAAATAGGCGATTTCTTTCTCGGTCAAGGCGCGCATGAACTTGGCCGGGCTGCCGGCCCAGAGCTCACCCCGCTTCACGCGCTTGCCCGGCGTCACCAGCGCGCCCGCAGCCACCATGGCGCCGCTCTCCACCACCACGCCATCCATGACGCAGGCCTTCATGCCGATGAAGCAGCCGTCTTCCAGCGTGCAGGCATGCAAGAGCGCCATATGGCCGACGGTAATATCATCGCCGATCGTCGTCTTGGTGCCGACTGCCCCTTCCCGCTCATGATTGACATGGATGACGGTGCCGTCCTGGATATTGGTGCGGGCGCCGATGCGGATCACGTTGCTGTCGCCGCGCAGCACGCAGCCATACCAGACTGAGCTGCCGGCGCCGATCTCCACCTGGCCGATGACGGTCGCCGTCTCGGCGATGAAGGCGTCGGCGGCAATCGTCGGCATGATGCCGCCATGGCGCTTGATGAGACCCGACATGGCCGCCTCCTCAGCCGGCCAGGCCGGTCATCAGCTTGATGTTCTGCACGGCAGCACCCGAGGCACCCTTGCCGAGATTATCGAGCCGCGCTACCAGCACGACATGGCCGCGTTTGTCATTGGCATAGACCCGCAGCTCCAGCTCATCGGAATTGTTGAGCGCCTCCGGTTCCAGCTTGCCGTCGCTCGTCGCATCCGCCACCTGCACGAGATCGGTACCCTTGTAATAGTGATCGAGCATGTCGTGCAGGTCGGCGCCGCTCACCTTCTTCGCCAGTGTATCGAGATGCAGCGGAATCGAGACCAGCATGCCCTGGCGGAAATGCCCGACCGAGGGCACGAAGATCGGACGCCGGGTCAGCTTGCCGTATTTCATCAGCTCCGGCACATGCTTGTGCTCGAGGCCGAGCCCATACAGTTCGAAAGCGGGACCATGGTCGCGCTCATGCGCCTCGATCAACGACTTGCCGCCGCCGGAATAGCCGCTGACGGCATTGATGGTGATGGGATAGTCGGCCTGGATGATCCCATGATCAACCAACGGCCTAAGCAAGGCGATGGCCCCGGTCGGATAGCAGCCGGGATTGGAGACATGCCGGGCATGGCGGATCGCCTCCGCCTGCTCTACCGCCAGTTCGGCGAAGCCATAGGTCCAGCCTTCCGCGACGCGATGCGCCGTGCTGGCATCCAGGACCTTCGGCGCCCTGGCACCCAGCTCGCTTGCCAGGGCCACGGATTCCTTGGCCGCCTCATCGGGCAGGCAGAGGACAACGATATCGGCCTCAGCCATCATCTCACGCCGGGCGCCGGGATCCTTGCGCTTGTCGCCACTCAGGCTCAAAAGCTCGATCCTGGCGATATCGACCAGGCGCTCGCGAATGCCGAGACCGGTCGTGCCCGCTTCCCCATCGATGAAAACCTTGGCCATATCACTCTCCCTTTCGAGGCAATTGCGCGCTGCCTCACACATCAACTCAGGCGACAGCTAATTGATGCCGCCATCCAGTTCAAACGACAATACCGCGACAACATGAACCGGCGGCAAAGAAAAAGGGCCGCGGAGACCGCGGCCCTTTTCCAGATTCGGTACCCGACGTAGGTACTGCGCTTAGCGCTTCGAGAACTGGAAGCTGCGACGGGCTTTCGCGCGGCCGTACTTCTTACGCTCGACGGTACGGCTGTCGCGGGTCAGGAAGCCTTCGTGCTTCAGGGCGCCGCGCAGGCCCGGCTCGTAATAGGTCAGCGCCTTGCTGATGCCGTGACGGACCGCACCGGCCTGGCCGGAGAGACCGCCGCCGACCACCGTCGCGACGACGTCGAACTGGCCGACGCGGTTGACGATGCCGAAGGGCTGGTTGACGACCATGCGCAGCACCGGACGGGCGAAATAGGTCGCGACGTCACGGCCATTGACGGTGATCTTGCCGCTGCCCGGCTTGATCCAGACGCGGGCAATGGCGTCCTTGCGCTTGCCGGTGGCATAGGAACGGCCCTGGGCATCGACCTTGCGTTCGTGTTTCGGGGCGGCGGCCGGCGCAGTGGCCTGAGTGGCGGCCTTGGTGGCGGCGCCGAGATCCTTGAGATCGCTAATGCGTTGTTCGCTCATCTTAGGCGCTCCGCTTATTCTTCGGGTTCATGGCAGCGACATCCAGCGTTGCCGGCTGCTGGGCTTCATGCGGATGGTCGGCACCGGCATAGACGCGCAGGTTCTTCATCTGCACGCGGCCGAGCGGGCCACGCGGAACCATGCGTTCCACCGCCTTGATGATCAGCCGTTCCGGATGCGCGCCGCCGAGGATCTTGCCCCACGGACGCTCCTTGATGCCGCCGGGATGGCCGGTGTGGTAGTAGAACACCTTGTCGGCCAGCTTGTTGCCGGTGACCTTCACCTTGGCGGCATTGATGACGATGATGTTGTCGCCGCAATCGATATGCGGCGTGAAAGTCGGCTTGTGCTTGCCGCGCAGGTGGTTGGCGATGATCGACGCCAGACGGCCGAGAACGACGCCTTCGGCATCGATCAGGACCCACTTC
>DATLJB010000226.1:0-55067 GCA_035539075.1 Terriglobia bacterium
TTCCGCGATCAGCTTGCCGTTGAGGCGGATGCGCTCGTGGAAGCGCACGAGATGGGGCGAGGTATAGACATGCACGCGGTAGCCGGCGGCTTCCAGCATGGCGCGCAGATAGGCGATGACCGAGCCCTTGCCGTTGGTGCCCGCCACGTGCACGACCGGCGGCAGGTGCCTTTCCGGATGGCCGACGGCGGCGAGGAGGCGCAATACGCGGTCAAGCTCGAGGTCGATGATCTTCGGATGCAGCTTGTTCAGCCGCTCGAGGACGATGTCGCTGCCTTGGCTCATCTGGGCACCGAAAATGCGGTCGGTTAAGTCTTGGTCGCAGTGTCCTTGCCGGAGGTAGCGCGATCAGGCGGTGCTGGCCGAATTGGCGGTGGTCACCAGCGCCGTCGGCGAAACCGGTCCCGGCACCTTGATCGGCGCGGGCGTCTGCTTCGTCAGCAGGCCGATGATCTTGGCAAGCTCAGCCGGCAGGTCCTTGCGGGCGACGACGAGATCGACGATGCCATGGTCGAGCAGGTATTCGGCGCGCTGGAAGCCTTCCGGCAGTTTTTCGCGGATCGTCTCCTCGATGACGCGCGCACCGGCAAAGCCGATCTGCGCGCCCGGCTCGGAGATATGGATATCGCCCAGCATGGCGAAGGAGGCGCTGACACCGCCCGTGGTCGGATCAGTCAGCAGCACGATGAAGGGCAGGCCGGCTTCCTTGACCCGGTCGACGGCGATCACCGAGCGCGGCATCTGCATGAGGGAGAGGATGCCTTCCTGCATGCGCGCACCGCCCGAGGCCGGAATGGCGATCAGGGCCGCATCCTTGGCGACGGCAATCTCCGCCGCCTTGACCAGGCCTTCGCCGACGGCAACCCCCATGGAGCCGCCCATGAAGTCGAAATTGAAGGCGGCGGCTACGATCTTCAGGCCGCCGATCGTGCCGCTGGCGACGACGATCGCATCCTGTTCCTCGGTCTTGGCCTGGGCTTCCTTCAGCCGGTCCACATACTTCTTGCGGTCGCGGAAGCGCAGCGGATCGAGCGGCACGGCGCCGAGCTCGGTGCGTTCGAACTTACCGCCATCGAACAGCAGCTCCAGCCGGCGCAACACGCCGATCCGCATGTGATGGCCGCAATGGGGGCAGACCCTGAGATTGGCCTCGAGATCGCGATGGAAGATCATCTGGCCGCAGGCGCTGCATTTGTCCCACAGATTTTCCGGCACATCGGCCTTGCGCACCAGGGCGCGGATCTTCGGTCGGACGAAATTGGTGAGCCAGCTCATCTATGTCTGTTCCCTTCGCGGGTCTTGTTCGTTTCCGTTACCTGCGCGCGCGGCGCAGACCGGCCGCCAGTTCGCGCACGAGTGAGAGCACCGCTTCCTTGGCTGCGGCAGGTTCCTTGAGATTATCGGCAATCCTCTGCACCAGGGCGGAACCGACCACGGCCGCATCGGCCTCACGCCCCACTGCGGCCGCCTGGTCCGCCGTCTTGATGCCGAAGCCGACGGCGATCGGCAAGGCGGTATGGCGCTTCAGCCGGGCGACGGCGCTGGCGATATCCGTGGTTGCCGCCGAACGCGTGCCGGTGATGCCGGCGATCGAGACGTAATAGACGAAGCCGGAGGTGTTCTTCAGCACCGCCGGCAGACGCTTGTCGTCGGTGGTCGGTGTCGCCAGGCGGATGAAGTTGAGCCCGGCCTCCAAGGCCGGCAGGCAGAGTTCCGAATCCTCTTCCGGCGGCAGGTCGACGACGATCAGGCCATCGACCCCGACTTGCTTGGCCGCCTTCAGGAAGGCATCGACGCCATAGATATAGACGGGATTGTAATAGCCCATGAGGACGATCGGCGTGTCCTGGTCGGTGGCGCGGAAGTCGCGCACCAGTTGCAGGGTCTTGCGCAGGCTCATGCCGTTCGACAAGGCGCGCAGGCTGGAGGCCTGGATGGCCGGGCCATCTGCCATCGGATCGGTAAAGGGCATGCCGAGTTCGATCACGTCGGCGCCGGCCGCGGGCAGCGCACGCACGAGATCCAGCGAAGTCTGGTAATCGGGATCGCCGGCGGTGACGAAACAGACGAGGCCGGCGCGGCCTTCCGATTTGAGCGCGGCGAAGCGGCGTTCGATGCGGGTGGTGCTCATGGTGCCGTCGGCGCTCACAATTTGGTTCCCAGTCTTTCGGCAACGGCGAAGATATCCTTGTCGCCGCGGCCGCTGAGGCTCATCACCAGCAGGTTGTCATGGGCGAGGGTCGGCGCCAGCTTCATCACATATGCAAGCGCATGGGCCGGTTCCAGGGCCGGGATGATGCCTTCAAGCGCGCTGCAGAGCTGGAACGCCTCGAGCGTTTCCTTATCGGTCGCCGAGACATATTTGACGCGCTTCATCTCATGCAGCCACGCATGTTCCGGGCCGATGCCGGGATAGTCGAGTCCGGCCGAGATCGAATGGGCGTCGGCGATCTGTCCGTCTTCGTTCTGCAAGAGATAGGTGCGGTTGCCATGCAGCACGCCCGGCCGTCCACCGGTCAACGAGGCGGCATGGCGGCCGGTCTCGACGCCGTCGCCGCCGGCCTCGACGCCATAGATCGCAACGCTGGGATCATCGAGGAAGGGATGAAACAAGCCCATGGCGTTGGAGCCGCCGCCGATGCAGGCGACCAGCGTATCCGGCAGCCGGCCTTCCATTTCCTGCATCTGCACGCGCGTCTCCTCGCCGATCACCGACTGGAAATCGCGCACCATGGCGGGATAGGGATGCGGGCCGGCGACGGTGCCGATGCAATAGAAGGTGTTCTCAACATTGCTGACCCAGTCGCGCAGGGCCTCGTTCATCGCATCCTTCAGGGTCGAGGTGCCGGAATGGACCGGGATCACCTCGGCGCCGAGGAGCCGCATGCGGAACACGTTCGGCTTCTGCCGCTCGATATCGACCGCACCCATATAGACCGTGCAAGGGAGGCCGAAGCGGGCGCAGAGCGTGGCCGTGGCGACGCCGTGCTGACCGGCGCCGGTCTCGGCAATGATGCGGGTCTTGCCCATGCGCTTGGCCAGCAGGATCTGGCCGAGGCAATTGTTCACCTTGTGCGAGCCGGTGTGGTTGAGCTCTTCGCGCTTGAAGTAGATCTTGGCGCCGCCGAGATGTTCGGTCAGGCGCTCGGCATAATAAAGCGGGCTCGGCCGGCCGATGTAATGGGTGCGGAAGCTCGCCATCTCGGCGATGAAGTCGGGATCGTCCTTGGCCTTGGTATAGGCCTGTTCCAGTTCGAGAATGAGCGGCATCAAGGTCTCGGCGACGAAACGGCCGCCGAACAGGCCGAAACGGCCATGTTCATCGGGTCCGGCGCGGAAGGTGTTCACATTGGGAACGGGAGCGCTGCTCACAATCGGGATATCCTGCGGAAAGCCTGCAAATCGGCCGCAATCAACCACAGCACGGCGCAAAGGTCAAAGGTTTCAACCCTGTGACAGCGCCTTCAGAGATCGCGGGCCAGTTTCAGGAAGTCTTTGATTTTTTGCAGATTTTTAACGCCGGGCTGGTCTTCGACGCCGGATGAGGTATCGACCGCCCGGGCCCCGCTGGTCCGCACCGCTTCGGCAAGATTCGTTACCGTCAAGCCGCCGGCCAGCATCCATGGACGGCGGAACGCCTGGCCCGCCAGCAGGTTCCAGTCGAAACTGACGGCATTGCCGCCGGGCAGGGCGCCCACCATGTTCTTCGGCGGCTTGGCATCGAACAGCAACCGGTCGGCAACGTCTTCATAGGCCCGGGCACCGGCGATGTCCTCGGCGGTGGCGACGGAGAGCACTTTCATCACCGGGTGGCTGAATTTGGCGCGGATCTCCGCCACGCGTTCCGGCGTCTCCTTGCCGTGCAGCTGCAGCATATCCAGGGGGCAGGCGGTGAGGATGGCGGCGATCTCGGCGTCGTTCGCATCGACGATCAGCCCGACACGGCCGACCTTGCCGGCCACCGGCCGGCTCAGCGCGCCGGCCGCTTCGGGCGTCAGATACCGGGGGCTCTTGGCATAGAAGACCAGGCCGATGAAGGCAGCGCCGCCGGCGATCGCGGTCTCGATCGCTTCCGGGGTGCGCAGGCCGCAGATTTTTGCCTCGATCGCCATCCTGGCCTCACGCACGCACGCCGATCAGCCGTCGATAAGCGGCGGCGAGGACGCCGCATTGCGCCATCGTCGCCGCAATCTGGCAGAGACAGCCGAGCAACAACAGGGTGAAAGGCGCGGCCGTCGCCAGGCCGGTCATCGCAGCGACGAGGCCCAGCACCATGACGGCGAGCATGAAGGGTATTTCCACCAGCAGGAAGGCGATCAGCAGCGCAAAGCTCTGGCCGCGACCCGCTTCCCAGACGATGCGCAGGCTCTGCGGCTGGCCGATCGCCATCGCCACCAGCGCCAGGCCCAGGCGGATGGCGACCAGGCCGACCGCCAATGCCGCGACCCAAAGGCCGAACCGGGCGAATACCGGCGGCAGGAACTGGATCGGCAGCGACAGCAAAGCGAGGCCGATGATGGAGGCGAATCCCAGGGCGACGGCGCCCAGCAGGAACTGCAGGTGAGCCCGGCCGAGCCGCAGCCCGAGGCCCGGTGCGGTCTGCGGCCCGAGCAGCAGGAAACGCAGCCAATTGACGGCCAGCAAGGCCAGGCTGAGGATCGCCACGATGCCGCTGATCAACAGATCGCTGCCGATCGTGGGCGCAAGCTCGGTCGATCCGCTCTCCATGGCCGACATGACGGCATAGACGGCGCGCCGGCCATAGGCCATCGCCGCGAAATAGAAGATCGTCGGCACAATGCCGAGCCGCAGCGCGTCGTCGCGGCACAGCCAGAGGCTTTGCAGGCTGTTCGTAACCAGCTGCACGATGCCGAGGCGGCTATTGCCGCCATTCGGGGTGGGAGAGGAGGGGCGCTGCATGCGCAGGGGATCGGTCATGCTGCGCCCTTATCCGGTTTCGGCCTGCCGGCGGCGGCGATTTCCGCGGCAATGCGCTGGGCGGCCGCGGCAGGGTCGGCGTCGCCGGTGATCGGCCGGCCGATCACCAGATGGCTCGCCCCGGCCTGCACGGCCTCGGCGGGGGTCATGATCCGCTTCTGGTCGCCGCTCGCAGCCCAGGCCGGGCGAATGCCAGGCGTCACCAGCAGGAAATCGGGCCCCAGGTCGCGCCGCAGGACGGCAATTTCCTGCGGCGAACAGACCACGCCGTCGAGCCCGCATTGCTGCGTCAATGCCGCCAGCCGGCGTACCTGATCGAGCGTATCGTTCGGCTGGCCGACATCAGCCAGGTCCTGCCCGCTGAGGCTGGTGAGGACGGTGACGGCGATCAGCTTCGGCGCCGGCGCACCGAGTTTCGCCGCGCTCTCCGCCGCGGCGTCGCGGGCGGCCATCATCATCGCCCGGCCGCCGGCGGCATGAACATTGGTGATCGCCGGGCGCAACGGGGCGATCGCGCGGATCGCGCCGGCAACGGTATTGGGGATGTCATGGAATTTGAGGTCGAGAAAGACCGGCAGGCCAAGTTCGCTCAGCGCCGCGACCCCGGCAACGCCATTCGCCATGTAGAATTCGAGACCGAGCTTGATACCGCCAACAGCACCCCGCAGGCGCTGGGCAAGCCCGGTCGCCTGGTCGAGCGCCGTCATGTCCAATGCGACCAGGACCGGATTGGCGAGACCTGCCTCTGGCTGTTGTTGCGAACGCGTCATCGTGTTGGCCATCCATTTGGCGCGGAAGCGGAATCGAGGCGATGCGGGAGATACGGGGCGCAATCGCCGGCCATGCTTCTAGCCGAGTTTTTACCAAAGGTCATCCGGCGAAACGCCCGGCTGCGGCCTCTTTCGCGCCGGATAATGCCAGCCGCGCGCTTGCAGCCGCGTGAGCCCAATGAGCGGGGCTCAATACTGTCATGTCAAAATCCTTGACCCGGTCTCGGGGGAATATGCTAAGCCTCTGAATTATTCGCTTAATCTCGTATTGCGCCGCTAACTTGATTGTTTTCTTTCCAGGATCGTCAGCCGGCTGCCGGTTGGACAACGCCATCGGAGATCTTCCGCCTATGAATTTGCTGTGCAGGGATCCCTTCGCGCTGATGTGTGCGCTGGCTGCGCGCAGAACCAGCCGGTCGGAGCGGCGCTGATGCAGGTCACCCAATTTACCGATTACGCCGTGCGCACCTTGATCTATCTCGGCGTGCAGGGTGATCGCCGCTCGACGGTGGAGGAGATCGCCGCGCATATGCAGGTGTCGGCCAGCCATCTCACCAAGGTGGTGCATCGGCTCGGCCGGCTCGGCGTGGTGGAAACCTTGCGGGGTCGGCGCGGCGGGCTGCGCTTGCACCGTGCGCCGGACGATATTTCGCTGGGATGGCTGTTCCGCCAGACCGAGGACAATCTTGCGCTCGCCGATTGCTTCCAGGCTGATGGCTGCGATTGCCCGCTGGCCGGCACCTGCCGGATGACGGGCATTTTGCAGGAGGCGGTCAAGGCCTTCCTCACGGTTCTCGATCGTCACACGCTGCGCGAATTGCTGATCGACCCGGCCCTGCTGCGTGGACTGGTGACTGTCGAGGCAAGGCCGGCAGCGATCGTCGCCGCGGAATAGCGGCCGGGCGGAGACCTCGGCAAGACGCCCGGGCCGGGCGGTGAGGGTCAGGTACCGGGTGGTAATGGCCAAATGCCCGTGCCATTCCAGGCGGTACGCCGTCAGGCCGGCCATCTCGGCGCGACAAGACCGCTGCGCTGGGTTAGCATGCAGCGTCTATGGCAATCCGCGATCGACCATGCTGTATCCCTTCGACCGCCGCCGAGGCGGTGCCCGCATCTCCCTTCTTCGGTGCCTTGCCCGTTTCCCGCGCCTTAGCGGGGATTTTTCCGCCGCCGCTTGCCGGTGGGTCGGCGGCTGTCTCGCATCCTGGCCGGTCCTCGCGCTCCTGCCGCTGCTCGCCGCCTGCGCCGCGCCGCCGCCGCAGCCTCATGCCCATGACCCGCTCACCTGGTCGGCGGCGATCGGCCGGCTTGATGATGAGAAGGATGATAACTCCTGCAGCGCGACGCTGGTGGCGCCCGATCTCATCGCCACGGCTGCCCATTGCATCATCCTCGATGGCCATGCGGTGGATGCAACCTCGCTCACCTTTCATCCCAATCTCGGCGCGGCAGCCTTGCCGCCGGCGCAGGGGGTCAAGGTGATCGCGGTCGGCGAGGACAAGAAGAGCCCGGCACGCAACGACAATCTCGATGTCGCGGCGGACTGGGCGCTGGTCCGCATCGCCCCGCCGGTGACCGCCGTGGCGCCGATCCCCATCGGCCGCTTCAACGCCGCGGAGATCGACCGGGTCCTGCGCGAAGGTGGCGAGCTGTCGCAAGCCGGCTATGGCGTTTACGGCCTGTCGGTCGGCCAGCATCTCTATCAGCAGGGCCATTGCCGGCGCCTCGATGACGACAAGCTCGAAGCGGCGCGGCGCGACTATGTTCTTTTCACCAGCTGCCGGCCGATCAAGGGCGATAGCGGCGGTCCGCTCATCCTCACCAAGGCCAATGGCGAACGCTATCTGGTCGGCGTTATCTCAGAATATCAGTTCACCCACGGCGCGGCCGGCCGCATCACCATCGCCGCCGGTGCGTTGGGCTTTGCCCGCGATGTGGCGAGCGCGCAATGAAGCCAGGCGCTCGCCACTGGCTGCGGATCGCCGCCGGCTGGCTTGCCCTTCTCCTGCTGGCCGCCTGTGCCGGGCCGCGGCCGAGCGTACCGCCGGCGGCCCCGGTGCAGCCTGCCCCGGCGGCCTTGCCCTGGACGGCGGCGATCGGCGCTTTGCAGAATCTCGCCAATAACCAGACCTGCACCGCCACATTGGTCGAGCAGAACCTCATCCTGACGGCGGCGCATTGCCTTGCCGATGGCCGCGCCGATCTCGCCTTGCGGGAATTCGTCTTCCTGCCCAATGAAGGTGCCGCGCCGAATTTCCCGCCCCTGCCGATCCGTGGCGTCCAGGCGGTCGGCGCGACAGTGCAGCAGGGCTTCATCAAGCCGAGCGAGGCGACCGGCGACTGGGCGCTGCTGCGCATCGAACCAGCACCTCCCGCCTTGCATCCCGTGGCGGTCAATGCCCTCAACTGGACGCAGATCCAGCAGCGCCTGGCCGCCGGCGACCATTTCTTTTCCGGCGGCTACGGCACGCCCGGCATGCTGGCCTTGACCCAGCATCGCGACTGCAGGCCGGTTGATGCGGCCGCCCTGGGCGCATTTCTCGATGATGGCCTGATCGCCACCGATTGCACGGTGCGGCTGCGCGACAGCGGCGGGCCGATGGTGCTCGTGGACATTGTCGGCAGGCCCCATCTCATTGCCGTCATCTCGGGTATCGCCCGGCCCAACAGCGATCGTCCTTTCGGCGTCGGCGTCCAGTCGGCCAGCTTCCTGCCTTATCTGAAGGGGGTGCCGGTCAGTGCGGGCGACAGCTTGGTTGTGCTGTCGCCGGCCGGCTGAGGCGGTCCATCTTGACAACTTGGCGCAAGCTGTATACAGCTTACTCATGTCGCTGAACGACAACGAAAAATAAGGATGAATCTGGCTCCAGCTCGGGCTACCGACGGTGTGTCGCGAGCCAGCGGATCCGATCCAAGGGGTGACGCGCGGCCGCCAGGGCCGGTGCAGTCGATGAGGAGACAGAGATGACGCCGAGCCCGGCAAATGTCCCCGAGGTCAACGCCGTCGAGGCGGGCACGACAGCCGATCAGGCGCCCACGCCGCGCGAGGCCGGTGGGCGTCGGCGGGAGCGCCGCGCGCAAGCGGGACGCGGAGGTGTCGCTGCGGGGCCGCGCCAGCTGCCCTTCGGCCAGGTGCCGAACACCTACCGGCCCATCGAAGTCATGAGCGCCGACCAGATCGAGGCTATCCACCGCGCCTCGCTGAAAGTGCTGGCCGAGACCGGCATCGAGGTGATGCATGCGGAGAGCCGCGCCCGACTGAAGGCTGCGGGTGCGGCGGTCGACGAGGCGACGCATCGCGTCCGGTTCGATCCCGGCCTGATCGAAGAGAAGATCAAGACCATCCCCGGCCGCTTCAAAATGCATGCGCGCAACCCCGCCTATCATGTCGAGGTCGGCGGTCCGCAGATGATCTTTGCCGCCACCGGCGGTCCGGCTTTCGCGCATGATCTCGATCGCGGCCGGCGGCCCGGCAATTATGCCGATATGTGCGATTACATCCGGCTCGTGCACAGCCTCAACATCATCCACCAGGAAGGCGGCTGTCCGGTTGAGCCGACCGACCTGCCGCCGGATTCGCGCCATCTCGATTTCTATCAGGCGGCGCTCACCCTGACCGACAAGACCTGGCAGTGCTGGGCGCTGGGCGGCTACCGGGTGGAAGATGCGCTCAACATGATCGAGATCGCCTACGGCATGAACCGGGCGACGATGGCGGAATGGCCGGTCACCCTGACGGTGATCAATTCCAATTCGCCGTTGAAGCTCGATATCCCCATGGGCGAGGCCTTGACGGCCATGTCTTTGGCCGGCCAGCCGATCGCGCTCACGCCCTTTACGCTGTCGGGCGCCATGAGCCCGGTCACCATCGGCGGCGCGCTGACCCAGCAGAATGCCGAAGCGCTCGCCATGATGACGCTGACCCAGATCGTCAGGCCGGGCGCCCCGGTGCTCTACGGCGGCTTCACCTCGAATGTCGATATGCGCACCGGTTCGCCGGCTTTCGGCACGCCGGAATATGCCAAGGCGGCGATCGCCAGCGGGCAGCTCGCGCGGCGCTATGGCGTGCCCTTCCGCTCCAGCAACGTCACCGCTTCCAATTGCGTCGACGTGCAGGCTGCCTATGAGTCAGGCATGTCGCTCTGGGGCACCGTCATGGGCGGCGTCAACCTGATCGAACATGCCGCCGGCTGGCTGGAAGGCGGACTGACGGCCTCCTTCGAGAAACTGATCCTAGATGCCGAGATGCTGCAGATGATGCGGGAATTCCTGCGGCCGATCAGCACCAGTGCCGAGGATCTCGCCGTCGAGGCGATCGCCGAGGTGGGACCCGGCGGACATTTCTTCGGCACCGGCCATACCCTGGCGCGGTTCGAACACGCCTTCTACGAACCGATGCTCTCCGACTGGCGCAATTTCGAAAACTGGAGCGAGAGCGGCGCAAAAACCGGCACGCAGCGCGCCAATGCGATCTGGAAGGAGTTGCTGCGCACCTACCAGCAGCCGGCGATGGATCCCGGCGCCGTCGATGGGCTGACGGATTACGTCGCCCGGCGCAAGGAAGAGATCGCCCGCGGCAAGTTCTAAGCCGCGCCGCCACCGCCAGCTAACGAACGGCGCTGATGACGCGGCAGGCCTGCTGATGCGCCGTCAACTGGGCGCAACGGTCCCTGGCGCTGCCGGGGTCGTCGAAGGGGCCGGCGACAACACGCTGCATGATGCCTTTGGCGCCGAGATCGGCTGCACGGACATTGACCGGAACGTTCTGCAGGATGCCCGCGTATTTCTTTGACAGGCGCGTCGCCTCGGCGGTCGCGGCAGCCGAGGTCGGCAGGGAAGCGAGCTGCAGGAAATAGGCCTTGCCGCCCTGTTTGCCGGCCGGATCGACTGGCGCGGTCGCGCCCGCCGGTTTTGAAGCCGCGCTGCCTGTCGTTGCGCCGCCTGTATCGCCACCCGCCGCGGCGTCGTCATCCGCGGCCACCGGCAAGGGCGGGTCGCTGAAAAGCGGCACCGAGGAGACTGACTTGACCGGCGCGGCGGTGGCCCGCTCGGCCGGCGGAATTGCCGGATTGTTCGGGCGGACGGCCCCGGCGGCCGTCGGAGCGGCGCCGGGCTCGTATTTCTTCGTCGGCGCGATCTCTTCCAGCAGGTCCTGGCGCAAGGCCGATATGCGCGTCCGTTCCTCATCGCTCAGATCGGAGGCGGCGCTGGCACGGCTGAGCCAGCTATAGGCGGCGAGGTTGTTGGGCGTGACGTGATCGCCATGCGCATAGGCCATGCCGAGACGCGCTTGTGCATGGGCGTTACCCTGAGCGGCGGCCTGCACCAGCATTGATATTGCGCGCTCCGGCGCGAGGCCGACGGAACGGCCATCCAGAGCCAGCGAGGCCCATTGGAACTGCGCTTGCGTATCGCCGGCCGAGGCCAGGGGCTCAAGAGCGGCGCCGGCGGCCGGAAAATTGCCGGCGGCGATCGCCGCCTGGGCGGCGGCCATATCGGCCTTCGCCGGCCAGGGGAATTCGACAAGACAGCCGAGGGCGAGCAAGGCGAAACAGGCGCGGCGACGTCGAGACGAGCTGCTGGCAAGCACGATGGATCACTATCCCCTGAAGAGGCGGTCAGCTTACCGAAGCCGGGCTCTTTTCGCCAGAGCGAAGCGGTGGTTTTCGCCAGAGCGAAGCAGTGGTGGATACCTGGGCGAAGCGGGCGCGCTCGCTGCCGGCGCATACCTGCTGATGCGCTTCGTCCGTGTCTAGCGGGCGGCGACGGCGCTTTCGATCTGCTCGATCTCTTGACGCAGCACAGCTGAGCCGTCATCGCGCGCTTCCTGCTGCAGGATCTGCTCCATGATGTCGAGATGCGCGATAGCGAGGGCGAAATCGGCATCGACGAACGAACCTGGCGCGCGGGTGAGCTGGCACAGCGACTGCCCGAGCCGCGTTATCAGCGGATAACCGAAAGAGCTGCCCTGGCCCTTGATGTTATGGGCGATGTTGAAAAGGGCCGCCACATGCTCCGGCCGCCGATCCGGCTCGCTCTGGGCGGCGGCAAGAAGGCGCTGGGCGGCCTCGATATCCGCACGCGCCCAGACCAGGTAGTCCCGCGACAAGGCGGCCACCGCCGCCTGCGCGCGCGCCAGGACCGTATTGATATCGTCGCCGTCACCTTCGTCAGCCATGAAGCAGCACTATCACAGCTCTCCGGACGGGTCGATAGGCTGGGCTCGGCCGGCCGCATCGATGTCTGGCTGCTGCCAGGCGATGTCATCCGCCTCACATCCTTTTGGGCAATCTCAGCGCCAGGAAACCGGTGGCGATCGTCAGGATGCCGCTTGCGAGGAAGACGGCGCGGAAATCGTACAGCGACAGCAACAGCGTATAGATCGTCGAGGGCAGAAGATCGCTGAGATCGATATAGGTCTGGAAAACCGGCGACATCTGGCTGCGCTCGCGCGGCCGCACGAAACGCATGAAGGGGATGTTGCCGAGCGAATCCAGCACGACGACGCAGGCGGCTCCCAGCAGCAGGAGGAGGCCGACGATGGTGGGGCGATCGTAGAACAGGGGAATGGCCAAAGTCATCGCACCGCCGACAAAGAGGCCGAAAACCAGCGGCGCGCGGATGCCGGTGCGCTGCGCCACCCAGCTGATGAGCGGCGCCGTCACCAGCATGAAGTTGCCGATGCCGACCAGGCCGCCGGCCCATTGCGGGTCGAGGTGATGATCGGCGGCATAGAGGGCGGGGTAGACGAAGAACATGCTCCACCAGGCGGAGCGCCCGAAGGCGATCGACCAGCCGAGGCGAAGTCGCCGCTGCCGAACGAAATGGAGGACATTGCCCAGCGGATTGCTGAATTGGCGCAAGGCGGCGCCGGCCGGCACCAGGGCCGGGTGATTATGCATGCGCAGATAGAGGAAATAAGCGATCAGCACGACATAGCTGGCGGCCGAGACCAGCGCCGGTGCAATCATGCCGTGGTCCTGATAGAGGCGGACGCCGAGCCAGGGACCGATGCCCCAGGCGAGACAGCTCATGAAGAGGCGCAAGGGTTCCGATTTCACCAGCTGATGGCGCGGGATGTAATCCATCATGTAGAGCAACAGGGCGATGCGGCAGGCGGCGGCCGAGAGGGCGCGGCAGATCATGCCGCTGACCTGGCCGGGAATCGTGCCGCTGGCCAGCAGGAACACGGCCAGGATGGCGACCAGCATGCCGGCGATATAGAACCATCGCCGTTGCAGGCGCTGGATGAAAAGCGGCGATATGAGATTGAAGACGAGGCTGGTGAGGCTGGTGATGAGGAAGGTGGCGCTGACCCAGGGCCTCCCTTCCTCCAGGCCGAAGCGGCCCTGATAGAGCGCGTAAGCCTGCATCGACAGCACAGTCGAAACCATGGCGCGGCCAATCGAATCCAGCGTGAACAGCATGGCGAAGACCGTGGCGCCGGGCTTGGCCAGGGAGCGAATGAAAACGGGCTGATTGACGTCCATCGATACTGCGGGTCGAATGCGGCTCGCCCGACATGGGCCCCCACTAAGTACGGCATCTGTAGCACGAGGTTGACAACATGGCGATTGATTCGGGCGTTTTCCGCTGGTCGGCGGTGGAGGCCGTTGCTGCATTGCGGCGCGGCGAGGTGTCGCCGCTCGAACTGATCGAGGCGGCTTATGATCGCATCGCCGCCACCAATGGATCGGTCAATGCCATGGTGACGTTGTGTCCCGATCGTGCGCGCGATCACGCGAAGCGCCTGATGCAGCAGCCCGTCGACCGGCGCGGCCTGCTCTGCGGCCTGCCGATCGCGATCAAGGATCTCTCGGACGTTGCTGGCGTACGCACGACCTACGGCTCGCCGATCTTCAAGGACCATGTGCCGGCGGTATCCGATCCCATGGTGACGCGGCTGGAAGCCAATGGCGGGATCGTCATCGGCATGTCGAACACGCCGGAATTCGGTGCCGGAGCCAATACCTTCAACGAAGTGTTCGGCGAGACCCGCAACCCCTGGGACACCCGGCTCAATGCCGGCGGCTCCTCCGGCGGCTCGGCCGTGGCCCTGGCAACCGGCCAGGTCTGGCTCGCCAGCGGCTCGGACCTCGGCGGCAGCCTGCGCACGCCGGCCAGCTTCTGTTCGGTGGTGGGCTTGCGGCCGAGCCCCGGGCGCGTCGCCCGCAATCCCGGCGAACTCCGCTTCGACACCATGTCGGTCGAGGGGCCGATGGCCCGCAATGTCGCCGACGTGGCGCTGATGCTGGATGCCATGGTCGGCTATGACCCGATGGACCCGGTTTCCCTGCCGGCGCCGCCGGAAAGCTTCCTGGATGCGGCCCGAGCCGGCACCTTGCCGAAGCGCGTCGCCGTCAGCGCCGATCTCGGCATCACCCCAGTCGATCCGGCGACCCGGGCGGTCCTGGCGGCAGCGGTCGAGAAAATGCGCATGGCGGGGATCGAGGTGGTCGAACGCTGCCCTGATTTCGCCGGCGTGCCGACCGCCTTCCAGACCCTGCGGGCGATCGATTATGCCACGTCGATGCGGCCGCTGATGGACCGTTATCGCGACCAGCTGAAGCCGGACGTGATCTGGAACGTCGAAAAGGGCCTGGCGCTGAGCGCCGAGGAGATCGGCCAGGCGCAGCGGCGCCGCAGCCGGCTCTACGGCGATATGGTCGCCTTCCTGCGGGAGGTCGATGTGCTGATCGCTCCCGCCGCCTGCACGCCGCCGCGCGATATCGGCGAGCGCTGGGTCCAATCGGTCGATGGCGTGGAATTCGAGAATTACGTCGACTGGCTGAAGATCGCCTCGGTGATCACGGTCAGTTCCTGTCCGTCCCTGGCGCTGCCGGCGGGCTACACCCCGGACGGGCGGCCGGTAGGGTTGCAGATCATCGGCCGGCCACGCGGCGAAGCGGCCTTGCTCGCAACTGCCAAATCGCTCGAGTCGCTGTTCGGGCTGGCTACAAACGTCCCCCTGAACCCGCGAACATTATGAAATTATTCAGCAACTTGTGACCTTATGACAGCTTGCCGGACGTCTTCGGCAACCGATATAGTGGATAATATTTATTGCAATTGCGAAAGCTGCGCCTGCGAAACGCAAACGCGAATTTGCGCTGCAATAACAGCGAGATAGGTCAGCGGGACGACCATGGAAGAGATGCGCGGCAGGTATGTTGACGAAATCGATGCGGGTATGACGGCGGTCTTTGCCAAGACCGTCACGGAGGCCGACATCGTCCTTTTCGCCGGTATTTCCGGCGATACCAATCCGGTTCATCTCGACGAGGATTTCGCCAAATCCACCCTTTTCAAGGGCCGGATTGCCCATGGCATGCTGAGCGCCAGCTTCATTTCCACGGTTTTCGGCACGAAACTGCCGGGACCCGGTTGCATCTACCTGTCGCAATCGCTCAAATTCAAAGCGCCCGTGCGGATCGGTGATACGGTCCTGGCCCGGGTGACGGCCACCTTGGTCGACCAGAACAAGGGCCGGGTAACTTTCGAGACCACCGCCCATGTCGGCGACACGCTGGTGATGGACGGCGAGGCCCAGCTTCTGGTACCCAAGCGACCGGTTAGCTAGAAATCAGGCGCGTGCCCCTTTGCGGCTGCGCCGCAGGGAAGGGTGCGATGGATGGTGCAGGCGATGCGACGGCATCCGATCTGCCAGATGCGGGGATGGCGCGGCACGGCATGCGACTGATCCGTCATTACCAGGAGGTTCCGGCGGAAGCCCGCCGGGCGGTTGTGGCGCTGGGCAATTTCGACGGCGTACATCTCGGTCACCAGCAGGTGCTGGCAACCACTGCTGAAATCGCCCGCAAGTTGCAGGCGCCGCTGGCGGTGATGACCTTCGAGCCGCATCCGCGCAGCTATTTCCGCCCCGGCCAGCCGGCCTTCCGCCTGACCCCCTTCCGCATCAAGATGCGTCATCTGCAGGCGCTTGGTGTCGACTTTACCTTCAACCTGCCCTTCGATGCGGCTCTGGCCGCCCATACCGCCGAGGCCTTCGTGCGCGAGGTGCTGGTGGACGGGTTGCAGGTCGCCCATGTGGTGGTCGGCTACGATTTCTGCTTCGGCAGGAATCGCGGCGGCAATGTTGAGACGTTGCGCGCTTTTGGCGAACAGTTGGGCTTCGGCGTCACCGCCGTCGGCGCCTGCCAGGATGCCAGCGGCGCTGTCTATTCCTCGACCCTGATCCGCGACCAGCTTCTGGCGGGTGAGCCCGCCGCGGCCGCCGTGGCTTTGGACCGGCCGTGGGAGATCGAAGGCCGGGTCGAGCATGGCGACAAGCGCGGCCGGCAATTGGGTTTTCCGACCGCCAATGTGGCGCTGGGCGATTATCTGGAGCCGCGTTTCGGCGTCTATGCCGTGAAGGCGGCCGTTGACGACGGCGAGGCGCCGCGTTGGATCGACGGCGTCGCCAATCTCGGCCGCCGGCCGACCGTCGGCGGCACCCGGGTGCAGCTGGAAGTGCATCTTTTCGATTACCAGGGCGATCTCTACGGCAAGCATCTGCGCGTTGCCTTCCTGGGCTTTATCCGCCCGGAGATGAAATTCGACGGGCTCGAGCAGTTGAAGGCGCAGATCGCCGCCGACAGCGCCACGGCGCGCCGGATGCTCATTGATTACGCTGGTCCGCAGCCGGGGCATCTGCCGGCCACCGATCATGCCGCGGAGGCCCATCGATGAGCTGCCCGCGCCCTGCTTCCGCCATTTTATCGACGATCCTGCTGATACGAATTATCGCCGCCCGCGCCGCCTAGCGTGCGTGGGCCGTCGCCGCGATAAGTGATCGCGCACCAGCCTGATCGCTTCCTTCAGTCAAAGAGACAGACCGTGGATTACAAGACGACCGTTTTTCTGCCCAAGACCGATTTTCCCATGCGCGGCGATCTGCCGACCAAGGAACCGGGCATCCTGCAGAGCTGGCAGGAGATGGGCCTGTTCAAGAAGTTGCGCGCGCAATCGAAGGGCCGCACCAAGTTCGTGCTGCATGACGGCCCGCCTTATGCCAACGGCAACATCCATATCGGCCATGCCCTCAACAAGATCCTGAAGGACGTCATCAACCGCTCGCAGCAGATGCTGGGCAAGGATGCCTGCTACGTGCCGGGCTGGGATTGCCACGGCCTGCCGATCGAATGGAAGATCGAAGAGAAGTACCGCAAGGCCGGCAAGGATAAGGATGCTGTGCCGATCAACGAATTCCGCCAGGAATGCCGCGACTTCGCCGCCGAGTGGATCAACATCCAGCGCGAGGAGTTCAAGCGCCTCGGCGTCGAGGGCGACTGGGATCATCCGTATACGACCATGGCCTATCCGGCCGAGGCGCAGATCGTGCGCGAGATCGGCAAGTTCGTGATGAATGGCGGGTTGTTCCGCGGCTCGAAGCCGGTCATGTGGTCGATCGTCGAGAAGACCGCGCTGGCCGAAGCCGAGGTCGAATACGAGGACCACGTCTCCGACACGATCTGGGTCAAGTTCCCGATCGTCAAGGCGCCGAAACCTGAACTGGTCGGCGCCAATGTGGTGATCTGGACGACGACGCCCTGGACCATTCCCGGCAACCGCGCGGTCGCCTATGGGCCGGAGATCGCCTACGAGCTGGTGGAGGTGCAGGCAGTCGGCGAGGGCGCCAAGGCCAAGCTTGGCGACAAGCTGCTGGTCGCCGCCGCGCTGAAGGAAACGTTCCTGCAGGAGATCGCCGTCACCGAGGCGAAGACGCTGTCGAAGCTCAATGGCGCCGATCTCGCCGGCGTCGTCACGCGCCATCCGCTGGCGGCACTCGATCCCTTCTACGCCCGCTTCGAGGTGCCGGCCCATGGCGGCAGCTTCGTTACCACCGAAGCCGGCACCGGCTTCGTCCATATCGCGCCGGGCCATGGCGCTGACGACTATGAGCTCGGCCTCGCCAATGGCATCGAGATCCCGCAGACGGTGGGACCGGACGGCGCCTATTACGACCATGTCGGCCTCTTCGCCGGCAAGCGCGTGCTGACGCCCTACGGCAAGAAGGGCGACGCCAATCCGGCCGTGATCGCGGCGCTGGATGAGGCCGGCGCGCTCCTTAAGAATGCCACCATCAAGCATTCCTATCCGCATTCCTGGCGCTCCAAGGCGCCGCTCATCTTCAGGAACACGCCGCAATGGTTCATCTCGATGGAGAAGAACAATCTGCGGCAGGTGGCGCTGAAGGCGATCGACGAGACCCGCTTCGTGCCGGAAGCCGGCCGCACGCGCCTGCATTCGATGATCGCCAACCGCCCCGACTGGTGCATCTCGCGCCAGCGCGCCTGGGGCGTGCCGATCGCCGTCTTCGTTAATAAGCAGACAGGCGAATTGCTGCAAGACCAGGCGGTGATCGATCGCATCGTCGAAGCCTTCATGACGGAGGGCGCCGACGCCTGGTTCTCCAGCCAGCCCTCGCGCTTCCTCGGCAACAAATATGATCCGGAGAATTACGAGCAGGTGAAGGACATCGTCGATGTCTGGTTCGATTCCGGCTCGACCCACAGCTTCGTCCTCGAGCGCGAGACCCGCGCCGATCCGACCTGGGATCTGCAATCGCCGGCCGATCTCTATCTCGAAGGGTCGGACCAGCATCGCGGCTGGTTCCACTCCTCGCTGCTGGAAAGCTGCGGCACGCGCGGCCGCGCACCCTATAAGGCGGTGCTGACGCACGGCTTCACGCTCGACGAGCAGGGCCGCAAGATGTCGAAGTCGCTCGGCAACACGGTGGCACCCCAGGATGTGATGAAGCAATACGGCGCCGACATCCTGCGTCTCTGGGTGGTCTCCACCGACTATTCCGACGACCAGCGCATCGGCCCGGAAATCATCAAGCATCAGGCCGAGGCCTATCGGAGTCTCCGCAACACGCTCCGCTACCTGCTGGGCGCCCTGCATGGCTGGCAGGAAAGCGAACGTCTGCCGGTCGCGGAGATGCCGGAGCTCGACCGCTGGGTGCTGCACCGGATCAGCGAACTGGCGGCGAAGACCCGCGAGACGGCGGACAGCTTCGACTTCCATCCCTGGTTCACCTCGTTGCGCAATTTCTGCGCCGTCGATCTCAGCGCCTTCTATTTCGACATCCGCAAGGACGCGCTCTATTGCGATGCTCCGACTTCGGTCGCCCGGCGTGCCGTGCGCACGGTGCTTTACGAGCTCTTCAACTACCTGACGGCCTGGCTGGCGCCGGTCCTGGTCTTCACCGCGGAGGAAGCCTGGCGCCATCGTCCCTGGAAGGACGAGGCCAGGCATGCCGGTGAAGAAAGCGTGCATCTGCGCCTGTTCCCCGAGGCGCCGGCTTCCTGGCGTGACGAGGCCCTGGCGGCGAAATGGGCGAAGCTCCGCGATCTGCGGCGCGTCGTCACGGGTGCCCTTGAACTTGCCCGCGCCGACAAGAAGATCGGCTCCAGCCTGCAGGCGAAGCCCGTCGTCTACCTGACACAGGAGCAGGCGGCCCTGCTCGGCGATCTCGACCTCGCCGAGATCGCCATCACCTCGGGTGTCAGGCTCAGTCAGGAACCTGCCCCGGATGGACTCTTCGTGCTCAGCGACGTGCCGGGCGTCGCCGTCCTGGTTTCCGGCGCCGAGGGCGAAAAATGCGAACGCTGCTGGCGCATCCTCCCGGAGGTCGGTCATCAACATGACCATCCGACACTCTGCGCCCGCTGCGCGGAAGCGGTATCAGGAGCCGCCGGATGAGCATCGCTGTGCCGCATCGCAAGACATCGCGCCATGCCGGCCTTGGTGCCGGCATGGCGGCTCTTGCCATCATCGCCGATCAGCTAGTCAAGAACTGGCTGCTGGCTGGCCCGATGCATGAGCCGCAAGTCTATGAAATTACGCCGTTTTTCAACATTGTCTCGGCCTGGAACAGGGGCGTCAGCTTCAGCATGTTCTGGACCTCTGCGGAACACGGTCCGTGGATTCTTTCCGGGGTCGCGGTGGCGATCTCGCTGGCGCTGGCGGTCTGGCTGATGCGTGTCAGCCATCGCCTAACGGCGATCGGCATCGGGCTCGTTATCGGCGGGGCGCTCGGCAATGTCGTCGACCGAATCCGCTTCGGCGCCGTTTTCGACTTCCTCGATTTCTATCTCGGAACCTATCATTGGCCGGCCTTCAATGTGGCCGATTCCTGCATTACCGTGGGTGTCGTCCTGTTACTGTGGGACGGGTTGTTTCATGGCCAGGAACCGGGTAAAAGCTGAGCCCATGACGGAGGAACCGATCATGCGTCGGAAGACCATAGCACTCACTGTCTCGGCCATCGCCGCGGCTGCCCTGCTGGGCGGCTGCCAGGCGACTAAGGAAACCTTGGGCCTTACCAAGCGTTCGCCGGACGAATTCCAGGTGGTTTCGCGGGCACCCTTGAGCCTGCCGCCGGATTATAATCTGCGTCCGCCCACACCCGGCGCGCCGCGGCCGCAGGAAGGCACGCCGCGCGATCGGGCCCAGGCGGCCGTGTTCGGCACGCCGGAGGCGGCGATCAGCGACAAGGTTCCGCCGGCGATCGGCGAAAGTGCGGCCGGCAACGCGCAGTCGGCCGGCGAATCCGCCTTGTTGCAGAGCGCCGGTATTGCCGGCGTCGACCCCAACATCCGCAAGATCGTCGATGCAGAGACGGCGCAGGACCAGGCCGATTCGGTCAGCCTTGCCGATGAACTGACCTTCTGGCGCGATCCGGCGCCCTACGGCACGGTGGTCGACCCGGTCGCCGAGCAGAAGCGCCTGCAGGAGAATGCAGCGCTCGGCAAGCCGGTGACCGAAGGCGACACGCCGGTCATCCAGCGCAAGCAGCGAGGGTTGCTTGAAGGCATTTTCTGATCGCTGCGCAGATATGATGCAGCGCGTGCCGGCGGCCCTGGTCGCCGGCACGATGTTTTTGGGCAGCGCCTTTGGCCAGATTGGCGGCGCTTCCCTTGGCCTCGCGGCAGTTTCGGCAACAGTCATGACTGTCTCGGCGCGGCCGGCCGCCGCCGATATCTTCGACGCGCAGACCTTTACCTTGAAAAACGGCATGCAGGTCGTGGTGCTGCCCAATCACCGGGCGCCGGTGGTGTTCCAGATCACCGCCTACCGCGTCGGCGCGGCCGACGGCCTGCCGGGCAAGAACGGCGTCGCCCATTTCCTGGAACATCTGATGTTCAAGGCGACCGACAAACTGCAGGCCGGGCAATTCACGCGTGAGATCGACCGGCGCGGCGGCACCGATAATGCCTTCACCAACCAGGACATGACGGCCTTCCACCAGGAGATCGCCAAGGAACATCTGCCGCTCATCATGTCGATGGAGGCCGATCGCATGACCGGCCTCAAGCTGACCGACGCCGTCGTGCTGCCAGAGCGTGACGTCATCGTCGAAGAGCGCCGCCAGCGCATCGACAACGAGCCGGGCGCGCAGCTGCAGGAAATGATGAATGCCTCGCTGTTCCTCAATCATCCCTACCGTCTGCCGGTGATCGGCTGGCGCCACGAGATGGAACGGTATTCGACCAAGGACGCGGTGGATTTCTATCACCGCTTCTATGCGCCCAATAACGCCGTGCTGGTGGTCGCCGGCGATGTGACGGTCGAGGAGGTGCGCGAGCTGGCGCAAAAGACCTTCGGCGCGCTGCCGCGTCGCGATGTGCCGCCGCGCCAGCGCCTGGCCGAGCCGCAGCAGACGGCACCGCGCCAGGTCGAGCTGACCTCCGACCTGGTCCGGCAATCCTATATGGTGAAAAACTATCTGGCGCCGTCCTACCGCATCGGGCTCGATAACCAGCCCGCCAAGGACAATGACGCCTATGCCCTGCAGCTATTGTCGGAGATCCTGGGGGATGGCAGTACCAGCCGGCTCTACCGCCGCCTGGTGATCAATGACAAGCTGGCGACCGATGCCGCCTGCAGCTACGATCCCTCTGCCTATGATCTCGGCACCTTCACCGTCTATGGCAGCCCGGTACCGGGCGGCGATATGAAAAAGCTGGAAGCGACCATCGCAGACGAGATCTCGCTGATCCTGAAGGATGGCGTGACCGAGGACGAGTTGAAGGCGGCGAAGCAGCGGCTGCGGATCGAAACGGTCAAGGCGCGCGACGGCCTGGCGGGCCCGGCAGTGCTGATCGCCAGCGCTCTGGCGACGGGGCGGACGCTGCAGGATGTCCAGTCCTGGCCGGATCGCATCGCCGCCGTCAGTGCCGCCGATATCCAGCGCGCCGCCAGGCGCGTCTTCGATGACCGTCACGCGGTGACCGGCCGGCTGCTGGCGACCGGCGGCTCGCAATTGACCACGGAGGCGCCGGCGTCGCGCCCCGCCACCGTTCCATCCGGTGCCGGCACCTCGGGTGTGCCCGGCGGCACCGTGAACTGATGCAGCAAGATAGCGGATCATGAGCGCGACCGATCATCTCTCTGCCACTGGCGTTTCCGGCATGCCGGCGCCCCAGGCCGGGGCTTCCCGCAAACGGGTATCGCCGCTTCATTGGCATGCCATGCTAGGGCATGCCGTCCTGGTCGCCTGCATCGCGCTGATCGGCTGGGTGGCGGTTCTCGCCAGGCCGGCCCTTGCCATCGAAATCCAGCAGGTGCGCAGCGACGGCGGCATCTCGGCCTGGCTGGTGGAAGACCACAGCAATCCGCTGATTGCCGTTTCGGTCGGCTTCGATGGCGGCGCCAGCGACGATCCCATCGGCAAGGAAGGCCTAGCTGAACTGGCTTCCGGCCTGCTCGACGAGGGCGCCGGCGATATCGATTCGGCTTCCTTTCAGCAGCAGCTTACCGATAATGGCATCGACTACAGCTTCGATGCCTCGCGCGATTCCTTCACCGGCTCGATGCGCATGCTGACCGATCAGCGCGATCTCGCCTTTCACCTTCTGCATCTCTCCTTGACCAAGCCGCGCTTCGACAGCGAGCCGGTGGAGCGCATCCGCGAGCAACTCCTGGTGGAGATCGACGATCGCCTCAGCGACCCTGGTACCATCGCGGCCCGCGCCATCAGCCGCTCGCTCTTCCGTGGCCATCCCTATGGCCGCCCGCGGCTCGGCACCATCGACACGATCCGGGCGATCGGCGTTCCTGATCTGCAGAATTTCGTGCGTCAGCATTTCACCCGTGACCGGCTTCATCTCGTCGTGGTCGGCGACATCAAGCCGGCGGAACTGAAGCCCTTGCTCGATGCGACCTTCGGTGACCTGCCGGAAAAGAGTGACCTGCCGCCGATTGCGGAGGCGAAGATCAGCGCGCCGGGTGGCGTCATGGTGGTCGATCGCGACATTCCGCAGAGCATCATCAATTTTGCCCAGGCAGGCATCAAACGCGACGATCCGGATTTCTTTGCCGCCTATGTCGCCAATTACATCCTTGGCGGCGGCGGTTTTTCCTCGCGGCTGATGGCGGAGGTGCGGGAGAAGCGCGGCCTTGCCTACGGCATCGATACCGATCTGCTGACGCTCGACCATGCCGGCGTCATCTGGGGCCAGGTGCAAACGGTCAATCAGCGAGCGGCGGATACCATTGCCATCATCCGTTCCGAATGGCAGAAGATGCGGGAATCGGGGCCGACGGCGGCGGAGGTTGCCAGCGCCAAGACCTATCTCCTTGGCTCCTATCCGCGTCTTTTCACTTCGACCGCGGGCACGGCCGGCGCGCTTCTCGGAATCCAGATGGATCGGCTCGGTATCGATTATGTCCACCGCCGCCAGAATGAGATCGCCAAGGTGACGCCGGCGGATGTCGCCCGTGTCGCCAAGCGGCTGCTCGATCCCGCCGGACTTCTCTTCGCCGTGGTCGGCCGCCCGGTTAATGTGGCGGCGACCTTGCCGGTACCGGCGGAAGCGGTGGGCGACAGCAAGACGATCAGCGGGAAGACGCCTGCCGCGCAGCCCGTCAAGACGCAGTAATGACCAGCGAGACGGCCTCCGCCGAAAAACCCGCCCGGAGGGAAGGGGCGCGGTCCGTGGAGCTGCGGCCGGGTTTCGTCATCCTGCTCACGGCCTTGACCGCCTTGGGGCCGGTCTCGACCGATTTCTATCTGCCGTCGCTGCCGAATATCGCGATCTATTTCGCGGTCGGCGAAGCGCAGGCGCAGCTGACCTTGAGCGCCTTCCTGATCGGCTTTGCCGTCACCATGCTGGTCTTCGGGCCGCTCTCCGACCGGCTCGGGCGCAAGCCCGTCATGCTCGGCGGTCTCGCCATTTTCACACTTGCCAGCATCGCCTGCGCGCTGGCCGGCAGCATTTCGCAGCTGATTGCCGCGCGCATGCTGCAGGCGATCGGTGCCGGCGCCGGCCCGGTCATTTCCCGGGCGATCGTGCGCGACCGGTTCGGCGCGGCCGGTGCGTCGCGGGTGCTTTCCTATCTCGCCGCCGCCATGACCCTGGCACCGGCCATCGGCCCGATCCTCGGCGGCTATCTGCAGGAGCGCTTCGGCTGGCAATCGATCTTCTGGGCGATTTCGCTGTATGGCGCGATCGCCATCTTCTGTGCCGCGACGCGTCTCCCCGAAAGCCATCCGCCGGCCAATCGCACCAATCATGGTCCGCTCGCGATGCTGCAGACCTATGTGATGCTGCTGAAGCATCGCCGCTATGTCGGCTTCGTGCTGTGCCAGACCTTCAGCTATAGCGGCATCTTCTGCTTCATCTCCGGCTCATCCTTCGTCTTCATCAATATCCTGGGCGTGGCGCCGGCCCATTTCGGCTGGTGCTTCTCGGTTTTCGTCATCGGCTATCTGATCGGCACGATGATCTCGACACGCCTCACCCATCGCCTCGGCATTGACCGCATGGTGCGGCTGGGCGCTGCGGTGGCGCTGCTTTCGACCCTGGCGCTTGTGGCGATCGCCGTGTTTGCGCCGACGATCGCCGGCCTGCTGGCGCCGCTGATGGTCTATATGGTCGGCATCGGCATGGCCTCGCCCAATTCCCAGGCGGGCGCCATCGGGCCGTTCCCGGCCGCCGCCGGTGCGGCCAGTTCGCTGCTCGGCTTTTTGCAGATGTCGATCGCCGCCGGTGTCGGCGCCTTCCTCGGCCATCTCGAGGCGCAGACGGCGTGGCCGATGGCACTGGCGATCCTGCTCACCGTCTGCGGGCTCAACCTGTCTTACTGGCTGATCGTGCGCCCGACCGAGCGTTAGCGATCGGGTAAACGGCGCGGCGGTCCGCGGGCCTATTTCTTGCCGCCGCCGATATGCTGCTGCAACGTGTCCTGGCGCTGCTTCTTCTGCGTTTCGGTATCGGAACTGCCATCGCCATTGAAGATGTTCTGGATGATGCCTTCGATGGTCTGGGGCTGGCCGACGGGCTGCGCCGGTGTCTCCGGCGTGTCCGGCGTCACATCGGCGGGAGCCGAAGCGATATTGAAGCCGCCGCCGCTGGGCCGCGTCACGTCATCTGGCGGCGTGCCGGCCAAAGCCTGGTTCATGAAGTCATGCCAGATCGCCACCGGCAGGGCGCCGCCGGTGACCTTCTGCATCGGGCTGTTGTCATCATTGCCGACCCAGACGCCTGCCACCAGTTTGCCGGTGAGGCCGACGAACCAGGCGTCACGATAATTTTGCGTCGTTCCCGTCTTGCCGTAGGCGGGCCGGTCGAGCTTGGCGCGCTTGCCGGTGCCCCATTCGACCACCGCCTGCATCACGTCGAGCATCTTGTTGATGGCGCCGGAAGAGGCGACGCGGCCCGGCCCGTCGCCGCTGCGCTGATACAGCACCTGGCCGCCGCGGGTGACGATGCGGTCGATGCCACGCGGCCACACACCATAGCCCTGGTTGGCAAAGGTCGCATAGGCGCCAGTCATCTCCAGCAGCGAGGCGCCGCTGGTGCCCAGCGCGATCGAGGCATTATTCTCCATCGGCGATGTGATGCCGAGGCGCTGCGCGGTGTCGATGACGCGCCGCCGGCCGACCCGCTCCGACAATTGCACGGCGACACTGTTCAGCGAACGCGCGAAGGCTTCCCGCAGCGAAACATCGCCATAGAACTTGTCCTCGTAATTGCCCGGCGACCAGTTGCCGAGCGAGATCGGGCCGTCGACCAGGTGATCCTCGGGCGTATAGCCGTTCTCGAAAGCGGTCAGATAGACGAAGGCCTTGAAGGAGGAGCCCGGCTGCCGCAGCGCCTGGGTGGCGCGGTTGAACTGGGTGTCGTGATAGCTGGTGCCGCCGACCAGGGCGCGCACCGCGCCGTCCGGGGTCATCGCCACCAGGGCGCCCTGGCTCGCCTTCACCTGGGCGCCCTGCTCCTGCAGAATACGGCTGAGATTGCTCTCCGCCGCCCGCTGCATCTGCGGGTCGAGCGTCGTCTGCACCACGAGGTCCTGGGTGCTGGCGCCCACATAGGACGACACCTGATCGATCACCCAGTCGGCAAAATACTGGCCGATCTGGCCGCTATTCTGCGGCGCCACTGCCGGCGCCGTCTGCTGCACGACGGCATTGGCCTCGGCCTCGCTGAGATAGCCGGCGGCCACCATGTTCTTGATCACCTGGGTGGCGCGGCCGCGCGCGAGATCCTTGTCGTTGAAGGGATTGTATTTCGATGGCGCCTTCAGCATGCCGGCCAGCATGGCGGATTCGAAAATCGTGATCTGCTGCACCGGATGGCCGAAATATTTGCGCGAGGCCGCGTCGACGCCGAAGGTGCCGGCACCGAAGTAGACGCGGTTGAGATAGAGTTCGAGAATCTGCTGCTTGGTGAAATTGTGCTCGAGCCACAGGGCCAGCAGCACTTCCTGGCCCTTGCGGTGCAGGCTGCGTTCCGGCGTCAGAAAGATGTTCTTCGCCAGCTGCTGGGTGATGGTGCTGCCGCCCTGCACGACTTCGCCGGCTTTCAGGTTGTAATAGAGGGCGCGTGCGAGGCCGCGCAGGCTGACGCCCCAATGGCTGTAGAAGTTCCGGTCTTCCGTCGCCAGCACCGCCTCGGGCAGGTAAGGCGGCATCTCGGACAGGGTGACCTTGGCGCCATAGAGATCGCCATAGCTGGCCAGGATGCTGCCGTCGGTGGCCAGCAGGGTCACGCTGGGGCGGCGCTTGATGTCATTGAGCCCGCTGACATCCGGCAGGTCGTAGGCGCACCAGGCGACGACGATCAACAGCAGGAAGCTCGCCCAGATGCCGCCGACCAGTCCCCATTTCACGAGAAACCACAGGATCGATCGCTTGCGCCTGGCCGGGCGGGGATTGGGCTGGGAAGAAACGGAGCGGGTCATTACATCTTGTTAGCAGGATCGCCGAGTCGCGGCATAACCGCATGGCCGCGTCAGCCGGGCCGCAAGCAACAGGCTTGTACCAGATCGAAGCGCGGAGTCCAGGATTCCGCCGCCTGCGGTCGCCGTCATCGGCCGTGCCGTATCAAGATGTGGCGCGGCTTTCCGACCATCACGGGACGAAATCATGGCAGAAATGAGAAATCGCTTGCCGGCTGGCGCCGCGGCACGTGGAAGGAACCGTAATGAGGCCGGTTAAGGGTCAGGCGCTGCGGCGACCGGGCGCCTCGACATTGCCTTCAAGCCGCAGGATCACCTCGGTGACAACCTGCTCCAGGTTCTGATCGGGATCGACCTGCTCCAGATAGCCGCGCAGGATCATCAGGGCCTGATCGACCCAGCCGGCCGGCGCCTTGCCGTCGCGGTGCGCGGGCAGATTGCCGCCCGCCTGGGCAAGCTGGATGAAAAGACGGCGATAGACGTCGGGCAGATGGCATTTGAGGAACAACTGTTCCTGGCCATTGCCGCCTTCGTCGGCCATCAGCTTGCGGATGTTGCCGATGGCGATGCCGCTCTTGACCGACAAGGCCTGCAGCAGAAACGCGAACTGGCCGATCGCCAGCGCACGAATGACCAGGCTGCCGCTGAGCAGGCCGTTTTCTTCCAGCCGCTCGGCGAAATCGCGCAGTTCCTCCGCGAGATGCCCGCCCATGCTGGTCAGCAGGAAATGCTCGCGGCTGTAATGCAGGATCGAGGAAACGCGCTGCGCCGGCAGGGCATAACGCTGGATCAGCCGCTCAAGAACCTTGCCTGTCACCACGGTGCTCAGGCGCTCGACGATCGCCAGCGGCAGGGCCGGGCGCTGCGTCAGCGTCTCGTTGAGCCGCGTATGGTCGGGGAAACGGTTCAGAATGCGATGGAATCCCTCGGCATCGATCGCCGCGTTGCTGTTGGCGGCAATGCGCTGGATGGCCACGTCGTCGCCATACTGGATGATGGCGGTGGTGACCGGCACCGAGAGAGCGGCGCGCTGGGTCACGGCGCGGATATGCGCCGGCGAGGACGTGCTGATGATGGCGATCAGATCGCCATCGGTAAGGACGGGCGAATGACCGAGGATGGGGGCGGCAACGTCGATGACGTCCTTTGCCAGCCGCAGGGCCAAGCCGTGGTCGAGGAAGGGGGTATGCTGCAGGCTCTCGGCCAGCTGGCAACGCAAGGCCAGCTCGACTTCGGGCAGAATGGTCTGGATGATCGCCAGTGCCAGATCACGTTCGGATTCGGAAAACTCGCCGCTGCCATAGGTAGCCCCGACGCGCAGCATGGTAGCCGCGCGGCTCTCCGGACTTGGATCGCTGATCAACCGTTCAAGATCGGCTTGCGTCAGTCTGGTCAAGGCTCTGGATCCTTCATTCACTCGACGTCATCTTTATCAAAGCGATCACGCACGGCAAGCCTTTCCGTCTAAAATTCTATTTAAAATCAAATACATACAAAACGGATAAAATCCGTTCAAATTTTTCGAAGCGGCGCGTCCTGGTATTGCCATGGCGGCAAACTTGGCTATGATGCGGCGCGTCAGCAAGCCGCCCGGTTTCGGTCGGCAAGCGGACGACCGGGTCAGTGGGCGCCTCAGCCGCCTTGACCGAGCTTCTCGCGAAGCGGCCCCTGTGGCGGAATTGGTAGACGCGCCTGACTCAAAATCAGGTATCCGAAAGATGTGCTGGTTCGAGTCCGGCCAGGGGCACCAATTCACCTGACGATCTGCCGAAAACCGGTAAGATCCCCGCTGTCCGTCGGACAGCCGCGCCGCATCCAATATCTGCGCCGAGTTCAGACTCATATAAGTCCGCAATCCCCCATGTTGCAATGCGATAACAACGATTGATCCGCAATTTCGTTCCAGCTGCATTCAGGACCGATGCAGTTTTATTGCGGTCATGACTGCCGTCCTGGTTGCTCCGCCACAGGTAAGTGCCCGGCCTCATTCGTCAAGGTGATCCGGCGCAATCGCGGAATTTCCATGACGCTGGGATATAAACGGGCATCCAGCGTTTCTACGTCGCGCGATTATAGCGGCTGGGCTATGGTGCCGTTCGCGCCCGCAACATAACCAGTCACGATGGAAGGTTGGCATGAAGATTACTGTCATTGGTACCGGCTATGTGGGCCTGGTGACCGGCGCGTGTTTTTCTGAATTCGGTTTCGCCGTCACCTGCGTCGATACCGATCCGCGCAAAATCGAGGCGCTGAAAGCCGGCCGGATTCCGATTTTCGAGCCGGGCCTGGAGGCGCTGGTGCAGCGCAGCGCGGTCGAAGGCCGCCTGCATTTCACCACCGAGGCCGGGCCGGCCATCGAGGCAGCCGATGTCGTCTTCATCACGGTCGGAACGCCGACCCGCCGCGGCGACGGCCATGCCGATGTCAGCTATGTGATCAAGGCGGCCGAGACCATCGCCGACCATCTCAACGGCTACAAGGTGGTGGTGACCAAGTCGACGGTACCCGTCGGCACCACCCGGCGGATCGCCAAGGTGATCGCCGAGCGCCGGCCGGGCGCCGAATTCGACGTCGCCTCCAATCCGGAGTTTCTGCGCGAGGGCTCGGCGGTCGAGGACTTCATGCGGCCCGACCGCGTCGTCATCGGCTGCGAGAGCGAACGGGCGCGTACCTTGCTGCAGCAGCTCTACCGGCCGTTGCACCTGATCGAGACGCCGATCGTCTTCTCCGACCTGGAAACCTCGGAGACGATCAAATATGCCGCCAATGCCTTCCTGGCGATGAAGATCACCTTCATCAACCAGATCGCCGATCTCTGCGAGAAGACCGGTGCGAACGTGCATCAGGTCGCCAAGGGCATCGGCCTAGACCGCCGCATCGGCTCGAAATTCCTGCATCCGGGTCCGGGTTACGGCGGCTCCTGCTTCCCCAAGGACACGCTGGCGCTGGTGCGGACCGGGCTCGATTACGGTGCGCCGATGGAACTGATCGAGACGGTCGTGCGGCTCAATGACGCGCGTAAGCTGGCCATGGCCGAGCGCGTCATCGCCGCGCTTGGCGGCAATGTCGCCGGCAAGACCATCGCGGTGCTGGGCCTCACCTTCAAGCCGAATACCGACGACATGCGCGACAGTCCGTCGCTGACCATCCTGCCGAAACTGCAGCAGCTCGGCGCCAAACTGCAGTGCTTCGACCCGATCGGCATGACCGAGGCGCGCGACCTGATGCCGGATCTCGATTACGCCAATGATCCCTACGAGGCGATGCGCGGTGCCGAGGCGGTGGTGTTCCTGACCGAATGGAACGCTTTCCGCGCGCTCGATCTGAAACGGATGAAAGCCAGCCTGGCCAAGCCTTGCGTCATCGATCTGCGCAATATCTATCGGCCGGCGGAGATGCGCGAACAAGGCTTCGCCTATCACAGCATCGGCCGGCCCTGACGCCGCTGCCCGATCGCGCGGCCTGACGGAAAGGTTGCCGCCGACCGTCGCCAGCTTGTAATGATGTCTGCGAACGCAACCTGGATTCGTGACCATCATGACCATTCTGGTGACCGGGGCCGCAGGCTTCATCGGGGCAGCCGTCGCAGAGCGGCTCTTGCAACGCGGCGATCGCGTCATCGGCATCGACTGCGTCAATGACTATTATGATCCGAATCTGAAGGAGGCCCGGCTGGCACGGCTGACGCCGCAGCCGGGCTTCTCCTTCCGCCGTCTGGATATCGCCGACCGCGCCGGGATGGAATCCCTGGCGGCGCAAAGCGGCGCCGAGATCGACGGCATCGTGCATCTCGCCGCGCAGGCCGGTGTGCGCTATTCACTCACCAATCCCTTCGCCTATGTGACTTCCAATCTGGTCGGCCATGTGACGGTGCTGGAGCTGGCGCGCCATCTACCGAAGCTGCGGCACCTGGTTTATGCCAGCTCCAGCTCGGTCTATGGCGGCAATACCAAGGTGCCGTTCTCGGTCGATGACCGCGTCGATGACCCGCTCTCGCTCTATGCCGCGACCAAGCGGGCCGACGAGGCCTTGTCGATCTCCTACAGCCACAGCCACGGCCTGGCCCAGACGGGGCTGCGCTTCTTCACCGTCTACGGCCCCTGGGGCCGGCCCGACATGGCCTATTTCAGCTTCATGAAGGCCTTGATGGAGGACCAGCCGCTGCGCATCTTCGGCGATGGCAGCATGCGGCGTGACTTCACCTTCATCGAGGATATCGTCGACGGCGTCATTGCCGCGCTGGACCATCCGCCGGCCGCCGGCCAGCATCGGCTCTATAATCTTGGCAACAACAACTCGGCCAGCGTCAACGACCTGATCGCTGCCCTGGAGCGCGCGACCAACAAGCGGGCGCAGCGCCAGGAAGTGCCGCCGCCGCCGGGCGAAGTGGCGGCCACCTGGGCCGATATCGAGGCCAGCCGGCGCGATCTCGGCTTCCAGCCGAAGACCGCCTTGCCCGAGGGCATCAAACGCTTTGCCGATTGGTATCGCGGCTTCTATCAGCCGTAACAGCAGCCGCGCGTGGCCGCCGTTCCCGGCTGCGCCGCGCCGCCTGCCGCTTGCGCCACCAGATGACGATGCCGGTGACCGAAAGGCCCACCACGACCCAGCCGAGCAGGCTGACGATGATGCGGCCGGCGAGGCCGCCGATCTGACCGCTATGCAGCGGAAATTGCGCCTGGATCACCAGGTCGCCGATACTGCCTTCGCCCGGCAGATCCTCGCGGATGACCGCGCCGCTGCGATCGTCGAGAAAGATCATCGGCGTGCCGAGGCCTGTTCCCCGATCGTTCGCCGCCGGGAAGAAGTAGACGCCATAGGCGCCGAAGGCGGCCGCATCGAAGATGGCGGTGGGCGGCAGGTCCCAGTTGCGCTTTTTTGCCTCCACGGCGGCAAGCTCGACCGCCGCGTCGAGCGAAAGCCGCGGCTTCGTCGTATCGCGCGGCTGACGCAGGCGCTTGGCCGCACTCTCCAACGGCGATTCCTTCAACGGGCTGAACAGGGACAGGACGGGGCGGAAGACCTGCCGGTCCAAGGTCAGATAGACGCCGCTGCCGGCGATCAGGAACAGGGCCAGCCAAAGCCAGAGCCCGCTGGCGCGATGCCAGTCGAGAAACAGCCGATGGCTGCCGGCGCCGCGCTTGATGCGCCATGAAATCCGCCATTTGGCCAGGAACGGCCCCGACCGCGGCAGCGTCAGGTAGAAGCCGATGAAACAGTCGATGGTCCACAGGCAGGCGATCACCCCCATGATGATCGTGCCGGTATCGCCGGCGGCCAGTTCGCGATGCAGCTCGTAGAGGAAAGGCAACAGATGTTGCCGCGCAAGGCAGCAGGCGCCGTAGAGACGCCTGCCGCGTATATCGCCGGTGACGGGATCGAGGAAGACCTGATCGAAGCCGAGATCGTAGGGCTGCTTCGTCGCCGGATTGACCAGCGGCCGCACATAGGCGACGACGGTGCGTCCGACCGGCGGGCGGAAAAGGAAATAGTTCAGCTCCATGCGCGGGTCCGCTGCCGCGATCCGCGCCTGAAGCTGGCTGGGCGGCAGAGGGGCGCCGCGCGAGGTGGTGGTGAAAAGTTCGGGATTGAGCCAGGCTTCCAACTCATCCTGGAACGCGATCACGCTGCCGGTGACGCCCGTCATGATCAGGAATCCCGCCAGCAGCAGGCCGACATAGCGATGCAACAGCAGGCAGATGGCACGAAGATCCAGCGACCTCGGTGCGGCTATGCCGGATGCGCGTTTCCCTACCATCGGTAGCGCAATGTCCCAAGGAAGGTGCGGCCCGTGCCGTAGGAGCAGCTGCTGTCGCCCGAACAGGCCGCGATATAATCCTTGTTGAAGATATTGTTGACGTTGAGTTGGGCGCGAATGCCGCGGAACTCGTAGTGGACGGCCGCATCCACCAGGGTGCGTGCGGGTACGGTATCGACATTATCGTCGCTGGTCGGCGTGCTGCCGACATAGCGAACACCGGCCCCCAGGCCGAGGCCCTCGAAATCGCCCTCAGGCATGGTGTAGTCGCCCCAGATCGAGGCCTGATATTTCGGCAGCACCTCGGGTCGATTGCCTTCGGTCCCGTCGTCGGATTTGGTGATGATCGGATCCATATAGGTGAAGGCGGCAATCATATCGAGTCCTTCCGCCAGGCTTGCTTTGCCTTCAAGCTCAACCCCGCGCGATCGGATCTCGCCGGTCTGCTTGATGATCTCCGGATGCCCGACAGGCGACGTCGTCACATTCTGCTGGGTTAATTGGAAGACGGAGGCGGTGATGAAGCTGTCGAAGCCCTTCGGCTGGAACTTGATGCCGGCCTCGTATTGCTGACCGGTGGTCGGCTTCAACGCCTCATTGTCTTCATTGACGCCCAAGGTCGGCAGAAAGGATGTCGAGGCGCTGAGGTAAGGCGAGACACCGATATCCGTCTCGTAGAGCAAACCGGCGCTCCAGGTGAAATGGCCGGGATCCTGCTTCAGCGTATCGTCGGTCTTGTTGTTGACGGTTCGCGCCGAGGTCAAGTCATAGCGCCCGCCCAGGACCAGAACCCAGCGATCCCATTTCGCCTGATCTTGCAGATAGAAGCCGACCTGGTTGAGCGCTTGGTTGCTGCTCGTGGTGATGGGCGGGGTGGCGATGTCTTGGTGGTAATCGGGGTCATTGAGATCGAGCGTCGGCCCCAGCGCCGCGCCTTGGCGGTTCTTGAAGAGCTTCCACTGATAGTCGACGCCGCCCACGGCCACATGATCCACCGGCCCGGTCGCCAGCTTCGCCTGGGCATGGTTGTCGAGGGCAATCGTATCGAGTTCGGGATAAACGACGAAAGCAATGCGGTTCAGCGTATGTCCGTCGGCCTGGAGGCCGTTGCCATAGATCTTGCGATAATCGACATCGAGATGGGCGTAACGGAAATCCTGGTGCAGGCTCCAGCTGTCATTGAGGTCGTGGTCGAGATCGTAACCGATGCTGTATTCGTGCTTGTAGAACGCGTCGAAATCCTCGTCGCCGTCGTTGAAGCTGTGGGGCAATCGGCCGAACTGGTTGCTGTCCAGGGTTCGCGCTTTGGGCAGGAAAACGGAAGACGAGCCGCCGTCATCGCGCAAATAGCTGGCATAGAGCGTGAACTTGGTGTCCTCCGTCGGCTTCCAGGCGATCGAAGGGCTGATCGCAATGCGATTGTCGGTGACGTTGTCGATCATCGTGTCGCTCATCCGGAACAGGCTGACGAAGCGATAGGTCAGTTCATCGTCCCCGCTGAGCGAGCCGCCGAAATCGAAGGCGCCTTGATAGCGGTCGTCGCTGCCGAGCGTCAGTTGCAATTCGTGGATCGGCGTCTCCGTCGGCTGCTTGCTGACGAGATTGACGATGCCGCCGAGATTGCCCTGGCCATAGAGGATCGAGGCCGGCCCCTTGAGGACCTCGATGCGTTCCAGCGTATAGGGCTCGACGCGGAACGAGGCATAGCCGTTCGGCCGGTTGGTGATTTGCTGCAGGCGCAGGCCGTTCCAGTAGAGATCGGCATCGAAGCCGCGGATCTGGAACCAGTCGGCGCGGGTGTCCGAGCCGTAGAGATCGGTCGTCACGCCCGCCGTGTAGCGCAGCGCGTCGTTAAGCGATTGCGCGCCCTGGGCGTCCATCTGGTCACGCGTGACCACCGTTACCGAGCGCGGCGTCTCGATCAACGGGGTGTCCGTCTTGGAAGCGGTTGCGCTGCGCTTGGCGACATAGCCGGCAACGGGACTCCAGGCATCTTCCTCTCCCTCGCCGCCGACCTGGATCGCACTGAGGGGGGTTGCGCCATTTGCCGGTGACGTGCCGGGCGCCGGATTTGCCGCATCCGCCAATTGCCGTGCCGGTCGAATCTCGAGATGGGTGGCATCGGCGATGCGATAGGTGAAAGGCGAGGGCGCCAATAGCTGCCGCAAGGCCCCTTCGGCGGTGTAGCTGCCATGGAGTGCCGGAGCTGTTATCTTGGCAAGCTCGGCGGCGATTGCCGGATCGAGGCCGATCTCGACCTGCGCTGCGGCGGCCAGGCGGCGCAGGGCGGCGTCAAGCGGCTGTCGGTCGATATCGACAGAGATGATCCGCTGTTGCATTGCCGGTTCGTCGGCGGCTGCCGCCGACATCGTCGCCAGTTGCGATGCCAGAATGCTGCTTGCGAGCAAGCGTTTCAGCCGCGCGTTCTGTGTCCGCAAATACTGCGCGCAATCCCGCCTGTGGCGCTGGCTGCCCATGCCGGCGCGCTGGATCTGATAAGCCATATGACCCGTCCCCAATTCCGATACTTGAAATCGCCGCGGCGAATTGCTGCGGCCCCCTCCGGCCCGCAATCCACTTAACGCAAATGAGAATCATTTGCAAAATTGAATATGACGGCGTAAAGATGGGAAGCTGGTGTTTATATTTGGCGGGTCGCGACGGTTGCTGTCGCAGCGATGCGTGCGACAAGAAACGCCGCGCTGGTTTCCCGGCGCGGCGTCACGGCAAGGAGAGTTTCGGCGAAGAGGGGCTTTGGCGTCTTACTGCGCCGCCTTCAGGCCGGCGAGTTTCGGCCGGGTTGTCAGCGCCGTCTCGTAGAGGCCGGCCACGTAAGCGCGTTCCTCGCCCACCAATTCGAGGCGCGGTGCCCGCACCTTCTCGGAGCCGAGGCCGACGATCTGCTGGCCGAGCTTGATGTATTGCACCAGCTTGATTTTGGTATCGAGGTGCAGCAGCGGCGTGAACCAGCGATAGATGCCGCGTGCTTCGGCGAAGCGGCCTTGCACCAGCAGGTCCCACAGCGCGACCGATTCTGCCGGAAAGACGTCGGTCAAGCCGGAGATCCAGCCGTCGATGCCGAGGGCGGCGCTTTCCATGACAAGGTCATCGACGCCGCAGAACAGCGTGAAGCGGTCGCCATGGATATTATGGAGATCGGTGATGCGGCGCGGATCGTCGGAAGATTCCTTGATGGCGACGATGGTCTTCTCATCGGCGAGCAGCGAGAACTCCTCGGGCTTGATGTCGACGCCGTAGACGATCGGGTTGTTGTAGATCATGACCGGCAGGTCGCTGGCCCGGGCGATGGCGCGGAAATGCTCGACCGTCTCGCGGGTATCCGACTTATAGACCATGCCCGGCAGGACCATCAGCCCGTCGATGCCGATCTTCTGCGCGTCTCTGGCATATTGCGCGCCAGAGGCGGTGGTGAATTCCGAGACGCCGGAGAGGATCGGCACCTTGCCGCCGGCAACCTCCTTTGCCGCCGCCAGCACCGTGCGCTTTTCCTCGGGCAGGAGCGAGCAGTTCTCGCCGCAGGTGCCGAGCATGATCAGGCCATGCACCCCGGCCTTCAGCAGATGCTCAATCGATCGCTGGGTTGCCTTGATATCCAGGCTGCTATCGGCGTTGAACTGGGTGGTGACGGCCGGGAAGATGCCGGACCAGTTGACGGGCTTGGCCATGAAGGGCTCCTGCTTTCGGGTGGCTTGGTGTTTGAATATTGTATACAATATGCAGGACTGTCAAGACGGCTTCGTAAAGGCTAGGATGGGTCATGGGAACCGGCCGGAGTCGCGCGAGAATGGAAGAAAATCAGCTAGCTAAGCGGGGAAGGGCGGCGGGGCGGCCTGACGGGGACCCGGTAGCGCCGCTGCAGCCGCTGAGCCGGCGGACGGCGGCCGAGCAGGCCGCGGACGTCCTCCGCGAGCGAATCCTTGGAGGTCAGATGCCGGCCGGTGCACCGATCCGGCAGGAGCATCTGGCGGCGGAACTCGGCATCAGCCGCATCCCGCTCCGCGAGGCGCTGAAGCAATTGGAGGCAGAGGGGCTGGTCACCATCGCGCCGCATAAGGGTGCCACGGTGGCGGCGCTCTCATCGGCGGAGATCGAGGAGCTGTTCGAGCTGCGCCTGCGCCTGGAAATCTGGATTCTCGGTCTCGCGCTGCCGCGCCTCGGGCCGACCGACTTCGCCACGCTCGACCGCCTGCTTGGCGAGCAGCAGCAGCCCGACAATCTCGCGCGCTGGGGCGAGCTTAACTGGCAGTTCCACGAGGCGATGTACCGACCCGCCGGCCGGCCCGTCACCTTGAAGATGCTGAAACGCATCCATGACAATATCGACCGCTATCTGCGCTTCGAGATCGCTTCGACCAACGGTCGCGCCCGCGCCCTGCGCGAACACCAGGCGCTGCTGGCCCACTGCAAATCCGGCGACGCTGCCAAGGCGACGCAGTTGCTGGAAGCGCATATCCGCGAGACCGCCGACAGCCTGATGGCGAAGCTGCGCAGCCGCTCCGCCGCCGATTAAGCGCAATCAGCCGCGGGCGTGCCGCTCCATCAGGCGGCGGAACTCGCGCAAGGTCTGCTGCCGATCCTTGTCGTTCGGCAGACCCTGCAGATATCCCTTGAGATCGAGATTGAGGGCAGCGAGGTCGTTGGTCCAATCCCAGCCGCGCCGCGCCTCCTCCGCCTTCTCGGAGCTGAGACGGCGGCGCTCGCCCTCGATGAGGATCGCGCCTTTCTGCGGATCGAGCGTAAAGCGCTGGTCGAGCGCCGGGATAATGACCTGATCGGCGCTCAGGCCCATGCCGATCAGCGCCTCCTGCTGCGCCTGCAGGGCGCTTTCTTCGCCATGGACCAGGAAGGCGTTTCGCCGGATCGGCAGGCGGTCCTTGATCCAGGAGCGCAGGTCGTCGCGATCGGCATGGCCGGAATAGGCCTCGATGCGCCGGATGGTCGCCTTCACGGTGATGTGCTCGCCCTGAATGCTGACCTGAGCCGCGCCATTCTCCAGCAGATAGCCGAGCGTGCCGGGCGCCTGATAGCCGACCAGCAGAACGGTGGCGTTCGGACGCCACAGATGATGCTTCAGGTGATGGCGGACGCGGCCGGCATCGCACATGCCGCTGGCCGATATGATGATGGCGCCGCCGACGATGTGATTGAGCTTCTGGCTCTCCTCCACCGTCTCGATGTAACGCAGATTGGTGGCCCGGAAGGGGCTTATTCCCTGATCGATGCCGTCGAGCGTGCCGCGATGGCGCTCGAAGACCTCCGTCGCGCGCACCGCCAGGGGTGAATCGACGAAGATCGGCACTTTCGGCAGGCGGTTGCGCAGGATCAGCCAGGCAAGATCGGCCAGCAGCTCCTGGCTGCGTTCGATGGCGAAAGCCGGGATGATGAGATTGCCGCCGCGTGCCAGTGCATCCTTGACCTCTTTCTCCAGCACGGCGCGCCTGCCGTCGTCGGTGAGGCGCGGCCGGGCCCGGTCGCCGTAAGTCGATTCGACAATCAGGTAATCGACGCCGGAGGGCGCCTCGGCCGGACTCTGCAGGGCACTGTCGCGCGGACCCACATCGCCGGAAAACAGCATCGTGGTCGTGTCTTTCCCGTCCTCGAGGACAAGCTCGATCGAACCGGCGCCGAGGATATGGCCGGCATTCCACCAGCGCGCCTTGACCTGCGGCAGCACCTCCTGCCACTGGTCGAATTCGATCGCCTTGATCTGCTTCAGGCAGGCATCGGCGTCGGCGGCGGTATAGATCGGCTCGACATCATCCTTGGCGCGACGGCGTTGGCGTCGGTTGAGCTGCTCCACTTCGAATTCCTGGATATGTGCGGAATCGGGCAGCATCCAGGTCAAAAGATCGGCCGTGCCCGCGGTGGTCCAGATCGGTCCGCGGTAACCGGCCTTGGTCAGCTTCGGCAGCAGGCCGGAATGGTCGATATGCGCGTGGGTCACCAGCACGGCGTCGATCACCTGCGGATCGAACGGAAACGGGCCGTAGTTCAGCTCTTTCAGGGCATGCGGCCCCTGGAACATGCCGCAATCGATCAGCAACCGGCCACGCGGCGATTCCAGCAGATAGCTCGATCCCGTTACGGTACCGGCGGCGCCGAAGAAACCGATGGTCGTACGCATGATGCAACTCCTCCCCGCATTCCAGCTCCCGGCCTCGTCGCGTGAGCGGGCATACCGTCGACACTAGTCGCTCGGTAGCGGGACGGAAAGAGGCGACATCGCGGCGACGTCGATTGTGGCAATCTGCTGCACGGCGCGGGCGCGGCTCAGAACAGATCGGCGCGGTAATCCGCGATCGCCTGGTGGATCTCCGCCTCGCTGTTCATGACGAAGGGGCCGTAATGGGCGATCGGTTCGTTGAGCGGCATGCCGGCGAGCAGCAACAGGCGCGCTCCTGTCTTGCTGTGAAACGCCGCCATTTCGCCGGATCCCAAGCGCGCGAGATGGCCTGCGTCGACCGGCGCGGCGGCATCATCGCCAATCTCGACACTGCCTTCATAGACATAGGCGAAGGCGGCATGGGTTGCGGGCAGAGGCAGGCTGACCGCCGCCTCGGCGGCAAGCGCGAGGTCGAGATAGATCGGCGCGGTCCGGCCCTGGCCTGCCGCGGCGCCCGGGCCGGTCACGCCGGCGACCTTGCCGGCGATCAGCTTGCCGGTGACGCCGGGCGCGAGTTCCAGTGCCGGGATTTCGCTCGCACCGATATCGCGATATCCGGCGTCGATCATCTTTTCGGCGGCCGGCAGGTTGAGCCAGAGCTGGAAGCCCCAAAGCAGGCCGTTCTCCTGCTCCGGCATTTCCGAATGTTCGATGCCGCGACCGGCCGTCATCCACTGCACGCCGCCGGGACCAAGCACACCCCTGCCACCGTGATTGTCCTCGTGCCGCATGCGGCCCGCCAGCAGATAGGTCACTGTCTCGAAGCCGCGATGCGGATGATCGGGAAAGCCGCCGATATAGGCGGCGGGATCGTCGGATTTGAACTCGTCCAGCATCAGGAAAGGATCGAAGCCGCGCAGATCCGGCGCACCCTGCAGGCGCTTCATGCGCACCCCGGCGCCATCGGTAGCCGGCCGGGCGCGGATCAGTTCGACAATATTGCGGTTCTTTCTTTCGACGCTCCGGGAGGAGGCGGTATCGGCGGCACTCGCCATGACACGGTCCTTGTTCTGGTGCCCCGCGACGGGGCGAGATCGTTCTAAAGTGGGCGTTGCGGAGGCGCCTGACCAGCCGCATGTCGGCAAACGGATTGTTTGGCAATCGTAAACAATCGTCCGGGCGCCCCGCGCCTCGCCGGTATTTTTCCCCGATCAGCGACCGCCGTCACGTCGGCAAGAACGTAAAGTCGCACGGATGCGCCGAAATTTGTTGTAGCATCGGCGCGGGGACAAATCGGCCGTGCGATCGGGCGCTGGAATTCAGCCAGGAAGCCGGCTGGTGACGACAGATCCGTCTAGGAGGGGATTTCATGAATTCACAGATTATCAAGGCCGTCTATTTCAGTAGCACGGGCCGGCTCGGCCGCTTGGCCTATTTCGGCTACGCCTTGGCTTTGGGCGTCGCATTCTTTGTGGCGGCGGCGATTCTCACCATGTTGTTAGGGATGGTCGGTCTGATCCTCTCCATGGTGCTCTATCTCGGCGTGCTCTACTGCGAGTATAACGTCGCCGCCAAGCGCTTCCAGGATCTCAACCAGCCCGGCCAATACGCGCTCTACATGATGGGGATAGCCTTCCTCAGTGGCGTCTTGTCGAGGATTGGCAGCCTGGAATTGGTCGGCAGCCTGCTCAGCCTGCTGGTTCTGGTGGCAGCGCTGTATCTGCTCTTCGTGCCGGGCACCGCCGGCGCCAACACCTATGGCCCGGCGCCGGACGCGCTTCCCGACGCGCAGTGAGCATCCGTTGCCTATCGCGGCGGCGGCAAGGGCACGACGTGGAATGATCGCGCTGACAGCCGCGCCGCGGTAGACCGACCGGGCTTGACCCGACAGCCGCCGGCAGTGAATTGCCGGCGGCTGTTTGCGTTTGCTGCATGAGGCCCTGCGCCGGCCATGCCTTGCTGTCGCTGGCGACTTTACCTAGTGTCGCCCCGGTTTCAGTGAATGAGGATCGCCATGGCGCGCGCGCAGCAGAAGACAAAGGTTCGGGCATCGAGAACGAAAGCGGATGCCGCCACCGCGGCGAAAAGCCCGGCCAGCGAGTTCGCGCAATTCCTCAAGCGGTTTCCAGAAACGCAATTCGTCGACGCTTTCATCAGCGATCTCTGCGGCGCCATTCGCGGCAAGCGCATTCCGGCGGATGAAGCGGCCAAGATCTGGACCGCCGGCGTGCAGATGCCGTTCTGTCTCTATTTCCTCGATGTGACCGGGGAGGATCTCGATCCCGGCCAGCGTTCGGAGGCGCGCGGCGATCCCGATGGCTCGGCCTGGCCGGTCCCGGGCAGCCTGCAACCCGTACCTTGGGCGGCCGTGCCGACGGCGCAGGTGCTGCTCACCATGCCCGACCAACCGAACCAGCCCTGCATCGTCGATCCCAGGCAGGTGCTGGCCGAGCTGTTGACGCGGTTCAAGGCCAAGGGTCTGACGCCGATGGTGGCGGTGGAGATGGAATTCTATCTCGCCGACCGCAAGCGCGGCGCCCAGGGCGAGCCGCTACCGCCGATCTCGCCGGCGACCGGCCTGCCCGACCGCTCGCGCCAGCTTTACAGCATTGCCGGCCTTGACGTGTATGGCGCCTTCATTCGCGATGTCGCTGCCGCCGCCAAGGCACAAGGGATTCCGGCTTCCACGGCGATCGTGGAAAATTCGCCCGGCCAGTTCGAGATCAATCTCAACCACACGCCGGATGCCCTCGCCGCAGCCGATCACGCGGTGCTCTTGAAGCGCGTCATCCGCGAGATCGCCAAGCGGCACGATTTCGAGGCGACCTTCATGGCGAAGCCCTTCCTCGACCAGGCCGGCAGCGGCATGCATGTGCATTGCAGCCTGTTGAACACCGCCGGCCGCAACGCCTTCGATGATGGCAGCGAAATCGGCGGCGCGCTGTTGCGTCAGGCGGTGGCTGGGCTGGCTGCCACCATGGCAGAGGCGATGGCCCTCTTCGGCCCCAACCTCAACTCCTATCGCCGCTACCAGCCGGGCAGCCTGGTGCCGATGGCGCCGACCTGGGGTGCCAACAACCGCTCGGTCGCCTTCCGTATTCCCTTGAGCGGCGGCAAGGCGCGGCGCATCGAACACCGCATCGCCGGGGCCGATGCCAATCCGCATCTCGCCGTCGCCGCGATTCTGGCCGGCATGCTGCACGGGATCGAGAACAAGCTGACGCCGCCGGCGATGGCGGAAGGCGATGTCAGCCAGGCCCGCGATCCCAACCTGCCCTTCACCCTGCCGGCAGCGCTGGATCGCCTCGCCGCCGCCAAAATCCTGCCGGATTATCTCGGGAGCGATTACCTGTCGCTTTATGTCGATGCCAAGCGCGCCGAACTCGAGAAGTTCCAGCGCCGCATCTCGCAACAGGAATATGAGTGGTATCTCTGAAGCGCGGCTTCACGCTTGTTGAGAAATACCGCGGGCAGGATCTAGAGTGGGTGGCTTGACAGCGGAGCCATCGGCGTTCCGTTGTCGCCCACCTTCTGGATGTGAGCCCCGCAATGCATTACGATCCGCGCCACGATGGGCATGGACTGCCGCATAACCCGTTCTATTCGCTCGTGGTGCCGCGGCCGATCGGCTGGATCACTTCGATCAGCGAGACGGGTGTCGTCAATCTGGCGCCCTACAGCTTTTTCAACGCCGTCTCCAGCGATCCGCCCGTCGTCATGTATTCCAGCGACGGCCGCAAGGACACGCTCAACAACATCGAGAAGACCGGCGAATTCGTCTGCAACCTGGCGACCTGGGATCTGCGGGACGCCATGAACGCGACGTCGGGGCGCTACCCACCGGATGTCAGCGAACCGGAAGTCGCCGGTCTGGAAATGGTGCCCTCGGTGCTGGTCGCGCCACCGCGGGTGAAGGCAAGCCCGGCCGCGCTGGAATGCCGCTATCTGCAATCGATCGAGCTTACCAATGGCGACGGTGTGCCGATCGGCAATACGGTGGTGCTGGGCGAGGTTGTGCAAATCCACATCGCCGATGAGGTTATCACCGACGGCCGCGTCGATCTCACCAAGATCCGCCCGATCGCCCGGCTCGGCTATATGGACTACACGGTGGTCGATACGATCTTCTCGATGAAGCGGCCGGGCTGAGCAAGGAGGATTGGCTGCCTGTCTGACCGTCGCCGGTTCGATGCGGCTGGTCATGCAAAAAAGTCAGCGGAGCTTTTCGCCATTGATCCCCTCCATGGAAGGGATGCTATTCTGAAAACCTCATCGGCGGGGAGGGGGCAGTCCGGTCGCGCAAGGCATTAGGCCGAGTTGCAGCGACTCCGGGCTTTCCGCAGCCGATGATCGCTCGTCAATACAAAGATCGCACAATCCTTCTATCCCTTGGCGCCGGCCAATGTCACTGATCGGCGTAATCGGATTACCGACGTTCCGGCCGCCGCTGGCCGTCAATTGGACACCTTTAATCATTTCGGAGAAACCGATGTCCTTTACAATCAAGGTGAACGGCAAAGACCACGCCGTCGATGTCGATGGCGACACGCCCCTGCTCTGGGTATTGCGCGACGTGCTGGGCATGACCGGCACCAAGTTCGGCTGCGGCCAGGCGCTGTGCGGCGCCTGCACGGTGCATGTCGACGGCGCCGCCACGCGCTCTTGCCAGACCACGGTGGACAGCATCGGCACCTCGGCGATCACCACCATCGAGGCGATCGGCGAAACCCCCAACGGCAAGAAGATCCAGCAGGCCTGGCTCGACCGCGAGGTGGTGCAATGCGGCTATTGCCAGTCGGGCCAGATCATGTCGGCGACGGCCTTGCTCGACAGCAACCCGCATCCCACGGATGCCGATATCGACGACGCCATGTCGGGCAATATCTGCCGCTGCGGCACCTATGTCCGTATCCGCGCGGCGATCAAGCAGGCCGCCGGCGAAAAGCAGGGGGGCTGACCATGATTCTCGATCATCTTCTTTCGCGCGAAAAGACAACGGCGGCTGCATCGGAATCCGGCCTGTCGCGCCGGGCAATGCTGCAGGTCGGCGCTGCTGCCGGCGGCGGTCTGTTGTTGGGTTTTATGCTGCCGGGATTTGCCGCCGCTGTGGCGGCTGAGACGGCCTTCACACCCAACGCTTTCATTCGCATCGACCGGCAGGGTCGCGTCACCCTGACCTTGCCCCAGGTCGAAATGGGCCAAGGTATCTATACCGCGCAGTCGGTCCTGCTGGCCGAGGAACTGGAAGTCGATCTCGCCAAGGTGCAGCTGGAGCATGCCCCGGCGGATGACAAGCTTTATGGCAATCCGGCAATCGGCTTCCAGGTAACCGGCGGCTCGACATCGATCCGCGGCTTCTGGGAACCGATGCGCCAGGCGGGTGCTGCGGCGCGCAGCTTGCTGATTGCTGCCGCCGCTGCGCAATGGAAAGTCGAGGCCGCAACCTGCCAGGCCAAGGCCGGCGAGGTGATTCACACCGCCAGCGGCCGCAAGCTCGGCTATGGGGCGCTGGTCGATGCGGCGGCGAAACTGACGCCGCCCGACAAGGTCGCGCTCAAGGATCCGAAGGATTTCACCTTGATCGGCACCTCGCCGAAGCGGCTCGACACGCCGGACAAGGTCAATGGCAAGGCGAAATTCGGCATCGATGCCCGCCTGCCGAACATGAAGGTCGCGACCGTGGCCGCCTGCCCGGTCTTCGGCGGCAAGCTCGCCAGCGTCGATGACAGCAAGGCCATGGCGGTCAAAGGTGTCCGCCAGGTCGTGAAACTCGATGATGCCGTCGCGGTGGTCGCCGACCATATGGGTGCCGCCAAGAAAGGCCTGGAGGCGCTCGAGATCAAATGGGACGAAGGCGCCAACGCAAAATTTGCCAGCGCCGATCTCTTCGCGGCGATGGAGCAGGCTGCCAACAGCAGCAAGGACGCCGTTCCCGGTCCGCATGCCGGCGATGTCGACCAGGCGCTGGCAGGTGCGGCGCAGAAGCTGGAAGCGGCCTATCAGGTGCCGTTCCTCGCGCATGCGACCATGGAGCCGCTGAACTGCACGGTGCATGTGCGGCCCGATGGCTGCGATGTCTGGACCGGCAGCCAGGTGGTAAGCCGCGCCCAGGCGACGGCGGTGGAAGTGACCGGCCTGAAGCCGGAACAGGTCAAAGTGCATAATCACTATCTCGGTGGCGGCTTCGGCCGGCGCCTGGAAGTGGACTACGTGACCCAGGCGGTGAAGATCGCCAAGCAGGTCAAGGACCCCGTCAAGGTGATCTGGACCCGCGAAGAAGATATCCAGCACGATATCTACCGGCCGGCCTATCATGACAAGATGGAAGCGGGCCTGGATCAGACCGGCGTGCCGGTGGGTTTCAGGCACCGCGTGGTCGGTTCTTCGATCGTCGCGCGCTGGCTGCCCCAGGCCTTCAAGGACGGCTTTGATTTCGATGCCGTCGATGGCGCGGCCGGTCCCTATGACTTCGCCAATCTGCATGTCGATTACCTGCGGCATGAGCCGCCGGCCGGCCTCTATACCGGCTGGTGGCGCGGCGTCGGCGTCACCCACAACGCCTTCGTCGTGGAAGGCTTCGTCGACGAGCTGGCGGTCCTGGCGAAGAAGGACCCCGTAGAGTTCCGCCGCGGCCTTCTCGGCAAGCAGCCGCGCGCCAAGGCGGTGCTCGATCTCGCCGCGGAGAAGGCCGGTTGGGGCTCGCCGCTGCCGGCCGGCAGCGGCCGCGGCGTCTCGGTCATCTTCGGCTTCGGCACCTACGTGGCCCAGGTCGCGGAAGTGACGGTCGGAAAGGACGGCCAGGTCAGGGTGACGCGCGTGGTCTGCGCGGTCGATTGCGGCCACCAGGTGACGCCCGACATCATCAGGGCGCAGATGGAGGGCGGTACCATATACGGCATCACCGCCGCTCTCTACGGCGACATCACCGTCAAGGACGGCCGGGTCGAACAGAGCAACTTCGACACCTATCAGGCCCTGCGCATCAACGAGGCGCCGGTCATCGAGGTGCATCTGGTGGAGAGCAGCGAAGCGCCGGGCGGCATCGGCGAGCCGGGCACAGCGACGATCGCGCCGGCCGTGGTCAATGCGATCTTCGCCGCCACCGGAAAAAGATTGCGCAAGCTGCCGGTCGATATCGGTGCCTTGAAATCGAGCTAGCGTGTGATCGTTTCGGGCGGAAGGCTGAGCGCTTCCGCCCGGAATGTGAACCGCCTTCTAGCTTGTTGAAGAGCGGCGAGCGGTCATGGCGCCGGCTTCAGCACTAGTGTCGGATCGACAGTGGCTTTGTCTGCAGCCAGCTTGTCGCCCTCGACCGGAATGCTGATCAGCCTTTTACCGTCGAGCTCCAGCGCCAGAACCATGCCGGCGACCTTGGCGGGATCCGTCACCCGCTCCAGCGACCAGATATCCTTCGGACTGTCGGGCGAGCCGGATGCGGGGCCGGCATTGGCCAATGTCGGATCGGCCGGCGGCACCTTTTCCTTGCTGTCGATCCAGAGCAGCGTGGCGCCATTGGCGAGCGCAAGATCGAGGTCGTCATTCTCCGCTGGTGCCTTCGGGCGTACCACCAGCAAGCTGGTCAAGGGACCCGTTTCATTGCCATAGGTGAGGGTGCCGAGCACGCCCGCCTTGTACTGCGCCTCGTCATCGACGCCGGCGAAGGCGGCCCAGCGGATCTGTTCCGGCCGGGCATTGGGGAAGCTTGCCCAGGCACTGATGCCGACCGGCCCCGGCCCGGTCGACTGGAAGAGATGCCTGCCGCTTTCCAGCAGGCGCACATGATGGCTGTCGGCGCCGCCACAGCAGCCGGGCTGAGTGGTCGCGAAATAGCGCGCGGCGATCAGCGTGCCGTCGGCCCCGGTATCCTTGAAGGCGGCGAGGCGCTTCGGCTTGTCGCCGGCGATATCGTCGACCGTGACGCTGACCTGCGCGGCGGGGTCAACCGGCTCGCGGTCGGTGCGCAGCTCCTGGCTGGTGACGACCGTCAGCAGGCGGAAATGGCTGATGCCCTGGTCATCCAGCGTGACATAGGGCATGAAGCGGCTGTTCCTGACCCGCGCGGCATAGCTGCCCTCGGCGTCCTTGATGATGCTGACCGAAGAAGTCGCCTTGAGATCGGTGAGCTTCTGGTCGCCGGCTTGCGCCGCGCCGCTCGTGGCGAGGACGGCGGCAATGAGCAGGAGCGGCAGCTTGATTTTCATCGAATTTTCCTAAAACGCCATGCGGCAAGGACCGACAGATTTACGATTATCGGCTGTAGTTGCGAAGAATGCCATGGCCTTATCGTGGTGGCGCCGATCGTGGTCAGGCGCCCTGGCGCATGCGCGTGATGGCCAGGCTCAGCGCCGTCTCCCAGGCGGCGATGCCGCCTTCCGCGCGCAGCTTCTCCAGGCCCTGCAGCGTCATGGTGCCGGGCAGCGCATAGCGCTCGAGGGTACTGCGCAGCGGCTGGTCGGGCTGCTCGGCGCCGATGGCGGCGGCCCCCGCCGTCAGGGCGGCGGTGAGGCGCCGGGCGGTGACAGGCGGCAGGCCTTCGCTGATGGCCCGCTCGGCAACCGCATCCATCACCGCAAAGCTCCACAGGTAATAGGCGGCCAGGGCCGAGGCGGTCTCGAACTGCGCTTCGCTTTCCAGCACGGCGATCTCGCCGATCGCGGCAAACAGGGCCTCGGTCTGCGGCTCGGCCGGATAGATCGGCGTGGCGCCGCGATTGAGTTGCAGGCAGGAGCTCGGCATGGCGCGGGTGATGGTGGCTTCCGGGGCCGCTTCCTGCAGCCCGGCCGACGTGACGTCGATGGCGACGCAGATCAGGACATGCCGGTCCTCCCAGTTGAGAGCCCCGATGGTTGCATAGACATCCTTGGGGGCCACGGCGACCAGGATAAGATCGGCGGCGTCGAGCACCGCCTGGTTGTCGGCAAGAACCGTGGCGCCGCATTCCCGGGCGAGCCGGCTTGCGCGGTCGGCATTGCGCGGCGACAGGAAGACCGGGCGGTCATCGCCGGCCCGGCGCAAGCCGCGAAGAACGAATTCGGCAAGCGCGCCGACGCCGATAATGCCCAAGGCGGCCATGTTGATCTCCTGGTGAAAACCCCGGGGAGATTGGCGCAAGCGGAAGATCAATGCCAGAGGCACGAAAGTGCGGCGGCAGGGCCGCCTGCCTGCCTCAGCCGAAGCGCTGCGGCAGGCGGGAAATGACCGCGAGATTCTGCAGGAACTGATTGGTCGCCGCCCGCCATGAGAAGGTCTCGGCATGGGCGCGGCAGCGCGCCGCCGGGATCTGCAGCGCCTGGGCGATCGCCAGGCGCAGATCCTGGTTGAGGGCGCCTGCACCGCTGGTGCCGATGACATCGCGCGGCCCGGCCACGGGAAAGGCGGCGACCGGCACACCGCAGGCCAGGGCTTCCAGGACAACCAGGCCAAAAGTGTCGGTCAGGCTCGGAAAAACGAAGACATCGGCGGCGGCATAATACCGGGCCAGCTCCTCGCCCTGTTTGGTGCCGACGAAGACGGCGTCCGGATAGCGCCTTTCCAGATAGGCCCGCTGCGGCCCGTCGCCAACCACCACCTTGCTGCCGGGAAGATCGAGTGCCAGGAAAGCCTCGATATTCTTTTCCACGGCGAGCCGGCCGACATAGAGGTGCAGCGGCCTTGGCAGGTCGCGCAACGCCGCCGGCACGTCCTCGGCACGCGGACGAAAGAGGTCGAGATCGACGCCGCGTGACCAGAAGCGGATATTGCCGAAGCCGCGTTTGCCCAGTTCCTCGGCGATCGAGCGCGTCGCCACCATGATGGTATGGGCGGGGGCATGAAAGCGGCGCAACACGGCGTAGCTGAGGCGCAGCGGGACGTGGAAACGCTCGGCCACATATTCAGGGAACCGGGTGTGATAGGCGGTGCTGAAGGGCAGCCTGCGGCGGCGGCAATAGGCGCGCGCGGCGTGACCCAGCGGTCCCTCGGTGGCGATATGCACGGCATCCGGCCGCTGCCGGTCCAGCAGGCGCGCGATGCCCCAGCGGGTCGTCATCGCAAGCCGGATCTCCGGATAGCTGGGGCAGGGCAGGGTGCGAAAATCGGCGGGCGAGATCACGTTGACCGCATGTCCGAGTTCCTGCAGCTCGGCGACGGTGCGGCCCAGCGTGCGGACCACGCCGTTGACCTGTGGCGCCCAGGCGTCGCTGACGATGGTGATCGTCAGCGGACGGTCGAGCGCGATCGCCTGCTGCGCCGGGCGGGGTTCGACCCGCTGGCGATAGTTCAGGCCTGCAACATCGAGAACTGCCGTGTCCGCGCCCATTCGATCACTTCCAATCGTCCATCGCGGTGCTCGACCAAAGCCGTGCAGCTTTCGACCCAGTCACCGTCGTTGCAATATTTGATGCCGTCGATTTCGCGGATCTCGGCCTTGTGGATATGGCCGCAGATGACGCCGTCGAGGCCGCGCGCTTTCGCTTCCTCGGCCATGGCGACCTCGAAATCGCTGATGAATTTGACCGCGTCCTTGACGCGGTGTTTCAGATAGGCGGAGAGCGACCAGTAGGGATAGCCCAGCGCCACCCGCACGCGGTTGTACCAATGGTTGACGAAAAGCGCGAAGGTATAGGCGGTGTCGCCGAGCTGCGCCAGCCAGGGCGCATGCCGCATGATGCCGTCGAAGCCGTCGCCATGCACCACCAGCATGCGCTTGCCGTCGGCTGTTTCGTGCACCGCTTCCTTGACGACCAGGATGCCGCCGAAGGCCATGCCGTCATAATCGCGCAGGGGATCGTCATGGTTGCCGGGCACGAAGATCACGCGCGTCCCCTTGCGCGCCTTGCGTAAGATCTTCTGCACCACGTCGTTATGGCTCTGGGCCCAGAACCAGCTCTTCTTCAGGCGCCAGCAATCGATGATGTCGCCGACCAGATAGAGGTGATCGGATTCGCAATGCTTGAGGAAATCGAGCAGGAACTCGGCCTTGCAGCCGCGGGTGCCGAGATGCACATCCGAGATGAAAATCGCCCGATAGGTCGTGCCACCAGGTTCAATATTCATCGCCGCTTCACCGCTCCAGCCCTGAGTGGCGCGCCAAGCAACCGCGTGTGATCCAATCGGATGGGCAAGAACTTGGCTGACCACAGCGACTCGGGAATGTCCCAAGCCTTCTGGGCGAGACAATGCTGATGTGGCGTGACGGGATGATGACGCCGCTATCGGGCGCGCGGTTTGTTTACAGAAATAATGACAGAGTCATCATTCTGTTACGCGTCTGTCACTTTGCCCCGTCGGTTCAGGCGCCGGCGATGGTCATGCCGTCGATGCGGATGGTCGGCGCGTCGGTGCCGTAGCGGAAGACAAGGTCGTTGGCCGGCGTCAGTTCGCGGAACATGTCCTTGAGGTTGCCGGCGATGGTGACTTCGGAAACCGGATAGGCAAGCTCGCCGTTCTCGATCCAGAAACCGGCGGCGCCGCGGCTGTAATCGCCGGTGACGCCGTTAATGCCGTGGCCGATCAGCTCGGTGACGTAGAAGCCGCGCCCCACCTCCTTGATCATCTCCGCCGGCGACAGCTTCCCTGGCTGTAGATAGACGTTGCTGGCACCGGGCGAGCCGCCGCGGCTGCCATGGCCGGTGCTCTTGAGGCCGAGCTGGCGCGCTTCGCGGCAGCCCAGCAGCCAGGTCTGCAGCACACCGTTTTCGACCAGGTTGCTGCGGCGGTTGACGACGCCCTCGCCATCGAAGGGCTTGGAGCGCAGGCCGCGCGGGCGGTGCGGGTCATCGACGATGGTGATGTGCTGGCCGAAAATCTGCTGGCCCATCTGGTCTTTCAAGAAGCTGGTGCCGCGGGCGATCGAGGCGCCGTTGATGGCGCCGACGAAATGGCCGACCAGGCCGTTGGAGATGCGTGGATCGAAGATGATCGGCAGCTTCGCGGTCTGTACTTTGCGCGGATTGAGCCGCTTCACCGCCCGCTGGCCGGCCGATTTGCCGAGGATCACCGGATCGGTGAGATCGCTGCCGAAGACGGTGGAGGAATAATCGTAATCGCGCTCCATGCCGGTGCCCTCGCCGGCGATCACGGAGACGCTGAGGCCGAAGCGGGTCAGGCTGAAATTGCCGCGGAAGCCGTTGCTGCCGATCAGCGCCATATCGACCCGGCCCCAGCCGGCCTCGGCGCCCTCGGAGTTGGTGACGCCCGGTACCGCGCGGGCGGCGTCTTCGGCCAGATGCAGCTTCTCGGTGAGTTCGGCCTCGCTGGGTTCGACCGGGTCCAACGCCTCGAGATCGGGCCAGGTCTTGGCCAGGAGTTCCGGCTCGGCCGGGCCGCAATAGGGATCCTCCGGTACCGCGCGCGCCATGGCGACGGCGCGCTGCGCCAGTTCATCCAGCATGGTGGAGGAAAGATCGCTGGTGGAGACCATCGCCTGGCGCTTGCCGACAAAGACCCGCAGGCTGACATCCTGCGATTCCGAGCGTTCGAGTTTTTCCCGCTGGCCGAGGCGCAGTCCCAGGCTGAGCGACGAATCCCGGCTGAGACCCGCATCGGCGGCGTCGGCGCCGGCGGCGGTGGCGCGCCGCATCAGGTCCTCCAGGACATTCATCAACTCGGTCAGGTTCTTGCTCTCAGCCATTCGTCCAGTCCTCATTCCAGCTTGAGCCGCAGCCTAGAGCGCAGGCGTTTCAAAGGGAAGTGCTTTGCGGCCCCGGCCCACCGCCGGATGGTCCGCCACCGGCACTTATGCACTACTTCGCATCGCCGCAAGCCCACGCTTTCGTCAGAGAGGCGTGATCCTGCGGCCGGCCAGATCGAATCGCAGCACGGGCAGGAAGCGGTCGGGCTGGAGATCCGACGGTGCGCTGGCGCAGCGAACGGCGCCTTGGCGCAGATAGAAGGGTTCGGCATGGGGGTCGCTGACAATGCGGAAATAGCTGAAGCGGCCCGCCCGGGCGACGGCGGCGGCGTGGTCGAAGAGATGCCGTCCCCAGCCCCGTCCTTGGGCGAAGGGTGCGACGAACAGCCACTCCAGCGTCAACAGGCCGTCATCGAGATCGAAGCCGTAGAAGCCCAGGATATCGCCGTTGCCGCGTTCGAGCAGATAATGCGGATGGCGTGCGATAGCATCAGGCGAGAGGATCATGACCTCGCGACAGCGCGCCATGAAGGCTGCATCATAGTCCCAGCTTGCCTTGGCCGCCAAGGCAAGCTCGGTCAGTTGTGCCGCTTCGTCGGGCTGCGCCGTTCGTAAGCGGGCGGCGTGTTCACAGCCGGTCGTGTCGGTCTCAGGATTCATCGCAAAGATCTGCAAGGACAGCGTCCCTTCGGCGCAGGCCGCACGATCCTCTTGCATGACGGGCGGCAGGCTGACAGGGTCGTCATCATGATACTGCATTCCGGCAAACAGCGCGCCCTGATCATTCTGGCGGCCTTGGTGCTGATCGCGGCAGCGGCATTGATGCTGCACGATCGCTTGCAGCCGGACGAGGGCACGATACAGGCCCGCGCCCATTTCGTCGCCACCTGCAAGGAGCAGGGGCGCATGGCCAATGGCGGCGGCGCCCAGCTACGCATGGACGACGCGACGGAAGAGGGGCTCGACCTCTATTGCAGTTGCGTCGCCGATCATTTCGACCGGGTGTTGAACCCGGCTGAGATCGTGGCGGTGGGGGCCGGCACGGCCAGCCAGGAGGTCCTGGCGCGGCTCAATGCCGTGGTCGCCACCTGCCAGGCGCAGCACCTGACGCCGGTGCCGGAAGCGGCACCCTCACAGCCCGGCTCCGGCACCAGCCCCTGAGCCGGCCGTAGCCGCGGGCTATGTTGATGAATAGAGACTGATCCACGTTTTAGACAAATCGCAGAGCGATTCCGTCTAAAACGATCCGACTCTAGACCGGCTTGGCGACGATCGTCGCCGTATCCAGCGTGAAGCTGCCATCCGCGCCGATCTCGAAATGCTGCTGGATATCGGCCGGCATGCGCTGCTGCAGCGAGCGGATCGCCTGCTGATGCAGCTCCGGCGTCTGCATGCGGGTGACCCAGGAGGTGAATTCCAGGCGCAGACGTCGGGTCGTCACCTCGCCCGGCTCGAAGCCTGCTTCGCGCAAGGCCGCCTGCCATTCGGCGACGCTGTAATTGCGCACATGCGAAGGATCGCGCAGCATCTCGATGGTCTGCAGGAAGGTGTCGCGCAACGGTTCGCCAGGTGTCACGACATCGGCGAAGATGGCGAAACCGCAGGGGCGGATCACCCGCCGCGCTTCCTTCAGCGCGACCTTGAGATCGCGCCAGTGATGGGCGCTGTAGCGGGTCGCGACGATGCCGAAGGCGGCATCGTCGAAAGGCAGTTTCTCGGCCGCACCGCATTCGGTGCGCAGGTTGTCGAAGCCGCGATCGACCGCCACCCGCGTGACGGCGGTCAGCATGTCGGGTGAGAGGTCATAGGCCACGACCTCGGCTACTTCCGGCGCCACGGTGAAACTGACATGGCCGCCGCCGCAGCCGAGATCGAGCACGCGCGCACCGCTCCGGCCTCGCACCAGATCGGCGATCTGCTGCAGATCCGGACCGGTCGCATGGACGGCGCTGGTCACATAGGCATTGGCGCGCGGCCCGAATTGTTCGGTGACGACGTGCTGATGGGATTTGTCGGAAGCGGTGGCGGTCGAACTGGCGGCGGACATGGCTCGGCTCTCTGTGTTGAAGCTTTGAAATGGCAAGTCAGAGCATGCGCGGATTCTGATACTGGTACAATTTAAGCAGTTATCCTGGTATAATAACTGCCATGAAACCGAATCCCGCTGGAAAATCACCACCAGAGGCGCAGCGGGTCGCATTAGCGGCCTTCCTGCGCGCCCGCCGTGCCCATCTGACGCCGGCCATGTTCGGCCTGCCTGCCGGCACGCGCCGGCGCACGCCGGGCCTGACGCGGGAGGAGGCCGCCCGGCAATGCGGCATGAGCGCCACCTGGTATACCTGGATCGAACAGGCCCGCGAGGTCTCGATCTCGCCGCAAGCGCTGGCCCGTCTCGCCCGCGCCTTCCAGTTGACCCGGGCCGAGCGCGCCTATCTCTTCGACCTTGCCAACAAGCGCGATCCGGAAGGCGATGGCGAGGTGGAAGAGCTGGAGCCGCCTGCGGTGCTGATCGAGGCGCTGGGCGGCATCCATCCGCCCGCTTATCTGCTGGACCGGCATTTGCGGGCCCTGGCCTGGAATGCGGCGGCCGCCGAACTTTTCGTCGGCTGGCTCGACAATGAAGGTGCCGTCACCCAGCGCAATCTGCTGCGCTATCTCTTCCTCAGTCCACAGTCGAAGGCGCTGGTCTGCGACTGGCAGGACCGGGCGCGGCGTGTCGTCTCGGAATTCCGCGCCGATCACAGCCATGCGCTGGACGATCCGGTCATGCGGGCACTGCTGGCCGATCTCCGGCAAGGCAGCAAGGCTTTCGCGAGCCTGTGGGACGAGCAGCAGGTGCTCGGCCGCGAGGGCGGGCGCAGGCATTTCAATCATCCCCGTCTGGGCCGCGTCAGCTATGAGCAGCTCGCCTTTGCCTGGGCTGCGGATCCCGGCGTGAAGCTCATCATGCATGTGCCGGTCGCAGCGACGGACACCGTCGCCGAGGCTTGAGCGCGGCTGTCGATCTTACCTAACGACTGTCGGTCAGGCCGCGTCGGCCTTTTGCGCCACCGGCTGTCTGGCGGCTTCTGCAGGAACAGCGACAGATGCCGCGGCCTGTTGCGGCGATATCGCCTCGGGCGGCATGGTCTCCACCACCGGGCAGGCGCTCGCCATGGACGGACCGGTGATCACGTCGAAATCGGTCGATTGAATGCGTTTCATCGTCGTTCTCCTCAGGGGAAACCGCTCTGTAGCAGGGGAGACTGACGTGACTGGAAGCCAGAAACACAAAAGCCGCCTGTACAGGGCGGCTTCGGGTTTGTGTCAAATAGGCACGATCCTAGGCCGCCGGGCTGTACCAGCGGTACCAAAATCGAGAAACGCGCACGGCGTTGATGGTTTGAATGCGTGCCATGCCGTGAATGTAGTCGCACCGACCCAGGCTGGCAAGAGGCTTAAGCATCGAAATCAGGCGTTCACCGCAACCGGGCACCGCAACCGCGCCATGCGACGGCATTTGACAGCGGCGGCAAAGATGGCGATAAACGGCTTATGAACGCGAAGCACTTCATCTCTGCGACCACCATGCAAACGACGACCACGCCCTTCGGCGGGTTGCCGTATGGTCGCATGCGCTGAAGATAACGCATCGCTGAACCAGCAAGGCCCCGCCGGAAACGGACGGGGCCTTTG
>DATLJB010000227.1:0-8682 GCA_035539075.1 Terriglobia bacterium
GCTCCGGGCGCGGCTGACGAGCAAGAAGTGAAAAGTGACGCATCACGCAGCCTTCCGCACCGCAGCCCGGTATACGCCGTAGCTAACCTTCTCAAGCAGGCCCTCGTCACACATCCGGGTGAGATAGCAGCGCGGAATCCCCATTTCCGTCAGGTCGCGCGTTCGGACGGTTCCGCGTTCGAGAGCGAGTGCGACCGCTCGATCCCTCAGCGAGGGCTTGGGGCCTCCGGCCAGGCGTATTGCCTCGGCGCGGTCCCGGTCACGCTTGCGGATTTTAGGGAATTCTGGCGTAGCGTTGGGTCGGGGGATTGAGTATTCGTAGTTCGCATCTTCGCCGACCCCGGCGAGCCAGTTTCGCGAAGGCCTCGGCATTTTGCCGAGGCCTTTTGCTTTCTGCGGTCCGCACATGGACAAAGACAGTGGTTTGCAGCCTGCCTTGGTTCTGCGGCACGACAGTTGCATCATCAGCAATGACATTAAGGAGCTGCCCCATGACCCGGCAAAAAACGCCGATCCTTGGCCCGTTGCTGATTCTTGCCGCTGCCCTCGGTCTTTGCGCCTGCATGCCGGCGTCGCGGGTCGCGGAACCGGCTTTAACCATGAAGGTGGGAAGCGCCGTAGAACCTGCGGCGCAATGCATTTCGACCGGGCTCGCCACGGAATTGCGCGATCCGCATCCGCGGGTCGATTATTATCGCAATCAGGCCGAGATCACGATCAATGCCCCGCGCGGCGGGGTCCTCGCCTTCCTCACCGTGGAACCCGATGTCTATAAGGGTTCGGTGGTGAAATTCTATAACGGCGAACTTTACTGGCCGAACCACGAAGTCAGCGGCATGTACCCCGATACCATGCGCGACAATTGGCACCGCATCGAACGGGCCGTGCACAATTGCGATAAGACCGCCTAGCCGCTTTCAGCTTCCCGCCCAGCCGGCGCGCTCAGGGTTTGCCGAGATTGACAGGCAAAGGCGCAAGCCGTCGCAATCGCAGTGACACAGCCGCCAAAACCAGCATCACCACGGCGAGCAAGGCGACGACGCCATTCCAGCCGTCGAAGCTCCACATCAAGCCGGAGGTAGAGCCGATGCCGCTGGAGCCGAGGTAATAGCAGCAGAGATAGATGGCGGATGCCAGCGCGCGCGCCCGCAAGGCCCGGCGGCCGATCCAACTGCTGGCAACCGAATGTCCCCCGAAAAAGCCGAAAGTCAGGCAAGCGACGCCCAGCACGATGACGACAAGCGAGGGCGCCAGCGTGAGCAGCAGGCCCACCGCCATCACGGCGACCATCATCCACAGCACGTTACGGCGGCCGATCCGATCGGCCAATTTGCCACCCCAGGCGGAACCGACCATGCCGACCAGGTACAACGTGAAAACCAAGCCGATCTGACTGGGGCTGAGGTCGAAGGGTGATTCGGCCAGGCGGTAGCCAAGGTAATTATAGACGCTGACGAAACACCCCATCAGCAGGAAGCCGGTCAGGAACAGCCAGGGCAAGCCGCCATCGCTGAAATGCGCCTTCGCGTCGCTCCAGAGTTCGCGCAGGCTGAGTTCAATCGGCCGGAAATGCCGTGAGGCCGGCAGGCTGCGGCTGAATTCGATGGCAGCAACCAGGCCGAGAACGCCGAGCGTCGTCACCGCAACCCGCCACGAAGTCCATTCGGTCAGCACCGCGAGAAGCAGCCGGCCGCTCAGACCGCCGAGGCCATTGCCGGCGATATAGAGACCCATCGACCGGCCGAGCGATTGCGGATCGATCTCCTCACTGAGATAGGCCATCGCAACCGCCGGCAGCCCTGCTAACGCCAACCCCATCAGGCCGCGCAGGATGACGAGTTGCTGGAAGCTGCCGGCCATGGCGGCCGCCAAGGTCAGCAAGGCCGCCAAAGCGAGCGCCGCATTCATGACGATCTTGCGGCCGAAGCGATCGGCCAACAGGCTGGCGGGAATGAGCGCGACCGCCATCGCGCCGGTAGCGGCGGAAATCACGCCGCTGGCCGCGGCGGGCATCAGGTTGAACTCGACCGAAAACATCGGCATCAACGGCTGCATCCCATAAAGCAGCGCAAAGGTGGCAAAGCCGCCGACGAACATGGCGCGGGCGGTGCGGCGGAACGCCGGTGTTCCCGCCTGCAGCCGGGTCGACGGCTCGTCTGTCGGCGCACTGTATCGCGTCGCAGTCGCCGAGGTGACAGAGGTATCAAAGGCCATCAATGATCGCTTCAGTTTGCCGTCGGGATAGCGGGCCGGAGGGCAGAATGCCATGTCACCGATCAATCTGGGGCTTGCCTGCTAGGTCGTCCAATATATTATTGTCGGCTCAGTAATATATTTTAGGTATTAATGGAACTTCGCCATCTAAGGTATTTCGTCGCCGTCGCCGAGGAGCTGCATTTCACCCGGGCAGCCAGACGGCTGCATATGGAGCAGCCGCCCCTGTCGCAGCAGATTCGGGCGCTGGAGGAGGAACTCGGCGTTGCGCTCCTGCGGCGCAGCAAGCGGCACGTCGCCTTGACCGGTGCCGGCCAGCGCTTCTTGATCGATGCGAGGCGCATCCTGAGCGATACCCGGCAGGCAGCCGATGATGCGAGGCGTGCGGCACGCGGTGAATTGGGTGAATTGCGGATCGGCTTTTCCTCATCCCTGCCCTTCACCAGTTTCCTGCCAGAGGTTCTCCGCAGGTACCGCCATGCTTATCCGCATGTCACCCTGACCCTGCGCGAGATGTTCACCATCGATCAGTTGGAGGCGTTGCAACGCAGCCAGATCGATATCGGCCTCGTGCGTTTTCGTGGCACTGAGACATCTGCTGATCTGGATCTGCAACAGATCAGCCAGGACCCGCTGCGCCTGGTCGTCAATGCGGCCGACCCGTTGGCGAAGCGCGCTAGCGTGGCCCTTTCCGAGCTGAAGGATTATGGCTTTATCGTCTACCCGCCGGGAACGGGCACGAGCTTGACGTCGCTGGTTCGGCAGTTGTGCCTGGCTGCGGGCTTCGAGCCCACTGTGGCACAAGAGGCGCGTGAGCCGATGGCGCAAATCGGTTTCGTCGCTGCCGGGCTCGGCGTCGCAGTCCTGCCGGCGCCCTTCGAATGCGTCAGACTGGAAGACGTGCGTTATGTGGCGCTGAGCGATAAAGGAGCCTATCTCTCGCTCGGCGTTGCCGTGCGCCGGGCTCATCAATCCCCTCTCATCGACGGCTTTCTCGATCAACTCAAGGCGTAAAGCGGTCTGTCCCGATCGCTCGCGCGATATCTTTCGTGACGGCTTGCCGGACGACGCGACACCGATTTGGCGCTGGGCCGCCAATTATGTCACACTGGGGCGGAAGCAGAGGTTCTTTCCGGGAGCGGCAGATGACGCAAATGGCCCCCAAGATCGGCGAGCTTTACGCCTATTGGCTCGGCTTGGCGCAGGCTGGAATACCGGAACGCGCGGCTTTCGACCCCGATGCGGTGAAAAGCCTGCTGCCGAATATGATGATGGTCGAGATCGAGGACGAACCGTTTCGCATCCGCTTCCGCCTTTCCGGCAGCAAGGTCGACGAAGTGACCGGGGTCAGCATTACGGGACGCTATCTGGATGAACTCGCCATCGAGCAGGGAGCGGCCCAGTTCGCGCAATTGCACGCGCTCTATGCGGCCTGCCAACGCCAGGGACGGCATTATATTGGCGCGCTGGACTGGCCGAATCGGCAGGGGCAAACGACACGCGTCAGCCTCGGCATCTTTCCGCTGAAAGTCGACGGAATGATTCGCCAATTGGTCGTGATCGAGGATTACGATGAAATCACTGAGGACAATGCGCCGTTGCAGTGGTACGTGCCCGACATCGTCTAGCCGGCCGCCCGCGGCATATGGCGAAAGAGGTATCTCTGGAATTCGAGCTATCAGCTTGATTTCATTGGTGAGCCGGGCGGGGTTCGAACCCGCGACCTACTGATTAAAAGTCAGTTGCTCTACCACTGAGCTACCGGCCCCACGCGACGGGTGGATTGCCTACACCTGCCACAGAATCCACCGGATGCATTTCCGACGGGCGCCTTGACTTCCCAAAATTGACGGCAAAAAGCAAGCTTAAACTGCTATCCGTTCCGCCGCCTCTTCGCCTGCTGTCTAGGGGGAGCAAACAGGTCCGTCCCCCGTTCCCTGCCCCAACCGGATGGGCTTCAGCCGCGTCCTCACGCAAGCGTGACGCGCGTCCGACAGGATTAGCGCTACTTCTGGAAGCTGCAAGCGTTCATTGCAGGGGCTGTGAAAACCCCACGGGAACTGAATTTCTGGACGATCATTTTACACGACAATGAAACAGCAAGACGCCCTGCGCGTGGATCACGCGCCTCGCCCGGCCCGTTCACGCGGGCCACTGTTCAACAGCCTTCTCTCGCGAATTGCCGTGCCGATCCTGCTGCAGCTCGCCAGCTTGGCAATATGGCAGCCCGCTGCGCAGGCCGAAGGGGGGCGTTTCAGCATTCTCGAGGAGAACGATTCGATCTTCTTCGACAGCGATCGCTATTACACGCAGGGTCTGCAGCTGGGCTATCTGGGGCCGAGCGTTGCCTCGACCAGCCCCTGGGTGACGCCCTTCGACTGGTTGTCGAACGATCTTGGCTTCTGGCCCAATGCCGGCTCCACCGACCGGCGATACGAGATGTCGATCGGGCAGCAGATATTCACGCCCGCGGAAATTCATCGCTCGCATCCCGACCCCTCGGATCGCCCCTATGCCGGGTGGCTCTATGGCGGTATCGGCCTGTTGCAGGATACCGATCATCGCCAGCTCGATCATCTCGAACTGCAAATGGGTATTGTCGGCCCCTCCTCGTATGCCCGACAGGCCCAGAATGACTGGCACCAATTCATCGGCGTACAAAAGGCCGCTGGCTGGGACGCGCAGATCCATGACGAACCGGGCTTCATGCTGTCCTATGAACGCAGATGGCGCTTCCTGCAGGAGATCGGCGGCGGCTTGGGAGTCGATGCCATCCCTGAACTGGGTGCCACCGTTGGTAATGTGATGACCTATGCCGAAGCGGGAGGGCTTCTGCGTTTCGGGAGCAATCTGACGGCGGATTACGGACCGCAGCACATGCGTCCTTCGCCCTCCGGCACGAGCTATTTCAATGAGAAGGCGCTCGACGGGCCTTTCGGATTTTATTTCTATGTCGGAGCCCAGGGACGTGCCGTTGCGCGCAACATCTTTCTCGACGGCAATACGTTTGAAGACAGCAGCAATGTCGACAAAGAGGTGTTCGTAGGGGATTTGGTGGGTGGTCTGTCACTGTTCTGGAAAAATAACATCAAACTCGACACCAGCGTGATCTATCGGACCAAGGAATACGACCATGAAGGCCGGGACGAAAAATATGCCGGTATAAATCTGTCTTTCGGTCTGTAGCCTTCCATGCCGGCGGCGGTCTTGCTGACGGCCGGCACTATGGCCTAGCGGGGACTTGGACGGTATCATGTGGCCTATTACGAGCGGGCCGCAGCGAGAGGGGAATGATGAAGGGGTTGATGATTTTGGGCGTGGTCCTGATTCTGGGCGGCCTAGCCGGGCTTGTCCTTGGGCACATCTCCTATACGACGCAGGAGAAAGTGGTCGATCTGGGGCCGATCACGGCGACGGCCGATCGCGAGCACACGATCAAGATTCCGGATGTGGCTGCCGTTGCCGCGCTCGCGGCAGGTGCCTTCCTCGTCTTTGTCGGGCGCCGACGCTGAGATGAATCCCGGGCCGACATGGCGCGCGGAGGAAGATCGAACCCAGGGCCGTTCGAGGCAAAGATTACGCAGGACATTGCGGCTTCGGGTAGCCGCCATCCTGTTGTGTTGTGCGGGCTGCGCCAGCGGGTCTCCGATGCCGCCGGCGCAGCGGGATTCGATCAAGATTGACCAGTTCTATCTGCGCACCGTGCAGTTGCTGAAAGAGCCGGGCGGGCTGGATGAGGACGACGTCCGGCGGTTGACCAGGGAGGTTGACGCACTACCCTCGTCGACCGAACCGCGCGACCCGTGCCTCGCCCAGAAGCGCCGGCAATTGCTGCCTATTCTGATTTCCCTGGCAGTGATCGATGGAATTTCCGATGCGGGTGAGCAGCAGGCGCTGCGCGCGGAGGCCCTTCACCGCCTGCTCAACCTTGCTTCACCGCCGGAACCGATAATGGATGGCGACCTATGCTTCGGTCGCGGATTTCCGCCCGTGATGATGGGCAGTCCCTGAATACGTCCGCCGCGGCGCCTCAGGCCCGGACGTCGACCCGCTTGGCGTTGCGTTGTTCCGCTGCTGCAGCCTTCTGATCCTCGGCACTGCGATCGCTGCGTTCCTGCACGACCTTCTTGTCATCCTGCCGCGCAAGCTGTTGCTGCTCAGCATTGTCTTTGGTCTGCTGTTCTTGAACGCGCTTGGCCGCTTCCGTCCGCTGGTGAATTGCAGCAGTGGGCGGTGTGCTGGGGATGGTATCGACAGCCATGTCAATCTCCGTAGATACGAGCTGCTCAAGCTGAACAGTCATCTACCATAAATGGGTCGTAAACACCATTTCAGGCAGCGATATTATCGCATCGCTCAATTAACACGGTATTACTGCAACACAGTCCTGGCCGGCTCTCACCGGCCAGGATCGCATCAAAACTGCATCAAATGCTAAATTTAACCATAGTCTCGACGCCGCCGGACGGATCAGCAGCCGGCGGCCTCAACACGCTTATCCCGCAGGGGGAGCCTCGCTCAGGCGTGAATGTTGAGCCGATTGCTGCTGGCCTGGCTGACTGAAGCGCCTGCCACTTCGGCTGCTTCGCCACCATTCTGCTTTTCCTGGCGCTCAGTCGCTGCCGATTCAGTCTGCTCCTCGGCGCTCTTTGACGCCGTGCTGACCTGGGCGGTCACCTTATTGAGAAAACTGGTCGGTGAAATGGAACTTGTCGACACGGTGGCTCTCCTGAATTGTGGATCGCCAGAATGCGGCTTCGTCCTGACCGCAGCCTGTCGTCTTCTCCTCAGCAACTGATGGTGGTCGTCATTCGTCGGCGAAGCGCACCTGCAGGCGATGGGCGATACGTGGCGAAACGAACTGATCGATCGAGCCGCCCAGCTTGCCGATCTCCTTCACAAAGCGTGAGGAGATGAACTGGCTGCCTTCCGCCGCCATTAGGAAGACGGTTTCGATCCGCGGATTGAGCCTGGCATTCATGCCTGCCATCTGGAACTCGTATTCGAAATCGGAAACCGCGCGCAGCCCGCGCACGATGATGCGGGCACCCTGCTGCTCGGCGAAGTGCATCAGCAGATTATCGAAACTGACGGCCTTCACCCGGTCCGCCGGCAGCCCGTTGCGCGGATCAGCAATCTCTTCGCGGACCATTTCCAGTCGTTCGTCGACATTGAAAAGCGGGCCCTTGCCGGCATTGACCGAAACAGCGATTACCAACTGGTCAACCAGCGTCATGGCGCGCCGGATAATATCCATATGGCCATTGGTGATCGGATCGAAGGTGCCCGGATAGACACCGATCCGTGGGCTGTAATCAGCCATTGTCTTCCCCATCGTTTGCCGTATCGGTCGCGCCGGTTTCAGGCCCGGCTTCGTTGTTATCAGGAGAGGTTGCCGCCGTGCCGGTTTCGCCAGCAGTCGGATCGGCTGCCTCTGTTTGATCATCGGCTTCGTCCTCGCCGAGGTCGCTGAGATGTGCGACGGCGACTACATGTTCGTCTTGGGCAACCCGGAAGATCATGACGCCTTGTGTCTGGCGTCGGGCAATGCGGATGTCATGGACCGGGCAGCGGATCAACTGGCCGCCATCGGTGACCAGCATGATCTGGTCGGCATCTGCCACCGGGAACGAGGCCGCAACCTTGCCGTTGCGGGCTGAGACGTCGATATTGGCAACACCCTGCCCGCCACGTCCGGTGACGCGGTATTCATAGGCGGAAGTCCGTTTGCCGTACCCGTTGCGGGTGACGGTGAGGATGAATTCTTCCGCCGCTTCCAGGGCCGCGAGGCGTTCTGGCGACAGGGCGATTTCGGCGCCGCTGCCCTCGCCCGCCGTTTCCTCGACAGCACCCTCTTCTTCCTCCACGCCGCCCTCGCCGGCTGCGCTACGGCGCTTGGCGGCGGCATAGCGCAGATAGGCGTCACGCTCGTCGATCTCGACATCGATATGATGCAGGACCGACATGGAGACCAGCGTATCACCATCCTCCAGGCGGATGCCGCGCACCCCCATGGAATCGCGTCCGGCAAAGACGCGGACGTCGGTCACCGGGAAGCGGATCGCCTTGCCGCTTTCGGCCGCCAGCAGGATATCATTGGCCTCGGTGCAGACGGCGACGCCAACCAGGCGGTCGCCGGCTTCCAGCTTCATGGCGATCTTGCCATTGGCCTTAACATCAGTGAAATCGCTGAGCTCGTTGCGGCGGACATAGCCGCTCAAAGTCGCGAACATCACATGGCTCTGTGACCAGCTTGCCTCGTCTTCCGGCAAGGGCATGACGGTCGAGATCTGTTCGCCCTCTTCCAGCGGCAGCAGGTTGATGAGTGCCTTGCCGCGCGCCTGGGGATTGCCGAGCGGCAGGCGATAGACCTTCATCTTGTAGACCATGCCGCGGGTCGAGAAGAACAGCATCGGCGTATGGGTGTCGGCGACGAAGACCTGGCCGACGAAATCCTCGTCCTTGGTC
>DATLJB010000228.1:0-26273 GCA_035539075.1 Terriglobia bacterium
CGAGCTGGTGCGCCGCGAGGTCGGCATGGTGTTTCAGCATTTCAATCTCTTTCCGCATCTGACGGTGCTGGAGAATCTCACTTTGGCGCCGATCTGGGTGCGCAAGATGCCGAAGAAGCAGGCGGAGGAAGCCGCCATGCACTATCTCGATCGCGTCCGCATCCCCGACCAGGCGCTGAAATATCCCGGACAGCTTTCCGGCGGTCAGCAGCAGCGCGTGGCAATCGCCCGGTCACTCTGCATGAATCCGAAGATCATGCTTTTCGATGAGCCGACTTCGGCGCTCGATCCGGAAATGATCAAAGAAGTCCTCGACGTGATGGTGGAACTGGCGCAAAGCGGTATGACCATGCTCTGCGTCACTCATGAGATGGGCTTCGCCCGCACCGTGGCGAACCGCGTCATCTTCATGGACCGGGGGGAGATCATCGAACAGAACGATCCGGAAGAATTCTTCCTGCATCCGAAGTCGGAGCGGACGCGCCTCTTCCTCAGCCAGATTTTGCACCATTGAGGTCCCGCTCGCGTCCCGATGGGGAATCTATCAGGCGGCTCAGCGCGGCAACGGCGGTCACAGTCGTGAAGATTCCTTTCTCATCGGGGAATATCGGCCCGGCATCGATGGCGCTCGAGGGTTCCGCGACTTCCGGATTGGTCAGGCGCAATAGGGCGGAGGGTGTGAAGCGGCCTTCGGCGTTCTGATCGGCGATGAGATCGCGTGCTATCGCTAGTGCCGGCAGGCCGAGCCGGAGGCGGCACTCGATGAGAAGCGCCCGTTCGAAACTGCCGGCAGGCTGAAACATTGCGACTTTCTTGCGCAAGCCGACTGTCAGTCGTGGTCTTGTCTCGAAACCTGTCAGCACCATGGCCGTGGTGTAAATCGGCGAGGCCCACCAATAGGCGGGGGCGAATTGCCCTTTGATCATCCATTGAGTAAAAAAGGCGGCAGCCGAACGAGGTGATTGGGCTAGAGCGGAAAGAGCAACGGCGGTGACGCACGGCACGGCGCGGGCCCATCCGGGTGCTGGGCTTGTCGGGGCCGGATAAGTTGCGAAGCCGGATTCGCATATGCAAGAGCGCAAGAATTGAATTGCGTCAGCGGGGACGGGGCGGCTCCAGCCGCGAAGTGCCAGGACAGCCCATGCGGTCGAATCAGCGTCGTCGGGAACGCTACTGTTGTAGCCCCAGCCGCCGGTCGCCTTTCGTTGCGCACCAACAAGCCAGTCGAGCGCGTCATCGATTGGCTTAAGCCATGCCCCGGGCAGCGGGCGGATCGTGGAAAGCCTTGCGAGGACGTAAGCCGTGACCCAGGCGTCCGCGGCACCCACCGGAAGCGAAAAATCCCGCCAATGTTTCTCGTGGCGAGAGGCCACCAAAGCGTCAAGGCCTCGATGGATGGATTGGTAAATGCTCGAACTGCAGTTCAGGTGCCGAGGGGCAGATAGACGGACGGGAGCGCGGAGGGGTGGTTCAACATAGACATTCAGGTGGCGCGAGCCATCCGGCTCACAGCCGAGGCCGACAAAACGAATAGCGGCACAGCATGTCTGGTCCGGCGGCCAGGCATCGATGGCGCGAAGCATCCGGACCAGCCGCTCGGCTTTGCAGTCTTCTGCCGCAAGAAGGGCGGCGGAATTCTCCACGATCGCCGCGTCCGAGGCCATCCATTTCGTGACGGCGAGATCGGTCTTGAGCGAGAAGGATTGGTCCGGGTGGATTTCAAGGCTGGTCACGAAGGCGGCTCGCGGGTAGAGGCGGGCGGAGGTTTTGCCCAGGAGGTCCAGCATTCGACGCAGGCTGGCGGCATGGCCGTCAAGACCGAGTGTATCGTACCAGCGCGCAAGCCATGCCGGCGTGACTTCGCCTGAACGAAAATAGATCTTCAGCCGGCCGGGCCCGCCATTGGGCTTGATATCGACGGCAAGCCCTGCTGGCCAGGAATTGCCGGAGCAGGAGGCAGAGAGTGCACACAAGCGCTCGAGCGCATCATCCCGTCCGAGGTCGCGTAAAACCCAACCCGCCTTCAGCCAGCGTTCCCTGGGCGGGCCGGCAGTCAGATTGAAATATGGCTTGATCGACACGGCGTCGCCTTTGACGGCGACACCGATCCAGGCGGCACTGCGCCAATGCGATGGCCACGGCTCGCCGGGCCGCGGCGTCAGGCGCCGGGCAATGCCGCGCAGGAAGCCGGGCGGTGCATTGCCTGCCAGTGAACAGGCTTGATCAATGAGATCGAGCGTCACCGCCAGGCGCACCGTCGGCTCCGAACCTGGTTGTCCCGCTTCGCACAGGAAGCCCCATCCGGACGCACCGGCGCAGAAGTTGAACACCCACTGGAAGGGCAATCCATCGGCATTGATGAAGGACAGGCCTCTAAACGGCGCCACCGCGGGGCGATCGAGTGACTCCCGCGTGAAGATTTCGAAGATCCTCTGGACGCATAGCCGTGGCGTCTCTTCTATGCCGCACGCGTCTGCCAGCGACGCAAGCTGGGTCTTCACAGCTGCGCCTAAATTGGGCGCTCCGGCGGACAGATCCGCAATGCGGTGCGGTTGGTGTCGCATGGGCAGTCCGTCGGAGCGGGCAGGGCGGGTCTTGAGATCGTCAGGGTTGCTGGATGATCGCCACCGAACCGTCAAGGCCGTTGCCGCCGTTGGTCCCCGTGGTGCCATTTGGTCCTGGGCCGCCATTCGGACCAGTCCGGTCCCCATTGGTGCCGCCGTCTCCACCCGGCCCAAAGCCGCCGCCGATTCCGGCGCCGCCGCCAAGACCGCCGCGCCCGCCCTGCGCATTGGCGTGCACAGTGCCGGTTGCAATGCTCTTGGCGACAACCGTGATGTTTCCGCCGTTACCGCCGGGCCCGCCGCTGCCGCCATCGCCACCACGCGCCCCATTGCCGCCCTGGCCGCCGCCGGCGCGGCTGTCGTCATCCGCGTTCTTGCCGCCGCGGCCGCCGACTCCACCTGCTCCTCCCGGTCCGCCCGCGCCGCCATCACCGCCCTTGCCGCCCCGCGTGTCGATGTTCACGCCGACGACAAAATCATCGACCTGTATGGTGATGTTACTGCCGAATTCGCCGAATGTTCCGTCCGTGCCGCGCGAGCCGGGCTGTCCGTCACCGCCGCGCGCTCCAGCCGTCGGCGGATCGTCGCCGTCCCAGTGATCGACGCCATCGACGCCCTGCTGGCCTGGTTGGCCGCCTTGACCTGCCGATCCCGGATTTCCGTTGGTGCCGTCGGCACCCTTGCCGATAATGTCTGGCATGACCTGTTCTCCCCCTAATGTTCCATGGTTTTCAGGGTGGCTGTTCCGGCGGTTATCGGGCCGGTATCGATGATCCGCGGCCGCAATCCTTCGAGCGAGACGATTTTGAATGTCGTCGAACCACGCACGACGATACGCCCGGTGCGATGGATGATGATCTTCCGCGCCCTCACGACATGTGTCGAAGCGGAGATCGTCAAGGTTGCCCCGTCTCCGACTTCGATGTCGAGCAACGCGACGATGTTGATCACCGCCTTGTTGAGCGCAAGGTATCGATTGAAAGCTGGCACCAGATTCGTGAAGGCCGCTGGGTTGGTCCCATATACATAATTGTTGAAGCTTTGATAGGTGAGGCTCAAGGCCGCAGCGCGCGTCACGGAATCCGAAGCTTCGAGATCCTCAGCAGCCACCGTCGCCGCAGGCAATTTCGACGCACAACTGCATATGCCGGCCTTGCGCACGCTTTCGAGCGCGTCGTCCGAGAGAGCAAGCGCGGCGCGGACTTCATCCGCATTGCGCGGATAGAGCTGCTGATAGGCTTTCTTGAAGCGCGACGAATCCGGCGACAGCGTCACACACTCGCCGGGTTCCAGCGTCAATGATTGAGCTTCGCTCATTTGTCCAACTCCTTTGCGTAATGTTAAAGAGTCGTTCACTCATGGCGCAAAGCGCAGTCCGCGTGCCACTCGGGTAATCACATCCGCGGCGCAGATCGGCGCAATTTCAATATGGAATTAATCGTGTCGTCGAAGGGTGGCGGAATCAATTCTTCAGCGGCCATGCCGCTTCTCGTCTGCTGATGCGATGAATTGATTGGTACGTCGTAACGTCTCCTAACCAGAGAAGATACACTCATTTTTTGCTAGGTCAAGGAAAGCAAGGCGGACAACAATCTTCCGCAACTACACAAGCATATGCATTCAAGAAGTCACCGAAACGGATGATGACATCGCATGCTAATGCTTGCTCTCGGGGGCGGCATTTATCGCACCCAGCGAAGTAGCGTAGCTTCATAGCTGCTTCTTGCGAGCATCAAGCAAGTTGTCGAACTCAAGATCGCAGATGAGAAACTTGCGGTACCGAATGCGTCGCGCTCGAACTCACGAGTTGCAACGCCATTGCCTTTATGCTCATGCGACTAGCGGCGTCGTAACAACGGATCACTCGGTAGGTGGAATGCGGAGGCCGCATAGTGCCTTTGAGTGAAGCGATGAACATCGTTCTCGTGACTGATCGATCTCAAATAAGGCCGCAGTCTGCAGACGACGTCAGCCGTTTTCATGGGGGACAGCATCGGCTGCGCTTCCCTTCTCCATCGCCGCAGCACGAAAGCGCCCGATCGAGAGGCCGTCGATGGGGGTTTCGCTCTTGCCGTCGACGATCAGCTCGCTGAGCACGGCACCGATGGCGGGGCCCAACTGGAAGCCGTGGCCGCAGAAGCCGAAAGCGTGATACAGGCCGGGATGGGTTTCGCTGGGGCCTACGATCGGCGAGCCGTCTTCCGTATCGCCGTCGACACCGCTCCAGCTGCGGATGACTGACAGGTTGCCGATCATCGGTACAAGTTTTGCGGCTTGCGCCGCCGTGCGCCGGCTGACTTCGGGCAAAGGGCGGGAGCGGTTGATGCCATCCTTGGCGCGGCCTTCGCCGCCGCCGAAGAGGATATTGCCGCGCAGGGTCTGGCGCAGATAAAGATCGCCGCCGATGACGCCGATCACCGGCTTGATGCGATAGGCGGTGGGTTCCGTCACCATCACCTGGGGTACTTCCGGTTTCAGCGTGACAGGTTCATCGAACCACGCGGCGACCGTCGCAGCCCAGGCGCCGGCTGCATTGACCAGCACGGGGGCTGCGAAATGCCTTCCATCCCGGCAACGCAGGTGAAAGACGCTGTTGCCGTACCACCCCTCCACGACTTCCGCATAATCCTGCAGGACCGCGCCCGCCGCCTCGGCGGCGGCGGCGAAGGCGGGCGCGACCAGTCGCGGATTGGCGTGACCGTCCTCGGCGCAGAAGGTTGCCGCCACGATGGCCTCGCTGAGCCAGGGATAGAGGCGCCGCAACTCGCTGATGCCGATGAAATCGAGCTTGAGGCCCAGAACCTCGGCTTCGCGGCGATGTTCAAGCAACACCGCGACATCGGCATCGCTGCGGGCGAGGCGAAGATGGCCCGTCTGCACGAACTCACCGTCGATCCCGATCAGGCTGCTGAGCCTGCCCCAGATGCCGCGCGCCCGGCGCGACAGGGGGATTTCGGCCGCCGCCCGGCCGTGCTGGCGAACGCCGCCGAAATTGACGCCGCTGGCGCGCAAGCCCGGCTCGTCACGCTCCAGCAAGACGACGCTTTTGCCGCGGCGTGCAAGATTCAGGGCGGTCGCGCAGCCGGCGATGCCGCCGCCGATCACCAATGCATCGCATTTGAGTTCGTTGCGGCGGCTCATGCATCGGCCCCGATCGTTTCGGATGTGGCACCACGGGCTGTCGCATCATGTTCCGCCGCGATGACGAGCGGTTCCGACACCGCCAGGGCGGAAACCGGAACCGGCTTCACGGGCGGCTGGCCGCGGAAACGGCCGACACTGTCGACGCTGACGCCAAGCTCGGCAGCCATCACCTCGGCGGCGACCGGACCGCAAAGGCGTCCCTGACAGCGGCCCATGCCGAGCCGGCAAAAAGCCTTGGTGCGGTTGAGGTCGCGGGCGCCCAGTAGACCGGTAACACCGCGCAGTTCGCCGGCGGTCACGCTCTCGCAACGGCACAGCACAACCTCGTCGGCGATCTCGGACACGGATTCATGGGGGAAGGGAAAGGCAAGCTCCAGTGCAGCCCGGAACTTGCGCCACTTCTGCAACTGCCGCAAAGCCCCATTCGGATCGAAGCTGCCGAAACTCTGGCCGGAATCCGAGAGCACAGCGGCCGCCGCCAATTGGCCGCGCAGCTCAGCCGCATCAGCACCGAGGATGCCGGCGCCGTCACCGGCAAGATAGAGGCCGGCGCGATCCTGCGCGCGGCCATAGGCATCGGCCAGCGGTAGCCATTGCCGGTTCAGCGTATCGAAGCCGAAGCCCGCACCGGCAAGATCCGCCAGTTGAGTCTCCGCCTTCAACCCATAACCAAAGGCCGCCGCGTCGCAGTCCACCTCCAGCCGGTCACCACGATCGGAAACAAATTCCATCATGGTCAGGCGCGGTTCGACCGTATCATCGATGCCGGCATCACCAATGGCGGCGGCTTGATGCGCCCGTAACGGCCGATATCCATGCAGCACGCGGATCTTATGCCGCCTGAACCAGGACAGATAACGCAAGCCCTGCGCCAGCATCGCCGGCATAGTTGCCAGTTTGGCGAACTGCGACAGCGCTCCCAGCCGGGGTCCGCTGTTGATGACGGCGGCAATCCTGGCGCCGGCCTTGGCATATTGGTAGGCGGTAAGAAACAGCAGCGGGCCGGTGCCGGCGAAGACCACCGACCGGCCGATGGCACAACCCTGATGCTTCAGCGCGATTTGCGCGCCGCCCAGGCTGTAAATCCCCGGCATCGTCCAGCCCTCGAACGGCAGGATGCGGTCCATCGCACCGGTGGCGAGAATCAATGCGTCGAAGGGAATCTGCTCGGTCCTGCCGAAACGCAGCACTTCGGCCCGGTTGTCGATAAGATCGAAAACCAGGCTGGAGGGCCGATAATCGACCTTGTCGCGGATGCGTTCGAAATCGCGGAACAGGGCATGTGCCTTGCCCGCTTGGCTGCCGTAAAGCTGCTGCGCGGTGCGGCTGAGGCCGGCGACATTGGGCGGCAGGCGATAGATCTGGCCGCCGATGCGCGGCGCCTCGTCAACCAGGATCGGGCTGACGCCGTTATAGGCCAGCAACTCGGCGGCGCGCAGGCCGGCCGGCCCGGCGCCGATGATCAGCACGCGCGGCTTCATGGCTGCGGCTCGTCTGTCGGCGATTGCGCGGCGGGCGCCGTTGCTTCGATATCAGCCGTGTCGCTGTCGGCCACCTCGATATCGATCGCCATCATCTTCGGCGGGTCTGCCAGCGGCAGGGCGGAAAACGGTGCGGCAGGGCTGCGGCCGGTCAAATGGCTACGTCCGGTATCGATGACGAGATGAGGCGCGACGTAAGTCGTGCACGCGCGCATCGGCCGGCCGGCGCCGTCATTGACCCAGCAGTCCTGGCAGGCCCCCATCAGGCAGAAACCGCCGCGCTGTTCGTTGCCGATTTCATCAAACCTCAGATGCGCCCGATGCAGCAGGATCGCCGTCAGCAGCGTATCGCCTTCAAGGACGCGCAACGTATCGCCGTCGACGATGATCTCGACTTCGGCGCGCTGTCCGTCATGCAGACGTTGAAACTGGCCGGCCATGTTTCCCCTAGACATCGTATCCCTTAGGCATCGCTCCCCGGTAGACGAATGAGTTTCGGCCCGGTGAAGGCCGCTTCGGGCGCCGCGGTCTTCTCGCCGGGCAGGCGCGGTTCGAGACCGGCGGGGATCAGGCCCTTCAGGCGTGGGTCGATGATGCGTTTGCTCACCTGCCGCACCGGCTTGAAACCCGCCTGCTGATAGGTGGCCAAGGCACGCGGATGGTCCAGGCTGCAGGTGTCAACTGTGACTTTCTCTGTTCCCGGATAGGACCAGGCCTGATCGACCACCCAGTTCATGAAATACCTGCCGAGCCCACGGCCGATGAAATCCGGCGCCAGACCAAAATAATTGATCCCTAGCACCGGCAAGTTTTTGCGGCTGAACTCGGCGTAGCCGGCCGGCACGCCGCCGGCATGGATGACATAGATGTCGATATCCGGATCCTGGATCAGCGGCGCCAGGGTGGCGTCATCCATTTGCCGGCGTTCCCACCAGAACCAGGGCTCGCCGACAGTATTGTAGAGATAGCGATAATAGCCGACTGGCGGATTCTCCAGCTTCAGCAGGGCATAGCTGCCCAGCGGCATGGGCACCGTCGGCCGGGTCGGCCGCTCGGTCATTTCGAGATAGGTGATGACAACATCAAGCTTCGCGGCTTCCATTTCCGGCCGGTCGGGGTCGAGCCACTTCGCCATGATGCGGCGCGGCGTGTCCTCATAGCCGAGCTCGCCATAGAAGGCTTCCACGGCATCGTTCTCATGCCGGATCATCAGCTGGCATTTGACGATGCCACGTGCCGTCAGCCAGTTCTCCGCCAGTTCCACAAGCTCGGCGCCATAGCCCTTGCGGCGCTCGGCCTCGGCAACCGCCAGGCGATAGATCCAGCCGCGATGACCGTCATGACCCACCATGACGCTGGCGACGATTTTCTCATCGATCGCACCGACATAGAGCTGGCAATCGGGTGAGGCACACATCTTGGCGATATCGCGCGCCGGATCGTTATGGGTCTTGTTGAGACCGGCCTCGTCCCACAGCGCCACCACGGCGCCGAAATCTTCCGCCGCGTAGGGCCTGATCCTGAGCAGGCTCATTTCGTCGCCGCCGGCCCACCGGAGGCGGGCTCCACGGGGGTGTCGCCGGGCAGCCCCCATTCGGCCCAGGAACCGTCATAGACGGACACGTCGCGATGGCCAATCAGATGCAGGCCGAACGCCAGCACGCAGGCGGTGATGCCGGAACCGCAGGTGGTGACGACCGGCTTGTTGAGGTCGATGCCGGCCTTCTGGAATTTCGTGCGCAATTGGTCAGCCGGCAGGAAGGTGCCGTCTTCCGGGCGCAGCAACTGCGTGTAGGGGAGATTGCAAGAGCCGGGAATATGTCCGGCGCGCCGTCCCGGCCAGGTTTCCGGCTCGGTGGCGTTGAAGCGGCCCGGCGAGCGCGCATCCAGGACCTGCTCCTGCTTGCCGGCCAGGTTGCGCAGCATCTGTTCCTTCGTGCGGACCTGAGTATTGTCGAGTCGGGCCGTGAAATGGCGCTCGCGTCCTGCCGGCTCGCCGTCCTCGACGGCGCGCTCTTCCGCCAGCCATTTGGTCAGGCCGCCATCGAGAATGGCGACGTCCTTGATGCCGAAAATGCGGCACATCCACCAGACGCGGGCGGCGCCCAGCAGACCGGTACGATCATAGACCACCACGCGGTTGCCATCGCCGATGCCGAGCTTGCGTAGCCGCGCGGAGAATTTCTCCACCGGCGGCAGCATATGCGGCAGGTTGCCGCCGGTATCGGCGATCTCATCGATCGGAAAGAACACGGCCCCTGGAATATGGGCCGCCAGATATTCGGCGCGGGCGTCCTTGCCCTGCATCGGCAGGTAATAGGTCGCGTCGATCACGCGCAGATCTGGTTGCCTCAGATTGTCATTGAGCCAGTCGGTGGAAACCAGGCTATGGGGGTTGCTGTAGCTCGCTGCCATCTTCGTTCCTGTTGATCGCCACTGCGGATCTGATTGACGCCGTCGGCCGGCTTCCGCGGCTTGGCTCAATTATCCAGCAAGGTGATATTCACCCGCCGGTTCATCTTGCCCTTGTTCTCGATTTTGGAAATCTCGGCGCGACCGATCTCGCCGGTTCGCGCCACATGCGTGCCGCCGCAAGGTTGCAGATCGACCCCGACGATATCCAGCAGCCGCACCTTGCCCTGGCCGCTGGGCGGCTTCACCGACATGGTACGCACCAGTTCCGGCTTGGCGGCCATTTCCGCGTCGCTGATCCAGCGCGCCTGCACCGGATGATCGCCGGCGATGAGCTTATTGAGGTCGGCGGTGAGCTGTTCCTTGTCGAGCGCCAGATCCGGGAGATTGAAGTCGAGGCGGCCCTTGCCGTCGCCGACCTGGCCGCCGGTGACATCGCCTTTGATCAGCGCACAGAGGAGATGCAGGCAGGTATGCATGCGCATCAGGCGATGCCGTCTGGGCCAATCGATCCGCGCGACAACAGTTGCGCCGACCGCGGGCAGCTCGCTACCGGGCGCAGGAATATGCCGCACCTCATTGATCGTCTCGCCCTTCAAGGCATCAACAATCTCGATCACGCCGCCATCGGCGAGGACGAGTTGGCCGATATCGCCCGGCTGGCCGCCGCCCATCGGGTAGAAGACCGTGCGGTCGAGGCGGATGCCGGTCTCGTCGGCTGCCGTCACCGTGGCGGTGCATTCCTGCAAATAGGCATCGTCGCGAAACAGCAAGTCCATGATCCCGGCCGCTGGAAGTGAGGAGATGACCGCACTATGTAAGCTGGCCCAGACAGGGTCAAGCGAACCGGCGGTCGCGGCCGAGTCGCGGACTTACATGCGTTAAGAATGGTTGTTTGGCTTACGACAGCCAGTCCGGCGTCGGCAAATTCTTGCTGCGCAGGAAGTCTGGGTTGAACAGCTTGCTCTGATAGCGGCTGCCGTAGTCGCACAGCACGGTGACAATGGTGTGGCCCGGGCCGAGATCCTTGGCGAGGCGAATCGCGCCGGCGACATTGATGCCGCTCGACCCGCCCAGGCAGAGGCCCTCATGCTTCAACAGGTCGAACACCACCGGCAGCGCCTCGCTATCGGGAATGCGATAGGCGCGGTCGACCGGCGCATCGACCAGATTGGCGGTGATGCGGCCCTGGCCGATACCTTCGGTGATGGAAGAACCCTCTGATTTCAGCTCGCCGCTGGTGTAATAGGAATAGAGGGCGGCGCCTTCGGGATCGGCAAGCCCGATCTGGATCTTCGGGTTGCGTTCCTTGAGATACATTCCGACCCCCGCCAGGGTGCCGCCGGAGCCGACGGCGCAGATGAAGCCGTCGACCTTGTGATCGGTCTGCTCCCAGATTTCCGGTCCGGTGGTGCGGAAATGGCCGAGGCGATTGGCGACATTGTCGAACTGGTTGGCCCAGATGACGCCGTTCGGGTTGCTGTCCTTCAACTCTTCGGCGAGACGTCCCGAATAGCGGACGTAATTATTGGGGTCCTTATAGGGCGCCGCCGGGACTTCCCGCAATTCCGCCCCGGCCAGGCGCAGCATGTCTTTCTTTTCCTGCGACTGCGTCTCGGGAATCACAATCAGCGTCTTATAGCCACGGCAATTGCCGACGAGCGCCAGGCCGATGCCGGTATTGCCGGCGGTACCCTCGACGATCAGCCCGCCCGGCCGGATCAGGCCCTTTTCCTCGGCATCGCTGATGATGCCGAGCGCCGCGCGGTCCTTCACCGAGCCGCCGGGATTGAGGAATTCGGCTTTGCCGAGAATGGTGCAGCCGGTGAGCTCGGAAGCCGCCCGCAATTTGATCATCGGCGTATTGCCGATCGCATCGATGAAACCGTCGCGGATATTTTTCATGGCTCGCCCGTGAAATAGCTGTTGGTGTGTAAAATAGGCCCGCCGGCAAGCCTGATCAAGCCTGCCGGCGACGCCCTTGCGACTCGGTGGCGGTTGGGGGCGTGGATGCGATCCGCCGGGGCTTCAGCCCTCCGACAGGGGATAAAGGTTCCGCGGCGCATGGCGGTAGCGGTAGTGCCGGATATTGGGCGAGGCGGGACCTGGTGCGTCGATCTCGATGATGGCGCGGGTCAGCGACGTGAAGGCGGCGCGGAAATGGTTCTTCGCCTTGACGCAGAGCAGGTCGACCCGATCGAGATCGATGCCATGCAAGGCGAAATAACCGGGGTCGTTGGGTGTCTGGCAGCTTTCCGTGATGATCACCTGGATTCCCTGGACCTCCAGCATAGCGGTGCGCCCGAGATTGACGGGAAGATTGGTCTCCATGGGGCCGAGATTGCGGAATTGCCCATCGGTCAATTTGACGATCCGCGCCGTCACCTCGACCGGCTGTCCGAAATCATGCGTCACCCGGCCGCCCAGTTTCGCGGTGACGGTGCTTCCCACGCCGCTCTGCCAACAGCGCGCCACCAGCGCCGGATCCCAGAAGAAGCCGAAGACGGTCGGCACATTGGGGCGGAGATCGAGGAGGGCGCGGAACAGTTCCGGCGTGTCGCCGATGCCGCCCGACAGCGGATTGTCGGCCGGATCGATGACGGCCACCGGCTTGTCGCCGGTCAGACGCAGCGCCTCCCGCAACCCCTGCACGGGATCGGGCAGCTGGACATAGAAGCGGTCGCGCCGCGCGCGCATCTCCTGCAACAGATCGTCGACGGCGGCTTGGGCCAGAGCCGCGTCGCCATCAGCCGTCGCGATGACGCTGGGGCCGGCGAAAGGCGAATCGCCATAGGCGAAGCCGCCGAACAGGCTGACATCGATCATGCCGGGCTTGGCGCGCCAGGCCTGCGCAAGCCCCTGCAGTTCCGCCATCGGCCCATCGGTCGTACGCATGTTGAAGCTCGGCAAAATCGCCGGCAGCTTGCCGATTGCCTGTCTGGGGGCGAGCTTGCCTTCGGCCTGCGCCGTCACGGCATCCAGCACCAGCTTCGCCGTCGCATCCATGTCGATATGCGGATAGGTCTTGTATCCGGCGGCGATGTCGATCAGGGCCAGCATCTCCGGCGCCAGATGCGCATGCAGATCGAAGCTGACGCCGAGCGGCACCGCGCCGACCAGTTCCCTGATGGCGCGCAGCAGTTCCAGTTCGGGCGTCGGATTGCCGACCGTGACGGTCGCGCCATGCAGGGAAAGATAGACGGCATCCCATTTCCCGGCCCTCTGTCCTTCGGCGAGGTCGCCGAGAATGCCGGAGCTGATGGCAGCGAAAGCCTCCGCCGTCATCAATCCCCCCGGGGGCGCTGCGGTGCAAAGGAGAAACCGGCAATCCCAATCCGGATGCGTTTCGGCGAAGGTGACGGCGGCGCCGATCTCCGTTGCCGTGCCGCGATAGAAATCCTTCGCCGCTTCGCCGCGAACCCATTCGCGCGCCTGGAAGACGGCGAGATCGGTGGTGGCTGGCGAGAAGGAATTGCCCTCATACCACAGGCGCGCGATGGCGAGGCGGTGGCGTGTCATGATCTTGTCTCTCACATCCAGGAAGCGCGCAGATGGGCCCGGTTCAGCATGAACCATTGCAGCAGCAAAATGAGGATGCCGTTGCCGGTATGGCCGGTCGCCAGAATCTCAGGGATATCCGACACATCGCGCAGGCTGGCGCGGATATCCTCGTGCTCGATCTCCAGGCCATGCACGTCGCCGCGCCAATTGCTGCTGTCGAAGCGGCCGACGAAGCTGTAGATCGTTTCCGTCGTCATGCCGGGGCTGAGCAGGTAGTGATAGGCAAGCTTCAATTCGCCGAGCGCGCAATTGGCTTCTTCCATCGCCTCGCGGCGCGCGATCTCTTCGGGGTTTTCGTTCTTGTCGTTCAGCCCGGCGATCACTTCGCATTGCCAGGCCGGCAGGCCCGAGAGATAGGCCGGCAGCCGGAACTGTTCGATGAGCAGGATCTTCTCCGCCACCGGATCATAGGGCAGAACAGCCACTGCGTTCGGCCTGTCGACGAATTCGCGCAGCATGGGGCCCACCCAGCCGCCATTATGGGCGCTGTGGCGGATCTTCCAGCGTTCGACCTTGAGATAGCTGTCGAGGATGCGCTCGCGCTGCAGAATTTCCACATCCTTGGCCATGACGATCCTGACTCGTTAAGTTTCCCCGAAACCTAGCAAGCCGGCGCGGTGAATGCCAGTGACGGCATTGTTATCGCTGACCTTCGGCAGAGGCATGCGTCATGCAGGATTCGCGGGCGGGCAAGGCGCTGCACACGACTTGCTGCCCGGACTTGCGGCGATATAGAGTGCGGCCCACTTAGCGCCCGGCCGAGGCGCGTTCTGTCTGTACAGCCTGGGGAGAGGCGAAATGACCCGCGATCCACGTTACGACATCCTGTTCGAGCCGGTGAAGATCGGCCCGGTCACGGCCCGCAACCGCTTCTATCAGGTGCCGCATTGCAATGGCATGGGCTATCAGAGTCCCCAGGCCCATGCCGCCATGCGCGGCATGAAGGCCGAAGGCGGCTGGGCCGTGGTCTCGACCGAGGAATGCGAGATCCATTGGACCGGCGATGTCGCGCCCTATATCGAGGGCCGGTTGTGGGACGACCACGATATTCCCCATAACGCCATGATGTGCGAGGCCGTGCATAGGCACGGCTCATTGGCTGCGGTCGAACTCACCCATAACGGTCCCTCGGCTTCCAATCTCCTCAGCCGTGAGACCCTGATGGGGCCGCGTCATGAGATGTCGCGCTATTATCCGTGGCAGGCGCGGCGCATGGATGCGAGCGACATCCGCGACTATCGCCGCTGGCATCGCGATGCTTGTGTCCGCGCCAAGAAAGCCGGCTTCGATATCGTCTATGTCTATGCCGGCCATGATCTGAGCCTGCCGATGCATTTCCTGCAGAAGCGCCGCAACGACCGCACGGATGAATATGGCGGCTCGCTGGAGAACCGCGTGCGCCTACTCCGAGAAGTGATCGAGGATGCCAAGGACGCGGTCGGCGATACGTGCGGTGTGGCCGTGCGCTTCGCCGTCGATGAATTGATGGGCCCGGACGGCATCACTGCCGGCAGCGAGGGCCATGACGTCGTCGCCATGCTGGCGGAACTGCCTGATCTCTGGGACGTCAATCTCGCCGACTGGAAGAACGATTCCGTCACCTCGCGCTTCGCCGATGAGGGCTATCAGGAACAGCATATCGGCTTCGTGAAGAAGCTGACGACCAAGCCCGTGGTGGGTGTCGGCCGCTATACCTCCGCCGACCATATGGTGAAGCTCATCAAGTCCGGCGTGATGGACATGATCGGTGCGGCCCGCCCGTCGATCGCTGATCCTTTCCTGCCGAAGAAAATCGAGGAAGGCCGCATCGAGGACATCCGCGAATGCATCGGCTGCAATATCTGTGTCAGCGGCGACAACACCATCACGCCGATCCGCTGCACCCAGAATCCGACCATGGCGGAGGAATGGCGCAAGGGCTGGCATCCGGAAGTCATCGGCACCAAGGAGAGCGAGGCCCGCGTGCTGGTGGTGGGTGCCGGTCCCTCCGGTCTTGAAGCGGCGCGCGCCCTCGGCCAGCGCGGCTATGAGGTCCATCTCGCCGAGGCCTCGACCGAGCTCGGCGGCCGGGTCAGCCGCGAGGCCAGCCTGCCGGGCCTCGCCGCTTGGGGCCGCGTGCGCGATTACCGCGTCTTCCAGTTGGGCAAGATGCCGAACGTCACCGTCTATCGCGACAGCAGGCTGAGCGCGGCCGAGATCCGCGATTTCGGCTTCGAGCATGTGGTGCTGGCGACCGGCGCCACTTGGCGCAAGGACGGGCAGGGTCGCGCCCATCCCTTCGGCATCGCCGGGCTTGGTGGCGATGCCGCGTTCAGCCCCGACGACATCATGTCGGGCAACCTGCCGAAAGCCGGGCCGGTCGTGGTCTATGACGACGATCATTTCTATATGGGCGGCGTCATCGCCGAACGCCTACGCCAGGCGGGGCACGACGTTGCACTGGTGACGCCCGGCGATGTCGTCTCCAGCTGGACCGGCTACACGTTGGAACTGGGGCACATCAACAAGCGCCTGCGCAAGATGGGCATCCGCATCGTCACGGCGCAGGAGGCACTGAGCTTTTCCGGCGGCGTCTTTGAAACCGCCTGCGCCTATGGCGGCGAAGGCATGAAGATCGAGGCCGCCGCCGTCGTGCCCGTCACGTCGCGTTTGCCGAACGAGTCACTTTGGTTGGAACTCGCCGCCGATGAAGCGGGGTGGCAGGCCGCCGGCATTAAATCGGTGACCCGTATCGGCGATTGCCTCGCCCCCGGCCTCATCGCCCAGGCGGTCTATGGCGGTCACCGCTATGCCCGCGACCTCGACAAGCCGAAGAGCGACGCCGCACCCTTCCGTCGCGCGCAGCCGCTGGTGACGACGTGAGCCGGCGACGTTTGAGGTGACTATGCCAATCGCCAGCACGGCCTGACCCGGGGATTGCCGGGTCAGGCCCGAGGTGACAACGGTATAATGGTCGACGTCATTGCTGCTGTTGAAAGCAGTCATCCGTCAATGTGTTCACCGTCCCAACTTCGCCAGCGCTTCTTGCGCGAGATGCTTGGTCAACTCGCCAGCCGGCAGCTCCTTGGCAAGTCGCGCCGCCTGGCCGGACCACATATTGCTGAAATCGGATGATCCGGCGGGCTCGCTCTTGGCGCGCAGCGGCATGAGGGCGCCCCCGGCCAGCGGGAAACTCGGCGCCAGGTCGGAGAGCGGCCCGATCTCGCGCATTAGCCGGTTAGCGATGGCCCGGGCCGGGCGGCCGGTGAAAAGATTGGTGAGGGCGGTATCTTCGGCTTCGGCGGTTCTCAACGCATGCCGATGGAAGGGTTGCACCTGCGCCTCCGGGGAGAAGAGATAGGCCGTGCCGACCTGCGCCGCGGCAGCGCCCAGCATGAAGACGGCGGCGATGCCGCGCCCGTCCGCGATACCGCCGGTGGCGATCACCGGCACCTTTACTGCATCCACCACCTGGGGCACCAGGGCGAGGGTGCCGATCTGGCCGGCGATGCTCTCGCGCAGGAAATGCCCCTGGTGGCCGCCGGCTTCCGAACCCATGGCGATGATGGCATCGACGCCCCGCGCTTCCAGCCAGCGCGCCTCGGCGACGGTAGTGGCGGAAGAAATCACCTTGGCGCCGGCCGCCTTGACCCGCTTCATCAGCGGCTCCGCCGGCAGGCCGAAATGAAAGCTCACCACTTCCGGCTTAGCGGCCTCGACCAGGCTGCAATAGGCATCGTCGAAAGGCGCCCGGTTGGAAATCGGCACCGGGGCCGCCGGGTCGATCTTCTGTTCGGCGTAATAGGGGGCAAGCTTGGCTTTCCAGGCCGCAATCGCTGCCTCATCCAGTCTCGGCGGCGTATGGCAGAAGAAATTGAGGTTGAGCGGTTTGCCGGTGGCCTGGCGGATGATTTCGATCGCCTGCCGTGCCTGGTCGGGCGCCATCAGGGCGCAGGGCAGCGACCCAAGTCCGCCGGCCTCGCTGACTTCGATCGCCATCTGCGCCGTGCTGGCGCCGGCCATTGGCGCCTGGATGATCGGCAGCTCGATGCCAAAGAGATCGAGAATGCGGCGATCGGGCCAATTCTGGGATGACTGTCTCGCACTCATTTGTTCTCACTCCTTTTGTTGATCGGCCAGCAGAGTCGCATGACGAGATAAAGGCCGGCACCTATGGCGAGCGCTGTTGAGGCGGTGCCGAGCGCATGGGCGAAGCCTGCCGCCTGGCTGGCGCCGGTGGCGAGCAGATGTGCGGCCAGGGGCGGTCCGGCGATCTGGCCGATGCCATAGGTCGCCGTCAACAGACCCATGAAGCGCGCGGCATGTTCGGGCCGCAATCGCCGTACATCCTGCATGGCGAAGAAACTGAGCGCCGTGAAGGGCAAGCCTACCAGGAAACTGCTGAGAATGAAGCCGATCAGGCTTGGCAGGATCAGGCACAGCACGACCCCGAAAGCCTGGATGGCATAGCAGGCGATCAGCAGGTCGCGCGGGTCGATGCGCCGCGGGATGCGGGCGGCAACCAGAGCGCCGATCACCACGCCAAGCCCGAGGATCGGCCAGAAGAGATCGAGCCAGATCGAGCCCGGCAGGGCGGTGCGCGCGATCACCGGCAGATAGGTGGCGGTGATGATATAGCCGAAGCCGGCGATCCCATAGGCCAGACTGAAGAAAGCCATCTCAGCATGGCTGCCATGGGGCCGCGCGGCCTGCCGTGCCGGCGACGCCGTCCCGGCCGAGGCCTCTTGCTTTGAAGCCTCACGCTTCGAAGTGGCGAGATCCGGCCCGCGGAAGACAAGCCAGCAGCAGGCGCTCAGCGCCAGCGCCAGAGCAGCGAAGACCGCCCAGCCGCACCAGGCCGGCTGGTGCAGCCCGACCAGCAGGGTTGCGACGAGGCCGGACAAGGCAATGCCGAGGCCCGGTCCGGTGAAGATGATGGCGCCGAGCGCCGCCTTGTCCTGATGTGCAAGATGCGCCAGGCACCAGCCGGAACTGAAGACGAAGACCATGGCGCTGGCGATACCGGCGGCAAAACGCAATGCCGGCCAGGTTGTGGCCCAGGGCAAAGCCATGCCGGCGGTCACCAGGACGGTGGCGGCGAGGCCGATCCGGATCATCATCGCGCCAGTGACGACGCGCGGCAGGACCATGCAGAGTACCGCGCCCAGCAGATAGCCGAGATAGTTCGCTGTCGCCAGCATGCTGGCATGGCCGAGATCGGTGGTGCCATCCTGCAGCATTATCGGCAGCAACGGCGTGAAGGCGAAGCGGCCGATGCCCATGGCGACGGCGAGGGCGATGGTGCCGGCGGCGGCGATTTGAAACGGCGGGACCCGCGGCGTTATGGGCTGCAGGGAATACGGCGGATCTGCATGACTTTTGTTCAGGGCGGTGGCTGAGAGCGGCTTCATGATGATCTCCGGCCTTCTTGAGCGCTTCGGCGAAGAGGCCAGTGGGTGGCGGCTGCGGTCAGCGGGCGGTGTCGAATCTTGCCTTGCTGCGCGTCACGCGTCCATGGCCATCTGTGCGCAACAATCGCGCCATTCGGCTACGATTGTCACATGCTGCGGCGGGCCGCCGGCGATGCTTTTGCTGAACGACCCCGCCGCGGATCTGCGTCAGGAAGCTGAGCGGCTTTTGCCGTCCTCGGCGCCGGCCTGCTGGCGTCGGTAATCCTCCACCGGCAGGCCGCCGACCCCCCAACTCTCCAGCTCGACCTCGTCAATGACCACGAAGGTCGAAGCGAGCGGCTTGTTCATCACCTTGAGCAGTAATTCGCTGACGCCCTTGATGAGGGCCGCCTTCTGTTCCGGCGTGGTGCCGGTCTGGCCGGGCGCCGTGCCTTCGCGCGTTACCTTGATGTTGACGTAAGGCATGATCGTTTCCTCCCCATTATCGGTTTCGATGCGGTTTACCACCGGCCGGCATGCTGGCCGCCGTCGACATGAAGGATCTCGCCGGTGACAAATTGTGCCTGGTCGAGATAGAGCACGGCATCGACGATCTCGCTCACTTCGCCCATGCGGCCCATCGGGTGCAGCTTCGACAGGAAGTCATGGGTTTCGGGGGCATGCATCGGCGTCTTGATGATGCCGGGCGCCACCGCATTCACGCGGATGCCCTTATCGGCATATTCGATCGCCAGCGAGCGGGTAACGGCATTGATGGCGCCCTTGGTGATATTGGCCATGGCCGCCGGCACGCCCTTGATCGGCTGGTCGACCAGGCTGGTACTGATGCTGACGATATGGCCGCTGCCCCGTTTCAGCATCTCTGCCGCCGCCTTCTGGCTGATATGGAAGAAGCCGGTCAAGTTGGTGGCGAGCACGCTGTTATAATCCTCTGTCGTGTAATCGACGAAGGGCTTCGCCAGAAAGATGCCGGCATTGTTGACCAGCGTATCAACGCGGCCGAAGCGCTCGATGGCGGTTTGCACGGCACGCTCCGCCGTGGCGGGATCGGCAATGTCGCCGGCGACGGTGACAACGTCATCGCTGCCGCTCGGCTTGATGGAGCGCGAGGTGGCGACGATCTTGTGGCCGCGTTCACGGAAGGCCGAGACGAGGCTGGCGCCGATCCCCTGGGAAGCGCCGGTGATGATGGCAACTTTCTGTTCCTTAGACATGATGACATCCTTTCGGTTCAGCTTGCGGTCTGGATGAAGCCCCGCCGTCACCCCGCAGAGGTCTGCGTGAGGTTGGCCGAGCCGGTTGGGTGATCTTGTGTGGTCGTACTGAAAATCTGCGCGGGGCAGGTGTCCGGGAAATCGCCCAATTGAAGGAACGATTCCTTTCGCCCGTTACATCTCGGCTTTTCATCGCTTCGATGAGAGGAAGATAAGGTCTTACCGATTTGACGTGAATTGGCTAAAAATGAAAGGCATTCTGCCGATTTTCGGTATAATTTGGCTGACTTTCATCAAGTTTGGAGAAGCGAATGGATCGCATCGACGCAATGCGGGTGTTCGTGGCGGCCCTGGACGAGGGCAGTCTCGCCGGTGCGGGGCGTCGCCTCCGCAAATCACCGACTGCGGTCTCGCGGGCGATCGCCCTTCTGGAAAACCATGTCGGCGCCGAACTGCTGCACCGGACGACACGCACTATCCGGCTGAGCGAAGCGGGCGAGCGCTACGCCGCCGCCTGCCGTCGCATTCTGACCGATCTCGAAGAGGCGGATCTGCTGGCGGCGGGCGAAACGGCGGCGCCGCGCGGTCTGCTGACGCTGACCGGCCCGGCCTTCAGCGGCCGCCTGGTCTTGCGACCGATCCTCGATGACTACCTCGATCAATATCCGGCTGTGCGCGCCCGGCTGCTGCTGCTCGACCGGCACATCAGCCCGATGGAGGAGGGTATCGACATCGCCTTGCGTATCGCTCATCTGCCGGATTCCAGCCTGATTGCCATGCGTGTCGGCCAGGTGAGCCGCGTGGTTTGCGCCGCGCCCAACTATCTCAGCCGCCATCCGAAGATCACCGCGCCTGCGGATGTGGCGGGCCACGCCTGTATCGCCATGACCGTCTTCGGACAGGACCACTGGACCTTTCCGGCTGCGGCAGGGGCGGGCGCCCTGCAGCAGGTCCGCATCCAGCCGCGGCTGGTAGTCAATACCGTGGAAGCGGCCGTTGCTTCGGCTGTTGAGGGGCGCGGCCTGACCCGCCTCTTCTCCTATCAGGTGGCGGAGGAGGTGCAGAACGGCCAGTTGCAGATCGTGTTACGGGATGATGATAGCGCCGCCCTGCCAGTACATCTGATCACGCCGGAAGGCCGGCTTTCGGTGCCGAAGGTACGTGGCTTCTTCGACTTCGCCATTCCCCGCCTCAAAGCGGATTTCGCGCGTATGGGGCGGCAATGACTGCCCCGCCGACCGCGGTTCGGTGTGTCGCCGCCACCGGCGGAACCTATGACGATTTGGTGATATTGCTCCGGCAGAATCGCGGCCAAAGCGCGCCGCCAGTGCGGCGCAGCCAGCCGAACCGGAGAATAAATCGGTTAATTTCAGCAGTTTAATTGCCCGGCACAGCTGTGACATTGTCTCGTAACTTATTGAATTCGCCAGCTATATTTATCGCCCGTTTATATCGAGAGACTTGTCTAACGGCCCTTCACGCTTTATATCTGTGACGCATTCGATATTTGGCGCGCCTTGCTAACTGCCCTGCAAAGGGTTCTCCAAGACAACGCTGTCGGATACCCGTCCGGTTCAATGGTGGATCGGGCATAACACGCATAAATGCGTTTTCTCAGGAGGGCCATATGGCCATCGGTACTGTTAAGTTCTTCAACACCCAGAAGGGTTTCGGTTTCATTCAGCCGGCCGACGGCAGCAAGGATGTCTTCGTGCACATCTCTGCCGTGCAGCGCGCCGGTATGCAGACCCTGAACGAAGGTCAGAAGGTCAGCTATGACGTCGTGACCGAGCGCGGCAAGAGCGCCGCCGGCAATCTGCAGCCGGCCTAAGTCTCCTCTCATCTGAGAGTCGCGAAGCCTGGCCCTTGCGGCCAGGCTTCATTCTTTTGGGCCGCTGTATTCGGCCTCATGTCACGGATCGGCCCGGTGGCGCAGTCTGACGCCACAGCTTCGCGGCGCCCCGCACCGCCTGACGCCGATCGCTACACACACCGAGGATTTCATGGCCAAGAAGATCAAGGCGCCTGTCGCCACACTCATTGCTTTTGACGTCATCTATGAGGATGGCAGTCGTTTGTCCAACCGCAAGCTGAAGAGCACGGAACTGGACGAGCATAACGAAATTGCCAGCGCCAAAGCCCTGCTGGAAGCACAGGACCGCGAGATCGCCAATCTCTCCGGTCGCGCACGTCCGAACATCAAGACAGTCATTCGCTCCGGCAAATAAGAATCCCGGAATCCTGCCTGAATGCATACATGTGTCTGCTCTTGGTCTGCCGCCCGTTCTGACGGGCGCTCCCAGGTCCTCGGGCGTGAAGCTTGCCTATTCCGTATAGCCGCCCTTCATAGAGGGCGAGGGGCCATGCGGCACGACCTCGCTGCGCGGGTCTAGTTCCGGCGCGCCGACGGCGCCGGGGCCGACCGGCATGGCGACGTAATTACTCTGCTCGGCGGCGGTCTTGGCGCGGCGGCGGAAGACGCGGTAGATGCCGAAAAGGGCTACGGCCCCGAAGCCCACGGCAAGGAAATCAAACAGGCCGTCCGGACCCAGCGGTACCATCAGCCAGCCGACGCTGAAGGGGCCGATCGAGGAGCCAAGGCCCCAGATGAAGAGAAGCCCGCTGGAAGCGGCGACGAATTCGCTCTTCTCGACATAGTCGGTCGTCTGGCTGATGCCCAATGCGTAGATCGGCGAACTGAAGGCCGTCAGCAGGAAGAACAACACAAGCAGGGCCGGAAAGGGCATCGCCGGCATCAGGGTGAAGCTGCCAGCCAGGATGGCTGAGAGTGTCATGGTGCCGATGATGATGGGCCGCCGGCCGTAATGATCGGCGATATGGCCAATAGGATATTGCGCCAGGATGGCGGCGATGGTGCCGATGCTGATCAGGAAGGCAAGCTGCTGCGCATCGCCACCCCGGGCATTGATATAGACGGGTAGCAGCGAGTAGAGCGCGCCGTTGAAGATGCCGGCGCCGAAGCAGCAGACGACGCCGAGCGGCGAGATGTTGACGAGCCGCCAGATGCTGAGGTGGCTGCGCTGGCCGATCTCGGGATTGCCGACTTTTGTCAGGGCCAGCGGGATCATCGAACTGCCGATGGCAATGGTGGCAAGGCAGAAGAGCAGTGTGCCGGCAGGGTCATGGATGTTGAGGGCCAAAGGCGAGACGCCGGAGGCGCCCCAGGCGATCACCGAATAGACGGCAAAGATCCGGCCGCGGTTTTCCTCCGTCGCCTTGTCGTTGAGCCAGCTCTCGATCACCACGAAGGCGCCGGCCAGGGTATAGCCGGCGGCTGCGCGCAGCAGAATCCAGAGATAAGGCTGGCGAAGGATGATCAGCAGGAGGGTGACATTGGCGGCCATTACGGCGAAGACGCCGAAGGCGCGGATATGGCCTACCCGGTCAATGATCCGGTGGCAGCTCAACGTACCCATCAGGAAGCCGAAGAAATAGGCCGATGCGACGATGCCGATCAGGCCCGAACTGGTGTCGGCTTGGGTGAGTTGGATGCCGATCAGCGGATTGAGAACGCCGAGTGCAGCTTCAATGCAGGCGATCCCGAGAAGGACCGGCACCACCGATTGCACTGACTTCCACATTTATCCCCCGGCTTGATCTCTTGGCGGCATTCGACTGTTGGTCCGCGCTCTTTTGAGTGCGGCATTATGCAGTGAAGTGCCGGCCGGACGCCATGACATTTCCGTCACCCATCCGGCCTCTCCTCGCCCGATAGCCGGCGCTCAGACGGAACGCGATCGGCTGATCTTCCAGGTCGCAAAGAGAGCAAGCACGAAGCTGCCGGCGGCGATCGAAGGAAAGAGTTTGTCGCTGCCGGCATATTGCATCACCTGCCCGACCAGGAAGGGACCGATGCTGGCGCCCAGTCCCCAGACGAACAGCAGGCCGCTGCTCATGGCCACGGTCTCCGTCTTCTCGATCTGGTCATTGGCCACACTTGCGCCGAGCGGATAGAGCGGCGATTCGATGAAGAGCAGCAGCGAATAGAGGGCGAGGAAGATGAGGAAGCCTCCCTGTTGCGAGAAATAGATGCCGATGCAAAACAGCGTGATGAGCGCGCTGGACAGCACGATCAAGGCCGGACGGTGGGCCATGCGATCTGAGAGATAGCCGATCGGCACCTGGGCTGCGACGGCGAGCACGGTGCTGAGGCTGAGCAGCAGCGACAGCCGGTCATAACCCCAGCCGAGATGCTCGGTATAGACCGGCAGCATGCCGTGCAAGGCGCCGCCCAGCACGCCGACGGCAAAGCAGGTGACGCTGCCGATCGGCGAGGCACGATAGGTGGCAAGGAGATCGAGGCGCGGCTTCTCTTCCGGCTCCGGGCTCGGCGCCAGGGTCAGCGACATCGGCAGCATGGCGCCGGCCATCACCATCGCCGCCAAGGTGAAGAGCAGTTTGCCGTCGGGATCGGGGATGTTGAGGGCGAGGGGCGCGATACCGCCGGCCGACCACGAGACCGCCGTATAAAGACCGAGGAAGCGCCCGCGCGTCTCCGGCTCGGCATTGTCGTTTAGCCAGCTCTCGACCACCACCAGCGCACCTGCCAGGGAGAAGCCGGCGGCGAAGCTGAAACCGAGCCAGAACAGGTTCGATTGAGTAATGGTATGCAACAATGTGATATTGGCCGCCACTACCACGAACAGGCTCAAAGCACGTGGATGGCCGGCGCGGTGGATGATGCCATGGCACAGCCAGGTGCCGCCGAGAAAGCCGACGTAATAGAGCGACGACAGCAGGCCGATCGTGGAATCGCTGGCGCCGCGGGCAGTCATCTGCGTTACCTCGACGGGGCTGAAAAGGCCAAGTGCCGCATCGATGCAGGCAACCGAAATCAGAATCGAGGCAATAGCCCCCATAGACCGGCGCATGTCACCCCTTCCTTCCCCCGAATACCTTCTTGTTGGTCGCGCGATCTGTGCGCGACGATCGCCTCAGTCGATCAGCGCATCCTGGCCGCGCTTATAGAGGCCATTGGCGATGATGAGCCGCTGAATTTCGCTGGCCCCTTCCCAGATGCGGTCGACGCGCAATTCGCGGAAGAACCGCTCGGCGACGTTCTCCCGCATATAGCCGCGGCCGCCGAAGATCTGCACGGCGCGATCGGCGACACGGTTGGCCATCTCCGAGGCATAGAGCTTGGCCATGGAGGATTGCGCATGGGTGACTTTCACATTGGTGCCGGCGTCGATTTCCTCCGCCGTGCGGAAGGTCATCAGCCGCGCCGCCCATAGCTCGGTGACGCTGTCCGCCAGCATCGCCTGGATCAGCTGCTGCTGGGCCAACGGTTCGCCGAACACGATGCGCTTCTGCGCAAAAGCCGTAGCTTCGTCGATCAGCCGGGCGGCCGCACCACAGCAACGTGCCGCGATCATCAGCCGTTCGTAGCGGAACCAGTCATAGGTGAAGCCCATGCCCACACCTTCTTCACCGATGCGGTTGGCAGCCGGCACGCGCACGTCCTTCAGCTCATAGATCGGATGATGCGCCGCATAGGTGTGGCTATAGACCGGATTGCGCAAAACCGTGATGCCGGGGGTATCCATATTGACGAAGAACAGGCAGTGCCGGCCGGCATTGGGTCCTGCGCTGAGCTTTGCCTGGAATATCATGACATCGGCAAGATTGCCGCTGGTGACATGCCATTTCTCGCCGTTCAGGACATAGTCGCCGCCGTCGCGCCGTGCGGTCGCCTTGATGGCATCGACATCGGAGCCGGCATCGGCCTCGGTGATGGCATAGCATTCATGGATCTCTCCCGTGATCAGCTTCTTGATCCAGGTTTCGATCTGATAGGGCGAGCAGGCTTTCAACATCCATTTCTGCGCATTGCTGTAGCACCAGCCGAGCGCATTGGTGACGCGGCCGATCTCTTCGGTGACCGCCACCTGTTCCAGCATGCTGAGGCCTGTGCCGCCCTGCTCAACGGGAATATCCATGGCATTGAGGCCGATTTCCCGGGCGAGTTGCTGGTGCCGTGCCTTGATCTCGCCGGGGATCAGGCCCTCATGCATCTCCGCATGTATTTCCCACGGGATCAGTTCCCGCTCGACGAAGTTGCGAGCGGCTTCGCGCATCTCGCGTGCGCGTTTCGGCAGTGGATAACTCATGGCACTCTCCCCGATGATCGACTTCTGCGGTCTTGTTTCGGCGACCTGATGCCTTGCTAATACAACACCAGAGTGCCGATCGCAGCGCCGCTTTGTCTTGCAGCGTTGCTGTGTCATCTCATTTGTCGCTGTTACCGGTACGCCTGGCCGGCATAGGCATGCGGACCATCAGCCATCTGGCTGGATATCGGCGCGGGGTCAGGCGGCTGAGGCGGACGGGCCTGCAGCCGCCCCACGTTGCCCGAATTCCGTGGGGAACAGGCTGGCGAGGAACAGGCGCACCGTTTGCTTGGTATCGTCGCGATCGATCGGCTTGGGGCTGATCAGGATATCCAGCCACAGCCCGTCGATCATGGCGCAGAAGCCGCGTGCGATC
>DATLJB010000229.1:0-3884 GCA_035539075.1 Terriglobia bacterium
TTATGACGCGCTGCACGACATGATGCCGGGCGAGCAGGTGCTGAAGCGCCTCAGCTCGGGCGAGATCGAGGTGGCGCCGCTCGCCTTCATGCGCGGCCGGACGCTGGCCCATTCCTTCGTCATTCTCGACGAGGCGCAGAATACGACGCCGATGCAGATGAAGATGTTCCTCACGCGTCTCGGCGAAAGCTCCCGCATGGCGGTGACCGGCGATCTCAGCCAGATCGATCTGCCGGTTGGGCAGAAATCGGGCCTCAAGGATGCGCTGGAGGCGATCGAACATATCGACGATATCGGCGTCACCCGTTTCGACGAACGCGACGTGGTGCGGCATCATCTGGTGGCGAAGATCGTCGGGGCCTATGACGCCAGGGATCGCCGCGAAGCCGGGCTCGGTCCGGTGGAGGGGCAGATCCCGGGGCCGCGGCCGCGTCGGTCATGAGCGATCGACCTCGTCGCGCCGCCGCCGCGCCGGCGGCAGCCAAGCCAACGCGACCGCCGGCGGGCCGCAGAAAAGCCGCTGCAAAGTCGACCGCGGCGAAAGGGGCGGCCGGGTCGGCTAAGGCGCCGTCGCTGAAGATCGACGTCATCGTGGAAAATGCCGGCTGGCTCAAAGCCCTGGCCTTGGCGGACGAGGCCTTGGCGGACGAAGCCTCGCTGGCGCGCCGCCTGCGGTCAGTGGCGCGCCGCGCTCTGGCGGCGGCCTGGGCCGACCGCTGGCGCGGTTCGGCCGTCGGGCTCGATTGCTGCCTGGTGCTGAGCTCGGATGCGCGCGTGCGCCGCCTCAACCGCGACTATTGCGGCAAGGACAAGCCGACCAATGTGCTTTCCTTCGCCGCCCTCGATGGCGGCCGTCCGCCGCGCAGCCAGCCCTGGTCGCTGGGCGATGTCATCCTGGCGCTGGATACCTGTCGCAGGGAGGCCCGCGCCCAAGGCAAGAGCCTGGACCGGCATCTGGCGCATCTCGTGATCCATGGCGTCCTGCATCTCCTGGGCTATGATCACGAGGCGGATGCGGAGGCCGAGCGCATGGAGGGGCTGGAGATCGCGGCCCTGAAGCGGCTCGGCATAGACAATCCCTATTTGACGATGTGACGCAACGATGAGCGATGTTTCCCATTCCCGCAGCGGTCGGCTGGATCCCGCCGACGACAAGACCAAGGCCGGCCTCAAGAGCTGGCTGCGCTTGTTTCGCAAGCGGCCCGGCGGCGAAAGCGCGCTGCGCGACGCCATCGAGGAGCTGATCGAGGAAAGCGAGGGCGACAGCGAGGATCTGCGCACGACGACCGAATCCTCGCTGCTGCTCAACATTCTGAAGCTCGGCGATCGCACTGCCTATGACGTCATGGTGCCGCGCGCCGACATCAAGGCAGCGCCGGACGATATCAGCCTCAATGACCTGCTGGCGATGATGCGCGAACACGGCCATTCGCGCCTGCCGATCTATCATGACAATCTCGACGACATCATCGGCATCGTCCATATCAAGGATTTGATGCCCTTCGTGGTCGACGGCGCGCCTTTCCATCTGAAGAAGATCATGCGCGAGGCGCTGTTCATCGCCCCCTCGATCCGGGTGCTCGACCTCTTGCTGCAGATGCGCCTGTCGCGCGCACATATGGCGCTGGTAGTCGATGAATATGGCGGCATCGACGGATTGGTCACCATCGAGGACCTGATCGAGCAGATCATCGGCGAGATCGAGGACGAGCACGACAAGGTGCGCGGACCGATGCTGATTAAGCGCGCCGACGGCACCATCTTCGCCGATGCGCGCGCGCCGATCGAGGAATTCGAGGAAATGGTCGGGCCGATCCTGACCGATGAGGAGCGCGAGCAGGATATCAATACCCTGGGCGGCCTCGTCATGTCCCTGACCGACCGGGTGCCGAGCCGCGGCGAGCTGGTCACGCATCCCTCCGGCTTCGCCTTCGAAGTGCTCGACGCCGATCCCCGGCGCATCAAGCGGCTGCGGGTGCGACCAAAACTCGTTCCGGCCGACGAGCCGGCGAAGCAGGATTGATCATGCCGTCTTCAGTGCCGCATTCCGAAGCCGTCGGCCGCCTGGCGCAGCGCGCGGAGGATCGGGCCGAGGCCGTGCAGTCATTTCGCATTGGCCGCTGGATCGGCCGGTTCTGCCTCGACCTCTCGCCCTGGGGACGGCGCGGCATGCTGGTCCTGTTCGGCGGGCTGGCGGCCTTTGCCCTGCCGCCTTTCAACTGGGTGCCGCTCCTTATTCCCTGCCTGGCCTTTCTGCTCTGCTTGGCCAGCGATGCAACAGGGCGCCGTGCCGCCTTCGGCGCCGGCTGGTGGTGGGGCTTCGGCCATTTCCTGGTCGGCGATTACTGGATCGCCAATTCCTTCATGATCGATCCCGTGCATTTCGGCTGGATGGTGCCGATCGTGATCCCGGGCCTCTCCGCCTATCTGGCGATCTATTGCGGCCTTGCCACGCTGGTCGCCTGGCATTGGCGGCGGCGCCCGCTCAGCTATGTGCTCATTTTCGCGGCGATCTGGCCGGTCACCGAATGGCTGCGCGGCCATATCCTGACCGGCTATCCGTGGAACCTGATGGCCTATAGCTGGGCCGGGATCGACGACATGATGCAGTCCTCGGCCTTCTGGGGCAGCTGGGGCCTGGGCTCGGTGACGATTCTTCTCGGCGCCATGCCGGTGCTCTTTCTGCTCAGCCAACGGCGCATCGCGGTGATTGCCAATATCGCCGCGCTCCTGGTCCTGGCCGGCCTGTGGGCGACCGGTGCCCATCGCCTCGCCACGGCCAGTACGGCCACGGTTCCCAACGTCAAGCTCCGCCTGGTGCAGGCGGCCATTCCGCAGCTCGACAAGCTGACCGGCGCTCATCGCCAGGAGAATTTCGAGAAGCATCTGCGGATGAGCAGTGAGCAGCCGGGCTTCGACCAGCTCACGGCCGTTATCTGGCCGGAATCGGCGGCGCCGGCCTGGCTCGAGCGCCGGGCCGATATCCGCGACGTCCTGACCCAGGCGGTGCCGCGGGCGTATACGCCCTGGGCGGGATTGCTCGTTACCGGGGCGGTGCGCGGCGAGCCGGTCACCGGCAACCAGATCGACCGGGTCTATAATTCGCTGGAAGTGCTGGACGGCAACGGCCAGATCCTGGGCACGGCCGATAAGGTTCATCTGGTGCCGCTGGGCGAATTCGTGCCCTTGCGCGGCATGTTCCCCTTCATCAACAAGCTGACGCCGGGCGATACAGACTTCTCCACCGGCCCCGGCCCGCAAACCCTCCATGTGCCCGGCCTGCCGCCCTTCGGTTCGCTGATCTGCTACGAGGTCATCTTCCCTGGCGCTGTCACCAATCCGGCGGACCGCCCGGATTGGCTGCTCACCATCACCAATGACGGGTGGTTCGGCACCAGCACCGGCCCCTACCAGCATTTCGCCAGCGCCCGCTTCCGTGCGGTGGAAGAGGGATTGCCCCTGATCCGCGCTGCCAATACCGGGATCACCGGGGCCGTCGATCCCTATGGCCGGGTGATCGCCGCTCTACCTTTAGGGGTGGCGGCGACGCTGGATGTGACCCTTCCTGAAAAGTTGCAGGAACAAACCACTTTCAGCCGCTTTGGTATATGGATTTTTGTCCTCTTTTCGCTCGCCATGGCTGTGGCTGCTCAGGCCTTAACATATTGGCGGAACAACAGAAACCTTCTTATTTCACAATGACGTGAGATTGTACGCCGACTCCCGCATTTTTATTTGACCGGCACATATCGCTATGCCTATCTAAAGTCTATCTAGCCAGGCACATTGCCTATCAACAGGCGAGCCCGCATTTAAGATTTTTGAAAGGCAGGTATCCCATGCCGAGAGGCCGCAAGTCCTCTGGCCGTATGGCCAGCCGGGGT
>DATLJB010000230.1:0-40166 GCA_035539075.1 Terriglobia bacterium
TGAGGAGTTGCAAATGCGACCCCAACTCTGAAGAGGCCCCTTGCACACCATCCCCCATGTGAGTCCATAGGAGGGTCCCGCGGCCGACGCGGCGCAGGTCAGTGCGCAGACGTCGGCGGCCGTGGGAGGTATCTGTGGACCTACCTTGGCTATCCTCTGGGTGGGAAGCGGGGAGAGGGCTTGCGCCTCATTTGAGGTCAACGTCACTGATGCAGTCGTATGCGATGACGTGTTGCCAAGACTTGACGACTCACGATGGTTAGTTTCTAGCCGATGTCTTTCATGTGAGCGTCTTCTAAGCTCGGAACCTCTAAGAAGCCCGGGGCAAGCACGCCTTCGTACAAAGCTTCCTGTTCACGTTCACCAGACTTACCTGCACGGACTACCCAAAGCCTGGTCATGTGACCTTCTTGCCTATTTGAGGAAATGCTTTCAGGACGCATTGAATATGGTCCTGCCAAAACATAGAAGCCCTTCCATTCGCCGGGGTGTCAACCGGCTCGCAAGTCGACCCATTTCATCGGCTCGCATTATTTTTCTTGCAATATAGGTTGATATCAACATAATGTCGACCATGTAAAGAGCAGACTGACTGGAAAGAAGGGAAGGCCATGAGCAAATCAAGGGTCACGCCGGAAGAGGCGATGCACGTCCGCGATACCTGCATTTGCCGCTCGCTGCAGCAAGCCGCTCGGGTGATCGGTCGGCTGTTCGACGAGGCATTACGGCCGCTCGAGATGACAAATTGGCAATATTCTCTGCTGATGAATGTGGCGGGCTATGAATCGCCGTCGATCGGAGAACTGGCGGAAAGCCTCGGCACAGACCGTACGACGATCACCGCCAATCTAAAGCCGCTGGAGCGTCGGGGGTTGATAGAAATCCACAAGGACGAGTCCGATGCCAGGACGCGGCGTGTGGTGATGACGAAGCTCGGTGAGCAAACGACGAAATCCGCTTACGAGATCTGGGTCGATGTGAATGCCGAAGCTGTCTGGAAGCTCAACGGTATGAATGTCGCTCGATTGAGGGAAGGGCTGCTGGCGCTCGCCAGCTGACCCCCCATCACCAGAAATAGTCACCTCCATATAGGTTGATATCAACGTAAATAGGCGATGCTGTCGCCCTCATCGGAGCAGGTCATGTCTAGTAACCGACGCATATCGACGGCGTTTCTCCTCCTGGCGGCGGGTGTCGCCCTTGCCGGATGCAAGGCAGAGGCGGAACGGGACCCGCGGGTTGGTGAGGTTCTGGTGCGGTTGGCCACAGCCGGTCCTGCCGCCAGCTCGGAGCGGGCCTTTACCGGCGTCGTGACAGCCAGGGTCATCAGCGATCTCGGCTTCCGCGTCTCCGGCAAGGTCACCGAGCGCCTGGTGGATACAGGCCAGTCCGTCAAAGCCGGCCAGCCGTTGATGCGTATCGACAACAACGACCTCGATTTGGCGATCGCGGCCAAGGAACAGACGGTATTCGCGGCGAAGGCACGGGTGATCCAGACGGCGGCTGATGAGATCCGCTACCGCAATCTCTATCCGACCGGCGCCACCTCCAAGGAAAGCTATGAAAAGGCGAAGGCCGATGCGGATAGCGCCCGGGCGACCCTGGCCGCCGCCGAGGCCGACGCGAAGATGGCGCATAATCAGGGCGGATATTCGCTACTCGTCGCCGATGCCGATGGGACTGTTGTCGATACCCTGGTCGAACCGGGCCAGGTCGTCACGGCGGGCCAGATCGTCGTCAGGCTGGCACATGCCGGACCGCGCGAGGCGGCGATCTATCTGCCCGAGACGATGCGCCCGAAGGTCGGCTCAGCCGCCGCGGCGGTTCTCTATGGCGCCAGCGATACCAAGGGCCCGGCCCATCTCCGCCAGCTATCCGACGCGGCCGATCCGCAGACCAGGACCTATGAGGCCCGGTATGTCCTCGAAGGTGATGCGGCCCTGGCCCCGCTTGGCGCCACGGTGACAGTACGCGTCCCGAGCGACTCCAGCCCAGACATCGCCGTACCACTTGGAGCGATTGACGACAACGGCAATAAGCAAGGCGTGTGGATCTTCGACAAGGCGTCATCCACCGTTTCGTTCCATGCCGTGACGGTGAAGCGGCTGGATGCGGAAACCGCCATTTTGTCGGAGGGGCTGAAGGCCGGCGATGAGATTGTCGCCCTGGGCGGTCACTTTCTGCGGGAAGGCGAGAAGGTTCGAACCTCCGACATCATGGCGGCCTCGAAATGAGCAATTTCAATCTTTCCGCTCTCGCGGTGCGGGAACGGGCGATCACGCTATTCCTCATCGTCGCGATCATGCTTGCCGGCATCTTCTCCTTTCTCAAACTGGGGCGGGCGGAGGATCCATCCTTCACCATCAAGGTTCTCACTGTCTCGGCAGCTTGGCCCGGTGCTACGGCCCAGGAGATGCAGGATCTGGTCGCGGAGCCGTTCGAGAAGCGTCTTCAGGAACTGAAATGGTATGATCGGGTCGAGACGTTTACCCGGCCCGGCCTCGTCCTGATGACCTTGACGCTGCAGGATAAGACGCCGCCTTCGGAGGTACAGGAGCAGTTTTACCAGGCACGCAAAAAGCTCGGCGACGAGGCAAAGAAGCTGCCGGTCGGCGCGTTCGGGCCGTTCATCAATGACGAATATTCGGATGTCGCCTTCGCGCTCTATGCCGTGAAAGCCCAGGGGATGCCGCCCCGGCTCTTGACCCGCGAGGCGGAAGCCATTCGCCAGGATCTCCTGCACGTCGCCGGCGTCAAGAAGGTCGACATTCTCGGCGAGCGACCGGAGCGGATCTTCGTTGCCTTCTCTTATCAGAAACTGGCAACGCTCGGCATCAGTCCCCGGGATATCTTTGCTGCCCTGCAGAACCAGAATGAAGTGACGGCGGCAGGCTCCGTCGACACGAACGGGCCTCAGGTTTATGTGCGGCTCGACGGCGCCTATGATGACCTGCAGAAAGTGCAGGATACGCCGATCGTCGCAGGCGGGCGTATCCTGAAGCTCTCCGACATCGCCGACGTGACCCGCGGCTATGAGGACCCGGCGACATTCCTTATCCGACATAACGGTGATCCCGCCTTGGTACTGAGCGTCGTCATGAAGGACGGCTGGAACGGCTTGGATCTTGGCAGAACCCTGGAAGCCGAGGCGGCGAAGATCTCTTCCAGCCTTCCGGTCGGCCTGAGCTTCACTAAGGTGACGGATCAGGCGGTGAACATCAGCGAAGCAGTTGATGAGTTCATGCTGAAATTTTTCGTGGCACTCGGCGTCGTCATGATCGTCAGCCTCGTCAGTCTGGGTTGGCGCGTCGGCGTGGTGGTCGCAGCCGCTGTCCCGCTGACGCTGGCGGCGGTCCTCGTCATCATGTTGTTCACGGGACGCGCCTTCGATCGCATCACCCTCGGCGCCCTTATCATTTCGCTGGGCCTTCTGGTCGATGACGCGATCATCGCGATCGAGATCATGGTGGTCAAACTCGAGGAGGGCTTCGAGCGGGCGAAAGCCGCCGCCTATGCCTGGAGCCATACGGCGGCGCCGATGCTGGCCGGCACCCTCGTGACTGTCATCGGCTTCCTGCCGGTTGGCTTCGCCCGGTCGACGGCCGGCGAATATGCCGGAAATATCTTCTGGATCGTCGGCTTCGCCTTGATCACCTCATGGGTCGTTGCCGTCGTCTTCACGCCCTATCTCGGTGTCAAACTGCTTCCCAGGATCAAACCGATCCAGGGTGGCCATGCGGCGATCTATAATACGCCGCGCTACAACGCCTTTCGAGGGTTGGTGAGATGGTCGGTCAACCACAAATTCCTTATAGCCGGCACTGTCCTTGCTGTCTTCCTGCTGGCGGGGTTCGGTATGGGCTTCGTGAAGCAGCAGTTTTTCCCCAATTCCGATCGACCGGAGCTGCTTGTCGAAGTGCAGGAACCGGAAGGCACCAGTATCGAGACGACGAGCAAGACCGCAGCAACGGTGGAAACATGGCTGAAGCAGCAGCCGGAAGCGAAGATCGTCACCAGCTATATCGGCCAGGGCGCCCCACGCTTTTTCCTTTCCTATAATCCGGAACTGCCGGACCCGTCCTTCGCGAAGATCATCATCCTAACGCCGAGCGACAAGGATCGGGAACGATTGAAGCTCAGGCTGCGCCAGGAGGTCGCCAACGGCATGGCACCCGAGGCCAAGATCCGTGTTACCCAGTTGGTCTTCGGCCCCTACTCGCCGTTCCCGGTCGCCTTCCGGGTCATGGGCCCGGATATCGCGAAAGTGCGCGATATCGCGACCGACGTGAAGAAGGTCATGGAGCAGAACCCGCACATGCTGCAGGTGAACCAGGACTGGGGCGGGCGGGTGCCGAACATCTATTTCAGCTTGGACCAGGATCGGCTGCGACTGATCGGGCTCAATCCGACCCAGGCAGCCCAACAGCTTCAATTCCTGCTGAACGGCGCCCACATCACCCAGGTCCGGGAAGATATCCGGACGGTCGACGTGATGGCCCGCAGCGCGGGTCCGGAGCGTCTTGACCCAGGCCGGCTCGGCGATCTGACGCTGACCAGCGAGGATGGTCGCCTGGTGCCGCTCAGCCAGATTGGCCATGTGGAGTTCCGATCGGAGGATCCCATTCTCCGCCGCAGGGACCGGACGCCAACCATCACGGTGCGCGGTGACATCGACGAGAGCCTGCAGCCGCCGCAGGTGTCGATGGAAGTTCAGCAGGCATTGCAGCCGCTGATCGCGCAACTGCCTGACGGCTACCGGATCGAGATGGGTGGTTCCATCGAAGAGGCAAAGAAGGCGAATGATGCCCTGGCACCGATCTTCCCGATCATGATCGTCCTGACCCTATTGGTTATCATCTTTCAGGTCCGGTCGCTCTCGGCGATGGCGATGGTGGTGTTGACGGCGCCTCTGGGGCTGGTCGGAACCGTGCCGATCCTGCTCCTTTCCCATCAGCCCTTCGGGTTCAACGCGATCCTCGGGCTGATCGGGCTCTCCGGCATCCTCATGCGGAACACACTTATCCTCATCGGCCAGATTCATACGAATCAGGAGGAAGGGATGGGCGCCTATCAGGCCGTGGTGGAAGCGACGGTGCAGCGCGCAAGGCCGGTGGTCCTAACTGCACTAGCAGCTGTGCTGGCCTTCATTCCACTCACCCAGTCGGTGTTCTGGGGATCGATGGCTTATACGCTGATCGGCGGGACGGCGGTCGGCACCGTCCTCATCCTCGTCTTTCTGCCGGCCCTCTACAGCATCTGGTTCCGGGTCAAGGAGCGGGATGCGGCCGTCTTTTCTAAGCAGGCGCAACCGGCGGCAGCCGAGTGAATCAAGGCTCCTTCAGCCGGCTGAAGCCGACGGCGGAGGAGGCGCACTGCGAGGCACGAGATGAACTAGCGGCTGCGGTTCTTTCGTCGCCATTCCGCCGGGCTGAGGCCTTCTGCGAGGATGAAATAGCGCCCGAGATGTCTCTGATCTACGAATCCGCAGAGGATTCAAATCTCGGCGAGGCCCTCGGGAGAGTGCGCCATAAGCGACTTCGCCCTCTCGATGCCCCTCTTCGTGAGCCACTGATGCGGCGTCACGCCGAGGCGCCGACCGGAAAGCGCCAGCGAAATAACTTGTGGAAAGTCCGCATCCCTGGCTGACCGCTGCGATGGACGGGGCGGTCGCAAGATTAGCTTCAATGAATTCGCAGGCGCGGCGAACTATCCATGGCGCCAATCAGCCGGCGGCTTGAGTCTTCCTGCACTGTCCACCGTAGGTGTAGATGACGTGATCGTGCCGGGCCAAAGCGATGTATTCGACAAAGGCTGTGGTCATCGTTCCAATACGCGTCATAGCTACGCTGATTGACAGATATTGCGAGAATGTCACGCCGGATTTCGCACTCGAACGCTTTGTCACAGCTATATTGCGGGTCGCACAGCTTGAACATCCCAATTCAACATCACGACGTGGTGTTCGTCGATCATGGCAGCAAAAATGATCAAAGGACGCCGCTTGAGTTCAATAAGCTTTCTTAAAAAGCAAACAGTTTATCGGTTACGACCCGTGAGCATTCGTTCAAGCGTTGCCCCTGAGGAGATTTCCAATGAGGGCCCAGCCGCTCTCAATTTCGCAAGCATCAGTAGCTCACGAGCGAGCTATTCTGGACTGGCTCATGAGAGGGACCCATTGCAGGCCCAATATCGAGGATATCTTTACTGAGTTGTGCAAGAAGCTGCTCGCGGCGGGATTGCCGTTAGCCAGGGCGAGCCTCCACTTCCGTGTTCATCATCCGCAGTGGGTGGGCACCAGGATTATCTGGAACCGGGGCAGTTCCGCGGCGGAGCTGCAGACAGTCGGCTATCACGTGGAGGGAACGCCGGAGTTTTTGGATAGCCCGCTCAGAGACATCACGCTTGGCGCGGGGCCAATTCGACAACGCCTCGACGCGGTCGAGACGGGCATCCGCCATTACAGTTTCTTTACCGAGCTGAAAGCGGCTGGTATGAGCGACTATCTCGCCCTGCCGCTCGACCATACCCTTGGCAAGCGCCATCTGGTTTCATTTGCCTCGGATGCGATGCCGGGGTTTGCCGACGAACACATTGACATGATGGGCAATATTCTTCCGGCCTTGGCCCTTGTCAGCGAAATCCGGGTCAAGAACCAGCTCGCCCGGACGCTCTTGGAAACATATGTCGGGCCACATGCGAGTGAGCAGATCCTGGAAGGGGCGACGACCCGTGGAAGTGGCGCGACCGTCGGCGCGGCCATTATCCTATGTGACCTCAGAAATTTCACCGCGCTGTCGCATAGCCGCCCACGGGACTTGGTCATCGAGCTGCTGAATGGCTATTTTGACGCGGTAGCCGAGCCGATCGAAAAATACGGCGGCGAGATCCTCAAATTCATGGGCGACGGCCTTCTGGCCGCGTTTCCGCTGTCCGATAGCCGGGCTTGTTCCAACTTGCTGCGCGCGATCTGCGAAGCTCGATCTGCCATCGGCCGTTTGAATGACAGTGTGAGGTCGTCAGGATTGGAGCCCCTGGAATACGGAATGGGCGTTCACGTTGGCGATGTGATGTATGGCAATATAGGGTCACGCAGCCGGCTGGACTTCACCGTCATCGGCGCTGTGGTGAATGTCGCATCGAGGTTGGAAGGGCTGACCAAGACAGTGCAGCGCCCGGTGCTTTTTTCTGAGGCCTTCGTCAAGCTGGCGGGATGCCAGGATGTGTTGGAAAACATGGGAGAGCATCATCTTCGCGGGCTTGGCGACCCGATCGGCGTTTTCGCCTTTCGACCCGGCTTTGCCTGATGTGGCGGTTCTCCCGGGAGGGCGTGCCGAACTAGGCACGGGCCAGCATTTCTCTGGCAGCTTGCAGATCATCGGTATCCTGCTCGTCGGCAAACTTTCGCAAGATGGCCAGCAACGGCTCCCGCCAGTCCTCCACCAGCGCGAAATCACGCTGTAACCTCGCCCGTTGCAGGGTCGTACGCAGCTGCCATGTGGCGGCGCCTTGTTGTTCGGCACAGTCCAGCGCCGCCTTGAGAGCGGATTGAGCATCGTCCACAGCGCCGCGTGCCGCCATAATTCTGGCCTTGATGCGGAGAAGTTCGGGTCTGAACCATCGATCATCATACGCATCGCATCGGCCGAGCGCCTCGTCGACCGAGGCAAGCGCCTGATCCTCGCAGCCGCCTTCCATCAGTATTTCCGCGTACATGCCCTGGATCAGGGAAGCCTGCATGAAGAAATTGGCGGCGCGCAGATCCGAAAACGCGGCGAGAAAGCGATACTGCCCCGCTTCAATCCCGTAGGCGCGCATCAGGACTATTGCTTCAAAGCATCGGCCGCTGGACTGCCAAATATTAGGGATCGCCGAGCCCTTTTCGCTGAATAGCATGTCCGTGCAACGCTTCGCGCCGGCATCGTCACCGGCCAACAGGTAAAGCGGTATCACGGCTTCTGTAAGGACGAAGTTCAAGGTCATCAGGTGACCATTTGATCTCGCATCCTGCAGTGATCTCTCGGCCGTCGACAACGATTCCCGGTACTTGCCTTGCAGCCAAAGTACCCGGGCCAGATGGGTGCGTCCGACTACGTCGACATCGGCGATCCCGAGATCGATATGCAGATCCGTGGACTGTCGGCGGTAGGTTTCGCTGCCGCTATTGGTGATGACTTGGGACAGATTGTCGTGCGCCGCTCCCTGCTTGCCGAGGAAGTGCTGGGTGACGCCGACCATCCGGTAACTGATAAGGGACATGACGTCATGGTCATCGGAGGCAAGCGCGACATGCCTGTCGGCAAATCCCATCGCCAGTCTTGGCTGACCGCGGTAGAGATAGTGACACCAGAACCCCCATGAGGCGCGTGCTTCGGCGAGCCGATCCGATAAGATCAGGGCAATATCGAGCGTGCGTGACCATGCGACCTGTGTCTCGTCGACCGGTCCTCTGCTATAGAGAAGCGCAACACCCAGATTGGCCTGAAGGACCATCTCTTCCCGGAGACGAGGCAAGTCGGATGTCGACAATTCGTCGAGCGCCCTCTCGGCGATCTTGCGGGCGGTCTCGAGAAGGCCGAGTTCGAGCATCAGGCCGACCGCCACGGAAGCAAGGGATATGCCGAGTGTTGCATCTCCGCCTTCGTCAAAGGCCCAATTAAGCGCCAGGCGAATATTCTCGATCTCGGCGCGATACGTTTCGAGCCATTCGTCGGCCGCGTCTCGTCGCCAATCACCTTGCGCTTCGGTCAGCAAGCGAAGGAAAAATGCGGCATGGCGTCGCGAGATCATGGCGCACTCGCCGCTTTCGACGAGCTTCTCGCTCAAATAGGATTTGGTGGTATCGAGCAACCGGTAGCGCGTCGCGTATCTTCCGTTCTCCACCGCGACAAGGGACTTCGCAACAAGATCGCTCAGATGTTCAATCACGTCGCCGCCGCCTTCGATATCGTCGCAATCCGCGACAGCTTCGGCGGCCTCCACCGTGAAACCACCGCTAAACACCGATAGCCTGAACAACACCCGGGCTTCCGCGGGCGACAGCAGACGGAAACTCCAGTCGATCGTGGCGGCCAGGGTCTGATGGCGTGGCAGTGCGGTGCGGCGGCCGCCGGTCAGGAAGTCGAACCTGTCGTCGAGGCGGGACAGCAGGTTATCGAAACCGAGGGAATTCAACCGCCCGGCGGCGAGCTCGATGGCCAGCGGAATCCCGTCCAATCGTCGGCAAATTGCCATGATGGTCGCTGCCGCGTGATCGGTGAGGGCGAAGGAATCGTCCCCGGCGGCCGCTCGTTCAATGAAAAGGTCGGCTGCTGCGAAGCTTCGAATGTTCTGCCCGGTGATCGCGTCGTCTACGGGCGAAAGCGCCAATGGCCCGAGCCGATGAATGCTTTCCCCTTCGGCCCGCAGCGGCTCGCGGCTTGTCGCCAGGATACGGATGCCGGGGCATGCGCGTAACAGGCCTTCGACCGTCATCGCGACCGGCTGAAGGAGATGCTCGCAGCTATCGAGGATGATAAGGGATACCGCGTCGGCGAGCGCGGCGTTCAGCCGGTTCATCGGATTGTCGCCCGCCAGCTCAATTCCCATCGCTTCCGCGATATAAGCGGGCAATCCTTCCGGCTTGTCGTTGTCGGTAAGATCGACCAGCCATATACCGCCCGGATATCGTCCGGACGTCGCCACGGCAATCTCGACCGATACGCGGGTCTTGCCGATTCCGCCGGTACCCACGATGGTCACGAGACGGTACTCTTCGAGCCGCCGCGAGACGATGTCTACCGCTGCCTCGCGTCCGATCAGTCGTGTCAAGGGCCGGGCTATATTGCCGGCCGGACGCAATTCCCCTCTCGCTGCCTGCGGCTCACCGGTGATTTCTCTCACCTCCGCGACGAAGCGGTATCCCTTGCCCGGAACCGTCGCGATCGCCTCGGTGCCAAGGATCCTCCGAAGGGTTGAGATATGAACCGTGAGATTGCCTTCTTCTACGACCCGGCCCGGCCAGACCAGTTCGAAAAGCTCATCTTTCGTGACGATCTGTCCGCGTCTTTCGACCAGGGCCAGCAGCAGATCGAAGGGTCGGCTGCGAATCAGGACCTCATGATCTTCCCTGAGCAACTGCCGGCGCGCTGGAGTTAGACGGAATTTGCCAAAAATGTACGCAGTTACGATTTCCGGCATAGTCCTCACGGTGTCGGAATTTGGAAAAATTTGGAACTAGAGTAGAGGAGTTCATGGCATATTGCCACAGTTTGACGTAGCTCAGGAAAAGCGGCGGCGTTGCTGTGCCTGTAGCCGGCAGCTCTCGTTCAGCCGCGGGAAAGAAGAGATTTTGGAGCCGTTCTATACTGCTGTAGCCGAAGTCCGCGGGGGACGGGCCGGCGTCGCCAGGATCGCTGGACATGACGAGGAGTTGCGCGTGGACCCGCCGGTCTCAATGGGTGGGACCGGGAAGGGATTTAATCCCGAGCAACTCTTTGCGGTCGCTTACGGTGCCTGCTTTGGCGCCGCCATAGATCTTGAGGCGCGTCAGCGAGGCATCGCATTGACCCAGGTCGGTGTGGAGGCGCGTGTCTCGATCGGTCATGGCGATAGCGGACATTTCGCGCTTTCCGTCGAGCTGCATGTGCGGCTGCCTGAAATTGACGCGGAACAAGGCGAGCAGATCATGAAGGCTGCTCATGTCGCCTGTCCCTATTCCCAATTGGCCCGTGGTGACGCCGATGTCGTGCTTGTCCTCGAAGAGTCCGGCGCGACTTGAATCCCGCCCGAAGGGGAGTCGAGATCGGGACGTTTATAAGCGCCGGAATTTGGAATAATTAGGGTCGGGCTCGCTGACATCTGACGCAACAATGGATCATTACTCTCACTCCGGTAACGTGAGTGGGGAAGACCAGATGTTGCAGACAGCAATGACTGACCGACGACGAAGCCTGGTGCTGGCTACCGGCCAGTCGGTGGCGTCCGCTGAACCGCTCAAATCCTCGTCCGCGGAAGCCTTCGGGCAGCGGCTCGGCGCACATTTTCATGCCAAGGCCGCGCCGACCGTTCTTCTCGGAACCCCGCAACATATTTCTTTCGCGGCGACGCGCCTTACCGGCTCGATCCCGGCCGGTACCAGAACTGCGACGATCCCCGCGGAAGAAACTTTCAGCGTGATGCTGCAACTGCGGGCTATCGAATCACACAAGCTCTGGCTGGGCAACAGAGAGGCGTATTCAGGCCCTTATATCCCTGGGAGCGTCAGCGTCGTCGATCTGGAAGATAATCCCACCGCTTGCCCAAGCGGGCCTTTTGACAGTCTGCACTTCTATATACCGAGGGCAACACTCGACGATCTCGCAGCCGAACATGGCGCCCGGCGTATCGACGCATTGTCGTGGCCGCGCGCGACCTACGACCCTGTTGCAATGACGCTCGGAAGTCGCCTGCTGCCCTATCTGGTCAGTCGGCCGCAAAGGACCTTTCTCGTGGCCACGCATGTCGCGCTCGAACTGCTTCTGCACTTCGCGCAAACCTATGGCGGGATGCGACGCTCGCCCGCGGAGGTGGGCGTCGCCTTGTCGCCTTGGCAGGAGAGACGGGCGAAGGAGATCCTCGTCGCCAATGCCGCCAGCGGAATCAGTATCGACGCGCTGGCGGCACACTGTCATTTGTCGCGCGGCCACTTCATCAGGGCATTTAAGAACTCGACGGGTGTTCCGCCGCATCGCTGGCTGCTGGAATACCGCGTGCAAAAGGCCAAAAATCTTCTGGCGCTGACCGCCACCCCCTTGCCGCAGATCGCAATCGCTTGCGGGTTCGCCGATCAGGCACATCTGACGCGAACGTTCAAGGGCCAGGTCGGCACGCCGCCGGCCGCCTGGCGCCGGCAGAACAAATTCTGATTGCCCACATGCTCGTGAGGGGGCGGGCGGTGGAGCAGACACTGGTCTCCAGCGGATTGGTCGCGGCCTCTCCGCATTGGCGGTCGAAGCATCAAGTGGCAGCACAATTGAGCAAGACGGAAGATGCCGCGCTAAGCAGGATGCCTGCATCAGATTTAGATCCAACATCGAGAAGGTTCAAGGAAATGGCTATCAAAGCAACGCCGACGCCGGGTTCAAAACTCGTTTCGCCGAAAGATCACGCGCTGATCCTGATTGACTTCCAGTCGCAGATGTCTTTCGCGACCAAGTCCATCGACGCTGTCAATCTGCGGAACAACGCAGGACTGATTTCCAGTGCGGCCGCCGGCTTCAAGGTGCCGACCATTTTGACAACTGTTGCCGAGAAGAGTTTCTCAGGCCCGATGTTCGGCGAAATCACCGAAGCCTTCCCGGGCCAGAAACTGCTGGACCGCACCTCGATGAACACCTGGGAAGACGCGGCGGTGATCGCCGAAGTCAACCGGATCGGCAAGGAGCGCCTGGTCTTCGCCGGCCTCTGGACTTCGGTCTGCATCGTTGGTCCGACCCTTTCGGCGCTGGACCAGGGCTTTGAAGTGTATGTCATTGCCGATGCCTGTGGCGACGTATCGACGGAAGCGCACGACCGGGCGATGGACCGTATGGTCCAGGCCGGCGTGAGGCCGATGACCTCGCTCCAATATATGCTCGAATTGCAGCGGGATTGGGCGCGCACCGAGACTTATGACATGACCACCGGCATCGCGAAGAAGTATGGCGGCTCCTATGGTCTTGGCATCATTTACGCAAAGTCCATGTTCGGCGCCCACGAGGGCTGATGGTCCGTGCCGGGCTTCGGCCCGGCGCCTCTTTTGCCCATAAGTGAGGCACCGATGAAAGTCTACTTGGCTTCGCTCGCGGCGGGAATCTTGGTGGGGGCCATCTATAACCTCATCAATGTTCGCTCGCCCGCGCCGCCCGTTATCGCCCTGATTGGCTTGCTGGGTATCTTGCTTGGCGAACAAATTCCGCCTCTCGCCAAGAGTATCTGGCTGGGGGAGCCAATTAACCTGTCTTGGTTCCACCAGGTGAAACCACACGTCTTTGGCCATCTCCCCAAGGCTCAGGTGCCGGTCGATCAGGCCCGGCAGGAATCATCCGAAGGCAATACCATGACGCGCGGATGATTCCTGCTCCCCTATTTTTGCCGGTTGCCGGAAGCTACTTATCAAACTCTGGAAGATGGGAAGAGATATGACTGATACCGCGGATGTGATATTGCACCACGGGCGCTTTACCACCCTCGACCCTGCAAACCCGACCGCCAGCGCAGTCGCGATCAAAGACAATCGCTTCCTGGCAGTGGGGCCTGATAACGAGATCGTGCGCCTGGCTGGACCGAAGACGAGGCTGATCGACCTGCAGGGGCGCAGCGCTCTTCCAGGGCTGATCGATAATCATCTCCATATCATCCGCGGTGGCCTCAACTTCAATCTCGAGCTGCGCTGGGACGGGGTGCGCTCACTGGCCGACGCCATGTCGATACTGAAGCGCCAGGTCGATATCACCCCGCCGCCGCAATGGGTGCGCGTCGTGGGTGGCTTCACCGAACAGCAATTCACCGAAAAGCGCCTGCCGACCATCGATGAGATTAACGCGATCGCGCCGGATACCCCTGTCTTCCTGTTGCACCTCTATGATCGCGCGATCCTCAATGGTGCTGCCTTGCGCGCCGTCGGCTATACCAGAGATACACCCAACCCGCCGGGTGGGGAGATTCTCCGTGACAGTGCCGGTAATCCGACCGGCCTGCTGCTGGCGAAACCCAATGCCGGCATTCTTTATGCTACCCTCGCCAAAGGGCCGAAGCTGCCGGAGGAATATCAAATCAATTCGACCCGCCATTTCATGCGCGAATTGAACCGGCTCGGCGTCACCGGCGCGATTGATGCCGGCGGCGGCTTTCAGAATTATCCCGAGGACTACAAGGTCATCGAGAAGCTTGCGGCCGACAACCACCTCACCGTCCGCATCGCCTATAACCTCTTCACCCAGAAACCGAAGCAGGAAAAGGACGACTTCCTAAATTGGACCAGGACGTCGACCTATAAGCAAGGCGACGATTACTTCCGCCATAATGGCGCGGGCGAAATGCTGGTCTTTTCCGCTGCCGATTTCGAGGACTTCCGCCAGCCGAGGCCCGATATGGCGCCGGAGATGGAAGACGAGCTTGAAGGAGTGGTCCGCGTCCTCGCCGAGAACCGCTGGCCCTGGCGCATGCACGCGACCTACGATGAGACCATAGAGCGGGCACTCGATGTCTTCGAGAAGGTTAATCGTGATATTCCGCTCGCCGGCCTCAACTGGTTCTTCGACCACGCCGAGACCATTTCCGAAAAGTCCATCGACCGGATCGCGGCCCTCGGCGGCGGCATCGCCGTGCAGCATCGCATGGCCTATCAGGGCGATTATTTCGTCGAGCGCTATGGCGCCGGTGTCGCCGAGGCAACGCCGCCTGTCGCCCGCATCCTGAGAAGCGGCGTCAAGACCTCGGCCGGCACCGATGCGACCCGCGTTGCATCGTATAATCCCTGGGTCTCGCTGGCCTGGCTGGTCACCGGCCGTACCGTCAGCGGGCTCAAGCTCTATCCACGCCGGAACTGTCTTGACCGCGAGACTGCCTTGCGGATGTGGACAGAAAACGTCACCTGGTTCTCCAATGAGGTCGGCAAGAAAGGCCGCATCGCCGTGGGTCAACTTGCGGACATCATCGTCCCGAGCCGGGACTACTTCTCTTGCGCCGAAAGCGAGATTGCCGATATCACCAGCGACCTCACCATGCTTGGCGGCAAGGTCGTCTATGGTGCAGGCGATTTCGCCGAGATTGATGACAATCCAGTACCGCCGGCGATGCCGGACTGGTCGCCAGTGCGGCGTTTCGGTGGCTACGGAGCCTGGGCGGACCATGCGCCCGGAAATAGCCAGGCGCTTCATCGTGTGGCGGCCGGCGACTGTGGCTGTGCCCATCAATGCAGCGTGCACGGGCATGACCATGCAACCGCTTGGTCCAGCCGCCTGCCGGTTGCCGATCTCAAGGACTTCTGGGGTGCGCTCGGCTGCGCCTGCTGGGCGGTTTGATCGGGAAGGGCGGATCTGGAGCGCAGAATGAATAGCGAAAGCAGATCGGGTGGGTTTCTGCGCAGCCTCGCGATGATCGATGAGCGGCATGGGCCTTTGCCTGTGCTGTTGCTCGGTCTGACATTGCTGACCGGCATGATCGACGCGATCAGCTATTTGCGGCTCGGTCATGTCTTCGTCGCCAATATGACGGGGAACGTCGTCTTCCTGGGATTCGCCGCAGCCGGGGTGACAGATTTCTCGGTCCCGGCCTCATTGACCGCGATTGCCGCATTTCTTGCCGGCGCCTATGCCGGCGGTCTCACCGGCCGGCGGCAGGCCAGCCATCGCGGCCGCCTCTTTTGGCTGGCTATCTCCTTGGAATGCCTATTGATGGCCGCCGCCTGGATGCTGAACCTTCTCGCTCCGCAGCTGGATCCTGCTGCCGGTCATTATGGCCTTATTATCCTGCTCGGCTTGATGATGGGTGCTCAAAACGCCGTCGTGCGCCGGCTGGCGGTGCCTGATCTCACGACCACCGTGCTCACACTTACCTTGACCGGCCTTGCTGCGGATCTGCCGCCTCCGGCCGGGAGCCGGATACGGCGCATCGCCTCGGTGATTATCATGTTTGCCGGCGCGCTGATCGGCGGCCTCCTCGTCTTGCGGGCCGAGACCGGCTTTGCGCTGCTGGCCGCATTCTTCCTACTGGTGGTCATTGCAGTCATTGCTTATGTCGGCCGGAATTCCAGTCGGGCCTGGGCATCGTTCAAGTAACCCTGCCTTCTCTGAGCTCTTGCAACCATGTATTGCCCGGCGATCGCGAGCGGCATCGTTCGCCGCCGTTGTATGCTAGTTTGTCTTCCCGCTCAGGTTCGTCGAATAGTTGGCAGGAACCCAGACATATTTGCCATTCTGGAGAGCGATATGGCCGAACCCTGGAAAAGAGATATGGGCTGCAGCGATCCATATCCCGCTTTTGGCGGCTTCGGAGAAGACTGCCCGTCGCGTAGCGAGAGCTTGTCCCGGGCCGCTGTCATATTTCACGGTGACGCTCGGTTCGGGAAACTGGATAGCAGCGACATGGACGACATCGCCCCAAATCAGGATCGATTGCCCCTCGCTCGAGATCTTGTAAGCCGTATGGCCGGGGGTGTGGCCTGGCGCCGGCACGGATTGAATTCCGGGCACCAGCTCCTGGGCGCCGTCAAAGGTCTCCAGCTTGTCGGCCTGGATGTAAGGCGCCAGGACCGCCTTATCGGCCTCGAACATCGCATGAAGAAAGGTTGGCGCCGACTGCTCGCCCTTTTCGCTGAGCCAATAATCGGTGTCGAGCTTGTTGGCCCGCACGATGGCATTGGGAAACACCCTCTTACCGTTCCGGGCGAGGCCGCCGACATGGTCCATATGCAGGTGTGTCAGCAAGATCTCGTCGACCTGTTCGGGTTTGTAACCCGCCGCTTCCAGGTTCTCGACCAGCTTGCCGCAGCATTCCCCGTAGAGAGTCCCGGCACCGGTGTCGATCAGGACTAGTTTGGATCCCGTATTGACCAGGAAAGCGTTGATCGAGCCCTCGGGCGGCACCTTCTGGAAGGTCGCCGCGAGCAAATGATCAGCCCGTTGACGGTCCTTGTCGTAGTAGTTCTGCTCGTCACTGCTCCCTTGCGGCGATTGCTCGGTCATCACCGTCTCAAGAGGGAAAGGGTGGGTGCCGTCCAGCAGCGCCGTTATCTCATAATTTCCGATCATCATCCTGTAATAGCCGGGGGCCTGAGAGCGGATCTGCGGTGCATTGGCGGACGCCGAGGTGGATAGGGTGAATGCGATAATTGCGGCGACTAAAGAGAGCCTGCGGGGCAATCGTTTAAGCAACATTTTCATTTCCTTTTGCGCGACCGGCCTTGAGCAGCGCTTGATCCGAAATATTGTCGGGAAATAGGGCAGACCGGCCGGTATCGGTGTCAGAGCCTTGATCCAGGGTTAGCCGCGCCAGCCCTTCAGAAAGTCGGTCAGCAGTTTGTTGACGACTTGCGGCTGCTCCTCATGCGGCAGATGGCCACAATTCTTGATGGGTGCGGTCTGCAAGTTCTCCGCCATTTCCGCCCAGACGGCCTTCATGTCGAAGAGTTTTCCGACAGCGTGGAAATCCTCGCCCCAGATTGCAAAGGTAGGGCATTTGATCTTCGTATTGGCGTCGACAAGATCCTGGGCGACATCCTCGCGGTTGGCGCGATAATCGGCCATGGCGCCGCGAACGGCACCTGGCCGGCGATATGCCTGGACATATGCTTCGAAGTCGGCGCCGGTGATCGCGTTTGGATTGTAGCACCAGTCTGCGAAGAAATGTCTCAACCAGAGATCCTCGCGGCCGGCAATCAGCGCTTCGGGAAGATCTGGAACCAGGTGGAATAGGAAGAACCAATATGCCTTGGCGATCTCGGCATTGAGACTGCGGGCGACAATGCGGGTTGGAACATTGTCCATGACCACCAATCGATCGACAGCATCGGGATAGTCCTTGGCGAACCGGGTGGCCACGCGCGCACCGCGATCATGCCCGACCAGCGCAATACGATCGACGTCCAGGGCCGAAATCAGTTCCCGGATGTCCTTTGCCATGTTGCGCTTGTCGTAGCCATGCGCTGGCTTGTCCGTCTCGCCATAGCCGCGCAGATCGGGAACGATGACCTTGTATTGCTCGGCCAGTACCGGGACCTGATGTCGCCAGGCATAGCTGGTTTCCGGGAAGCCATGAAGCAGGACAACCGGCGCCCCCTCGCCCGCCAGAAGAAAGTGCTGGCGGATGCCGTTCGCCTGGATCGTGTGGCCGCTTATCGAGGTCGTCATCTGTCGCTCCAGCTTGATTGACACAGTCCGAATAGCGGGCCCGTGTTGGCATGGATGATTTGATCACGATCTCCCGCTTGGCAATGGCATGCGCGCGTATCGGCGCGTGCTTGGTGCAGGTTTCAGCACGGAGCGAAAAATCGGAGCAAATTTCTTCAAGGAAGGGCGTAGGTGCAGACGCACAACACGAGCAGGAGCGTCAGCCAACCTCACTTTTGTCGGCCTGCAAGCGGGTAGCAGGAAATGCCAAGCGGCCGCACGATCTCTCAAGATTTGGAACGCGCAAGTCATCATTGTGGCACTGACTGGTGCGAGAGGGGCTTGCAGAGGCAGCTGATGCGATCGAATAAAAAACTGATGCGCTTGGCCGCCGTGGCGGTCATCCTTGGCGCCGTAGGGGCTCTCGGTATCAGTTACCAGCCCGGAATTCAGCCGATCGCGCGGCCCGCCGCGACGAGCTTCGATCGGCGGCAAGTGGCCGATGGTGCCAGGCTGACCGCGATTGGCGATTGCATCGTCTGCCATACGGTGGAAGGGGGCAAGCCTTATGCTGGCGGCAGATCGCTGCCGACGCCGTTCGGCACCCTCTACACCACCAACATTACGCCGGACGAGGCGACAGGCATTGGCTCTTGGTCTTTCGAAGCCTTCAGGCGGGCAATGGGAAAAGGTGTGTCGCAGGACGGCCGTCATCTATATCCCGCCTTGCCCTACGAGCATTTTACCCATGTCAGTGATACCGACCTGCGCGCCATCTATGCCTTCCTGATGATGCGCGAAGCGGTTCATGCAGAGGCGCCGGCGAATGACCTGATCCCACCTTTGGGCTTTCGCCCGCTCTTGGCCGGCTGGAAGCTGCTCTTTTTGCGCCAGGGGCCGATCGTCGCGGATGCGTCAAAGTCAGCCGATTGGAACCGCGGCGCCTATCTGGTGGAAGGGCTTGGTCACTGTGGCGGCTGTCATACGCCGCGCAATCTCGCCGGCGGCGAAGAAGTGAGCCGTGCCTATGGCGGCGGCTTTGCCGAAGGCTGGGTGGCGCCGCCCTTGAACGGCCGGAATCCAAGCAAGGAGCCTTGGACAGCACAAAGCCTCTTTGTCTACTTACGTACCGGTATGGAAGCGCGCCATTCGGTGGCGGCCGGTCCGATGGGGCCAGTCGTGCGGGATCTAGCAGCCGTGCAGGAAGAGGATGTGCGGGCAATTGCGACCTACATTGCTTCCAGGATGACCGGCACGACCTCGGCAGTGACATCTTCTGAGCCAGTGGATCGTCGAGAGGCGGCAGCGGCTCAGTTCCCCGAAGCCGCTGCCCTCTTCGCCGGCGCCTGCGCCGGCTGTCATGACCGGGGTGCGCCGATGATGGGGCAGGGACGTCCGGCCCTCGCCAACGTCACATCGATCCAACTGGGCGCGCCGGACAATGTCGCACAGGCAATCCTATCCGGCGTTGTCTCGCCCTTGGACAGAAGAACACCCTATATGCCCGCATTCGGTGCTTCGCTGACGGATCAGCAGATCGCCGGGTTGGTCAACTATCTGCGTGCCCGCTTCAGTGATAGGCCTGCCTGGCAGGATGTCGCGACAAGAATCACGGATATACGCAAATCGGGAGAAGGCCGATGACGATCGAACTCAAGGTAAATGGCCGCTCTGTCTCGGTTCATGCCGATCCAGCGACGCCGCTCTTATATGTCTTGCGAGACGATCTTGCATTGAACGGCGCGAAATACGGATGCGGGCTTGGCCAATGCGGCGCCTGCACCGTGCATGTCGATGGCAGGCCGGTCTTCTCGTGCGTGACGCCGGTCGCGGCGATCGGCGGCCGATCCGTCCGGACAATCGAGGGGCTTGGAACTCTCGACAAGCCGGGCATTCTGCAGGCGGCCTTCGAGCAGGAGCAGGCTGCTCAATGCGGCTACTGTATCGCCGGAATGATTATGCGCGCGCAGGCGCTTCTCGAGCGCAATGCGGATCCGAGCGAGGCCGAAATCAGGGCCTATATGCGAACGAACCTTTGCCGCTGTGGCACCCATATGCGAATCCTCCGCGCAGTCAAGCGAGCGGCCATCATGTTGAAGGATGCCCGAACCGAAACCGGAGCGGTGCAATGATGTCGCCCATCCCTGCCCGCCTATCGAGGCGCGGATTCCTGGGGGCAACTGGATTGGTTGTCGCGTTCTCGCTTGCAGGCCGCGCCTTCGCGCAGCAATCGGGCGGGGGAGAAGGTGGTGCCGGGCCTGCTGTGCTTGCTCCCGATCTTCCTGGAAGCCTGAAAAGCCATCCATTTCTGGATGCTTGGATTCAGATAGAAGAAGATCGGCCGATTACCGTCTTTACCGGAAAGGTGGAGCTGGGGCAGGGAATCAAGACCGCGCTCATTCAAGTCGCCGCTGAAGAACTCGATGTGGAGCCGGCAGCGATTCATCTGGTAACCGCGGATACCCTTCTTACGCCCGATGAGGGCCTGACCGCCGGCAGCCATTCCATGCAGGACAGCGGTACGGCCATTCGTAACGCCGCCGCGAATGTACGAATGCTTCTCTGCGCAGCAGCTGCCGAAAAATGGGGTGTATCTGCGATCAATGTCATGACGACCGGTACCGGCTCATTGCAAGCGCCGGACGGCAGGGTGGTTTCCTACCGTGAAATCGCAGCGACCATGTCGCTGCATGTTACGGCAATCCCCGACGCGCCTCTTCGTAAGCCATCGGTCTTTCGCTCAATTGGCAAGGAATTGCCCCGAGTCGACATTCCAGCCAAGATAACTGGCGGTGCCGCCTATATTCACGATATGCGGCTGCCCGGAATGCTGCATGCGCGGGTGGTGCGCGGTCCGAGCGTCGGCACACAAGTCGACAAGACGGATATCGACCTGGTCGCTGCCATGCCGGGCATCGTCAAGGTCGTTCGGAAGGGCGCGTTCATGGCGGTTGTTGCGGAGAAGGAATGGACTGCAATCCAGGCCATGCGGCAATTGCAGGCGGGCGCTTTCCGGCGTGTCGCCAAGCCGCTGCCAGGAAAAGGCGTGGTTGAAACGCTGAAAGCCCTGCCGACCCAGGAAATCGTCATTCTCGATACCAACGCTCCGGTCGCGCCGGCGGTGAAGACGGTTTCAGCCCGCTATACGCGGCCCTGGATCAGTCATGGATCGATCGGCCCCTCCTGCGCCTTGGCGCATTTCGAGGATGGCATGATGACGGTCTGGACGCATAGCCAGGGCACGTTCGACGTCCATCGCGTCGTCGCGGAGCTGATCGGCCTGCCGCAAGAGAAGGTTCATGCCATCCATGTCGAGGGCGCGGGGTGCTACGGCCAGAACGGCGCCGACGACGTTTCCGCGGACGTAGCCGTCATCGCCAAGGAGCTTCCCGGCAGGCCGATACGCCTGCAATGGATGCGAGAGCAGGAATTCGGGTGGGAGCCGCTTGGACCGGCAATGGTAACTGAATTGCGGGCGTCACTTGATACCAACAATGTCATTGTCGATTGGCGACACGAAGTCTGGAGCAATCCCCATAACAACCGGCCGGTTGGTGCCGGCGGTGTTCTGGCCGGGAGCGAGGTGACACCAGGGTTTCCAGTCCCGGAGGGAAAGCCCATCCCGATGCCGGAAGGGGACGGCAGCCGCAATTCGAATCCGCTTTATGCGCTGCCCAATATGCATGTGCTCTATCACTTCCTGAAGGACATGCCGATCCGCGTCTCCGCCCTGCGTTCACTGGGCGCGCATCTGAATGTCTTTTCGATCGAGAGCATGCTTGACGAACTGGCGAAAGCAGGCGGGATCGATCCCCTGGCCTTGCGTCTTGCCCATATGAAGGATGAGCGGGCCAGGGCCGTCATGCAACTGGCGGCCGAGAAATTCGACTGGTCGGGGCGGCGTCCAGGCGACGGTCGCATTGGTAGCGGCATGGGATTTGCGCGCTATAAGAACCTTGGCGCCTATTGTTGCGTCTTCTTGCAGGTCGAGATTGATCGCGAGACAGGCAATTTGGCCGTGCGGCGCGTCGTTGCGGCGGTTGATAGCGGCCAGGCTGTCAATCCCGACGGCATCAGAAATCAGGTGGAGGGCGGGATCGTACAATCCCTGAGCTGGAGCAGTCGGGAAGAAATGACATTCGATGCCGACACGCGCAAGGGTTTCGACTGGAGTTCCTATCCGATTTTCCGCTTCGAGGAAGTACCCGGTTCCGTTGAGGTCCACATTGTCAACCAGCCGGACATGCCGTTTCTGGGCACGGCGGAAGCGGCGCAAGGACCGACAGCGGCAGCCTTGGCGAATGCAATCGCGGATGCGACGGGAATTCGGCTGCGCGATATGCCCCTCAGCGCGGCGAAGATCAAAGCGGCGATCGGCGTCCTATAGCAAGACGGGCGACGCTACCGTCGCTTTTGGGCCGATTGCGGGACCATCGATACAGACCCCAAGGAATGTAGACTCTGCCCGGAACCTGATGAGGGTGAGTATAGGGCATCGACGGTCAGGCAGGCGGGAACGTCGGCTGGTCTGAAGCCCAGCCGACGTTGTCCATTTACGCCTTGATGAATTCCAGGACGTCGGCGTTGAACTTCTCCGCCTGCAATTGGGCGAGGCCATGTGATCCGCCGGGATAGACGAGCAGCCTAGCATTCTTCAAGATCCTGGCCGCTTTCTCAGCTGAGGCCTTGATCGGAACGATCTGGTCGTCACCGCCATGGATCACCAGTGTCGGCTTATCGATTCTCTTCAGGTCGTCCGTGTAGTCGATCTCGGAAAATTCCCGAATGCAATCGTATTCGCCCTTGATGCTGCCCTGCATTCCCATGCGCCAGAACGAATCGCGGAGGCCGTCGTTTATCTTGGCGCCTTCGCGATTGAAGCCGTAGAACGGGATCGAGATGTCCTTAAAGAACTGTGACCGGTTGAGCGCAGTACCCTTGCGAGTATCGTCGAAGACTTCCATCGGCACGCCGTCCGGATTGGCCGGCGTTTTCAGCATGAGCGGCGGGACGGCACCTACCAGAACGACCTTGGCAACCCGCTTCGATCCGTGCCGGCCAATATAGCGAGCGACTTCGCCGCCGCCGGTTGAATGGCCGATCATGATCATATCGGTGAGGTCCAGGTGATCGATGACGGCAGCCAGGTCATCCGCATACTGGTCCATCGTGTTGCCATTCCATGGTTGATCGGAACGACCATGGCCACGCCGGTCATGGGCTACCACCCGGTAGCCGAGCTGGCCGAAATAGAGCATCTGCGCATCCCACGCATCGCCCGACAACGGCCATCCATGCGAAAAGACGATGGGCCGTCCCGTTCCCCAATCCTTGTAGGCAATGCGGGTTCCGTCCTTCACGGTCACAAAATTGATGGTCATTTTTCTTCTCCGATATATGAATTTTCTTCCGCGAGGACCGAGGGTCCGGAGGCGACGATGTTCGCCCTTCCGAGGCCAGCAACTATTTCTGAAAAGGGGCTCGATCTCTTGAAGGCAACGCGGACGTTTTGGACAAACGGGGCGTAATATATACGGAACCCTGTGCGCTAACGGATCGCCGCCAAGACGGGTGAACGGCACGAGCGTAGATCAGGGCAGCAGCCGCACCGTGGCGATCACAGACTGTATTTCAATTCGACGCCGACATAATCGGAGTCGCTACCACCGGCGCGTCTGATCGCCTGGCCGACATCATAATGCACGGCCTCGAGGGCGCTGGAGAGGTATGGCGTTATCGCCCAGTCGATACGCAGCTGCTCATAAAGGCCGCTCCAGCTGCCATCTTCGCCGGCCGTTCCCTTGATCGGCACATTCGGCTGCACATAGACCGCATCCGCCGTCGTCTCGCGCCATTGCAGGCCGACCGCTCCCATGATCGAAACGCCTGGCAATGGCTTCAAGGTCAGCGACGGCTTCACATGCAGGATATTGGCATAGCCGGTATAGCCGGCGAGGGAGAAATAGTAGCCATTGGGAAACAGCGGGTTGAAGGTCTCCAGGCGGCCGTCATTGGGATGGGTATCGCCTGAAGCTGCATCCATCTGCAATCCCAGTCGCGGCTGCCAGGGCGTTGTCGAGAAAGTGTAGCCCAGGCGCGCGCCGGTCGCCCAGGCCAGCACGTCGCTGGCCCCGACTTTGCCCTGCTGGCCCATCGCCTCGACGTCCCAGTCGATATTGTCGCTGTTGCCGGCGAAGCGGACATCGATGATGTTGCGCGTCTCGTCACCGGCCGCATCGGGAAATTTGGCATCGGCGCGCTCGTAGCGCGCGTAATACGCGGAAAGTTCGTTGGTGCCAAGCACCTGGCGTTCGACACGCAGGGTATGAAACAGAAAATGGCGGTCAGAGAAGTCGTCGAACGGCGTACCGCTCCGATATTGCACGGGCTGGCTCACAAAGCCCAGCACGCGCCAGGGGCCAGATTCCCAATCTGCCCAGGCGGCGTCGAAGGATTGCCGGACGTTGGGGCCGTCACGCGATGAGACAAAGCGCTGCAAATCGAAATCGAAATCCTGGCGACCGATGCGGGCTTTCAGTTCGCCATTCTCAAACGCCCCGTCATAGGCAAGGAAGGCGAGGCGCAGGTCGATCTGGTCTTCATCGACCGGTCCTGCCATCTTCTTGCCTGGGGCTCGGTCATCCTCGAGCTGCGTGAAGATCTCCCAGCTTTCATTGAGATGAAGATCGAGATGCACTTGAGCCCGATCAAGCAGATAGCCGTCGGCCTTCTTGCCACCTGTGCCGAAGGCAGGGGCATCATTATATTCGTAACGCTCCCGGACGGTAGCCCCGAGGGAGAGATAGCTCTTGGGATCGCCGGGTATCAGCGGGACGTATTTGAGGGCATCAAGCGGCTCGGTCCTGAGGCGCGGATCGGCGAATACCGACCAATCCTCCTCCCAGCGGTTGGAGCGGATCGAGGGGCGCTGCGGCTGGGTGTCATCGGCAAGGGCCGGCTGAGTACCACCGACGGATAGCGCCAGCAGCAGCGCAATCGAGAGCTGTCGTCGGGATGCGGCGCCACGCGCGGAGGGCAGGTCATCGACCCGCATTGACATGCCCCTCAATTGGCAGTGGCGTGAATCTCGGCGATATAGCCGCCCGGGAATTCGACCAGAGCTGCCTTGCGGTGGTCAGCGGTATAGGGCTCCACCAGTACCTTGGCGCCGGAGGCCTTGGCCTTGTCCAGTGTCTCGTTCAGATCGGCGACTTCATAACCGGTCATCTCCAGGCCATAGGGGTAGGGGAGGTGACCGTCGGTTGCCAGCACCGTCATCTTGCCGAAGAGGGAGTCGATACGGATGCGGTGATAGCTGTCATTGGCGCGACCGATTTCGATGCCGGGCGCCTTCGGTTCGTCCGACACAATCTTGCCCTGGGAGAAAGCGAGGAAATCCTTGACGAATTCCTTTTGCTTGTCGGGCGAAACGTAGACGCGGTTCTCGGGAATGGTCGCGAGCTTTGGGTAATCGGGCGGCGTGGTGTGCCAGTAGAGCTGCATATTCACCCCGCCCGGCCACTGGATGACGGCGTCACGGCCGATCGGATCGTCGAACGGCGCGACGATGACGCTGGCACCGGCCTTGTGCGCGGCCTTCACGGCCTCGTCCAGCTTGGTGACTAGATAGCCCGTGCGCTCGGCGCCGAACGGATATGGCGCCGGCGTCTTGTAGCCAAATGCCGAAACCGTGCCGGCCGGCGTCAGCGCCAGCTGCGAGATCGTGCTGCTCGGCGTGGGGGTCACCGTGGCCACCACCTGCTTCGACAAGGTACCGCCGAAGGTTGCCTGGAAGCTCGTCATGAACTTGTCGTAGTCGGCAGGGTCGAGATAGACATGAGTGGTGTCGTATTGGGGACCGACGGCGTAGTTGACGGGCGCCGCTGTCGCCGTGGCCGTCGTCAGCGCCAGCAAAGCGCCGGCAAGACCCGTGCCGATAATCATGGCCTGGTAAGTCTTCCTCATCATCATCCCCATATCGCAAATAGCATTGGTCACGACTTCGGCCTCACCGACGGCCAGATCGGCGTCGCGTGATCGCCGAGGTTCATCCGCCAATGTCACATTCACGTTTTTCGCAGAACCACGCCGCAGCTGTCTTGATCGCGGATGCGGTCCTTTGCGCAAACGTGCTGCGACCCCAACCTTGGTCGAACGATCACCGGAGTGATCGCGGCGGCGATTTCCGGGGTGATCGCCGCTCAGAAGCGATTGGCCCGGCGCCAGGCGCCGGGGCTGACGCCCGTCACCTGGGTGAAGGTGCGGGTGAAATGACTCTGTTCGGCAAAGCCGCAGTTCTGTGCCACTTGCGCCAGGCTCTCCTCGGAGTCTGCAAGCTTGCTGAGCGCCAGCCTGACCCGCGCCTGGATAATCCATTGCCGCGGCGAAAGACCGGTCGAAATCCGGAAGGCACGGGAAAAATGGCTTTTCGAGAGATTGACGAGATTTGCCAAAGCGGCGACGCTGTGATCCTCGCGCAGATCCGCTTCCACTGTCGCCACCACCTTGCGCAATTGCCATGGCGCGAGGCCATTGACGGCCATGTCGGGCGCGCGTGTCAGCAGTAGTTCGGACTGGGTCACGCCGAGCATGACAGGGCCGACGGTGGCATTGCAGTTTACACGGGAGCGGCGCAGTCGGCTGGTGCGCTCATCAGCCCGCTTGTCTTCGCGTGGTCCGTAATTGCTGACGACGTGTTCGACCAGCAGCAGTCGCCAGCCCATCATGATGCCGGGATTGATGTCGGCGCCGCCGGCCACGAGTGCTGCGACGCTCTTGCCTAGGGCACTGATAAAGGGGTCGCGGAGGACATGCATCTCGCCGGCGGCGGCCACACTGTCAAACAGGATGGCGGTATCGTCGCCGGCAAGTGGTCCGAAATGAACATTGACGAAACTTGCCTGGCGGCGCCACGAAACGGCATGGCGCTGATGGGGCGGTACGATCATCACTTGTCCGGACCGCGCCGCCGCCGTCATCACCCTGCCGTCGCGCCGAACCCAGCGCACCTCGGCGACGGTCTTCTGGAGGGGGATCGCGATCTGGATGTTGTCGTGCTCATGTTCAGCCACGCTGTAAGCGCCGCAGCAGGCAACCTTGATCGCAAAATTGCTGGCCGTATCGCGATAGTAGAAGCTCGGCAGCTCGGATCCCGGGCGCAGCTCAAGGTGCGCGTCTAGCGGCATTCGATCCTGTGTCTTTGACATGGCAGGTTCACCGTTATTCGACGCGATTGACCCTCCGCAGGCAACGCGGCGAGACTTGACTCCTGGACTTCGCGGCCATCGGAGATCATAGCGCGCCTAATCGCGGTGCATTTTTATGCAGGTTCAGTAGTGTCGAACGCTTGAACGGGAATGATCTCTTTTTGCCAAAAGTGACAACATATAGCCCGGCTAATCCGCCGCTCGGCCAAGTTCCGATGACCCGCGATCAGACCCCACGATGTCGCTTCAGCGTAGAGGATCAGTGCTTTGAAATCGGCGTGAGTGACCGGCGCGTGGATGGCAGGAATCTGCGGCCTTTTCGCGCCAATCGGGCTGGTAGCATGTCACGAAAGCCGAAGTCCTTGCCACAATCTGGCACAGTCGGAAGCGATATCCAGCGATTTGGAGCTCAATTCCTTGAAAATCAAGAGCTTCCCTTCGGCGACTCTTTGACTTGCCGCTCAGCCGCCCGATTCCGGACGGTAATCGTTCAGCCGCCAAAGCGTGGTTCCGGTAGACCCTTCACGCCCAGGCCATGTACGGCGAAGAGACCGCCGGCCTCTGCCTCTGTCTGCCGCACACCTTTCACGGGACGGGACATGCTGGTGACATAGAGGATGTCGAGATTCCGGCCGCCGAACATGAGGCTGGTCAGATTGCGCACCGGAAACTCGATCATGCGATCAAGCGTGCCGTCGGGCGCGTAGCGGGCGATGCGGCCGCCGAAGACATGGGCGTTCCAGATATAGCCTTCGGCATCCACCGTCGAGCCGTCGAAGGTCCATGGGTAGTCGTGCGCCGTCAGGAACACGCGCCGGTTGGAGGCATTGCCCGTCTCGATGTCATAGTCGTAGGCGTACATCACCTTGTCGTAGGAATCACAGAAATAGAACGTCTTGTTGTCGGGGCTCCAGCAGGGACCGTTGGAACATTTGATGCCGCGATCGATCTGGTGAACCGTCAGATCCGGATCGAGCCGATAGAGCGCGGAGTTGCGCACCGGCCTCTGGCCGCGATCGGCAAATTCCCGGTCATGGTCATAGGACATATAGCCGGCGAAAAAACGCCCTTTCCGATCGACCTTGCCGTCATTGAGACGGTTCTCGGGCTCGTCGGCTTCCGGGTCGTTGATGTGGGTGAGCTTCTGCGTTTTGAAATCGTAGAGGCTGAAGCCGTTGGACAGGGCGACAACGGCGCCGCCGCCCTTGCGTATCGCCATCGAGCCGATATGCAAGGGAACGAAATAGCGCTTCACGTTGGAACCGTCGGCCCGACAGCTCCAGATTTCCGCCGCCGAACTGTCGATCCAATACAGTAGCTCGTCTTCGACGTCCCAGAGCGGTCCTTCTCCGAGGTAATTCTTGCAATCGACGACCTGGGTTATCTCAACCATCGCTCTCATCTCCCCTTGATAACGTGGCATTTCACCGCCTGCCTGAAGGCGGAGCACCGATAGAAGTCATTCACAGCGTCTCGACGTTCCCGTCGATGCCGATGGATTGTCCCGAGATGTTCTCTCCCATCGGCGACAACAGATAGGCGACCATCGCCGCGACATCTGCTGACGACACCATACGTCGCAACGAGATGAGGTCGAGATAACGCTTCTCCATTTCTTCATAGCTGATGGCGAGCTGCATGGCGCGGTCGCGGATCACGCGTTCCATGCGCGGCCCCTCGACGACACCGGGAAGGATGGCGTTCACACGAATGTTGTGTGGCCCAAGCTCCTTGGCGAGGCTTTGCGTCAGGCCGATGACGCCGAACTTCGCCGCCGAATAGGCGGTGCGGAACGGATAGCCGTGGCGACCCGCGACCGAGGACATGTTGACGATCGCGCCGCCGCCGCCTGCCTTGATCAGGGGCACGGCGTAATGCGTGCAGAGGAACTGGCCGGTGAGGCTTACATCGATGCAGCGGCGCCAATCGGTAAGGGAGATCTCTTCCACCCCGCCGGTCGGCCCGGCAATGCCGGCATTGTTGATGAGTGCGTCAAGGCCGCCGAGGCCGCTTCTGACGTCGTCGAACAAGCGTGCGACATCGCTCTCGTCAGCGACGTCGGCTTTTGAGGCTCCGCATGTGGGATTGGCCTGCGCGAATTCGGCAAGCGCCTCATCTGCAACGTCACAGATATGCACCCGTGCCCCATGGGAGATCAGCATGTCCGCGATGGCGCGACCGATACCACTAGCCCCCGCGGTCACGACAACGCGCAAATCTGGCTTCAAGCCATTGAGGATCGGCGCTCCGGCGGGAATTGGCATTCACATCTCCGATTAAAACTGACCACCACGGCAATGCGCGCCTGGGCGGCGTGCTTCTGCGGCTGTATTGGATGCGGAGGAAAGGATAGCGACACCGTCGGCTCGACGATCACGCTGCAGAAATCATCCGGCGAAAAAAGCAGATCTCTTCCGCCAAACCGCCCGATCAGAGGGGGCAGTTCCAACTACCGATATTGATCGAAGCGCCATTTGATCCTCCCCACACTACGTCTATGACCGCACGTTGATCGGCGTGTCCGCAGCTCTTTAGCGACGCTCCTGGAGACAGCCCCAACATGGCCCGGCCATCGCCCCAGCAGGCAGCAAGGCAAATATTCTCGATCAGCGAAACCAGGTCAATATCTAAGATAAAAAATATTTGATCACAGATAATCTGGCTATGATACAAGAATTTTCTTGCCGCGCGGCTTGCCGCGTGTGAGCAAAGAACGGTCTGGTGGCGCTGAGCGGATGCCCGAGCGACGGCCGGCATCCAGATTTTGAGCGGATGAATTGGTTGGCCACCGGATCTGGCGAAAACAACCTGACCTCCGGCGCAATCGAACCGCCACCGGCAGGAGCGTTAAAGGGGCGATATGGACGAGAGAGTTAGGCAGATCGACGTCAGCACCGTGCAGGAGAGGGTCTATCAGGAGCTGCGCAACGCGCTCTATCAAGGCCGCTTCATGCCTGGCGAAGCGCTGACGATCCGGTCGCTGGCGCTCTCCCTGGGGACCAGCCCGATGCCGGTACGCGAGGCAGTCCAGCGCCTGGTGACGGAAAATGCGCTGGTGCAAATGCCCAACCGCACCACACGCGTCGCGGCTCTGTCTCCCAGCGATTTTGACGAATGGACGAGGATCCGCGCCGAAATCGAGGGATATGCCGCCCAGCGTGCGACGCTGCGCTCCACGCCGGAACTGTGCAAAAGGCTGCGCGAGGTCAATGACGTTTTCCGTAAGGCCGTGGCGGACGAGGATTCGGGCGGCATGCTCGAGGGCAACCAACATTTCCACTTTGCGGTCTATCAGGCGGCCGGCTCCGAAGAGCTTCTGAAGATCATCGAGTCAATGTGGCTGCGTTTCGGGCCGATCCTGGCTTTTGTGCGGAACCTGCCTGATTCAAAAGTGATGTTCGAGCGCGGCATCGATGTGCATGAGCGCGTGATCGACGCCATGGAACGCCGAGATCCGGTAGGGGCGCGGTTTGCACTCGCACTCGATATCCGTGCCGCGGCGGCGTGGTTTCGCCACCACTATCATTTTGAGTCGCAAAACTGGGGAGCCAGCCCGAAGCCGCTTAGCGACGACATGAGGGCCGGTGGCGGACCGGATGCCCGGGGCCGGAAAGCGCATATCAAAGGCTGACCGTATCAAAGGCTGGCCGTATCCGGGCGCCGTCTCTAACGCCACGCGTCCAGCAGTGCCATGCAGCTTGCGGATAGCGGCTGAGATTTCCGGGGCGCTTCATCCATCTGCACGATCACCGATTGGGACGTCGCGACGCATTTGCCGTTCTGGAAGATGGCCTGTTCCCTGTGCATGGACCTGCGGCCGACCGAGGCAATCCCGGTTCCGACCTGAACCTCGCCGGGCCACAGGATTCCGCCAGAAAATCGATCGTCAGACGGGCAACGACGAAGCTGCATCCGGGGTCGGCCAGCGGTGCCGCCGGATCATAGAGCGCCGCCACGCGACCCGTTTCTAGGGGAACGTCGAGAAACCGCGTTATTAACGTGCCCCTGGCGATCGGTATCGCCGTAGCGAAGCTTATCGGCGCTTTGCAAGGGAAAGCTTTCAAGCAGATTCTCGCACAAGGCCTTGTTCTCCAGTGTCGTGAGCGGAGCGCAAATTTTCCTACCTTCCCGCGACGCACGGCCTCAAAAGTGCTATTTAATTTGTGATCACAGATCAACTATCTTGACACCAATGCCCCGGCGAGCCTTAGATGTGCCCGAACTGGGCCAAAAGACCTGGTCGCAAACAGAGGTCTGAAGCGCCCGGCTTCGCCGATAAGAGGAAACGTGCCGTGGCGCGGACCACGGGTTAGGGGAGGATTCAAATGGGATTGCGTGCCAAATTCGGCGCCATCGCACTTATGTGCCTGATGGCGGTACCGCTCGCTTTTGCGACAACACCGTCGAAGGCTGCGGATAAGAAACACAAGGTGTTTCTCAGCATGAGCTATGTCGGCAACGACTGGCAGGCCGAGGCGCAGAATATGATTTCCGCCATGGCCAAGTACTACGGTGATCAGGTGGACCTCAAGATCCAGGTCGCCGGCCCGGTGGCGCAGCGCCAGATCCAGCAGATCAATGCGATGGTCCAGGCCGGCGCCGAAGCCATCATCGTCTATCCGATCTCGCCGACGGCGCTCAATCCGGCAATCAAGAATGCCTGCGACAAGGGTGTCGTGGTCTTCGCCTATGATTCCTACGTCACCGAGCCTTGCGCCTATAACGTTGTCACGGATCAGGCCAAGCTCGCCTCCACCAGCGCCGAATGGGTTGCCAAGGCGATGAATTACAAGGGCAACCTGATCTTCGTGACCGGCGTCGCGGGAACCTCGGTCGACACCGCGCGCAGCGAAGCCGCCAAGGCCGTATTCGCGAAATATCCCGACATCAAGATCGTCGCCGAGCCCAACGGCATGTGGTCCCAGGCGGTTGCGCGCAAGGCGCTGACCGAGGTCATGTCGACCCGCAGCTGGGATGACATCGCCGGCGTCTGGGGGGCCACCGCCTGTGTCCAGTCGTGGTCGATGCAGCTGGAGGCGGGCCGGACCAAGCTTATCCCTTGCGGCACGGAAGGGTCGAACGGCATGCGGGTGATGATGTTGCCTAAGGGCAGCATCGAAGGGGCCACCGAGCCCTATGCGCCGGTCGGCGCGCCCGGCATCTCGATCGAAAGCCACACAGCGGCCGGCGCCTATGCGCTGAAACTGGCGCTCAAGGTGCTGAAGGGCGAGAAGGTCGACAAGAAGACCGTGATGCCCCTCGACGTCGTCACGCCCGACAACATCAAGCTGTGCAAGGACGGCAGCTTCGCCGAGCTGAAGCAGGGGTGCAATGTATTCGACCCGGCTTTGGTTCCGTCCGGTTGGTTCTCGGTGATCTACAGCGCCGATACGCCGGAGGTCGGCTTCCAGGCCGCCTTGACCGGCCAGCCCGAACCGCAACAGTGATGAATACCGCCGGCAGTCCGCGCCCGTGCAGGCGCGGGCGGCCGGCATCTCGGCACCCGCAGATGCAGTGGTAGAAATGGCTTCGGCGATCGCTATCAGTCAATTGAGTAAGCGCTTCGGTGCGACGGTCGCTCTCAATGAAACATCGTTCTCCATAGGAAGCGGCGAAACGCACGCGCTCTTAGGAGAGAACGGCGCGGGAAAATCGACGGTCGTCAAGATCCTCTCCGGCCTGCTGACACCGGATAGCGGAACGATCCGCATCTTCGACAAGCTCGCGGGAATCGCCAGCCCGCGTCAGGCGAGCGAGCTTGGAATCGAAACCGCCTTTCAGGAGCTGCCGCAAATTCCCGATCTGACCGTCGCAGACAATCTGCTGATGCCGGACTTCCCGAGACGGCTGGGTGTGTTCGAGAATCGCAGAAAGCGCAAGGCCATCGTCGATGCCATATTGGCGAAATTTGCCCTCGGCGACATCGATCCCGACGCGGAAATCCGCGGCCTCGATCTTTCCGTGCGGCAGAAGATCGAGATCACCCGCGCCTTGGCCCGCAAGCCAAGAATCCTGCTGCTCGACGAGCCGACGGCGGCGCTCTCCGAAAATGACGTTCTATGGCTGGAGCAGCGCGTGGAAGAGGTCAAGGCAACCGGCGCGACCGTCGTCCTCATCACCCACCGTATGCAGGAAGTGCGGCAATTCTGCGGCCGCCTGACTGTCCTGCGCGGCGGGACCGCTGTCGGTACCTCCGACACCGCCGATATGAGCGACCGCGAGGTATTTCAGCTGATCGTCGGCCGCGCGATAGAAACGACTTTCCCGAAGAAGCCGCCGCGAACCTCGCATGATATTGCCGCACCCGCCCTTGTCGCGAAGGGCTTGAAATCCGGGCATCGCCTCAGTGACGTCAACCTGACCCTCCGCCCCAAGGAGATCCTCGGCATCGCCGCCTTGCAGGGCATGGGGCAGCTCGAATTGTTCACCACGCTCTTTGGCATGACGCCGCTGGAGAAAGGGGAGATCGAGATCAACGGCGCGCCGGTATCCATCGAATCGCCGCGTCACGCGATCGCCCTTGGCATCAGCATGGTGCCGGAAGATCGCAAGACGCAGGGGCTGGCGATCCGTCAAAGCGGCCGGGAGAATGCCGCGCTTCCCACGATCAGGAGCTTCTCCAGATTCGGCTGGATCGATACCGCCAGGGAAGCGAGGGAGGTCGACCGGATCTTCGAGCGAATGCAGCTTCATCCCCGCGCGCTCTATAAAACGGCGCAGACGCTGAGCGGCGGCAATCAGCAGAAGATCGTTCTGGCGAAATGCCTGCTCGCGCAGAGCAACATCATGCTGCTCTTTGATCCCACGCGGGGCGTCGATATCGGCACCAAGCACGAGATGTACCGGGTCATCAGCGACTTCGCCGCCGACGGAGGCTCGGTTCTGTTTCATTCGACGGAACTGCCCGAGCTTGTCGGCCTGTGCCATCGGGTCGCCGTTCTCTATCGCGGACGCATCGTCGCGCTATGCGAAGGCGGTGATATTTCCGAAGAGCATATCGGTACTTTGATGCTTGGTTCGTCGCGCCAAAATGATCGGCGCCACCGACAGGTGATTCATGGCTAGTGACGTCTATGGTGCCCGGCACCCCTATCGGTTCCGTCGAAATGTCGCGCGCAATGGCGGGCTTCTATTGGCGTTCGCTACTTTTGCCGCCGTCGTTCTCATCATCGCGGTCAGTATCACCCAGCCTTTCGGCTATTTTGATTTCAGCAGTACGGTCTCGACCACGACGCCGCTTGCTTTGGCCGCGATTGGCGAAACGATCGTTGTCATCGGTCGCGGGCTCGATCTTTCCGCGGGCGCGGTGATCTCGCTGTCGAACTGCCTGGTCGTCACCCATATGGGCGACGGCACCGCGTCGATCGTCGCCTGGACAATCATCGGCGTCCTTGCCGGCACCTTGGTCGGCGCGGCGAACGGGATTCTCGTGGTCGCCTTTCGGCTGCAACCGATCGTCGCCACCCTCGCGACGATGTTCATCGCCCAGGGTTTGACATTACTGGTGATGAATGAACCCGGTGGTGCGGCGCAACCGGCCTTCGCGCAATTCTTTACCGGCGACGCGATCCCCGGCGTCGTGCCGATGCCGGCGGTCGTTCTCGGGCTTGCCCTGTTGCTATGGGGATTAATCCGGCTTTCACCCTTCTCGACAGGCATTTATGCGATCGGCAGCGATCCCGCCGCCAGCTTCTCGAAGGGCCTGCCGGTCAATCGCATTCGCCTGCTCACCTATATCATCGCCGGCACGTTCTATGGTGCCGCCGGCGTGTTCCTGACGGCGCAGACCGGATCGGGAGATCCGACAGTTGGTCCGCCGATGCTGCTCTCCATCTTCGCCGCTGTGGTGCTGGGCGGAACGGCGCTTGCCGGGGGGACGGGTGGATGCGTCGGAACGGTCTTCGGCTCGTTCACGCTCATGCTGATTGTGAACCTGCTGCTGGTCTATAACATCTCACCATATTTCAGCACCGTCGTCGAAGGTGGGCTTCTCATCCTGGCGGCCATAGCTCTGTCGATCGGGCGTGGCTCCTCCGGCCTGCTGCCGACCCTGATGGCTTCGGCGAAAGCGCTGTTGCCCCAGGCATCGACAGTCAGATTGAAGAGGCCGGCACCCGCCGGTACGGACGAGGCGTCATGGCACTTGCGCCAGGATCCGGCCCTGCCGTCCGCGCGTTTCATGCGCTGGTGCAGCATCAATGTGGAAACGCTGCGCTTCGTGCTTCCGTCATTCGTTGCTTTCGTGATCATCGTCGTGGTGACGCAGCTGCTCTTCGGCGGGCGCGTGTCGGTCGGAAGTTACCTGAATTCGTTGCTGGTGTTGACGTCGTTTCTTGCCATCCTGGCGCTGGGGCAAGGCGTCGTGGTGCTGAGCGGCGGGCTCGATCTGTCGATCCCGTCGATGATCACCTTGTCCGGGGTTCTGCTGACCGGGATGACGGTCGCCAACGGCGCCGGGGTTTATTGGGCGCTGCCCGCCGTTCTCGCCGTCGCCGCCGTCGTCGGCGCGCTCAATGGATTGGCTGTGGCGGTCTTCGGCATTTCCCCTTTGATCGTCACGCTGGCCATGAACGGGATCTTATATGGCGTCTCGCTCATCTATTGCGGCGGGACACCGGCGGGGCGTTCGCCGGAAGCCGTTACCTGGGTAATGACCGGCTCGCTTTTCGGCATCACGCCGATCGTCTATGGGCTGGTAGCCTTTGTCGCCGTCGCCACATTGGCTCTCGGCCGGACGGTCTACGGCAGATACCTTTATGCTGTCGGAAACGGACACACAGCTGCCCGATATGCCGGCGTTCCGATCATCTCGACAGTTGTGACGACATACGCCGTCAGTAGCGTCTGCGCCGCCGTCGTCGGCATCATGCTGGTCGGCTTCAGCGGCCAGGCATTCAACGATATGGGCGATCCCTATCTGCTGCCGTCGATCGCTGCCGTCGTCGTCGGCGGTACGCTGATGAGCGGCGGCAGGGGGCATTATCTCGGCATGTTCGGCGGGGCGCTCGCCCTCACGGCCCTGACGACCGTCCTCTCCGGATCATCGGTCCCCGTCTCGGTACGCAGCATCATTTTCGGCGCCGTGATCCTGTCGGCCGTTCTTGGCCTGCGGGGCAAGGCGGAATCTTAGAATCATCGGTTAAACCTGACGCCCGAGGGAGAAAAGAAATGTCACTGCGTCCAGTCCGTCGCATCGTGACCACCAACGACAAAAATGGCCGGTCCCGCGTCCTGAAGGATGGCTATGCGACCAACACGATAACGGTGCTGACCGAACTTTGGATCACCGACGGATCGCCTGCGACCTATGATGGAGATGAGGACAACGCGGAACGATCGAACCAGCTGGAACCGCCGGCCGGGGGCACGCTTTTCAGGTATTTCGAAATCGAGCCGGAATCGGCGAGCGCGCATTTGACCACAGCGGAACGGGAGGCTGCTGCCGCCGCCTGGTTTGCGGACATGAATGGCGCGCATCTTCGGCCCGATACCGCCCGTCACCCGGCCATGCACAAGACGCCTTCGGTGGATTACATCATCCTGCTCTCCGGTGAAATCACCCTGGTGCTTGATGAGGGCGAGGTCGATCTGAAGCCGCTCGACGTCGTCGTGCAGCGCGGCACCAATCATGCCTGGGTCAATCGGGGCAGCGAAACGGCCCTGTTGATGGCGGTGCTAGTGAGTGCGCGTCATCCATGACACATCAGCAACCAGCGGTTCTGGAAGCCGCGAACATCCGCCGGGTGGCCATCGTCGGCTGCGGAACGATCGGTGCGAGCTGGGCGGCCCTCTTTCTCTCGCGGGGGCTGAGCGTCACGGCGACCGATACCGATCCAGCGGCGGAGGGGCGCCTTGTCAAATTCTTGCAGGCGGCCTGGCCGGCGCTGAGCAGCCTTCGCAGAAGTGCCGATGCATCCGACGCCGATGCGTCTCGTCTTGATGCAGCTCTGGAGCGGCTGCGTTTCGACCCGGATTTGCAACGCGCCTGCGCCGACAGCGACTTTGTTCAAGAGAACGGGCCGGAGCGGGAAGCGATAAAGATCGATCTCATGAAGCGGATCGATGCCTCCGTCCGCCCCGGCGTCATCATCGCCTCCAGTTCGTCGGCGCTGCAGATCTCCCGGCTGCAGGAACAATGCCGCTATCCGGGACGGGTCGTGCTCGGCCATCCCTTCAATCCGCCGCATCTCGTTCCATTGGTCGAGGTGGTAGGCGGCACCGCCACGACCGAGGAAGCGATCGAGCAGGCGATCGCCTTCTACAGCCGGGTCGGCAAGACGCCGATCAGAATGCTGAAGGAAATGGAGGGGCATATCGCCAACCGCCTGCAGGCGGCGGTCTTTCGCGAAGCCGTCTCGCTTCTCGACCAGGGTGTTGCCAGTCTGCGCGACATCGACATTGCGCTGACCGAGGGGCCGGGCCTACGCTGGGCGCTGATGGGTCCCTTCCTGACCTTTCACCTGGCCGGCGGGACGGGCGGCATACGGGCGTTCTTCGATCAGTTTTCACCGATGCAACGCTCGCTCTGGGCCAAGCTGGGCAGCCCTGTCCTGGATGAACGGCTGAGGCAACGGGTCATCCAGGCGGTCGATGAAGAGATTTCCAGGCTCGACCAACCGGCCCTGGTTCATTGGCGGGATGAAGCGATCACCTCTCTCGTCAAGGTGAAGCAATCGTTCGAAAAGCCGGAATAGACACCAGTGCGGCGGATGGCGGCCGCAGGAATCCGTGTTCGAAGGAGAAACGACCGTGGCGACTGCAAACAAACTGATCATCACCTGCGCCATCACCGGCGGTGTCCATACGCCGACGATGTCGGAATTTCTGCCGGTCACGCCGGATGAAATCGCCGCGCAGTCGATCGCCGCGGCCGAGGCGGGCGCATCGATCCTGCATCTTCACGCCCGGGATCCGATCGACGGCCGGCCGACACCGGATCCGGCCGTGTTCCTGCAGTTCCTGCCGCGCATCAAGCAGGCGACCGATGCCGTCATCAACGTGACGACGGGCGGCGGCCTCAACATGACGCTGGATGACCGGCTGGCAGCACCGCTGCGGGTGAAGCCGGAAATGTGTTCGCTCAATATGGGCTCCATGAATTTCGCGGTCTTCCCGCTCGCCGACCGCTACTCTTCCTGGAAGCATGACTGGGAAGAGCCCTATCTGCGCGGCACTGCGGATTTCATCTTTCGCAATACCTTCCGGGATATCGAGCGCATTCTGCGGACGCTTGGCGAAGAACACGGGACCAAGTTCGAGCATGAGTGCTACGACGTCGGCCATCTCTACAACTTGGCGCATTTCGTCGATCGGGGACTGGTCAAGCCGCCGTTTTTCGTTCAGATGATCTTCGGCATCCTGGGTGGTATCGGGCCGGATGCCGACAATCTTCTCTTCATGAAACGGACGGCGGATCGTCTCTTCGGTTCGGATTACCGCTGGTCCGTGCTGGCGGCGGGGCGCCACCAGATGCCGTTCGCAACCCAGGCGGCGATGCTGGGCGGGTCAGTACGTGTGGGGCTGGAGGACTCGCTTAATATCGGCAGGGGAAAGCTGGCTACGTCAAATGCGGAGCAAGTAACCAAGATCCGCGTAATCTTGACCGAGCTGGGCTATGAGATTGCCACGCCGAGCGAGGCGAGAGAGATGCTGGATCTGAAGGGCGGCGACCTTGTCGACTTCTGAGTCATAACTGCTTGGCTGCGCGATACGGCTAGAGTTACCAGGTGGGCGATTCCACGGTATCGATACGGTCAGGTTCGTGTAGCTGTTGATTGTATCTGCTGCGCCCAGCGGACCTTAGCCCAAAAGACGGGCCGAACCACAATAGCGAATGTATCGTCGGATCCGTAGCTCTGTTGCCAGCGGCCGCCGGGCCGCTTGGCCCGACAAGCAGTTCGGGCCGTTGAATCTTTTCTCACTCTGCTAATCCATTGATTTCCAGTGCGCAGATATGCCCAGGGTGGTGCACTATTCCTCCTCGCATGAAACACAATAAGTAACCTCAGGATCGGCGGCTTGCAGTTTCGCCGCATAGCGCCAATGTGTGGTCGCCCGCCGTCCATCTAGAATACCGCTCGCCGCCAGCAGGAACGCGCCCATGCAAACGCTTGCCGTACGGCGCGCGGCTGACGACATGGCGCGAATAAAATCGCTCGCCGCGCGTGGCGCCGGCCGGGCAGGGCGCAATCACCTACCACGATCAGGGTATCGATCGTCCTGGGGGTGGCTTTTCCGTCACCACCTTGAGGCCGGTGGAACTCTCGATGGTGCCCCCTTCAAGCGACATGACGTTCAGGCGATAGCTGCCGGGATCGTCTCCATGGCAGCCGAGAAGGCCTCGAGCGGACCGGTCAGGTCGAGCAGCACAAATCCCGGATAGACGAAAAGGCGATGTCCCGTGCGATGGCCGAAATCCTCGGATTACCGTCCTTCGAGACATTAACAACCGTCATTATGGTCCGGTCGACACCCGCTTGGGCATGCACTTCAATTTTCCGGCTGAAGAAGGAGAGCAGATATGTGTGGTGATGATTGCGGCACATCGGGACGCCGATCATTCCTGACGGCCCTGACGGGGGGCACACTCACGGCGACGACTGGCGGCGAGGCCCAGGCGGCGGTCCCGGGCGCCTATGCCGACGGTCCACCCGGCTCTTGCGAAAGGCGTCGGGCGACCCGGTGCTGACGCCCCCGCATTGAGCCGTGGCCCCCGTGTTGACACCCGGATGCCGGACCACCCGCCGGCATCCCTGGAACGGAGAAAGATGACAATTTGTGTCGTCGCCCCTCGCTGAACTCGCTTACGATGCCGTTCAATGCGACCATGCGGCGTCGATGTGGGACGTCCCACTGACAACCCAAGAACATTGAGCTAACCTGCATGGCGAGCACCGATCCAGACCACGCCGCTGGATCGTCCCGTCGCGAAATCCTGGCCAGCAGTCTGGGGCTAGCCGTCGCCGTCGCAATGCCGGCGGCGATCACAGCGGGACCGACCCAAGCGGCAAGCTTTCCCGCCGATCTCAACAAAGGAGCCCAAACCATGAGCACGATCACCACCAAGGACGGCGTCCAGATCTTCTATAAGGACTGGGGCCAGGGCCAACCCATCGTCTTCCACCATGGCTGGCCC
>DATLJB010000231.1:0-6194 GCA_035539075.1 Terriglobia bacterium
TCTCTCCAAGATCGAGGCCGGGCGCTATACGCTGGCCGAGGAACGCTGCAGCCTCGACGGCCTGATCGATTCCGCCATGCGCCTGGTGCGCGACCGCGCCACCGCCGGCAAATTGAAATTGCGCAGCCGGATCGATCCGGCCACCCCCGATCTCTGGGCCGATCGCCGCGCCGCCCTGCAGATCATCTCCAATCTCCTCACCAATGCCGTCAAGTTCACCCCCAAGGGCGGCAAGGTGACGGTCAGCGTCGCCCCGGCACCGATCCTCGCCGGCCAGCGCGCCTATGTCGCCATCACCGTCAGCGATACCGGCATCGGCATCGCCGCCGCCGATATCCCCAAGGTGCTGAGCAGCTTCGGCCAGGTGGACAACGCCATGAGCCGGCAGCACGAAGGCACCGGCCTCGGCCTGCCCATCGTCAAGGCGCTGACCGAATTGCATGGCGGCAAGTTGTCGATCGACAGCACGCTCGGCGAAGGCACCACCGTCACCGTCACCCTCCCCGCCGTCGCCGATGCGGTGGTGCAGCCGATGCTGCTGTAAGAGCACGCCGCCGGCATAAGTAGCAATGCAAGGACGGTGCAGCTTCGGATTGCTTGCGTGACCGGCTTGGCAGGACCGCCTCGATCATGAGACGATCTTGCTCCCGATAGCGAAAGCTCTCGGAGGGGATGCCGGCCACGGAGAGTCTTGATCGATGCCGACTATCGTCAATGCCGCGCAACTGGCCGTCGCCGCCCTCGACGGCCTGCCGATCGAGGATCAGGAAGATGTGTGGTGGACGCTCTATCACTGCATCCATGACCGCAGCACCTTGTATGGCTCGTGGAACGCCCGGATGCAGGCTGCCTGGCGCGCGGTAACGCAGGATGGCGCGGAGAGTTCCGCGCTCTCCGATGCGCTCCAAGCCGTCATGAACCTGGTCGGCGCGCTGGAAGAAGTGGAGATGCAGGACGGCGTCGCCGCAAGGGCGCTGATCGCCCGGATGGCGAAAGCGGAAAATGCCGTGGCGCTTGCGCAGATCTGCTTTCTGATCGCGCACAGCACCGATGAAACGCTGATGCATTGATGACGGGCATTGTTGGCGGCGATGCCTCGGGGGCTGAGTTGCGCCGATCGGCTAGAGGCTTCATGCTTGCCGGGGGCGAGCGGGCGGGGTTGCCCGGCTTCCATGCCGTTGCTCATCCACCAGTGCAGCATGAAGGTGCGTGCAGGTCATGACCAGAGCCGATCTATCCAATATCTATCGCAGTTATATCGCCTGCCTGAACAGCCAGGATTGGCAGAGGCTGGGACAATTCGTCGGCGCGGAGGTGCGATATAACGGCAAGCGGATCGGGCTGGCGGGTTATCGCGAGATGCTCGAAGGGGATTTCCGCGCGATCCCCGATCTCTTGTTCAATATCGAGCTGCTGGTATCGGAGCCGCCGCGCATCGCCAGCCGCCTCAGCTTCGACTGCACCCCCCGTGGCCTGTTGTTCGGGCTGCCGGTCAATGGACGGAAAGTCCGGTTCGCCGAGAATGTCTTCTATGAGTTTCGCGACGGGCGGATCGAAGAGGTCTGGTCGGTGATCGACAAGGCCGCCATCGAATCCCAGTTATAGGCGAATCCCCGCTATAGCGCTTCGGCTTTGGCGGCCGCCCCTTCGCTCGCCTTCTGTCGCCAGGCGCTGGGATTGCTGCCGGTGACACGAAGGAATTCGCGGTTGAAGTTGGATTTGGTGAGGAAGCCGGACTCGAAGATGATGCGGGTGACCGGCTCATCCGTCTCGCTGAGCAGGCGGCAGGCTTCCTTGACGCGGTAGGTGTTGACGTATTGGGAGACGTTCATGCCGTGCCGGCGGTTGATGGCGCCGGAGACGCTGCGCGCCGGCAGGTTGAGGCGGCGCGCCAGGCGGTTGAGATTGAGGTCGACATCCTTGTAGATCCGCTTCTCCTGCATCAGCGCATCGAGCGCCGCGACGATTGCTTCATCCTGCGCCGCGTCCCCTGCCGGCGACGGCACGACGGTATCGATCGCGCCGGCGGTCGCAGTCACCTCGCCCGGATCGTCACTGCCTGACCCGCGATCGTCATTTCGGCCCACATCGCGTTCCGCCGTCACTCCATCTCCCATCGCCGCATCGCCTTCCACCGGCGCGCCCGCGACCGAGGCGGCAACGCCGAGGATGAGCAGCGCCAGCATATTGCCGCCGGCGATGATGGCGCCGGCATGGCTGCCGCCGCTGCGTTCCATATCGAAGCTGATGACGATATCGGTGACGGCGGAGCCGATGATGGCGAAGGCCGTGACCTGCAGCGAGCGGTAGGAGCGGATGGCGCCGTCGAGGCGCGAGGCGATAAGCCCGTCCGGCCCGGACCGCGCCAGCCAGGCCAAGGCAAGGCCATAGCCCAGGAAGGAGAGGATGATGAGGGCGCCGATCGGCGCCCGCCAGACCACGAGCAGGAGCGCGACCAGAACCGGCGGCAGGAAATGCAGCCACAAAGCCAGCCCATGCAGCGGCCGCTCGCTCGCCAGGGAGCGGAAGGCGACCCAGGAGAGGCCGGGGATGGCGGCGGCGAGCACGGTCTGGAACGGGAATACGGCGCGCAGCTCATAGCCCCAGCGCAGGCCGATCAGGACTGATTGCAGGGCATAGGCCGCGATCAGCAGGAAGAAGAAGCGGTTCTCGCGCCAGCCGCCGCCACCCTCGTCCCTGTATGCCTCGCCGCGCCGGATCATCTGCACCAGGAAGGTCACGAGGAACAGGGCGACGACGAAGGGCAGCGGAATGAAGATCATGACCCGGTGGCTGGTTGGACGCTTCGCGCCGCGTCGAGCGTCGCGGTGAATGTCGCGTTGAAGACAGGCCCCGATGATGTCCCGGATCGCCATCCGGGTCGACCTATATCGCGATCGAGGTCGCGGAAATCAACGGTGACAGGCAGTTATCGGTGGCGCTGACCGGCCGGTCGGCACCTTCCGCCCAACCTCTCACTGTCGGAGCCGCCAGATGAAACCGCGCCGCCCTTCCCGTGTCATCCTCGCCGTCGCCCTGGCCGCTGCCGTGGTCTTCGCCGCCACCCGCGGCAGGACCGGCAGCGCCGCCGCCGCGCCCGATGCGTCTGGCCTGGACACCGCCGATGTCACCCGGGTGGAGATCACCGGGGACTCAAGCTCGCTCAAGCTGACGACGGCCGCGGATATGCCCTACCGGGCGGTTGCCGCGGGCCGCCGCAGCGGCTGGTTCTCGCGCTGGTATTCAAGCTGGTTCTTCGAGGATTGCCCCTCCTCCACCGACATGCGGATCGCCGGATCGACGCTGCTGGTCGATGTCCGCCCGTCCGCCTGGTCGAGCCACGTCTGGTCGAGTCCCAGCTGGTTCGGCCTGTCGGATTGCGTCAACGATATCCGCATCAACCTGCCGAAGGAAGGCACGGTCGCGATCACGCAGGACGCCTTGCAGGCAAGGCTTTCCGGCGATTACGCCGCGATCACCCTTGCCGCCCGCGCGGCGGATGTCGCGCTCGACGGCCATGCCACGGCAATCGATCTGCGCGGCGCGGCGATGCGGGCGCATATCGCCTTCGACGTGATCCGCCGGGACGAAACGATCGCCATCGCCGTACAGAGCCTGGCAGCCGACCTCAGTTTCGGCAAGGCGGCGCCGATCAGCTACACCGTTGCCGCCAAGGCCGCCCTGGTGGACAGCGCGCTGCCCAATACGCCGGGCGCCAAGCCCTCGGTCACCATCGAGGCCGATTACGTGCATGCGACGATCCGCTGAGCGCGCAGGCGGCCTGCTAATTGCGGCCGGCTTCCTCCAGCACTTCGGTCGAGGCTTTCAGGAGATCGAGGAACAGCCGGGAGACGGCGCTGACCGGCTGGCGCTTCTCGTCATGGGCGAAGACCACGGCAAGCTCCCAGCAGATCTCTGGCTCGGTCAGCTCAGCAACACCCAGGATGTAGGGCGCCTGGTGGCGGATGCGATTGGTGATGACGGCCTTGGGCACCAAAGCGACGCCGAGGCCATGGGCGACGAGGTCGAGCTGGGTTGTAAGGTCATTGACCTCGAAGCCGGTGCGGCGCGCGAGATGCTGATCGGCGAAGCTCTGGTCGATCAGCTGGCGCGTGCCCCAGTCGGGATGGAGATCGACGAAGGTCTCTTCGAGGAGATCCCGCAAGGCGAGATCGCCGCGCCCCGCCAGCCGGTGGCCCGGCGCGCAGACCACGGCCAGCGGTTCGCAAGCCAGCATCCAGGCGCTGACGCCGGGCGGGATGGCGCCGACGAACTGGGTGAAGGCAAGATCGAGCTCACCCGCCCGCACCCCTTCGATCAGCGGCAGCGAGCCGCTGGAAACGAGCCGGATTTCCACATGGGGGCAGCTGGCGCGAAAACGCCCCAGCATCTCCGCCACGTCGAAGAGCGGCGACAGGCCCTGGATCATGCCGATCGACAGTGTGCCGCGATGCAGGCCCTGCATCTGGTTGACCAGTTGCCGCGCCTCGGCAGCAGCGGCCAGCACGCGGCGCGCTTCGCTCAGGAAGGCGCGGCCGGTCGGGGTGAGATCGACGCGGCGGGTGGTGCGCAGGAAGAGCGCCGCGCCCAGCTCCTCCTCCAGCGCGCGGATGGCGGCGGAAAGGCCCGACTGGACGATGTGCAGGCGCGCGGCGGCGCGGGTGAAATTCTGTTCGGTCGCCACGGCGACGAAATACTCGAGCTGTTTCAGGTCCATGGCAGACCATCCCCTGGGAACGGACGGGAGCGGCGGATATTCACGCGAGCAATGAGCGTTCAGGCAGAGAGCCGGCGGGCGATGCAGCGCCAGGAACGGCGATTAAGCAGCGAGCGTGCTTAGTATGAGCAGAATATACCGTTGGACCGGCGTAATGCGCCATGGGAGATTTGCCCTCGCCCGCCGGCGGCGGCCGAAAAGCTGACGCCATGATCGTCTCAGTCGTGGCTTCCGCTTGCCGACCCGCATCGTGGCGCTGCCGCGCGGCGCATTTTAGCATGCAATCGTCTTGACATTTTCGCGCTGAAGTTTCCGGCCAGAGTTTGGGCCGACATTTTCGCCGGTCTCACGACGATGTCGGATGCCGGCTGTTCGCGGTGGAACCTAACGCCCGGCGGAACCCAACGCCTGGACCGGTATTCATCTTCGTGACCGGCCAGCAGATCGCCGCCCCGGCGGACCATACCGCCCGGCGCTGCATCACGGCGGGCCGCAGCGCGGCGCCGTTCGCATTTCGCGTTGAGCCTTTAGCCGCGAAGAAAGGTGACATGATGGACGAGAAGGACGAACCCGGTTCCGCCAAGGGCCCGCGATTGCCGTCGCTGCGGCTTAGCCGGCGGGCCATGCTGGAAGCTGCCAGTGCCACCACCGCCCTGCTGTTCAGCAACGCGCCGCGTCTGGCACGGGCCACCGGCCTGACCGAGGGCGACGCCCCGGCGGCGGTCGATGTCACCTTGCAGGTGAATGGCCGGAGCCACACGCTCAGCCTCGATCCGCGCACCACCTTGCTGGATGCCCTGCGCGAGCATCTCGCCTTGACGGGCTCGAAGAAGGGCTGCGACCACGGCCAATGCGGTGCCTGCACCGTGCTGCTGGACGGCAGGCGGATCAATTCCTGCCTGACGCTCGCGGTGATGCATGACGGCCAGCAGATCACCACGATCGAGGGCCTGGCTGAGGGCGAGAACCTGCATCCGCTGCAGGCGGCCTTTGTCGAGCATGACGGCTTTCAGTGCGGCTATTGCACCTCCGGCCAGATCTGTTCCGGCGTCGGCATGCTGAACGAGGCGCGCGCCGGCATGGCGAGCTATGTGACGCCGGATCTCACGGTCGCCCAGCCGGAGCTGACCGATGCCGAGATCCGCGAGCGGATGAGCGGCAATATCTGTCGCTGTGCCGCTTATCCCAACATCGTCGCCGCCCTCAAAGAGGCCGCCGGCAAGCAGACAGCGGGAGCGCCGATATGAAAGCCTTCACCTATCAGCGCGCCGATACGGCCGCCCAGGCCGCAGCCGGCGCCGCCAGATCCGGCGCCAAGATCATCGCCGGCGGCACGAATCTGCTCGACCTGATGAAGCTGCAGGTGGAAACGCCGACCCAGCTCATCGACATCAACCGCCTGCCGTTCGACAGGATCGAGGATATGCCGGATGGCGGCCTGCGGATCGGCGCCACCGTGCGCAACAGCGACCTCGCC
>DATLJB010000232.1:0-119150 GCA_035539075.1 Terriglobia bacterium
TCCTGCCGCAACACAACGCCTTAAGCGTGGGACCCGGCCCATCCGGGAGGGGAGCCCGGCCCATCCGGGTTGCGCGACGGAAGATGAAACGATCCGTCACAATGAATGGGGAGGACTTCAACATGAGCTTCAAGAGATCACTTCTTGGACTCACCATGCTGTCGCTGGCTGCCTCGGCTGCCGGCATGGGTGCTACCGCGGCGAATGCCGCCGATCTGAAGCTGGTCGGCATTTCCGTCGGCTCGCTCGGCAATCCCTTCTTCGTCGCCACCATCAACGGCATCACCGCCGCGGCGAAGAAAATCAGCCCGGATGTGCAGGTGACTTCGGTATCTTCCGATTACGATCTCGGCAAGCAGTCGACGCAGATGGATAATTTCATCGCCGCCGGCACCAATGTGATCATGCTGAACGCAGTCGATCCCAATGCCATCGCCCCGGCGATCGAACGCGCCCATAAGGCCGGCGCCGTGGTCGCCGCCTTCGATGTCGGCGCCAAGGGGGCCGATGTCACCGTCATGACCAACAACGTCAAGGCCGGCGAGCTGGCCTGCCAGTACATCGTCGATCATCTGCCGGGCGGCAAGGGCGATGTCCTCATCGTCAACGGGCCGCAGGTCACCTCGGTGGTCGATCGCGTCAAGGGCTGCAAGGAGGTCTTCGCCAAGAATCCCGGCATCAACGTCCTCTCTTCGGATCAGGACGCCAAGGGCTCGCGCGATGGCGGCCTTGCCGTCGGCCAGTCGCTGCTGACCCGCTTCCAGAAAGTGGATGCGGTCTTCGCCATCAATGATCCGACGGCGATCGGCGTCGAACTGGCGGCCCGCCAGCTCAATCGCACGGAATTCTTCATCACCGCGGTCGACGGTGCCCCGGATATCGAGAAAGAGCTGAAGAGCGGCAATTCCATGATCAAGGCCTCGGCCTCGCAGGATCCTTTCACCATGGCCGGCAAGGCGCTGGAGATGGGCGTCCAGGTCCTCGCCGGCAACAAGCCGGCCGAGACCACGGTGCTGCTGGATCCGGTGCTGATCACCGCCGACAACATCAACGAATACAAGGGCTGGACGGCGGCGCGCTGAGACGGGCGGCCACCATAATCGCCGGGCCCCGCACGGCCTGACCTACCTCCATCAGCACCTGTCTCCTTGGGGACAGGTGCTTCTTTGTAGATACATTCCGGTCTCTAGGGCGATTTACCCATCGCCGTCTTTCGCCTACTCTGGGCAGAAAATAGGGGGCGGATTTGCTGTTGGGGAACGACGTCGGACCATGCGCCGGTACAATGCTGAACATGTGCCGTGCACTGCTTCTCATTGCCATGGTTACTCTCTTGTCGGGGTGCATGGATCGCAAGATCCTGGACAGCATCGACGCGGGTCCGGGCGGCAAAGCAGGCCGCCAGGTCGCCGACCAGCTCGTCCATGGCGCGTTCGACAACATCGTTTCTCAATTTGACCCTATCTATCAAAATCGGCCGATAAGGCCCCGGCTGGAGCAGATGGCATCCCTGTTCCCGCATGAAGCACCGGTGAAGGTGATTCTAGTCGGTGCCACTTATACCCAGGAGAAGCTGCTGATCGGGCCCACTTCGCCCACGACGCCGGAGCATACGACAAAATACGAGCTGCAGTTCGAATACGACTACCAGAATGCATGGCGTCTGGTGCAGATACGCTTCCATATCGATGACCAGGACCCGATCATCACCGACATCAGCGTCAGTATCCTGCCGGCGTCACTTGAGGACATGTATGCCTTCAGGCTAGGCCGGCTGAGCGGGCTGGGTCTGACGGCGCTTGGCCTTGGTGTCATCAATATTGCCTTTGTCATCTGGACGCTGGTCCAAACTTGGCGTCACCCTCTACCTCGATGGCGCTGGCTCTGGCGAGTTGCGATCCTTTGGGGCGTGTTCAGTTGGAGCGTCAATTGCATAGATGGCCAATGGAGCTGGTACAATTTTCAACTCCAGTTTCCAGTCGTTTGGGCTGATTGGGGACCTTATCGCCCGCTGGTCCTGACCCTGCATTTTCCGCTTTTTGCCATTATCTATTGGTGGCGGCAGGAAAGGCGATGGGCGCGAGAGACAGAGGCTCTGCAAGCTCTCGTTACAAAATCCGATTAAGGTGCAGCAGGATGGCTCGTCGGTTCGCTCGGCAATCCGTTCCTCGTTGCCCGGCTTCGACAATCTCGCCACCTTCTATCGGGTCTTCCGGTGCCTCTATGGCATGACGCCGAGCGATCTGCGCGGCGGGCGGGAGCGCAGCTGAGGGCATTTATTCGCCGGGGCGGCTGAGCACCGCGCTCACCGCCGCGACAGTCGGCGGAGGAGGGCGCGCCGCCCGCCGCTGTCGCTAGCCGTACCCTGCGGCAGGTCATCCCGCGCCGGCAGCGGCTCGACGATGCGGTCGAAGGGCAATTGCATGGTGACGCAGGTGCCGTGGCCCAGCTCGCTCGCCAGCGAGAGTTGCCCGCCATGGGCCTCGGTCAGGTATTTCGCCAGCGGCAGGCCGAGGCCGGTTCCCTGGCGGCCGCGGCTATAGACATTGTCGATCTGGCCGAAGGGTGTCAGGGCGACTTCGATATCGGCGCTGCTCATGCCGATGCCGCTGTCGCTGACATGGATGCGCAGGCCCTGGATACGGTCGAGTTGCCAATGCAGCCGGATATGGCCGTCGCGCGGGGTGAATTTGATCGCATTCGACAGCAGATTGATCAACGCCTGGCTCAGCGCCTGCAGATCGCCGCGAAAGCGCAATGCCGCGGGATCGATCAAGCTCCCGGGATCGATCGGCGCCGCCACCTCATCCGCCGCGGCTGCGGCTTGGCCCGGCGCCGGACCGTCCTGATGCTGCAGGTAGAGGCGGATGCCGGCCGCCCGCGCCAGACTGCCCACCACCTGCAGGGCGCGGCGCAGGACATCGTCGAGGCTGATGATCTCTTCCGTCATATGGAACTGGCCGGCCTCGATCTTGGCGAGGTCCAGCACCTCGTTGATGATGCCGAGCAGATGCGTGCCGGCGGCATGGATGTCGCGCAGGTAATCGGTCTGCTGCGCATTCAGCCCGCCGCGATAGCCCAGCGCCAGGGCCTCCGACAGGCCGATGATGGCGTTCAGCGGCGTGCGCAGCTCATGGCTCATATTGGCGAGGAAGTTGGACTTCGCCTGGCTTGCCTGTTCGGCGCGGTGCACCGCTTCGCGCAGGCTTTCCGCCGCCCGCTCATGCTCGGTGATATCGGCATAGGTTGCGATCGAGCGGCCGTCGGGCAGCGGGCGGTGCGAGATGCGGATGACATTGCCGGAAGCGAGGCGCAGGGTCAGGGCGCTGGGTCGGCGGGCCGTCGCCATGGCGACCCGGCGCTCGGCCAGCTGCGCCACCTCGCCGTCGCGGATCAGTCCCAGGCCGACCTTGAGATCGAGCAGCGCGTAGAGCGACAGGCCGGGCCGCACGACATCGGGCGGCAGGCCGAGGAGATCGAGATAGCGCTGGTTGAAGATGACGAGGTTCAGGTTGGTGTCGTAGAGGCAGACTCCCTCGTCGATATGCGACAGCGCCGCATCGATGCGCATGTTGCGTTCGGCTAGCTCCTCGGTGAGGGCGGCAAGGGCTGATTCCCGCTGCTTGCGTTCGGAGACATCCCGCAGACTGCCGAGGAAATAGCGCCGGCCCACCATCTGCAGCGGCACGACGCGCAGATCGAGCGGCAGGGAGCGGCCGTTCTTGGCGCGGCCGGTCACCTCGCGCGAGCGGCCGACGATATGCGGCTGGCGCGTCTCGATATAGCGCCGTACATAGCCGGCATGCTGGGCGGCGATCTCGTCCACCATCAGCTTTTCGACCCGCTTGCCGACGACCTCATCGGGTTGATAGCCGAAGAGCTGGCTGGCGCCCGGCGAGAAATAGCGGATCACCGATTGCTCATCCATCACCACGATGGCCTCCGACAGGGAGGCGACCAGGGCTGCGAAGAAGCTTTCCGGCAGGGCGTCGTCCGGTACCTGCTGCTGAGGTGGCTTCATGCGCCCTTCCGTCCCCGCTACATCGCCGCCGGCTCGTCGCGCACGCGATCGAAGAATCGGCGCATGCTGGTGCCAAGCCCGCTGGTGCGCTGCTGCAGATCGTCGGCGGTCTGGCGCATGGAAACGGCGACGCGGCTGGTCAAGGCAACGGCCTGCGCCACCTCGCTCATATTGTTGGCGACATGATTGGTATGATCGGCCGCCTGCTGCACACTGCGCGCGATCTCGCCGGTCGCCAGCTGCTGCTCTTCCACGGCGGCGGCGATGCCCTGGGCGACGTCGCGCAGCTGGCTGACGATGCTTGACAGCATCTGAATGGCCGAAACCGACTGGTCCGCCGCCTGCTGGATGCTGGCGACCTGGGTCTCGATCTCGCCGGTCGCCCCGGCGGTCTGCGAAGCGAGGCCCTTGACCTCGGAAGCGACCACGGTGAAGCCCTTGCCGGCAGCGCCGGCGCGCGCCGCTTCGATGGTTGCGTTCAGCGCGAGCAGATTGGTCTGGGAGGCGATCTCGTTGATCAGGTCCAGCACCGAGCCGATATGAGTCGCCGCCTTCTGCAGCGAGCGCGACAGGCTGTCGGAGGTTTCCATGGCGGCGGAGGCCTGGGCGGTGATGCGGGTCGATTCCGTCACTTGCCGGCTGATCTCGCTGATCGATCCCGCCAGTTGCTCGGCCGCCGAGGCCGCCATGGCGACATCCTTCGCGGCGCCGGCGGAGGCCTGGACGATGCTGTTGACGCGGCCATCGGTCTCTCCAGCGCTGCCGCTGAGATCGCGCGCCGTCGCCTCGATCCGCGTCGCCGCTGCCTGCAGGTCCTGCAGCAATTGCTGCATCTCGCCGTCGAAACTGCCGATCTCGCTTTCCAGCGCGCGCTGGCGCTGCAGGCGGTCCTCGATCAGCGCCTGTTGATAGGCGAGGACGGCGACACCGATGTCGATCAGCAGCATCTTCATGGTGCCGGCGGCGAGCTTTCCTTGCCGCGATTTGGCGCCGTTCAGCTTCAACCCGTTCCAGCCGCGCTGGCTGTCGGTTTTCTGCGCCAGTTCTGTTAGCGCGATCATCAATGGGCCATAGCCGGCGACATACCAGAACGGATCGAGGCCGATGCGGTTATGGGTGCGGCCGACGGTCGTCGCGCTGGCGAAATAGCTGCTGCTGAAATTTCCGGTGAAGAGCTCGCGCCAGTGTTCCGTCTGCGCCTGTTTCAAGCGCTGGGTCTGGCCGGCGACCATGGCGGAGAGGTGCGGGATGGCCGTGACCCGGGCATAGAAGGCATCCAGGAGAGGCGGCAGGTTCTGCTCGACGATGGGCCAGAAGGCCCGCAGGGCGTGGCGGTCGTCGTCATTGAAGTCCAGCAGTTTCAGGCGTTCATCGAGATGTTCAACATGCTGCGCGTTTGACAATACGTTGCCCCCCAGACTGAAACGGCCATGGCCGCCAGATGCATTCAATGGTTCTTATTACGCGGCGCGGTACCCTTGGCGTTGTTATCGCTGTCCGATCTCTTGCCGATGCGGCGATCGGCAAAAATCATACTTAATCGGCGAAGCGTCCATTTTGATTCAATAATCAACTGCTGTTTATCGAAGGCAATAGCTAATGGCGGCGTACACCGCGTATAACGAAGCGCCCGCAGTGATTAGTTTCAGGTTTATCTGCACGGAGCGCGTACATATCCGATGTTCTTGCCAAGGGCATTCCATCCCCCTATCTATTCTGGTCTGATCGTCGGGGGACGGCAGCGAGGCGATTGAGAGCGCTCAATTGTGGGGCGCGTGAGAAATTTCGATGATTGGCGGCTGATAATCGAAGGCCGCAGGGCCGGGGTCGCGGCCCGAATAGGCGTTGAAGCCGAAGCCTCGCTGTGGATGAGAATTGCGTCATGTCCAAGAAGGAGTTGAATGCCTTGCCAGTCGCCCCGGCACGGAAGATTCTGCATCTTTGCCCGCCGACCATCGAGCAGGAAGCCTTGCGGCAAACGCTGGCGGCGCGCATTCCCGACGTGACCGTCTTGTCGGCCTTCACCCTCGGCCAGGCCCTGGATATCCTGCACAGCCATCCCGACATCGATCTGCTGCTGTTCCTCGATCACGCGGCGGATTTCGGCGGCACCTCGCTGGTGATCGAGGCGCGGACGGCCAATCCCGGCATCTTCGTCGCGGTCTATGGCCACCTGGCCACGACCGATGCGCAGCGCTGGATCGATATCGGCTGCGATGGGCTCATCGCGCGCGACATGATGCCGGCGCGCTTCGTCGCCGCCGTGGAATTCGTGCTGGGCGGCAACCGCTACGTGTCGCCGGAACTCGTCGCTCTCGGCAGCGGCGATGACGGCTGCGCCTTCCTGGCGACCTGCGGCTGGGGACACCCGCTGCTGGAGAAGCTGCCGGTCGGCGTGCTGATGATCCAGGACGAGCGCGTCATCTACGCCAACAAGACGGCGGCCGATATCACCGCGCATAGCACCGGTGAACTGCTGCGCATGCGCATCGGCCAGATCATCAGCGAGCCCCATCGCCCCTTCATGCGCGAACGGGTGGACCTGTGGCGCCGCGGCCATCCGGTCGATCCGCTGCTGGTGCTTGCCATCAAGGCGAACGGGGCCTTGCGCTGGATCTCGGCGCGGCAATGCCAGATCTCGGTGGCCGGCACCGCGACCATCGTTTCGGTCATCAGCGACCTGACGCTGCATCTTGGCGACTCCTTCACGCAGCAGATGCTGGCAATGTCGCCGCTCGACCTGATCGGCCTCGATTTCGTTCCGCTGATGACGGGCCGTCCGGTGGGTGGACTGGTGGCGGGCACGCCGGCCATGGGCAAGCTCGGCAGCGCCGAGGCGCCGGGCCCCTTGCTGACGCGGCGACAGCATCAGGTGCTGGAGCATCTTGCCGTCGGCGCCACCAACAAGGAGATCGCCAAGCGTCTCGGCATCAGCGAGGCGACGGCGAAATTGCACGTTCATCGCACCTTGCGTGCGCTGGGTGTCGCCAGCCGCGCCGAGGCGGCCTCGCTCGCCCGCTCGAGCGGCCTGCTGTCCTGAGACCGCCGCTTCTCAGCCGGCGAGGGGGATGTCGAGTAGGATCTTGCCGGCGCTGACATAATGGCGCGGATGCACGATGGCATGCTGCTGGGCCGCATGCAGATCGCGCAGCCGCCGTTGCAGCGGCGAGCTCTCGTAAAGCGCGGCACCGCCGCCCAGCATGAAGCAGGCATCGGCGATGCGGACGCAGGTTGCTGCAATCCAGGCCGCGGCCTGCCTGCCTTGTATCAGCAGGGCTTCGGTTTTCAGCGTCCGGTCAAGCGCATGGCGCCAATGGTTATCCGCCTGCACCTGGAGAAGAGCGCGCGCCGCCTGCAGTTCGGCGGCGATGCGACCAATCTCGGACTGGAAAATCTCCGACTGCCGCATGGCGACGGGAACCCGCACCTGCTGCCGGCCGGTATTGGCAAGCGCCACGATTTCATCCAGCGCCCCTTCGGCCATGCCGACATTGATGGCGCCGATCAAGAACGGCAGAAGATGCAGCACGGCCTGATACAGCGGGCCTGGCTCGCAGGGAATGTCGGTTTCGGCGTCGAAGAAATGTGCCGTCGGAACCAGTTTATCGTGCAGCGCCACGTGATGGCTGCCGGTGCCTTTGAGGCCGGCGGCCTGCCAGGTATCTTCGATCCGCCAGTCCCGCGCCGGCAGAAAGACGCCTTTGATCACGGGAGGCCCCTCAGTATGCGGCCCCTCGGTGCGCGTGGCGTCGGCTTTGCCCGGGCCGGACAGGGAATTGGCCAGGGGATTGACCAGGGGACTGGCCAGGTGACCAGGCAGGGGCTTGCCTTCCGCCGTCATGACGCAGAGGCCGAAAATCCAGTCGGCATGCTGGCAGCCGCTGGCGAAGGGCCAGCGTCCAGAGACGCGCCAGCCGTTTTCCGTCGCTTCGGCCTTGCCGGCGGCGACGGCGGCGCCGGCGACGATCGCATCCGGACCGTGCCGATAGATCGCCTCATAGGTTTCACGCGGCAGCAGGGAAGCAAAAAGCGCCGAGCCGCTGCCGATCATCGCCGCCCAGCCGAGCGAGCCATCGATGCGGCCGAGCGTCCTGATCACTTCCAATGCCGCCGGCAGCTCAAGTTCCAGGCCGCCGAGGCGCTGCGGCGTGAACATGCGAAACACGCCGATCGATCGCAGCCGCTCGACGAGATCAGGGGGAATGCGCCGTGCGGATTCGATCTCCGCGGCGCGGGCGCTGATGCCGGGCGCCAATTGCCGGATGTCGGCGAGCAGCCGGGCGGCGAGAGGTGCGGTGCTTGGTGACGGGGCGGTCGGTGACGGGGCGAGAGTTACCATGCGCCGCAATATGGCGAGCGATCATTTCCCGGAGCAAGAAATTTGCGGCTACGGATGTAACATCGGCCGGATGCAACCGCATCGATGACCCCGATGGCACCTGATATCGGCCGCCGAGGTGCTGCGCCCGAACCGCCGGTCAGCGATCGCAATCCCCGCCGATCGGTGCGGCGCCGGCCGTCATATGGGCTGCCAGTTCATCATCCGATTGCGGGCCTGCCAGATTGGGGCCGAAGATGCCGCCGAACAAGGCGAAGGAGACCTTGGCAGGCGCACCGCCGCGATCGGATGCATCGGCGGGCATGGCGGCGTCCCCCCGCATCAACGGCAGGAACACCAGTTCGAAACGCAGATAGGTCTTGTCGATCAGGTAGGGCACGCCATGGACGGCGAAGGGGCGGCGCGTGGTGACCACGCGGTCGAAGACCGGATACCAGCGCTGCGCGAAGCTGGCGCCGAAATCCGACATATGGCGGCGGGTGCTGTGGGACATGTTGAAGTCCTCGCCGATCCGCGTGCCGATATAGCGGAACAGCACATCGTAATGCCGATAGGGATTGGCATGGCGGTCGTACTCGACAAGGCAGAGATGGGGCAACAGATGCGGCATGTCCGCGGGCTCGAACTGGTCGCGGCCCGGCAGGCCGTCCTGCTTCGGCCAGGCCTGCCACTGCGCCAGCAGTTCAAGCAGCTTCCCCTCGGTCGGCGTCGCGGAAATCGTCAGACTTGGCGATTCCAGCAACGGGCTTCCCGCCGCTGACGGCATAGCGCTCATTGATCCCCCAACTGCTCAGCCTAGCGTGTAACGCATATGCGCATGACGAGCGATGTTAATGGCGAGCACAGCATTTGGCTAGCGATGTTGCATTCATGGGGATGCGCGGAAACCGACATTTCGCCGAAAGCTGGCCATGCCGAACCGGATCGCGAGCGCGGCAGAGCCTTATACAGGCTGGCCTTCCGTCTTCGTATCAGGCGCGTCGGTGTCGAAACAATCGCCCCAATCAAGACGCCGTGCGCGTTTGTAGCGATCGCCGTCGCGCCGGCTGAGCGCCATCTCGCGATAGCGGCCCGCAGCATCGCAGAGCCGCAACTGCACCTGGCCGCCGCTTTGCCATGGCGCGCCGATGATGCGCGCGGGTCGCGGCGCTGCCGTTCCTGTCTTGCTGATGGCGGGCCTTGCCGCAGCGAGGAAGATGAACTTCTCATCTTCCCAGGGCACCTCGGCCTGCTTGGCCAGACGGTGCAGGCGCGAACGTGCGACGCGGCGCGAAAAATGACACCAGGATGTGGTGTCGCCGGGCGCCATCGTGCTGGCCGCCGCCGCGGCTGTCGGCGGCGGCAAGAGCGGGCAGCGGCGCGCATGCGGGCAGGGGGCGATGATATCGGCGCCGGCGGCAAGCAACTGGTCGCGCGCCGTCAGGATGCGATGCCAGCCGGCCGGCGTGCCCGGTTCGACGATCAGCAGCAAGCCGTCGCAATGCGCCCAGGCCCAGTCGATCAGCCGGCTTCGCGCTTCCGGCGCCAGTTCATCCAGCACATAGCAGAGGGTGATCAGGTCACCGCCGGCATTGCCGCAGATCTGGCTGTCTTCGCCGAGATGGGCGAGATCGGCGACGGCCCAGGCGATGCCGGTCTGGCCGCTGGCCGCCGCCGGCAAGGCCTGGTCGATCAGCGCCTCGCCCTGCTTGCGGATGGCGGAACTGCCTTCCACCAGGACGGCGGCGCTGAGATGCGGCCAGCAATCCAGCGCCGCCCACAGTGCCGTGCCGGGGCCGGCGCCGAGATCCAGCAGGCCGTGCGGCGCGAAATCCGGCAGGCGCTCCTCCACCATGGCCAAAGCGGCGCGGATGGCGGCATAGGTCGCCGGCAGGCGGGCCGCGAGATAGGCCTGCGCGGCGAGATCATCATCGACATGCAGGCGGCCGTCGCGGATCTCGCCGCGATAGCGCTGCGACAGGCGCTCCGCCGCGCGGGTGAGGTCGCTGAGGGCAACGCCTTCCAGGGCGCGGTCGACGGCATGGCGCAAGGCGGCGGGCAGTTCCATCGCGTCCTGACAAATGATGCAGCCAAAATGATGCAGCAGCGTGCCGCCACGTACTACCGTGTCGCCAGGCGATCGCGCCGCGGCGGGCAGATCATGCGCAGGCTTCGCCGATCGTCAAGCGGTCAGTCCGGCCCGCGGTTCCGCGCTGTATCGCCTGGCTTGCCGAGCGGCCTTATCGGGAACCGGCATTCCGGCCGGTGATGCCGCAGCCGGCGCCGATCGAGCCGCTTAGGCCGGCGCGATAGAATCACGCGCCGGCATCAGGACGACAGTCGGCAAGCGGTCGTCTCCTACCCCGGGTTTGTCATCGTAAACCTATGTCTACATCCGTTTTAGGCAGTCCTACCCAATTCAAAGTGTGAGTTAATTAGTTGTTTTTGAAGAACAATTTACACGTTCAATTTACTAAAAATTATGATTCCTGCGTCAGAATGACGCTGCCGCGACAACCATATCGAGAAACGAGCGGCAAGGAGAAACGCTTATGTCAGTGCGCCTATTCGACGAGATCACCCTCGTCGCTCCAATGGGGAAGTCCGATGCCCCCGGCTCAGGCAAATCCCGCGCCTTGCGCGCGGTTTGCCTGAGCCGGGGGGCTATACCATCGTCTAGCCGGTTTTATACATCCGCGCGGTGCCGTTATACGGCTGCCGCCTGTGCCGCCTTTGGGTCTTCGATCATATTGGCCTTGTCAGACCGTCCTTCAGCGATGCCGACCGCAAGGAAAATCCGGCATGGCAGTCGGGCGGTTGCGTTGCGAAACAAGATTACGGCCGCTGCGGTCAATGCTGTGATGGATTGGCAGATGCAGCGGCTTATTTCTTCCCAAGGAGCCATGTGATGTCCCTGCGTCTTTTCGGCGGCGATGCCGCCAATATCCTGACCGCGTTGGGGCGTTCCCAGGCGATCATCGAATTCAAGCTCGACGGCACCATCATCACCGCCAACGAGAACTTCCTGAAGGCGCTGGGCTACAGCCTGGCCGAGATCCAGGGCAAGCATCACAGCATGTTCGTCGAAGCCGCCTATCGCGACAGCGCGGCCTATCGCCAGTTCTGGGAGAAGCTGCGCGCCGGCGACTATGCCGCCGAGCGTTTCAAGCGGATCGGCAAGGGCGGCAAGGAAGTCTGGATCGAAGCGTCCTACAACCCGGTCATGGGTGCCGGCGGCAAACCCTACAAGGTCATCAAGATTGCTACCGATATCACTGCGCAGAAGATGGCCGAGGCCGATCTGCAGGGACAGGTGGCGGCGATCGGCCGCTCCCAGGCCGTCATCCAGTTCGAACTGGACGGCACGGTGATTGACGCCAACGAGAATTTCCTCGCCGTGCTCGGCTACAGCCTGGCGGAAATCAAGGGCAAGCATCACAGCATGTTCGTCGAGCCGTCCTATCGCGACAGCGGCGCCTACCAGCAGTTCTGGCAGAACCTGCGCAAGGGCGAATTCCAGGCCGGCCAGTTCAAGCGGATCGGCAAGGGCGGCAAGGAATGCTGGATCGAGGCCAGCTATAACCCGATCCTGGATGCCAATGGCCGGCCCTACAAGGTCGTCAAATTCGCCACCGATCTCTCCAAGCGCAAGGAAGAGAACCGCGCGCTCGCCAATGATTTCGAGCGCAATGTGAAGGCGATGGTGCAGCAGGTGGCGGGTTCCGCCAGCAACATGCAGGGAACCGCGCAATCGCTGGCAGCGGTGGCGGAGCAGACCAATCAGCAATCCTCCACCGTCTCCGCGGCCACGGAAGAGCTGGCGGCCTCGGTCAACGAGATCTCGCGCCAGATCACCGACGCCAATGCCGTGATCGGCACGGCGGTGAGCGGCGCCCAGAAATCCGAGCAGATGGTCGCCGATCTGGTGGGCGCCGCCGAGAAGATCGGCGCGGTGACCCAGATGATCAACGACATCGCCTCGCAGACTAATCTGCTGGCGCTCAATGCGACGATCGAGGCGGCGCGCGCCGGCGAGGCCGGCAAGGGCTTCGCGGTCGTCGCCTCGGAAGTGAAATCCCTGGCGACGCAGACCAGCAAGGCGACGGAAGAGATCGAGCAGCAGATCAAGGGCATCCAGGAATCGAGCCAGGCGACCGCCAGCGCGATCCGCGAGATCGCCAATATCATCACCAAGGTCAGCGAGATCAGCACCTCGATCTCCGGCGCGGTCGAGGAGCAGTCGGCGGCCACGCGCGAGGTCTCCAGCAATATCAGCGGCGTCACCCAGGCGGCCGATGAAACCGGCCGTTCCTCGGCGACGGTGCTCACCGTGTCGCAGGAACTGGCGCATCAGGCGGCCGAACTCGAACAGCGGGTCGACCAGTTCCTGGTCACCGTCCGCGCCATGTAGCGGACGAGGCAGGACGTCAGACCCCGCCTCCGGATCGGACGACGGCAGTTGAGTCCTGCCGTCGTCCCGGCCGATCGGCATCTTTCCTGCGCGGCCGGCTCACAGCTCTTGTCGAAAAATATCGCAGGTACCCAGCCGGGCGACGCATTATAACCGTTCCGAAGCGGGCGACGCTTCGCAGGCCGGGCGTTTCGGCTGACATGTCCCGATACCCGGCAAACCGCGATGTCGGCCGGATGGCGAGCAGGGATTTGCGATGGCTTTCGACCTCAAGCTCACCCAGGAGCTTGTCGCCCTCTGCGAGAGAATTGAAGCCGATCCCGGGCCCGATCCCAGCGAACGTTATATGGACGATCATGATTACGCCGAGGCCGCGCGGCATCTCGCGCAGCAGGTGGCCGATGGACCGCTCTGGGTCTTCGCCTATGGGTCATTGATCTGGAAGCCGGCTTTTACCGCCGAGGAACATCTGGTCGGCACAGCCCATGGGTGGCATCGCTCTTTCTGCCTGGAGATCCGGCGCTGGCGCGGCACGCCGCAGCAACCCGGGCTGATGCTGGCCTTGCGGCGCGGCGGCAGCTGCCGGGGCGTGGCCTATCGTTTGCCAAAGACGAACATCACAGCCCAGATCGAAGAGATGCTGCGGCGTGAGATCAGCCGCCCGGGCGGCCTTAAATGCATGCGCTGGCTGCCGGTCAACCATAATGGGACGCGCATCAAGGCGCTTACCTTCTGGGCGGTCGATGCCGATTATCCCGCTTTTGTCGACAAGGCGCCGGAGCAGGTGGCGCATATCCTGGCCCGCGCCTGCGGCCATTTCGGCTCGGGTGCCAGCTATCTCTATCACACCATCCTCAATCTCCACGCCCACGGTATTCGCGACCGTTACCTCTGGCGGCTACAGCAACTCGTTGCCGACGAGATTGCCCTCCTGAAGACCCAGTCTCGCGCCTGATATCGCTGTCGGTGCATCACGTCGCACCGTCGCGCGCGACGGCAGAGGACGTGCGCGGGAAATTAAGGCACTTTTAATACCTCTTTGAATAATACTGTATTCAGTGTGGGAGCTGTGGCGGATGGCCCGTGGCCATCATGAACAAGAACATCGACGCAGCTGAAGTCGGGGAAAAAAATGAAGAATCTCAAGATCGGCTCGAAGATCGTGAGCGTGGTTCTGCTGCTGGCGGTGATCAGCGGCCTCGCCATGACTTTTGCCGCCATCCGCATGTCGTCGATCAACACGGCCTATAACGGCATATTGGACGGGCAGGTGACGGAGACGCTCTTCATAACCCGCGCCAACCGCTTCCTCGCCGCCATCAAGGGCGATCTCTACGGTGTCATCGCCGAGACCTCGGCCGACGAGATCAAGTCCCTGGCAACGCAGTTCCCCGAGGATGTGAAGACCTTCAAGAGCTTTCTCGACACGGCCGCGACGGCCGGCCAGGACGATAGGGACGCGATCGAGGGCGTACGCGCCGATTTCGACAGCATGGCTGATGCCATGAACCAGGTGATGACCTTCGCCGCCGCCGGTCAGAAGGACAAGGCGATCGAGGTCTATCACACCGGCATCCGCGCGCAGATGGATGCGCTCAGCAAGAAGATGGTGGGCTATGTCGCGGAGAACACGAAGCAGACGCAAGCCCTGGCGAAAGGCGCCGATGCCGAGGCCCATGCGACCGTCTATATCACCGCTGGCGTGACGACGATCGGCATTGCCTTCGGCATCATAATCGCGCTTTACATCGCCCGTGCCGGCATCGTCGCGCCGATCGGCGGCGTCAACGGGGCCATGCGGCATCTCAGCACGGGCGAACTCGATGTCGACATTCCCGGCACCGATCGCGGTGACGAAGTGGGCATGATGGCGAAGACGCTGCAGGTGTTCCGCGACAAGCTGGCCGAAGGCGAACGCCTGCGTCTCGCCCAGCAGGCGGAGCAGGAACGCCAGCTCAAGCGGGCGCAACTGGTGGAGGCGGCGGTCGCCCGCTTCGAGACGGCGATCGCCGGTGTCGTCGCGACGGTCAGCGGCTCGGCGACCCAGTTGCAGTCGACGGCGCAATCGATGACGGCGACGGCCGAGGAAACCTCGCGCCAGTCGACGGCGGTGGCGGCGGCCTCCGAGCAGACGACGCAGAATGTGCAGACCGTCGCCTCGGCGACGGAGGAACTGTCGGCCTCGATCCGCGAGATCGGCGGGCAGATCAACGAAGCCAGCCGCATCATCAATCACGCCGTCGTCCAGGCGCAGGAGACGGATGCCAAGGTCAAGAGCCTCTCCGAAGCGGCGCAGAAGATCGGCGACGTGGTCAGCCTGATCAACGACATCGCTTCGCAGACCAACCTGCTGGCGCTGAACGCGACAATCGAGGCGGCGCGCGCCGGCGAGGCGGGCAAGGGTTTCGCCGTGGTCGCCTCGGAGGTCAAGACCCTGGCCACCCAGACGGCGCGGGCGACGGACGAGATCGACGCGCAGATTCGCGCCATCCAGGAAGCCTCGAACAGCTCTGCCGCGGCGATCCGGGAGATCGCCGAAACCGTCCGCCGCGTCAACGAGGTATCGACGACGATCGCATCGGCGGTCGAGGAGCAGAGCGCGGCGACGCAGGAGATTTCCCGCAACGTCCAGCAGGCGGCGCAAGGCACCGCGGAAGTATCGGTCAATATCAGCAATGTCACCCAGGCGGCGACGGAGACGGGCCAGGCGGCCGGCGAGTTGCTGAGTGCGGCCGGCGGTCTCGCCCGTAACGGCGACGTGCTGCGCAGCGAGGTCGACAATTTCCTCAACGAGATCCGCGCCGCCTGAACTTGGGCGTTTGCAGGAACTTCCACCTCCTGCCGCGGATAAGGACGGCCATCGGCAGGCGCCGGTGGCCGTCTTTTCGCGTCGCCAATCAGGATAACCAAGCGCTCGGATCGCCGCCCGGCATCGCGTTCTAGGTATTTCTGCCTGGCGTCTATACCTTGGTCTAGTCCGGCTGTACTTCTGATCTTACTGCTGTACCGCTGCCGGTCTGGCCGCCTTCAGTCTCTCTTTGCATATTCGGTTCCGATGATGCCTCGCTGGGGCTCCGCCTTAGCGGGCCGGGTTCCTGGCGCATATGGAGAGAGAGACCATGAAGAACCTGAAGATCGGCACCAAGATCCTGTGCGCGGTCGGCGTGCTGGCCGTGCTGACCGGTATCGCACTCGCCTTTTCCGCCTATCGCATGAGCGCCATGAGCGGCGATTACGGCGCGGTGATCCGTGGTCCGCAGACTGAAGTCTATCTCCTCGCGCGCGCCAATCGCCGCACCATGACGATACTGGCCGATCTCTACGGCACGATTGCCGAGACGGACCCGGTCGAGATCAAGAGGATGTCCGACGCCTATCCCCAGGACCTGGCGAAATTCCACGAATTCATGGACAAGGCGGCGGCGGCCCAGCCGCAGGACGCGCCGATGATCCAGAGCATGATTGCCGAAGTCGACAAGCTGAAAGGGTCGATGAGCGAGGTCATCTCGCTTGCCAGCGCCAATCAGAACGCGCAGGCGGTCGATCTCTATCATAAGGAAGTGCGCGATCCCATCAATGCGATCATCGCCAAGGTGGCGAAATTCGTCGAGGACAAGAGTGCAGCGACGGATAAGGTTGTCGCGGAGACGGACAGCATGGCGACGCGCACGATCTATCTGTCGATTGCGGTCGGCGTCGTCGGCGTCGTCATCGGCGTGATCATTTCGCTGCTGGTTTCCAGGACCGGCATCGTCGCGCCGATCGCCGCCGTCAACGGCTCGATGCAGCAGCTCAGCAACGGCGAACTGGATATTGAGATTGCCGGCACCGAGCGCCGCGACGAAGTCGGCATGATGGCGAAGACGCTGCAGGTGTTCCGCGACAAGCTGGCGGAAGGCGAGCGGATGCGGACGGCGCAGCAGGTCGAGCAGGAGCGCCAGTTGAAGCGCGCCCAGACGGTCGAGACGGCGGTCGCGCGCTTCGAGCAGGCGATCTCCGGCGTCGTCGCCACGGTCAGCAGCTCGGCGACCGAATTGCAGTCGACGGCGCAATCGATGACGGCGACGGCGGAGGAGACCTCGCGCCAGTCTTCGGCGGTGGCGGCGGCCTCATCGCAGACCACGCAGAATGTGCAGACAGTCGCCTCGGCGACCGAGGAATTGTCGGCCTCGATCCATGAGATCGCCAGCCAGGTCACCGAAGCCGGCCGCATCATCAACCAGGCCGTGGCCCAGGCATCGGAAACCGACGCCAAGGTGAAGAGCCTGGCGGAAGCCGCGCAGAAGATCGGCGAAGTGGTGGGTCTCATCAACGATATCGCCTCGCAGACCAATCTGCTGGCCTTGAACGCCACCATCGAGGCGGCGCGGGCCGGCGAGGCCGGCAAGGGCTTCGCGGTCGTCGCCTCCGAAGTGAAGACCCTGGCGACCCAGACGGCGCGGGCGACCGATGAGATTGATGCCCAGATCCGCGCAATCCAGGACGCCTCGTCGACCTCGGCCGAGGCGATCCGGGAAATTGCCGATACCATCCGCCGCGTCAACGAGGTCTCGACCGCCATCGCTTCGGCGGTGGAGGAGCAGGGTGCGGCCACGCAGGAGATCTCCCGCAACGTGCAGCAGGCGGCCCAGGGCACATCGGAAGTCTCGGCCAATATCGGCAATGTCACCCAGGCGGCCGCCGAGACCGGCCATGCCGCCGGCGACGTGCTCAACGCGGCGGGCGAGCTGGCGCGCAACGGCGATACCCTGCGCAGCGAGGTTGACAGCTTCCTGCGCGATATCCGCGCCGCCTGAAGGACCCCACCCGCAGCAGCTTCCCCGCCCTCTGCTGCGGATCAAGACGGCCATCGGCAGGCGCCGGTGGCCGTCTTTTTGTTATCTGTTCCCTTTGTCTATCTGAGACCGCCGGCCGCATGTCGGAAAGGACCAGCCGATCGCCGCGGGACTGCCTTGGCGGGTGTCTTGCGCCGCGGCGGTATCGCCATTTTCGTTTTTTTAATGGCCGCCGGCGGCGGCGCTCATATCGACGTCATGCTGCGGCCGGGCCTTGACCCAGATCCAGGAGATGACGGCGGCGATGAGCAGCATGGCGGTGGAGAGCCGGAAGACATCCTGCAGGCCGCTGGTGATATCGCTGCGGGCGATCAGGCCGCCGAACAGCGCAACACCCATCGCGCCACCGACCTGGCGGGCGGTGTTGAGCACCGCCGAGGCGGTGCCGGCGCGCTGGCGCTCGATGCTGGCGAGGACCGAGGCGGTCATCGCCGGCACGGTGACGCCGGTGCCGATCGGAATGAGGGCAAGCGCGATCGCCATATAGACGAAGGGCGTCGTCGCGCTGACATCGTAGAGCAGGGCGAAGCCGGCCGAGCCGACAATCAGCCCGCCGGTGATCGGCAGGCGAAAGCCGAGATGCGCGGCGAGCCAGCCGCTGGCGATGTTCGACAGCACGAAGATGCCGGTCAGCGGCAGGAAGGCCAGCCCCGTTTCGGCCGGCGAGTAATGCCGGACCTGCTGGAAATAAAGGCTGAGCACGAAGATCAGGCCGTAGAAGGTCAGGTTGATGACGACGCCGATGCAGCTTGCCGCCGAGAAGGTCGAGCGCCGGAAGAAGCCCAGCGGCAGCATGGGATGCGGATGCCGGCGCTCGATGACCAGGAAAGCCATCAGGCCGATGAAGGCGACGGCGAAGCATTCGACCACCAATGGATCGCCCCAGCCGCGCGAGCCGGCTTCGATGACGGCGCCGGTCACGCTGGTCAGCGTGACGATCGCCAGGATCTGCCCCAGCCAGTCGAAGCTGCCCGGCTTGTGCAGGGCGCTTTCGGCCACATGGCGCCAGACGAACCACAAGGTGGCGGCGCAAAGCGGCAGGTTGACGAGGAAGATGCTGCGCCAGCCGAAGGCATCGATCAGGAAGCCGCCGATCAGCGGCCCGGCCGCGACGGCAGCGCCGCCGGTCGAGCTCCACCAGCCGATGGCGCGGGTCCGCATCCGGTGGTCGTCGCCGCAGGCATGCGAGAGCAGGGCCAGCGAAGTCGGCATGATCATGGCGGCGCTGGCGCCCTGCATCACGCGGGCGATGACGAGCGTCAGGGTATTGGGCGCGATGCCGCAGCCGAGCGAGGAGAGGCCGAAGAGGATGATGCCCAGCACGTAGGTCGCGCGCGAGCCGAGCCGGTCGCCGACCACCCCGGCTGACAGCAGCAGGCCGGCAAAAGCCAGCGTATAGGCGTCGACCACCCATTGCAGCCCGCCCACCGCCGCGCCCAATTGCGCGCCGATATGCGGCAGGCCGACATTGACGATGGTGATGTCGATCATCACGACGATGAGGCCGAGGCTGGTCGCCGCCAGGGTCCAGCCCAGAGAACCGCGCCCTGCGGTAGCAGCGTCGGGCCGCGTCTCGCCAAGCTTCGTCCCGCCAAGCCTCGTCTCTCCCGCCGCGGTTTCCGCCGCAGCGGGTCCGTTATCAGCAAGCATGTCCGTCATTCCTTCCGAACAGCCCCTGTCAGATCCATGATCCATCACGTTTCCTTTGGCGCCGTTGCCGGCGCGTTTCCTCTGGCGGCGCGATCGATGCCGGCCGCGCGGGATAAAGCTGAAAGACCGGTGATGCTCGATCGACGACGGGACGATAGGCACAGGCAGCAGGCGGAACCGCCGCTGACGCGCACGAGCCGTGCCGATTTTTCATCTCGGCGATGTGTGGAATTAGCTGCCCGCCAGCGCGGCCGAAGCCGGACCCGTGGCGGGTACCCGAAGGACCAACCGATTGCAGTGAAGATTGAAGCAGCTCGCCCCGGCTTCCCGTCGCACGCCGGCTTCCACCGACGCGCCGGAACGAGTTGCGAGCGATTGTGTTACTATAGCGATCAATGCCGCAGTGCAGTAGCGTCGTTCCGTCATGCAACACTCTGCATTTTTTCATGGCTAGGCCGGCGGCAAGACAGGCGGCAAGATACTGGCGAGGGGACAGGCCGCCGGCTATGGATTTTCCGCCCCGGTGATGTTTCTGTCCTCTGATAATGTAATGGACCGGGCTACGGGGAATGGCGGCGCAACAGGCATGCAAATTGGGATCGCCGGCGGAGCGCGCAGCGACGGATGGCAACCTGATGCGGTCGGCCCCGGCGCGGTCAGCAGAGCCGGGGCAGCTGCGGCGCGGTTCGCAGGCGCTTCTCCTGACAGCGCTCCTGACATTGTCTGGGCCCCTGCAACTTCCGCTTTCCGCCGCTGCGCTGGCGGCCAGCGATCCGCCGCCGGTGCCGGCGGTGAAGCCGTTGACCACGGCGCAGATCGTCCAGCTGCTTGACGGCAAGACCTATCGCTTCACCTCCTATGGCCGGCCGCTGACCGGCACGACGCATTGGGATCTCGCCGGCCATACCGTCAGCGGCAGGTATAACTATGCCGGCATCTTCACCGGCAGCTATCAGGCGGAATGGAATGTGGTCGACGACAAATCCTGCACCCGCGACGAGCATCAGGGCCTGCTGTGTCTCACCATCTATCCTTTCGGCGCCGGATTCATGGAGGTGACGGGCAAGGGCGAGGTGCATTCGATTTCCGAGCCGCAATGATGCGCTGGGTTCCGGCGCCGATGGCGGCCCGGCGGGTTTGAGGCCGAGCAATATGAGCAAGTGAATTCATGGTCATGAGCGACGAGCAAGATCCAGCACCGGACAGCACCGCAGCTCGAACTGCCTTGTGGCGTGCGCTCCATGTAAGGATCGATCCTGCTCCGCATGTGCTGGAGGACGAGGTCGGGCTCAAGCTGCTCGCTCCGGGCGCGGATTGGCACCAGCGAGGGGACATGGATCCACAGTTCACGCGGCCCTTCCGCGCTTCAATCGTCGCTCGTGCCCGTTTCGTCGAGGATTTGGTGGTTGAGCAGGCTGGCTGTGGCGTCGCCCAGTACGTCATTCTCGGCGCCGGCCTCGACAGCTTTGCCCAGCGGAGGCCGGAGATCGCCTCCCGCCTCAGGGTGTTCGAGATTGATCGGCCAGGCCCGCAGGCATGGAAGCGCCAGCGGCTGACTGAGCTTGGCTTCACGATCCCGGACTGGCTCCGCTTCGTGCCGGTTGATTTCGCGGCGGGCGGGTCCTGGCGGGACGGCCTCGTGAACGCTGGCTTCGATGATAGCGAGCCGGCCATCGTGGTTTCCACGGGGGTCAGTATGTATTTCACCAGGGATGCGAATGCGGCCGCATTGCGCCAGGTCGCGGCATTCGCGCCGGGATCGACGCTCGCCATGACGTTCCTGCTCCCGCTGGCGTTGGCGGACCCGGAGGTGCGTCCCGGCCTCGAGATGGCGGAGAAGGGGGCGCGCGCAAGCGGGACGCCTTTCCTCAGCTTCTTCATGCCATCGGAGATCGTGGCCCTGGCCGGCGAAGCCGGATTCAGGGAAGCACGGCACGTTTCGGCAGCCGATCTTACCCGGCGCTACTTCGCGGGCAGAACGGATGGCCTTCGCCCACCAAGGAACGCCGAGGAATTTCTGGTCGCGACGACTGAGCGACAACAATCTCAACCCGTCGACAAAACGATCGGGTTTTAGCCCAGCCTGGGGAAGGCCGGCGACAAGCGCATGGCAGGTCTCTTCGTCCCGGAGGCGGCTATGACTGGAAAAGGCCGGTCGCAGGCCTTAAGTTGCTGTCAGCCCCTGCGGATCGGCCCCCGTGGATGAATTCCGTCGATGAATCCCATGAAGCGGGGGGTGGCGCGTTCCGCCACGATCCGCTTTCTCCGGTTCAGCCAGGTGATTTGCCCTCGATGTCGTCTTCCATTCTACCGCTTGCTTCACAGACCGCCGCCTGGCAGCCCGCGCCCGGAAAGGCCGCGCGGCCGATTTTCGCCATCGGCGATGTGCATGGCCGGTTGGATCTGCTGACCGTCCTGCATGACCGGATCGGCGAGATCATCGCCGCAGAGGATCTCGGGGAACCGATGATCGTCCATCTCGGCGACTATGTCGATCGCGGGCCGCAGCCATTGGCCTGCCTCGAACGGGTGCTGAAAGGTGTCGAGGGTGTCGAAACCGTCACCCTGGCCGGCAATCATGAGCAGTTCATGTATCGCTGCCTGGCCGCCGCCGAAGCCGCGCTGGACGAGGCGGCGCGCGGCGACCCCCATGCCGCCGAGGACATGAACGAGGTGGTCGCCGCCTGGTTCGACTACAATTGCGGCACGGCGGTGGCGCGCGAGCTTGGCTTCAACGACCCGCATGCGGTGGTCGATGACCCCTGGCATTTCCATGCCCGCCTGATCGAGCGGCTGGGGCCGGAGCTGCTGGCGCGTTTCCGCGACCTGCCCAACCATCACCGCGAGGGCGATTACTTCTTCATCCATGGCGGGCTGCATCCCGCCATCGACCTTGCCGCGCAGCTCGCACCGCATTGGGGCCGCTTCCGCTTCGGCGCCATGGACAGCGATCCGCTCTGGGTGCGCGGTCCCTTCCTGACCCATCCCGGCCGGTTCGAATTCGCCGAGGACGGCGATTACGCCGATTACACCGGTCCTTTCATCGTCGTGCATGGCCATACGATCAGCGACCAGCCGGAGGTCAAGCACAACCGCATCGGCGTCGATACCGGCGCCTTCATGACCGGCCGGCTGACCGCCGTCGAACTGCGCGGCGACCAGTTGCGCTTCATCACCGCGATCGGCCCCTCGGTGCCCTGGGGTGTCTACTGACCAGGGGGCCTCTACTGACCAGGGGCGTCTACTGAGATGCCTTGACGGCACACCAGGTGCCGAGGCTATGGGCCTCGGCCGGCATGGCGGCCACGGTGCTGAACAAGATGGTACCGAGCACGACCAGAAGGACGAGCATGGCGCGTGACAGGGCTGCTGGGAGGGCGGATTTCGCTTTATGCATCTGCGGGTTCCCGAGCTTTAGTGAAGAGGGTTGCCGACCCTGCTCCAGCCGCATGGCTGTCCCAGAGTCGGTAAGGTTCGGTTCCCCGCATCTTCCGGTCTCGCGCCGGATTGACGGGAAATCATGTGGCGGGGTTCGCCATGCTGTCAACCAGGCATCGTCCGACATGCCGCCCGCGTCTTCTGCGAGACCAAAGCTGGCCGCACCACGGATGGGCGCCTGACCGCATAGCCTCACGGGGGAGCCTGGGCGGGTAGCCTCGCCGGCTGGCTTGATTTGCATCAAGACGATTGCCACGGCAGCGTAAGATTATTGTCAAAATGGCGATGTGTTGCCGGAAACCGACCGGCGCAATAGAGCGCGGAGAGGGCAGGCGCATTTGGGCGGGCAGGGTAAGATGCTGACGGGCGCGTCGGGGAACAAGATGGAGCTGCAGCCACAGCCTGCCGGCGATACTGGCAATGGTGCGCGGGCGCTGGCGCAGGTTGCCGCTCAGCTGGAGAGTGCCGTCACCTCAGCCGGCGATGCCATCAGCGGGCTGCTGCTCCCCCGTTCGCTGCGCCGCTTCATCTGGGAAAGCAGCGGCTGGCATCAGCTGGGGCTGTGCCTCCTGTCGGTCGCGCTGTTCCTGGTCGGCACCGTGCCGCTGGAAGTGCAGCGCCGGATCGTCAACGATCTCGTCAAGGGCGGCACTTACCGTCCCGTGCTGACGCTGGCGCTGCTTTATCTGGCACTCGTTCTGAGCGAGGGGCTGATCAAGCTGGTTCTCAACATCTATAGCAGCTGGGTCAGCGAGAATGCCGTGCGCCATCTGCGCCACCGGATCGCCAAGCTCAGTGCCGCCACGGTGCCGGGTACTGGCCTTGCCGAGCCGATCGACGCCATTCCCCCCAACCACGATACCGCCGCCTGCGATATCTGCGTCCGCGCCAGGATCGAAGGCATCGAGACCTCGCTGCTGCTGAGCGAGGTCGAACCGGTCGGCGGATTCATCGGCATCAGCGTCATGCAGCCGCTGCTGCAGGGCGGCATCCTGGTCAGCGTCTTCGGCTACCTGACCTTCATCGACGCCCAGATGGCGCTGCTCAATCTGCTGATCTTCGCGCCGCAGTTCCTCTTCGTGCCGCTGATGCAGCGCGCCATCAACCGCCGCGCCAAGCGGCGCATCTCAGTGCTGCGCGCGGTCAGTGGCGGTGTCATCGGCAGCGCCGCCGCGCCGGCGGCCGGCGTCATCCAGTCGGGCTTCGGCAGCGAGCAGGACAGCAGGGTCGACCGCGTCTATCGCCTCAACATGGGCATCTACAAGCTGAAGTTCAGCATGAACTTCCTGATGAACCTGATGTATCACCTGGGCGTCATCGGCGCCTTGGCGATCGGCGGCTGGTTCGTCATCGAGGGACAGACGGAAATCGGCACGGTGGTCGCCTTCGTCTCCGGCCTCGCCAAGATAAACGACCCTTGGGGCGATATCGTCGACTGGTTCCGCGAGATGACGGTGACGCGCGTCAAATACGTCATGGTGCGCGATGCCGCCGATTGGATCGGCCATTGCCGCGACCTGCACAGCATGGCGGAAGCCGGCCCCGGCGAGCCGCTGGGGCCGATCTAGCTGAGCTTTCAATAGAACAGCCCGGCCGCGAGATCTCGCTTGACCTGATCGAGCAGGCCGCGGTCGCGGATCATGGCGAGGCCGCGGTTGAAATCGGCGATCAGTTGCGTGGCCCGCGGGCTTGCCTTGGAAATGGCGAGGAAGGAGGGCTGCTCGTCGACCGGCTTGGGATCGAAGGTGATGCGCGCGGCGTCGGCGGGGCTGAGGCTGCGGCTGAGGATGTCGAGGCCGACATCGCGGTTCATCGCCACGATATCTGTGCGCTTGGCCAGCAGCATCTTGAAAGCGATCGCATCGTCGCGCGCGGTCTCCACCGTCAGGCGCTTATCGGCCACAGCGGCGTCGAAAGCGGGGCCATAGGAATAGCCGGCGGTAACGCCGATGCGCCGGTCCTTGAGATCGCCGATCGTGGACCAGGTGAAAGGCGTCGACTTCAGGTGGAACAGGACCGAGGTCGAGGTGATTACCGGATCGCTGAACAGGAAATAGGCGCGCCGCTCATCGGTCATCTTCCAGCCCGGCGATCCCTCCAGCGCACCGTCCTGCGCTTCGGTCAAAGCGCGCTTCCAGGGCAGATAGACGTATTCGACCCGATAGCCCACGGCGGCGAAGGCTTCGCTGACGATATAGGCGAAGATGCCGTTATGCTTGAGGTCCTGGGCGAAATAAGGCGGCCATTCGCCGATGCCGAGCTTCACCACCTCTGCGGCCTGTGCCGGGTTGCGCCAAGCCAGACTGAAAAGGCCAAGCCCGGCGAGCTGTCCCGCTGCCATGCGCAAGAATGCCCGACGCCTGATCGCCTGCTTCATCGCTCGCTTCGCTCCCCCATTTTTCGATCGTCACCCGCTGCAGATCGCAAGAGCTGCCCAATCAGCCGCATCGATGCCGCGCGAGCCGTCATAGCCCTGTCTGCATGCTAGGGCGGGGAACCGATGACCCGTCAAGCGGATGATGCCGCTATCAGCAGCGGCATTGCATTTTTTTGCCCGTGATGGCGCCGCCGCCGACAGCGTTCCCATGAATCTTCATCCTTGATTCACCATCATGCTATGGTGGCATCCCTAGGCCTCTGTCGCGGCCCCATCATCCCCGGCGATGGCGGCCATTTCCGACACTCCATATTTCTGACGAGTTTGTCCCAGCGGAAGGAGACGAAGATGAAATTGGAAGGTTCCTGCTATTGCGGCGCTGTCAAGTTCACCGTGGCGGCCTATGCGCCCGTGCCGTTCCTGCGCTGCTATTGCTCGATCTGCCGCAAGACGGCGGGCGGCGGCGGCTATGCCATCAATCTCGGCGCCAAGGCGGAGACGCTGAAGGTCACCGGCGAAAAGCATATCGGCGTCTTCCACGCCACGATCGACGGCCACAAGAGTTCCGGCGAGCGCCGCTTCTGCACCAAATGCGGCACCGCGCTTTGGGTCTATGATCCGCAATGGCCTGACCTCGTCCATCCGTTTGCCAGTTGCATCGACAGCGAGCTGCCGGTGCCGCCGCAGCATGTGCATATGATGCTGGGCTCGAAGGCGAATTGGGTCGAGGTGCAGGCGAAGCGGGGCGACGACACGTTCGACGCCTATCCGGACCAGTCCCTGGAGGAATGGCACCGGGCCCATCACCTGCTGCAGAAAGTGTGAGCGCGCAGTCGGCTGTCCGGTGCCGCGACGCGAGCGTCAATCGCCGAGCGGCCGGACGCCGCCCTTTGCCTGGATAGCAACGATGGAACCGGCGCCTTGTCGCCGGTTCCCCTTCACAGCCCTCACAGCCGCGCCAAAGCGTGGTCGAGCGCGGTCACGGCGATATCCGCGTGATCCTTCTGGAAGACGATGGGCGGGCGGATCTTCAGGATATTGCCAAGGATGCCTTCGCTGCCGATCAGGACGCCTTCGTCGCGCATGAGATTGAGCAGGCGCTGGGTCTGGTGGCGGGCCGGCAGCCGGCTCTCGCGGTCCAGCACCAGTTCGACGCCGATGGCAAGGCCGGTGCCGCGCACGGCGCCGATCAGCTCATGCTTCTCCATCAGCTTGGCGAGGCCGCGCTTGAAATAGGCGCCGGTATGGGCGGCGTTCTCCACCAGCCGTTCGTGCTCGATGACGTCGAGCACGGCAAGGCCGGCGGCGCTGGAAACGTTGTTGCCGCCGAAGGTGGAGAAGAAGCTGGAGGCCGCCAGGAAGCGCTCCATGATTTCCGGGCGCGTGATGACGACGCCCAGCGGATGGCCGTTGCCGGCCGGCTTGCCGATGGTGACGATATCGGGCGTGACGCCGTGATGACGATGGCCCCACATCGATCCGCCCATGCGGCCGAAGCCGGATTGCACCTCATCGGCGATGCATAACCCGCCGGCGGCACGCACCTTGGCGAAGACCTGTTCCAGATAGCCCGGCATCACCTCGAGGACGCCATTGGTCATGAAGGCGGAATCGACCATGAAGGCGGCGGGCTTCATCCCGGCGCGGGCCAGCGAGGCGATCGCCTGGTCGGCGCCGGCGGCATAGAGGGCGGCGAGATTGGGCTGGCTGGCCGTCTCGCCGCGATAGGGGCCGCGATAGGGATCGGGCGCCACCAGCGTGCGGATATGCGGCGCGATGCTGCCGGTCGTGCTGTTGGCCGGCGAGAAGGCGTCGATCGCCTCGGTGATGCCGTGATAGGCATATTCCATGGTGAGCCCGCCGGAAGCGCCGCTCCAGGCCCGCGCCATGCGCCAGGCGATGTCATTGGCCTCGCTGCCGGAATTGACGAAGGCGCAGACCGACAATTGATTGCCGGTGGATTTGCCGTCGGGGCCGAGCCCGCCCAGGGACCGCGCCAGGCGCTCGCTATATTCAACCACCTGCTCGCCGAGATAGCGGGTGTTGGTATTGAGCTGGCGGACCTGGTTGATGATGGCCTCCGCCACATAAGGGTGGCAGTGGCCGACATGCGGCACGTTGTTGTAGCAGTCGAGATAGCGCCTTCCGGCGGCATCGCTCAGCCACACACCTTCGCCCTTCACCAGATGCAGCGGCGGATCGTAGAAGAGGGCGAGGCTGGAACCCAGCACCTGGCGCCGGCGGCGCAGAATGGTGGCGGCGGCCGGCGCGATCGGCGCCGTCGCTTCGACAGCCGCCGCCGGGGCAGTCGGCAGCCCGCAGACCTGGCGCAGCAGGCGCGTCGCTGCCTCGCGGCCGATCCGCTGCAAGTCATGGCAGGAGGCGAGGCAGGTCTCGGTATAGGCCTGGATATAGCCCGGGGCCTCCGGCGTCTCCTGCTGGCGCCAGCGGTTGATCAGCGGCGCCAGCAACAGCCTGGCGCTGGAGAGGTCGAAGATCAGGTCGATCTCCGCCGGCGTCAGCGGCGTCACCGCATGATAGCCGGCGACCGCCTGGCACAGCGTCTCCAGTGTTTCGCCGGGCAGCATGAAATCGGCGGCGAGATCGGCGATGTCCTGCACCAAGGCGGCGTGGATGATGTCGCCGAAATCGATGATGCCGGTGATCTCATAGGCGGCGGCCGGATTGACCAGCAGGTTATGCTCGTTGACGTCGCCATGGATCATCTGCTGGCGCAGCTCGCCGAGGCGCGGCAGCGCCTGGTCGCGCAGATGGGTCAGCACCTTGGTGGCAAGGGCTCGGTCCTCCGGCCGTTCCAGGCGCGCGACCTCGGGCAGGAAACGCGGCGCCTGGCGCAGGTCCCACAGCAGGTTGCGGCCATGCGCGGCGGGGTGCTGGTAGTCCTTGAGCGCCCGGCCCAGCCGCGCCAGCATCTGCCCGGCGCGGGCCGGCATATCCGGCGGGCGCTTCACATTCTCGACGATCTCGCCCGGCAGATAGGAGAGCACGTATAGCCGATAGGTCGTGCCGCCGGCATCGCGGATCTCGGTCACATGGCCGCCATTGGCGGCGGCGCGCGGATGCGGCACCGGCAAGCCGGGATCGACCCTGGCGATATGGGCGAAGGCGCCGATCTGGCAGGCGATGACGCCGGGGTCTTCCTCGGCATTGGCGACCTTCACGGTCCAGTCGCGCTGGCGCATATCGGTCAGGCGGAAATTCTGGTCGCGTTCGCTGTAGAGCGGCACCAACTTGCCGCTCAGGCCGAAATCGCGCGCAACGGCGGCTTCGATCTCGGCCAGGCTGAATTGCGGTGCCTCGGCGCGCAGGAACTTCATGAGGTGACCGATCGATACATGCTGCCCTCCAGGCGCCCGCCGCATCATCAAGGCAGGCGGAGCGTGATATGCGCCGATGGCCGTCGATCAGGAAGGGCGGGGCAGGTTTGTCTTCCTGAACCAGTTTAACAAAGACCAACCCGTCGCTGTCAAACTTTCCGCCTCCGGGACGGCATGACCGCCGGCTGCCGCCGGTTCAGGCAGAAACGAGGTCAGGCGAGGGACCGGGCGCCGGTTCGCCGGCAGCGGCGGCGACGCGATGAACGGGCGTCATGAACAGGGCGCGATGGAAGGGGGATGAAGACCGGGAATCTCTCCTTTAGCCCGCATCCCCCGTCGCACGGCCGCCATGGGGACGTACAGGCGGCCGGGCGGGGAGATTAACGACGGTCCCCGCCGCTGTCTTATCATTGCGCGCAAACGGCTTCTCATTGCGCGCAAATCGCGCCGCCTTGTCCGATAGATGCTTGCGCTGGAGGCTTCAGGCCGCGCGCCAGTGATCCGGCTTCTTCTTGTCGTTCAGATGCCGGACGCGCGCGACCAATGGCGCATGTCCCTTGCTTCTTGCCCAGTCGATCGCTTCCCGCTGCGTGCCGAAGGTGCCGAGCACGTGGTCCGCATGGTCTTCGACCACATAATCCTCGATCGCGGTTCCTTCAGGACGGCCCTTGGGGCGAGCCTCAACGTATACGTTCGCCATAGCCTACCTCCCGCAACTCAGTTTCCGGAGCGATTGCCCTTTCATAGGAAATCACAAACCCCGATCCGCCGCCAGCCGCTCGCCGCCTGCCGACAGCCGCCAGCCGACGGCCGCATCAATCGACCCTCCATCGGTTGCCGCCAACCCCTTGCTGGCCGAGGATTAAATGACTAAGTTGCCGACGCTGGCGGCGGGGGCTGATGCCGGGCATGCGGCCCGCGGGGAATCCCGCCGCATTTGGAAAATCCTTGGGGGAACAATGTCTGATTTGATTCGCCGGCCGGAGCGCCGTGCCGGCGCCATTGCCGCGCGTTGCGGGGCCTTGCTGTCGGCGCTCCTGCTGATGGCGGGCTGCGTCACGCACATCGCCGCGTCCTCGACGCAAAATCCGCCGCCAGCCGAGCCGCTGGCGCATTTCGACCATTTCGAGCTGCTGCCGGCCGACGGCTCGGCGGAGGCGAAGAAGGAAACGGCGGCCTATTCGCATGTCGCGGGCAATCTGCAGACCGAATTGAAAGCCGTGACCGGTCCTTGGGAGAAGAGCGGAACCGGCGGCCGCAAGCTGCAGATTGCGCCCTATGTGCAGGATCTGAAATTCGTCGATGGCGGAACGCGCTTCTTCGCCGGTGCCCTGGCGGGCAGCTCCGCCGTGGTGGTCAAGCTGCGCCTGACCGATGCGGACAGCAAGAAGGTGATCGCCGAGCCGCAATTCTTCCAGCGCGCGGCGGCGATGGGCGGTGCCTGGAGCATCGGCGCCACCGACAATGACATGCTGAAGCGCATTGCCACCATTGCAGCCGGCTATATGCGGGACAATTACGATAAGGCGGTCGGCGGACCAACCGGCTATGACGGCGAATAACGCCGCGGCGCGATAACTAAGCGTGCGGGTTGCGGGCGAACCGTGTCGTCGCCCGCCACCCGCCGCGACAGGGCTCCAGCTGATCGGGCCCGCGGCCTTAAGATGACTGTGCCTGCGGGCCCTAAGATGACTGTGCCTGCGGCCGGGGCCGCTCAGCCACCATGTCCCTGGGGCTGCCGCCATCCTCGTGTCGCGGCCAGAGCAGCCGCGCCGCCGGAAAAACCAGGGTGATGCGGGTGCCGATGCCGGGGCGGCTTTCCGCCTCGAACTTGCCTTGATGCAGGTCGAGCAGCTTTTTCGCGATGGCGAGGCCGAGGCCGATGCCGCCCTTCTTGCGGGTCCAGGCCGAACCCGCCTGGGTGAAGGGCACGGTGAGAAGGCGCACCAGATTGGCATCCATGCCGATGCCGGTATCGGCGATCTCGATGGCAAGGTCGCCTTCGGGGCGTAGCGTAAGCGACAGGCTGACGCTGCCGCCGCCGGCGGTGAACTTCACCGCATTCGACAGGACATTCATCAGGATCTGGCGGAAGCAGCGCGGTTCGGCGCGGATCTTCAGATTGGCGTCCAGAAGGTCGCCCTCGATGCCCGCCGCCGTCTCGCCGATGCGGGGAAAATGCAGCGCGATATTCTTGCCCTGGACCCGCATCGTGATCAGCCGCTCGATCTCGACGATCGCCTCGGACAGCGGGAAGGCGATCTCCTGCAGCTTGAGATCGCTGCTTTCCAGCCGCGACATATCCAGGATGGCGTTGATGATCTCCAGCAGGCTGCGGCCGCTTTCATTGACCGCTTCGACATAGCTGGCGAGCTGGGCGTCGGCCTGGACCAGGGTGTTCATGCGCAGCAAGTCCGAATAGCCGATCACGGCGTTGAGCGGTGTCCGCAATTCATGGCTCATATTGGTGAGGAACTCGCTCTTGGCCCGGTCCGATGCCTCCGCCTCCGCCTTGGCGGCCAGCAACTGCGCCTCGCGCTGCTTCTCGCCGCTGATATCCTTGACCACGCCGGCGATCAGGATGTCGCCGCTGGCGGGATCGCGCATGCGCTCGACCCAGGCGCGGACATGCAGGATGCGGCCGTCCGGCCGCAGGATGCGATATTCCACCTGATAATCGTCGAACTTGCCGGCCTCGAAATCGCGGTAGACGGCGATCATCTGGGCACGGTCGCCGGGATGGATGACCTGATTGGCATAGGCGACGGCATCCTCGGCGACCTCGCGATAGCCGGTCAGCTCGCTGAATTCGGCATCTACATGATAGTCCTTGGTGGCGCCGGTGACGGCGTCGATGCGCCGCGACCAGTAATACATGCGCGCCAGGCGCTTCACATTCTGCAGATGGGCCGAGGCCAGCCGCAGATCTTCGAGCTGCCGCTTGCTTTCGGAGATATCCATGTCGAAGCCGCCGATCGAGATGATCTTGCCGGCCTCGTCACGGACGGGAAATTTGACGGTCAGCAACCAGTCATAGGTATTGGGCGTCTGGCCGCGATATTCGATGGTGACCGGCGCGCCGGTTTCCACCACTTGCCGGTTGGTTGCCTGGATCATGGCGCGCTCTTCCGGCGTCGACCAGGTGGTGTCCAGCTTGCCGATCATCTCGTCATGGCTATGGCCCCAGAGTTCCGCCGCCGCGTCGCTCACCACCAGGATATGGCCTTCCAGGTCCTTTATGTAGACGCCGACCGGCGCGTGGCGGAAGATCGCCTCGAGCTGCGCGCGGAAGATATTGGCCTGGTGCGCCTGTTCTTCCTGCTGCGTCGCGAGGTCGCTGATGTTGCGGCGGAAGCGCCGCAGGGTTTCGACCACTGCGCTGATCTCGTCGCGATAGGGTTCCGCTGGCCGCGGCTCGGCTTCCATCCCGGCGACCTGTCCTGCGCCGGCGGACGTGGCATCTTGCTGGGCAAGTTCCTGCAGGACCTCGGCCTGCAGGGCCTCTCCCAACGGGCGGGTGACGTGGCGGGCGACGATCAGCACCGCCAGGCCAAGGCTGGCGACCGCGACCAAGGCTGCTGTCAGGACGCCCAGCAGCCCCCAGGCGAAATAGCGATGTGCCGTCTCATAATCCTGCTCCGCACCGGAGAGCTCCTGGTCGGCCAGGCTGGAAAATAGCCGCGACAGCCGGTCGAGGTTCGGCGCGATCTCGGTATTGATGCGCAGCAGCGCCGCCTTCCGGTCGACGGCCGCGCCGCCGGTGGATAGCGGTGCCGCGAGGCCGGTCTTCAGGGCGTCGATATCGAGGTCGATATCGCGCATGGCGGCTTCGATCTCCTGGGCCAGCTGCCTGGCCGTGGCGCTCATCGGCGCGTCACGATGCCCCATCCACAGGGCGAAGGCGCGGTCACGGGCTGCCGATATCGCCACCATCGTATCGGTCAGCGGGTCGCGCTCGTCGATGAAGCGCTGGATCGCATTATGGATGGTGTCATCGTAAAGATCGGAAATGATGGTGAGGCTGCGCAATGTCACCACGCGCTCGTGATAGATGCGTGTAGCGCCGAGATCGACACGGTAGAGCGCCCAGCCGCCCGCCAGGGCCAGGGCCAGGATGACCGCCGACAGCGGCAGAAGCAGCAGAAGCAGGCGTCGCTTGATCGTCATGCAATGCTGAGGGGGCTGGTTGGCGCCGAGGTGTCGGCTGAGCGGAAGCAGGCTGTCGTCAGCCTGAAGGAAAAGGCGCGGTATCCGTGGAGCGGGCCTGGCCCCGATATCATGTCTTTCGCCATCTGTTGGTGACCGCAGGGGCCGTCATCTTCGTCCGGGCTTCGGGCGCGCCAAGTATGGTCACGCCTAATCGATAGCTTGCTGGTGCGCAGCGAATGATTCAAGTGGGAATGATTGAACCGGGAAGGGAGAAGCAGCAAGGCTGGCATGCTGCAGTGCGATTGCACGGCGTTGAAAGCGCTTACATTGCTCAGATCGACTTGTCGTCGAGCTGTTGTTGTACAGCCTTCAAATTAGCCTTGGCGGCGAGATTCATGGGGTCGATCTTCAGCACCTGTGCAAAGGCGTCGCGCGCAGCCTCCTCGCGGTCGAGGCCGAGATTGACCAGCCCCAGTCCCGCCAGCGCCCCGAAATGCCGCGGCTCCAGCTTGAGGACGCGGTCGATATCCTCCAGCGATGCCTGCAGGTCGCCGATCAGGTACAGCAAGGTGGCGCGTTTGTTCCAGCCCTCGGCAAATTGCGGTGCGCGCTGGGTCAGGGCATCGAAATCGGCGAGCGCCGTTGCGTAATCGTCGACCGACATCGCCGCGGTGCCCTCGGCCAGCAAGCGGTCCAGTTCCTTATCGCCGCTCTCCGCCCAGATCGCCCAGATGACGCCTTCGACCGTCATTGCCTCGACCGGCGATTTTGCCTGCTGCAACTGGCGGAACAGTTCAGGCAGGCGGCTGTCGCGCTGATCGGCAATCGCCGGGGCGGAAGCGCTGGTGATCAGCAAAGCGGCGGCGCAACAGAACGGCAGAAGAAATCCGCGCAATTCGCGCCCCGGGCCGCGACCCGGGCGGTGCCGAGCCGTAAGCTGCGGATAAGTGGAGAGAGGCTTCATCATGGTAAAATTTTACCAAATTTTTGTGCCGCCGGGGATTGCCCATAGGGACTGCCCAGGGGGGACTGGCCAGGAGGACTGGCCGGGAGAGTTAAAACGCGATGCGGCCGGCCGGTTCCGGCCCCGCTGCCGGCGTTAAGGGAATAAAATCTGCTCCCGGCCGATTGGCGCTTCGCCATTGGCCTCGCTGCTCCCTGGGGCGATACAGTGGGCGGCGATGGCATGCCGGGACAACGAATGCTGGCAAAACCCATCTCTTGCATAATCCGGCTTGCTAAAGCGGCATCCATCCTTGAAGCTAACAGGACGTTTCATTATCCCCCGGGGACGACGGCAGGGAGGCGGAAGCGGCAAGCAAAGAAAATGGCGGGGAAGCCGGCGGGGCCGGTGTTCCGGAACGCGAGAGCGGATCGCTGCTTCCGGTCGGTGCAACGGCAAAAGCCGCGAGAGAAATATCAGCAATGGCAACGCGGCATCCGACTGCGACAAGCGACAAACCGGCGGCCTCGACCGTGACGCCGGCCGAGGGTGCGTCGTCATCGCAAGAGCCGGACGCGCTCCCGGCTTCTGGTTCGTCATCGGTGTCCGGGTCATCATCAGTGTCCGGGTCATCATTGGCGCTGGACGATCTGGCGATGGCGGCTTTCGACGCCATGCCGTCAGAGGCGGCGCTGATCGACCCCATCGGCGTGATCCGCTACGTTAACCGCGCCTGGCGCGATTTCGCCCGCGCCAATGGCGGCGCCGCGGATTTCTATGTCGGCCATAATTTCTTCACCATCCTGAGCCAGGTGCCGCCGCCACTTGATCTGATGGCGATGGCGATTGCCCAAGGCGTGCGCGCGGTCCTCAAGGGACGCGCCGAGGAATTCACCAGCCCCGATCACCGCTGCCACCGGCCGATGCAGATCGGCGATCAGGGCAAAGCCGGCGCCGATCGCGATGCCGCGGCGCCAGCCATGCCGGGCGGGGTGGCCGGTCCCGATCAGCAGGAGGCGATCGAGGATGCGCTCTCCGTTCTGGAAAGGCGCTGGTTCCGTCTGCTCGTCCGTCCGCTGCAATTGCGCGAAGGCAGCAACCGCATCGCCGGAACCGCAGCCACCGCGTCCCAGACGGCCGGGCAGTCGCCACCGCGCTGGGCGCTGCTGGTCTATGAAAACGTCACCGCCGTGCACCAGCCGCGCTATATCGGCGGCGACACGGCGCCGCAGCCGCTGTCAACCGGCGGCTCACCGTCAACCGAGGGCGCAGCGGCGCCCCGCATGGTCGACAAATCCGTCTTCCTTCAGGCGATCCTGGATGACATCGCCGAGATGGTGGTGACGACCGATGAGCGGGGACAGATACGATCCTTCAACCGCGCGGCGGAAAGGACTTTCGGCTATGCCGCCGCCGCCGTGCTCGGCGGAAACATCTCGCTCTTGATGGCCGAGGCGGATGCGGCCCAGCATGACGACCATATCAAGCGCTATCGCGCTACCGGGGTCAGCCATGTGCTCGGCCTGGCCAGACATGTACAGGCGCGGCGCAGCAACGGCGAGATCTTCTGGGTTGAGCTGCGCACCACGGAATGCTGGTTCGAGGATCATCGCCTCTTTGTTTCCACCATGCATGACCTCAGCGAGCGCCGGCAGATGGAGGCCGATCTGCAGCGCGCCAAGCAGGCGGCGGAGGCGTCGAACCGGGCGAAGTCAGACTTCCTTGCGCGCATGAGCCATGAATTGCGCACGCCGCTCAACAGCATCCTCGGCTTTTCTGAGGTCATCAAGGGCCAGCTCTTCGGCAACGATCCGCCGCGCTACGCGGAATATGCCCAGAACATCTATGAGAGCGGCAGCTGGCTGCTGACGCTCATCAACGACATTCTCGATCTCTCGAAAATCGAGGCCGGGCGGCTTGAGCTGAAGATCGCCCGCCAGGACCCGGCGCCGCTCATTCATGCCAGCGTGGATATCGTCTCTGCCCAGCTCGCTCGCAAGAACCTGGCGCTGACCCTGGATCTGCCGCCCGACCTGCCGGCCCTCGATATCGACGCCCGGGCGTTCCAGCAGATCCTCATCAACCTGCTCAGCAACGCCATCAAATTCACCCCCAACGGCGGGCAGATCCGCATCGCCGCTGTGGTGCAGCCGGGGGCCGCGGTTGGCGCTGCGGCCGATATCTCGGGTAACGAGCTGCATCTCGCTATCAGCGATACCGGCATCGGCATTCCGCCGGAGCAGATCGAGCGCGTGCTGGAACCTTTCGGGCATAGCGAGAGCGGCGTCGGCGCCAGCGGCTATACCGGCGGCAAGGAAACCGCAGGCAAGGAAACCGGGGGCGAGACGACGCCGGTGCAGAAAGGCAGCGGTCTCGGCCTCTCGATCTGCAAGCGGCTGATGGAATTGCAGCATGGCAGGCTCGCTTTGGCCAGCCGGCTCCAGCAGGGCACCACGGTGACGCTCAGTTTTCCGCTGCCGGCATGACCGCGCGGCATCGTCCGATCTTATACGCATCACCCATCATCGGAAGAACCAGGACATGACCGATCGCAGCCCGACCGTCTTTGCGCTTCTGTGCGAACGCTGCGGCCTCTCTGCCGACGAGGCCGCGCGCTATCTCGAAGCCGATCCGGCAGCCGTCGCCGCCTGGTCGTCGGGGGCGCAAGCCTGCTCGGACAATATCGTCGCGCAGTTGCGGCTGCTCTACCGCCAGATCTCGGTCATGGCGGAACAGGCGATGCGGCAGTTCGTCACTTTCAGCCAGGGCCAGGGATCGCCGGCGGAAGTGGAGATCAGCCTCGCACCCGATGACGCGGCGGCGCAGCGCCTGGGCCTGCCCTGCATGGGCGCGCATCGCGCCGTGCTCGGCATGGTAATCGCGCGCGCCCATGGCACGCGCTTCGTGCTGGTGGGGGAAGGGGTGCAGCTTCCCGTCCGCTGACGCTCCTGCGACGGCGATGCGCACGCGGAAATGGGTCGCAGCGCGGGATTCCTTTCTGAAACTGCCCGGCGAGGCACCCTCAGGCCTGGCGATCCGTCTCGTTCGACTGCCGGATGCTGGGCAGGGCGGGCAGCCAGTGTTCCCTGCGGATGGTCCAGGATTCGTAGGTCGGGATGAAAATGCCGATATCGTCGAAAGCGCCGAGGGGAAGTTCGATCTCGTCGGAATTCTCATCGCGCTCATAGACCGGGCTGCCGCAGGAAACGCAGCGGAAACGCCGGCCGCTGGCGGAGGAATGCACGGCCGATACCAGGCCGCTCACCGCGACGGCGTCGGTGGGATAGATGGCAAAGGCGCCGAAGATCGAACCGCCGGATTTCCGGCAGGTAAAGCAATGGCAAATCCCGATCCGCGAAGCCTCGCCGCTTGCCGTGAACCGCGCTTGGCCGCAGAGGCAGCCGCCTGAATAGATCGTCATGACGTTCCCCCTCGCATGAAGGACACCGGACTGCGGTATCAACTGCCTGGGGCTGCGGCTGTTCCCGCGCAACAGGCTCGCGCGCATGACAGGGCCAGGGGATGAGGCGCGCTGTCCGTCTGGAATGCGATGACGCAGTTCGCGTCCCGGGCGGGCGCGGCGCGATCGATCTATGCCTTGCATCATGAAGAGAGACTGTGCGCCTTCCTAACGAATGATGGCGGCGCATATTCCGTCGCCCGCGAAAAATATTCCCCATTGGAATCAGCGGTTTTCACACCTTTATCACAGCCCTCTCGCTTACTCTTTCCAGCGATAGATCGAGCGACGGCGCCCGTGTGGCGCAAGGTGAAGGCGCTCGATATCGGCATCGCGATATCGGTCCGATCCCAAGGCCTCGCGTCGTGGGCATCGCTGTTGAAAAGCAATGAGAGGTTCAGTGCAATGACGTCACAGGAAAAAGTGTTGACCAACAAGAACGCGCGCGCCCGGGCGCTGGCATGGCCCCTGGCGACCATCCTGGCGGCATCCTTCATGGTCGCCGTCCCCCTGACGCTTGATTCGCATCACCTGCTGAAAGGCAGCAAGGCTTTCGCTGCCGGCAATGGCGGCGGCAATGGTGGCGGTCACGGCGGCGGCAATGGCGGCGGCCACGGTAACGGCGGCAACGGCAATGGTGGCAATGGCAACGGCGGCAATGGCGGCAGTGGAAACGGCGCCGGCCAGTCCGGCGGCGACGGTTCCGGCAATGGCAGCGGGGCGGGCAATGGCGCCGCCGGCGCCAGCGGCGGCAAAGGCTCCGGCAAGAGCGCCAATGCCGCGCATGGCGCGACGGCGAGCGCGCTCGGCGCGTTGAACGCCGCGCACGCTTCCGCGACGGCTCTTGCCAATGCGGCGCCGAATTCGCGCGTCGGCAAGATCGAGGCTTATAAGGAGGCAAACGCCGCGGCCCAGGCTGCCGCCGCCGCTGCCGCCGATGCCGATGCGGCTGCCGCCGCCGCCGCGGCCGCGAATGAGCAGGCCCAGGCGGATCTTGCCGCGGCCCAGGCGAACGCTCTCGCCAATCCCACCGATCAGGCGGCACAGGACGCTTTGGCAGCAGCCCAAGCGGCCGCCGACGCGGCTGCCGCTGCAGCTCAGCAAGCTGCCGACGACGCGGCGGCAGCCGACGCAACCACGCAGAGCGCAGAGGCGACGGCGCAGGATGCGCTGAATGCGGCGGCCAACAAGACCCCGGTTTCGGCCGAAACCAAGACGGCGGTCGACGGCCTGCTGGCGGATAAGTAAGGACGGTGGAGGCCGGCCGTCGCTCATCGGAGAGATAAGGCGCCGGCAAGATTGGGAGTGGCAACTCCGACTCGCGGCCCGGTTCTCTGAACCGGGCCGTTTCTTTGCGCCGGTTACAGTCCAGGCACCTGCAGGAGATCCATGATCACATTGGTGGCCGCGCGAATCAGCATGACGCGGTCATCAAGGATGATATAGCGGTAGCCGGGCGCCACGGCCGGCAGCTGCACCAGCAGATCATGCGGCAGGCCGCGATATTGCAGGCCGGGCGGCAATTGGCCGTTGCGCTCCAGCTGCTTCTGCAGTCCCGGCGGCAGGGTGCTTTTCTTAGCGAGGCCGGGCGGCAGCCCCTTGTTCTTCTTGCCATGCGCGTTGCCGTCGCTATATCCGCCGGCCTGATAGGCCTGCAGGTTGCGCTGGTAATAGTCGTGGATGATGCGGCGCGCCACCTCGTCGATGATGATCGCGCCCGTGCTGGGCTGATCGACGAAAATGAGCGGCTGCAGCCGATCCGACGCGGATCCTTCCGCTGCGTTCGGATGCGGCGCGGCCGCCAGCAGGCCGGCCGAGGCCAGCAGTATCATCAGCATATGAAGCTCCACCTGTGTTCTTTTTGACTTTTCTCCGGCACCGCGGGTAACGGGCGGATCGCACCGATAACGCCTGTCGCCGCACCGCATTCCATTGCCGCTGGGAAATCGTCGCCTTCCGAGCCGGCTGCCCGGCAGGCAGCGTGACGCCCGTCACGCTTCATCGAGGTATCGGCGCATATGACGTAACCCGCGCTTGACGGAAGGATGGCTGCTGATTGTACTCGCCTGCGGCCCGCGTGGCCACGCCGCCGGGAAAGAGGCCGGCGATGATAGCCAGGCGACGACAGGCGGTCGATGGCGGGCGGGCGACGACAGGCGGGGACGGGGGATAGCGTGTCAGGAGTCGGATTGCCGGCGGCGAACTGTCGATCGCACAGCGACGCCGCGCGCGCCGGGCAGAGAAGGCGCCGCGAACGCGCTCGACGGCACGCATGATCGTCAGCCATCTCAGCAGCGATGACACGCCGGAGCGGGAGCGCCTCGCCGCCTGGCGCGATTTCTTCGCCCGCAAGCTCTTTCGCGTCGAGATCGATCCGCTGCCGGGCGAGCGCTTCTTCATCGCGGCCAGCCTGCATTGCCTGCCGGGCCTGAATGTCGTGTCGGCCAACAGCTCGGGCGCCGTCTCGCGCCGCACCCGAGAGCTGCTGGACGGCGCGGACCATCTCGTCCTCAATATCGTCCGTGGCGGTGCCTGCGCCGTCAGCCAGCGGGGCAGGGAGGTGGTCTGCCGGGAGGGCGATGCCGTGCTGATGTCGACCGCCGAGTCTTGCACGGTCTTGCGGCCGGCCGCGGCGCAGGTGCTGACGCTGGCATTGCCGCGTATGGCGCTGGCGCCGCTGATGGCCGATAGCCAGGCCGCCTTGATGCAGCGGATACCGGCGGGATCACCCGCCTTGAAGCTGCTGGCGCATTACCTGGACAATATGCCGACGGCGTTGCTGCAGGACAGTCCGGCGCTGCAGAGGACTTATGTGGACCACGTCTATGAACTGGTGGCGCTGGCCGCCGCGCCGGCATCCGAGGGTGCGGCCATCGCGGGCAGCGGGCTGCGCGCCGCCCGGCTGCAGGCGGCGAAGCAATATATCGAAGACCATCTGCATGACGCAGCCTTGACACCGCTCGCCGTTGCCGCTGCCATCGGCGTTTCGGTCCGGCAGCTCCATCACCTGTTCGGCGGCATGGAGACCAGTTTCATGCGCTATGTCCTGGCGCGACGCCTGGAACAATGCCGGCGCAGCCTGGAAAGTGCCGCGGATCTTCACCGCAGCGTCGCCGATATCGCCTTCCACAATGGCTTCGACAGCCTGTCGACCTTCTATCGCGCCTTCAAGAAGGCCTATCAATGCTCGCCTGCCGACTATCGGGCGACGCGGTCGGATCAGGGATGAGGATCGGATGCCACGCGGCAGCCGGTCCCGCCGGCCGGCTGCCGCGTGGCTGCAGGCTTGCGGCCGCCGCTATTCCATCACGGCATGCCAGACATTGTTCTTCTTGTCGCCCAGCGCGTCGCCGGGCTTGGCATCGTTCTTGAACGTATAGAGCGGCTTGCCGCTATCGGCCCATTGCAGCGAGCCGTCATCGCGCTTGATGATGGTGAGGTCGCCGACCGGCTTGTCGCTGGCCGTGGCGGCGGCGGGCGGCCAGTATTCGGCACATTGCCCGTTGCAGTTGGATTTGCCCGGCGCGTCCTTGTCGAAGGTGTAGAGCGTCATGCCCTTGGCGTCGGTCAGCACCTTGCCAAGGGAGCTGTCGGCCGGTTTGAAGGGCCCGTAATCTTCGGCCGAGGCCGGCATCGCGGCACCGATGCAGGAAGCCAGCAGGATGGTGGTGAAGATGCCGATCGATGTTGCGCGTGTCATGTCGTTCCTCCTTGCAGAGATGAAGCCGGTTCGGAAGCGATCCGGCCTGGACACTTAAAAAAGTCAGACATTCGAAAAAGCTGGGCATTCGAAAAAGCTGGGCACTCGAAAAAGCTGGACACTCGAAAGATCGGTACGAAGTGCGTTACCGACCACGGCTTCCGGCCGTCGCCGCAATCATTGCCGCCGTGGCAAGACGACCACCTCGGGTGAAGCGCGAATAAGGTTATGCGCGTCGAAAGGCTTGACCGCATGGGCGCGGCGATTATTCCATGTCCGCGCAATATCGTGCAGCGACATTACCGCGTGTGATGCCGCCCCGGCAGGCGGGGCGCCGCATTAGTAATGATTACTTTGATGCGAAGATGATGAAACGATTGCACGCATCTGCTGGCGAATGATAGCATTCCCGTCAATAGCCCAAGCGTGAAAGCAGAGCATCGGACCGGTCGGAGACGGCATTGCCGGCGGGACGACCGTGGCAAGGGGACGTGGCAGGAGGAGATGAACCGCCTCTGCCGATAGACCGCGACAAGACGCTGAACACCGCCAAGAACGCCGATCGCTCGCAGTAGGATCGGACGCCTGGATTTGCAGAGCCCGTCATGATTTGCGCATGCGCTTGCAGAGCGCTGTCGCCTGCGCGCAGATGTGCCGAGCGCGTGACCAGAGCGTTTGTGACCTGAGCGTTCACGACCGGCATGTTGTGGTGTCGGCATGTGACCGCAGCCGGCAGAAAGGCTGTGGCAGCCAGGTGCTTGCGGCGGCTGACCGGTCCAAGGTGTGATGCAGGGGGAAGGGATGAGAGGCTTCAAGATCTGCGGCGCGGTTCTCGCGGCGGCGACGCTGAGCGCCTGCGGCGCCGGCGATTTTCAGGTTGAGCGTCACGCGCTCGGCAGTTCGCAGGCACTCGCGACCGATGCCGGGGCGCGGCTGGTCACGGCGACGCCGATCGTCGGGACGGTCGACAGCACCGGCCGCTTCAAGCCGCATCAGATCAATTGCGCCGAACCGAGCCCCGATGTGGCGAAGGCGATCGAGACCGCTTTCAGTTCCGGCATCTCGCTCGATGTGACGGGCCAGCCGGGCAATATGCCGGCGGACCTGCAGGCCAAGCTCGCCAATGCGATCGCCACCTCGCGCAGCGAGGCCTTGGCGCAATTGACCGAGCGGCTGCCGACCATCCAGCTGCTGCGCGACGGCCTCTTCCGCGCCTGCGAGGCCTATGCCAACGGCACGCTTTCCCCGATCAGCTATTCGCTGGTGCTGAGCCGCTACGGCGACACCATGGTGACCATGCTGGGATCGGAGCTGATCGCCGGCAATTACGGCCGCCAGCTGGCGACCCTGGGCGGCACGTCGGAAGCGCATTCGACGGCGACGCTGGAAGGATCGGCTGCCGGCAAGAACACCGCGGCGAATGCGGCAACCGGCGGTGCTGCAAATGACGCCGCGGCAAATGACGGGAGGGGTGCAGGCGGCGCAGGTGCGGACAATACGGCCGCCGATCCATCCGCCGATGCCGGCGCAGCGCCCGAGGCCCTTTCCGGCGGCGCCGATACCAAGACCGTCGCCACCGCTTCTGCGGTCCAGGGCAATGGCGCCAAAAGCGATGCGTCGCAAGGCGCTGTCGATCGCGCCTGGATCCAGGCGGAAATCGTTCAGACCTATCTGACCTCGCCCAGCCCGAATGCGCTGCTGACCGCCTGCATCACGGCGCTTGATCGCGCGCCGGGCTCGATTCCCGACGGGCATTCACAATTTGCCCTGGCTTGTCTCGGCCAGCCGGGCGTGCCGGGATTGCTGCAGCAATCAATCGGCCTGATGGCGAACCAGCTCGCCGCCGAGCGCGACATCGCGCTCATCAAGGCGCGCCAGCAGGTTGCCGTGCCGCCCAGCCTGGTCGACCAGGTGATCGCGGCACAGGTCGAATTGAAGCGGCGCGGCTTCTATGCCGGGCAGATCGACGGCCTCGCCGCCGGCAAGACGATCGAGGCGGTGCGGCGGTTCCAGGCGGCGAATGGCCTGCCGGCGACCGGCCAGCTGGATCCGGCAACGTTGAAGCTGCTGCTGCCGCAGCAGGGCTGACACTGTTGCCGCCGCCGCGACGGCGCCTCACCGCCGCGCGGTCACCGGATTGAGATCGGGGATGACCAATTGGTCGAGATGCTCATAGGCCTCGATGGCGATGAAACTGCCGGCCGGGTCTTCGCCGCGCAGCAAGGGCAGGATGGCGAATTCATAGCTGGTATGGGTGCCGTCGGCGAGGTGCAGCTCATTGACGCCGATGACGCCGATATGACGGGCATGGATATAGCGATAGCAGTCCGCCCATTCGATGCTGTCGCGCGCGCTATAGCCGAGTTCATCGAGATATTTTCCGGTGAAATCGCGCCGGCTGAAATCCGCCACCGCCGTGCCGATCAGGCGGAACAGCACGCGGAAGGGCGCGGTCTCGATATCGCCCAGCAGGATGAAAGGCAGGATCGGCTTGATGGCGGCGGGATCGATCTCGGTGCGCCGGGGCGGCAGGCCATTGCGGTGGCTGGCGCGCCAATAGGCGAACAGGCTGCGCGTCGAGGGCATATGCGCCTGGTTGGAATTTTCGAAAGCGGCAAAGCCTTGCGGCTGCTTCGGCATGATCGTGAAAAGAACTCCGGAGGATGCGTCGGTTGGCCACCTGGCGGATATCTTGATCGCCCGCATTTTGATCGCCCGCATTTTGATCGACCCCAGGGCCGATTTAAAGGACCAGGGCCCTGATGGGAAGTTTTTTCTGCCGGCCCGCGTGGCGGCCGATCGGCGTCGCGCGAGACAATATCGCCTGCGGTCAGCCTGCTGTCGCCGCAAGCCGCCGCCTGGCTTGGCTAGGGGGCTTTGCTATCGGGTCTGGCTAGCGGGCTTGCCAGCCGTCATCGCCGACACTAACGTGGCGGCATCTGCGATCACATCCGTCGCGCTGTGGAGGTCTTCCATGTTCGAGGAGCGCTTTTCCCGATATGTCAGGGTTCTGGCCGTTGCCGCCGCGATTCAGATCGCCGGCGCGGCCGGGGCCGTCCTTTGCCTCGGCAGCGCTTCTGCCGATCAGGCCGTCAACAGCCAGCCGCTGCCGGCCCAGAATAACGCCCCGCAGCCCAAGGCCGGCCAGAGCAACAGCGCCCAGATGAACGGCACGCCGATGGAAGGCGGCCAGGGCGGCAATCTGCATATCTGTAACGCCGATGAAATAACCAGCCTGCCGGTCCTGCAATCCGATTCCGCCTATGATTGCATCAACACGCAAAATTATGACGAGACGCCGAAGGCCCTGATGTGCGGTACCGGCGGCAAGGCGTTCTGCTGCACGCAGAATGTGGATCAGCTCGCCAAATGCACGCCGATCCTCGGCGGCAAGAAGCGCTCGGCCCCGTTGCATGAGACGACGCCGCGCGGCGAACCCGGCTCCACGGGCACCACGCCGATGGAAAACGTGCCGACGGATGGCATGCCGACGGAGAATACGCCGCCGCAATAGCGGCGGCGTGCCTCCGCCGCGGCTCGCCGGCACGCGGCATGCTTCTCACGCAATCCTGATCGGCGTCTCCGCCGCCTGCCTTGCCCGATCTGCCGGGCGGCGTTACCGTTCGCATCCGGTTTATGCCGGCTTGCCGTGCCGACTCGGGCGTGCGGCCCGAATGCCGCAGTCAGCGTCTCGCCGGCAGCCAGTGTCTCGCCAGAAGAGCCCCATGGCCTGCCTGTCGTGCCGTGTGCGGCGTTATGCTGTCCGTTGGATGGTGGTTGCGGATAAGCGCTCGCCTGCTGATGCCCGGCTGCCCGTATCAAGTCTGTGGGTAGCGGAGCGGTGCATAATTCCCATAGACATGCCGGGAAGTCCCCCCGGGAAGTTCCCAGGAAAGTTCGATGTCGCTGTTCAGCCTGTTTGAAAACATCTTGCAACCGACTGCGACGCCGCGCGATCCCGCTATCCTGGATCAGACGCCGCCGCCGACCCTGCTCGCCTTCTACTGGCATTACGCGCGCCAGGCCAAGGGGCTGCTGGTGGCGCTGTTCTTCTGCGGCCTGCTGGTGGCCGGGCTCGATGCGCTCATCCCCGTCTTCATCGGCAAGACGGTCAGCCTGCTGACGGCGCATGATCCGTCGCGCCTGCTGCAGGACGCCTGGCCGGTCCTGCTCGCCATGGCGATCGTGCTGGTGGTGGCGCGGCCGATCGGCGTCGCCTTGCAGAACCTCGTCGTCAACCAGGCGGTGGCGCCCAGCCTCACCAATCTGGTCCGCTGGCAGAGCCATTATCACGTAGTGCGCCAGAGCTGGAGCTATTTCCAGAACGATTTCGCCGGCCGCATCGCCAACCGCGTCATGCAGACCGGCCCGGCCCTGCGTGAGAGCCTGGTGCAGATCACCGGCGCCGTCTGGTACATCATCGTCTATGGCCTTTCGGCCCTGGTCCTGCTGGCGCGCAGCGATTGGCGCCTGACCTTGCCGATCGGCATCTGGTTCGTATTTTATATCGCCCTCCTGCGCTTTTTCGTGCCGCGGCTGCGCGACCGCTCACGGGCGATGTCGGAGATGCGCTCGCTGCTGACAGGGCGCGTGGTCGACAGCTATACGAATATCCTCACCGTCAAGCTTTTCGCCAAGCCGCGCGACGAGGACGATTTCGTCCGCGAGGCGGTCGACCAGCACACCACCATGTTCCGCGACCAGACGCGCAACAACTCCTTCTTCTCGATGATGCTGGCCTCGCTCAATGCCCTGCTGCTGCTGGCGACCGGCATCACCGGCATCGCGCTCTGGTTAAAGGGCAGCATCGATCTCGGCATCCTCGCCATGACGCTGCCCTTGTCCTGGCAGATGGTCAATATCTCCGGCTGGGTCGCCTTCAACGTGACCGGCATCTTCGAGAATATCGGCGTGGTGCTGGACGGCATGAAGTCGATCGCCGTGCCGCGACAGATGCCCGACCGGCCCGACGCCGGCACGCTCGCGGTGACGCAGGGCGCCATCCGCTTCCAGGGCGTGCATTTCGGCTATGGCACGCAGCGCGGCGTGCTGCACGGTATCGACCTCGCCATTGCGCCGGGCGAGCGGGTGGGGCTGGTCGGTGCTTCGGGCGCCGGCAAGTCGACGCTGGTCAACCTCTTGCTGCGTTTCTACGAGATCGAAAGCGGCAAGATCGAGATCGACGGCCAGGACATTTCCCGGCTGACGCAGGAGTCCTTGCGCGCGCAGATCGCCATGGTGACGCAGGATACCTCGCTGCTGCACCGGTCGATCCGCGACAACATCCGCTATGGCCGGCCCTCGGCCGGCGAGGCGGAGATACTCGCCGCCGCCGATCGCGCCCAGGCGACCGACTTCATCTCCAAGCTCGAGGACTGGATGGGCCGCAAGGGGTTCGAGGCGCATGTCGGCGAGCGCGGCGTGAAGCTTTCCGGCGGCCAGCGCCAGCGCATCGCCATCGCCCGCGTGATCTTGAAGAACGCACCCATCCTGGTGCTGGACGAAGCGACCTCGGCTTTGGATTCGGAGATCGAGGCGGCGATCCAGGAACAGCTCGACGACCTGATGCAGGGCCGCACGGTGATCGCCATCGCGCACCGCCTTTCCACCATCGCCCGCATGGACCGGTTGATCGTGCTCGATCACGGCCGCATCGTGGAAAGCGGCAGCCATGCCGAGCTGCTGCAGCAAGGCGGTACCTATGCCCGGCTCTGGCACCGCCAGTCCGGCGGCTTCCTCGATCCGGGCGAAGCGGGTAGCGAAGAGAAGAGCAAAGCCGGCGCGGCGGCGGAGTAGGGGCGGGGTCTGCGTCAATCGCCAGCAGCTGCGGCGTCGGGCAAAAACTGATCGACATCGGTGTGCCACTCCCCCTCTCCCAAGCCCTCCCCCGCGAGGGGGGGAGGGAGCTAGCGGCGCTTGTTGGTTCTCGATTGACCGCTTCATGCCTATTTGCTGTGCGAGACATGACACGCTGCCGACGATGAACGCGCTGGGCTCCCTCCCCCCTCGCGGGGGAGGGTCGGGGAGAGGGGGGAAGCGAAGAATGGAGCAGCTCACATTGCCGCTGCGCCTTGCGACAGATCACTGCGCGCCAATAGCTTCCCCGCTGTCAGCGACGGTTTCGCAATCAGGGCGGGCAGCCACACAAAAAGCGGAGCGGAGCGAACCTTCCGCGGCTCAAGGCCCCTGCAGGATCGCCAGTGTCTCCGGGTCCGGTTTTCCGCCGCAATATTTCGCCAGCGCCGCCTCGAAGATCGGATCGGTATCGGGCAGCCGGGCGAAGAGCGTCATGCAGGAGCGGAACTTGACGGCATCGATCGCACCGAAGATCTCCTCCAGCGAGCGATCCTGCACCGCCTGGACCAGGTTGCAGCATTCCCGCAGCCGGTGCCCAAGCACAGGATGGCCGAGATAGGCTGTGGCTTCGGCGAGGTCGGCGATGGCGTATTTCCGCGACATGGCGCTGAGGCCGAGGCCGGCGATCTGGGGAAAGATGAACCACATCCAGTGGCTGCGCTTCTGTCCCGCGCGCAGCTCGGCGCGGACCTGATCGAAGATCGGGTCTTGGGCGGAAACGAAGCGGTCGAGGTCGTCAGGTTTCGTCATGCGGGCTGCCGGCCTGATCGGGAAAGAAGGCATAGCCTAGGCCCGTTTGAGGCCATTGTCATCCCGGGGGCTTTCGGCTCAAATCATCGCCATTATGTGATTTGACGACAGGTTCCCTCCATGACCGGCGACAGCGAGCTCGATCTCGGCAGCTATGATTACATCATCATCGGGGCCGGCACGGCGGGATGCCTGCTGGCCAACCGGCTGTCGGCCGATCCCGACGTTACCGTGCTGCTGCTGGAGGCGGGCGGGCGCGACAATTATGTCTGGATCCATATCCCGGTCGGCTATCTCTATTGCATCAACAATCCGCGCACCGACTGGTGCTTCAAGACCGAGGCGGAGCCCGGCCTCAATGGCCGCTCGATCTACTATCCGCGCGGCAAGGTGCTGGGCGGCTGCTCTTCGATCAACGGCATGATCTATATGCGCGGCCAGGCGCGCGACTACGATCACTGGCGCCAGCTCGGCAATGCCGGCTGGGCCTGGGATGACGTGCTGCCCTTCTTCAAGCAGCACGAGGATTTCGCCGCCGATGACAGCCGCGATGACGACCCGCTGCATGGGCGCGGCGGCGAACTCAGGATCGAGAAGCAGCGCCTGCATTGGCCGATCCTGGATTCCTTCCGCGATGCGGCGGTGGCGGCCGGCATTCCCCGGGTGCAGGATTTCAATCGCGGCGACAATACCGGCATCGCCTATTTCCAGGTGACGCAGAAAGGCGGCATTCGCGTCAATGCCGCCAAGGCTTTCCTCAAGCCGGCGCGGCGCCGGCCCAATCTGCGCATCGTCACCCATGCCCATGCCTCCCGCATCCTGTTCGAGAACCGGCGCGCATCCGGCGTGGCGCTGGCCATGGCGGGCCGCCCGGCCAAGGCGCAGGCGCGCGGCGAGGTGATCCTGGCCGCAGGTGCCATCGGCTCGCCGCAACTGCTGGAGCTGTCGGGGATCGGCCAGGCGGCGCGGCTGAAGGAACTGGGGATCGATCCGCTGCGTGACCTGCCGGGTGTGGGCGAGAACCTGCAGGACCATCTGCAGCTCAGGATGATCTTCAAGATAGCGAACGCCCTGACCTTGAACCAGCGCGCCGGCAATCTGCGCGGCAAGGCGAAGATCGCGCTGGAATATGCGCTGCAGCGGCGCGGGCCGATGTCGATGGCGCCCAGCCAGTTGGGCGCCTTCGCAAAATCCGATCCGGCGCTGGAGACGGCCGATCTCGAATATCATGTGCAGCCTTTGTCGCTGGAGAGATTCGGCGAGCCGCTGCACGCCTTTCCCGCGATCACCGCCAGTGTGTGCCATCTGCGGCCGGAGAGCCGCGGCGCCAGCCATGCGGTGAAGGCGGACTTCCGCGCGGCGCCGTCGATCCGGCCGAACTATCTCTCGACCGAGGGCGACCGGCGCGTGGCGGCCTCCGCCATCCGCCTGACGCGGCGCATCCTGGCCGCCGCGCCGATGCAGCCCTATCAGCCGCAGGAATACCTGCCGGGTCCCTCCTTAATGAGCGACGCGGAACTGGCAGAGGCGGCCGGTGCCATCGGCACCACCATCTTCCATCCGGTCGGCACCGCCCGCATGGGCGGCGACGAGAAAGCCGTGGTGGATGAGCGGCTGCGCGTGCACGGCGTCGAGGGCCTGCGCGTGATCGACGCCTCGATCATGCCGACCATCACCTCCGGCAACACCAATGCGCCGGTGCTGATGATCGCCGAAAAGGGCGCCGCGATGATCCGCGCCGATCGGCGGGGGTGAAGCGGCGCGGCTGAGCTCGCGAGGCTGCCAGAGCAAGGCTGCCAGGGCGATGCTGCCGGGGCGAGACCGGCAGAGCGAGGCTGGCAGAGCGAAGCACGTCGCCGCGCCTTGGCGCTTGCATCATCAACATGGGGAAATGCGGCTGTGGCCATGACGCGCTTTGCGACTGCATTGCGCGTGCGGCTGCATGTGCAGCTCTCAGCTGGATGTATAGGCGGAGAAATTCTCCGCTGCGCGGCGAGGCCCGTTAACAATGATTGCGCGAGAAAACGCTTGCGTGCGGCGCGTGTCGCACGGCTCAATAAAGAACTTGCCGGAGCCATGCGCCCGCGGGCGTGTCATCATTCCGCGGCAGCGAGCAATATCGGCGGAGCATGCGCCGGCGCGGCCATCCAGGGCGGTTCTGAAAGCGCGCAGGTGGTTTCGGCGCGTGCCCGGCTTCAAGACGCAAGCGGCTTCAACGCGCAAGCGGCGCCCGGCAAGCGGGTAGAGGGGACTTAAGACACAAAGTGGAAAACGGCGCGGCCGGACGGGCACGCGGCGACGGCGTACCGGCATCGAGATCGGCGCCCGACATTTGCCGGGCGGCGGATAGCGAGGGGGAGCGAGATGGTTCAGCAAGCGGTAACGCCGGACGGCGACGAGCTGAGCGAGGTCAGCATCCTCCTCGCCGAAGTGCGGCACCAATTCGGTGCGGCATCGCCCTTGGTCGGTCCGCTGGCGGAAACCCGCGAGGCGATCCGCCAGGCCAAGAGCGATTACCAGCGCGCGAAGGATGCGCTTGACGCCGAGATCGACCGGCTGCGCCTCGACGATCGGCGCAGCAAGGCCATCGCGCCGGCCGGCGAGGCGGTGCGCGAACAGCTTCAGCGCGAATTCAACGCGAAGGAGACGGCGCGGGACGAACTGAGGCGCGGCTATCAGACGCTGCGGCTGCAGTTGCGCGGCGAGTTCAACCGCCGGCTCGGCCGGCTCAACAGATCGGCCCTGTGCCTCTCGGGCGGCGGCATCCGCAGCGGCTCCTTCGCCCTTGGCGTGCTGCAGGCTTTGGCCACCTATCCGCGCCGGAATACCAGCCAGCCCAGCCTGCCGCAGCAGGCCTTGCTGGGGCAGATGGATTTCCTCTCGACCGTCAGCGGCGGCGGCTATATCGGCAGCTGGCTTTCCGCCTGGCTGCGCCGCGCGGGCTATGGCGAGGTGCAGCCGAGACTGGTCGCCCGGCCGCTGCCGTCGCAGGAGCCGGTGGAGATCGAGAATCTGCGCCGCTACAGCAATTTTCTCACCCCGAAGCTCGGGGTGCTGTCGGCCGACAGCTGGGCGGCGATCGCGCTCTATTTCCGCAATCTCTTCCTCAACTGGCTGATCCTGCTGCCGGCGATCTGCCTGCCGCTGCTGCTGCTCAAGCTTTTCGCCGCCTTGGCCGCGTATTTTGCGCGTGACTTCGAGACCGTGCCGCCTGCCGGCGGCACGCCGCTTGTCCTGCCGGTCGCGGCGGCGGTCCTCGCCGTCGCCTTCATGATCTATGCGCTGCGCAATGTGACCGTGAACCGGCCGACCTATGCGGAAAAAGGCATCGACCAGAAAGTGTTCCTCGGCCGCGTCCTGCTGCCTGTCGTGCTGGCCGCCATCGGCTGGGCGGGCTTCTTCCTGTCCCCCGCCTTTGCCGCGCTGCTGCGGTGGGCCGATCTCGGGCCGGAGCGCTTCGTCGACGCCGGCGCCGGCGAGGCGGCAGCATTGTCGGCGTTGAAGATCGGGTGCGTCATCGGCGGTGCCGCCATCGGCTTTGCGATCTACAGCGCCGGCTGGGTCTGCGCGCTGCCGTGGAAGCGCCTGCGTCTCTTCATGCTGCGGCCGAAGTCGGTTCGCGCGGCGCCCAATGAAATGATGTCGCCGCGGCGGCAATTGGTGGTGGACGGATTGCAATTCGCCGCCGGCGGCATCGTCTATGGCGTCCTGCTCGGCCTCGGCGCCTATCTGCTGCTGCTGGCGCCGCATATCCTGTCGGTGCCGACGCCGCCACCCTGCCAGGCGGATTACCACCTGGTTCCCGATCTGGTGGATATCACCGTGCGTCAGGCGCAGCTCTGCCCGCCGGGCGCGACGGACGCGGCGGTTCCCGCCGATCTCGCCTGGAAGGTCAGGCTCTTCGCCGCGGTGGCCCTGGGCCTGCCGTGGCTGGTGCTGGCGCAATTGACCGGCGAAGCGGTCTTCACCGGGCTCGGCAGCTTCGCTAAAAGCTCCGACAGCGATCGCGAATGGCTGGGCCGCGCGGCGGGCTGGTATCTGCTGGTGGCGCTGGGCTGGCTTGTCACCGTTCTGCTGGTCTATGGCGGCTCGGTCTTGCTGCTGCCGACCGGCGAGGACGGCAACACCAGTTGGACCGCTTATTTCGGCTGGGTCGACAAGGCGAAGGGCGCGGTGAAGACGATCGGCGACTACCTGGCGCCGATCGGCGGCATATCGGCCGTGGTGACCGCCCTGCTGGGCAGCAGTTCGCTGACCGGCGGCCGTGACAAGACCAGCGACAACCGATCGCCCATCACCCGCATCATCGCCGAGAACGGCCTCACCATCGCCGCGCTGATCTTCCTGATCTCGCTGATCGTCTTCCTGTCCACCGGGCTCGACCAGATGCTGCTTGGCAAATCGCTGCTCGCCAGCGACCTGCTGCTGGTCAAGATCGGCGCCGGCTGGGGAAAGGAACTGGCCTGGCTGTTGGCCGGGCTCATCGGCGCCGGCCTCCTGGTGACGGTCGCCTCGATCGTCGTCAACATCAACCGCTTCTCGCTGCATGCGCTCTATCGCAACCGCCTGATCCGCGAGTTTCTCGGCGCCACCAATCTCGACCGCAAGCCCAATCTTTTCACCGGCTTCGCCATCCTCGACAATCTGCCGATGCATGAGCTGAGGGACGCCGCGGTTTCCCTGGACGGCCGGCGCCGCCTGTTCCACGTTGTCAACATGACGCTCAATCTGGTCGGGACCAGCAATCTCGCCTGGCAGGAGCGCAAGGGCGAATCCTTCACCGTCAGTCCGCTGCACAGCGGCTCCGCCCTGCTGGGCTATCGCGACAGCCGCTTTTACGGCAAGGGCGAGGAGGACGGCATCTCGCTCGGCACGGCGATGGCGATCTCCGGTGCCGCCGCCAGCCCCAATATGGGCTATCACAGTTCGCCGCTGATCACGCTCATCATGACGCTGCTGAATGTGCGGCTCGGCTGGTGGCTGGGCAATCCGTCGAAGCAGAAGGCCGATCTCGACGGCCCCCGCTCGGCGATCAAATGGATCGCCGCCGAAGCTTTCGGCCTCACCACCGAGGACAAGGACTTCGTCTACCTTTCCGATGGCGGCCATTTCGAGAATCTGGGGCTCTATGAGATGGTGCGGCGGCGATGCCGCTTGATCATCGTCAGCGACGCCGGCTGCGATCCGGCCTGCACGCTGGAAGATCTCGGCAATGCCGTGCGCAAGATCGAGATCGATCTCGGCGTCCGCATCACCTTCCCGAAACTATGCGAGCTGAAGCGGCGGCTCTCGGTGGAGGAGGCGCTGGCCGGCGAGGTCCAGGACAACAAGCCCTGGTGCATCGGCCGCATCGGCTATAACGAGGCCGATTACCGCGACGGCGACGGCGCGGAGGCCGACGGCTATGTCGTCTATATCAAGCCGAGCTTCCGGGGGCGGGAAAGTGCGGGGGTGCGGGCCTATGCGCTGGCGCACGAGGCCTTCCCGCATGAGCCCACCTCGGATCAATGGTTCGGCGAATCGCAGTTCGAAAGCTATCGCAAGCTCGGCTTCGACATCACCGAAGAGCTGCTGAAGGAACGGGCCGACCTTGCAGCCGTGATCGCGGTCGGCAAGCGGGGTACCGGCGCGACCCCGCTGCTGGAGGATTTCTGCGAGGCCCTGGCGCAGCAGCCCGGGGTCGCACAGTAGCCGAGGATCACTCTGCCGGTGTTTCCCCGACCGGCAGGAAGACGTCGATGCCCGGCCCAGCGGCGCTGTCGGTCGCGGCGGAACTGCCGGGTTGTTGGTTGTCGGCGGGCTTGCCGCCGGCGGCGAGGGATGGGGCGGCGGGCGGCGGCGCCCCCTGGCCCAAAGTCGTCAGCGACACGGTTCCATGGGCCGCCTTCAGGGTGCTGATCAGGCCGAACCACAGCGAATGATCGCCGCTGCCCGGCGTCTTGCCGGCGCGCACCGGCGCCGTGAAGGTGAAGGTCAGCTTGCCGTCGACGATCGCCGCCGCCGCGATGTCGATGCCGCCATCGCCGCCGGAATCGTTCACGACATAGACCTGGGTGCCGTCGGGCAGCTTCGGCGACTGGGCAAATGCAGGGGCTTTCGCCAGGTCCAGCGTCACCGCCGTCACGCCGTTCTGCCCATAGGCCGCCGTGAGGTCGAGCTGATAGCCGAAGATATAGATCTTCTCGCCGTCCGAGCCGTCATCGTTGCTGTAGCGCGAGCGCATCACCGCATTGCCCGATGCGCCGTCCAGCGCGAAGTTGCTGTTGAAGACTTTGGTCTTCAGGGTCGGGAACTGGTCGGCGGGGATATGCGTGACGGCCAGCGCCTGCTCGGCGGCGCGCGCAGCGGCGCAGTCGCCGAGAATGAGGACGCTTGCAGTCAGCAGCGACAGCAAGGTGGCGCGAAGCTGTCCGTGGCGGAAGGCGGGATATCGGCGGAGAAGGGAGGTGCTGCTGGTCATGCCAATCCATCGGCTGTCGGTGAAGCCGCACTATAGCAAAGCCCGCCGCCGGCGCCAGCCTGGTCGATCACGGCACGCCTCGGCATGGATGCCCGGATCAAGTCCGGGCATGACAGCAAAATTGAGGACAGCGGGTGATCGGCATCGGTGGCAGCCCTTCTTCCCGCTGTCCATGGTCCGACCGTCGCCTGCGGCCCGCAGCCATTGTCGCCCGCAGCCATTTCGCCCTCAGGCTTGTCACTCTTCGCTGTTGTCGCCCTCAGGCTTGTCACTCTTCGCCATTGTCGCCCTCAGGCTTGTCACTCTTCGCTGTTGTCGCCCTCAGGCTTGTTACTCTTCGCTGTTGTCACCCTCGGGCTTGACCCGAGGGTCCATGGCGGCAGCAGCTTGGGGCGGTTGAGATGGATGCACGGATCAAGTCCACTGCTGTCCGGTTAAGTGCTTGAGCATATCGAGCAAAGGTCTTCGGGACGATCGGGTGTTTTCTGACGAAGATGAAACAAGGCTCCATTTGCGATAGCCATCGCCCACCCCCTCTCCCTGACCCTCCCCCGCGAGGGGGGAGGGAACATTGCCGCCCCGGCCTCTGTGATTGGTTTGAGTTGAGCCAACCGGACTCTTTTCTTCCGCCAATAACAGCGATGCTCGATTAGCAAGACAAACGCGTTTGGCTCCCTCCCCCCTCGCGGGGGAGGGTTGGGGAGAGGGGGCGACAGGCGAGATGCCACCGCAGCTACTTAACCGGACAGCAGTGGATCAAGCCCGGCAATCCATGGGTCGATTAGATGAGACGTCGCGTGATGTCAGCGTGCGACAGGAAGGCGCAGGGGTGATATGTGGCGCATGTGTTGTTTGCGCGCGCGGACGATGCGGATTTGTCGGCCCTGGGTTGCAGCTTTGTTGCAGCTCTCGCGGGAAGCCTTTGCTTCCGCGGGGCGCGGCGCGAGGTCGCTAAAATACATTATGTGTTCGAAACGATACTTCGCCGAAAATGCACATTGGCGATTGTATGCAGGCCTCCTTCGTGGTTTTCATGCCGCCACCGATCATGCCCGGCGTTCGCCGCGGCGAGGACAGTCGAATGCGATCACCGAAGAAGACTCCCGCCAAGGACGGCGGCTTGAAAAGCGGCTTCAAACTGACCCGCGAGGCCTTGAAGCGGGTTCACGAACTTCATGCCGGCTATCTCCAGGGCCGCCGCGACGGCCGCCGCGCCATGTTCGAGAATTGCGACCTCGGCGGCCTCGATCTCAGCCATCTCAATTTCAGCGAAGCCATCTTCATCAACTGCAACCTGCGCAACATCGAAGGGCGCGGCGTCAAATTCGTCGGCGCCATCCTGCGCGGCTCGAAATTCGACAATGCCGTGCTGATCAATTCCGATTTCAGCAAGGCCGATCTGCGGAGCACCTCCTTTGAAGAGGCGCAGCTGATCAACGCCTTCCTGGAGCGCAGCGACCTGCGGCTCGATCTCGGCCGGGCCGAGGAGCGCATGGTCTCGTTCAAGAACGCCGACCTGACGCGGGCGAGCTTCGCCGAGGCGAAGATGAAGGGCGTCGACATGCAGGGCGCCAAGCTGCAGGAGACGACGCTCACCCAGGCCGATCTGCGCGGTGCCAATCTCAAGCATGCCGAGGTCAAGGATATCGAAGTCGCCGGCGCCTTCATGGTCGATGCCGATTTCACCGGTGCCATTCTCGATGACGCGGCGAGGCAGAAGATCGACCTCACCACCACCACGGCGCCGGCCTTCCGCAAGCTCGGCCATGAGGAGATCGAGCGCATCCTGGTCGAGCATGACGAATGGGTGATGACGCTGGGCAAGTCCGGCTTCCGCGCCGATTTCAGCCAGAGCGACCTCACCCGGATCGATCTCTCCAACACCAATCTCGCGGTGGCGGATTTCAGCGGCGCCAAGCTGCACGGCACGCGGCTCGGCGGCGCGCATCTGCTGGCGGCGGATTTCCGTGAGGCCAATCTGACCGATGTCGGGCTGAGGAGCGCCGATCTGCGCGGCGCCGACTTCTCGGATTCGCACCAGCGCGGCCTGGAACTCGACGGCTCCAAGGTCGGTGAGATTCCCGATCTGCCGCTGATGACCACAAAGGGGCTGCGCCGTCGGGCTTGAAGCCTGCCTGGTGTGAGGCCCATGGGCGTGAGACGTCACGCCTTGGCGATCTCGGCTTGCAGCCAGCGGCGGAAAAGTTTGCTCTTGCGGGTCAGCTCGAGGTCTTGCGGATAATTGAGGTAGTAGTCATGGCCGGGATGGATCGCCGTGGCGAAAGGCTGCACCAGCCGGCCTTCGGCGATATCTTCGGCCACCAGAGCGGCAAAGAACAGGGCGATGCCGTGGCCGTCGATGGCGGCGCGGCGCAGGGCGTGGGAATCGCTGAGGCGCAGGGTCTTTGCCGCGCTGTTCCAGCTTTCGCCCATGGCGGCGAACCACAGCTGCCAGTGCTGCAGATCGAATTCGTAGAGCAGGGTCGTCGCGAAGCAATGCTTCGGCTGCAGGCGCTTGCCGAGACGCGCCAGCAAAGCCGGGCTGGCAACGGGAATGAGCGATCCGTCCAGCACCTTCTCTTTGACGACGCCGGGCCAGTCGCCGGCACCCCAGTTGATGCCGAGGTCGATCCCTTCGCGCCGGTGATCGGCCGGATGATAGGAATGATGCAGCCTGAGATCGATCTCGGGATGATCGGCGATGAAGGACATCAGGCGCGGCGTCAGCCAGGCCGCCGAGAAGAAGGGCGCGACACTGACATTGAGGATCTCCCGCGTGCCGGAGCCGGTGATCTGTCCCACCGATTGTTCGATCGCCTGCATCGCCTTGTAGACGCCGGCGAACAGGATCTCGCCGGCATCGGTCAGCTCGTTGCGCTGGGCGCCGCGCCGCACCAGTTGCACCGCCAGTTCCTGTTCCAGGGCCTTGATCTGGCGGCTGACGGCCGCCTGGGTCACGCCGAGTTCGCGTGCCGCCCGGGTGAAGCTCAACTGCCGCGCCAGGGTCTCGAAGACCCGCAGGGCGGTCAGGGAGGGCAGCCGATGCTGTGCCATCGCCGATAACACCAAGTTATAGCCTCGCCGGAAAAGTCATTTGTAGAGAGAGCCTGTCATGCCCGAAACGTATCAATGATCCGCAGCAGGCGGCAATCGGAAAGCGGCGAGGCAAGATGGGCAAGGCGAGCGAAACCAGTCAAAAAGCAAACAACCAGCGGGTCGGTGCGGCGCGGATCGCTAAAGGTGCCCTGCCGCTGCTCTGCCTCAGCGAAAGCGATGTGCAGCAGCTGATCGATCCGGCCGCGCTGCTGGATGCGCTCGCCGCCGGCTTTCGCGCTTTGGCCGAGGGCAGGGTGCAAAGTCCGGCGCGGCCGGAGATCATCGTGCCGGGTGCGGGCTTCTCGCTTGCCATGCCGGCCTGGACGGAGGGCATGAATATCAGCGTGAAGACCGTCAACGTCTTCGAAGGCAATCTCGATCGCGGCCTGCCCAATCATCTGGCGCTGATCACGCTGTTCGATGCGGCCACCGGCTTGCCGGTCTGTGTCATGGACGGCACCTATATCACCGGCCTGCGGACCGCCGCTTCCGCCATTCTCTCGGTCCGCGCGCTGGCGCGGGCCGATGCGCGGATCGTCACCCTGGTGGGCGGGGGTGTGCAGGGGCGGGAACATCTGCGCCTGCTGCCGCTGGCGCGTCCCTTCGACGAGATCCGCATCGCCTCCCTGCACCGCGAGGACGCAGAAGCCCTGGCGCGGCTCGACCCCAGGGCGCAGGCGGTCGACGATCTCGAAGCGGCGATCCGCGATGCGGATGTGGTCTGCCTTGCCACCCATTCATATGAGCCCGTCATCGACGCTGCCTGGTTGCGCCCCGGCACGCATGTGACCTCGGTCGGTTACGCGCCGCCGCGGGGTGAACTGCCGCGAGACCTGCTGAGGGATGTGGCAGGCGGCCGCGTCCGGCTTTTTGTCGAAACCCCGGATGCCTTCCGGGCGCCGCCGGTCGGCTGCGCCGAGCTTGCCGGTCTGTCCCCGGCCTGCGGCACGACCATGGGCGACATGCTGCTCGGGCAGGCAAAGGGGCGCAGCAGCGAGGCCGATGTCACGCTCTACAAGGCCATGGGCATCGCCATGGAGGACATGGTCGCGGCGGATCTTGCCTATCGCGCAGCGCTGGCGCGCGGGTTCGGCACCCGCATCACGTTATAAGGGATCAGGCCGTCGCGTCGCGTATCGCGCCGGTGCCAGCCTCGGCGCCACAGGCCCAGCCGAATGGGTACAAAGCCGGGGCAGCGGCCCGGCAGGCATTGTCGCTTGGCCGGCGGAGCGGCTAGACTGCGCCTCAGGATGATGAATGATGCCCGTCAATATGCGCCGGCCGCCGCCCGCAACCGCGATCCGATTTGCGCGGTGCTGCGCGAGGTGCTTCCCGCGACCGGCCTGGTGCTGGAGGTGGCGAGCGGCAGCGGCGAGCATGCGATGCATTTCGCCGCCGCTTTCCCGGCGCTCAGTTTTCAGCCGAGCGATCCGGATCCCCGGGCGCGCGACAGCATCGCCGCCTGGCGCGCGGTTGCCGGCCTCGCCAACCTTCTGCCGCCGATCGCCCTCGATGCGGCCGAGCCGATCTGGCCGCTGACCGCGGCCGATGCCCTGGTCAGCATCAACATGGTTCACATCTCGCCCTGGGAATCCACCATCGGCTTGATGCGGGGCGCGGCTGCGCTCCTGCCGCCGCAAGCGCCGCTCTATCTTTATGGGCCCTACCGGCGTGGCGGCGCCCATACCGCCGCCAGCAATGCCGCCTTCGATGCCGAGCTGCGCCGGCGCAATCCCGCCTGGGGCCTGCGCGACATGGAGGCCGTCATCGCGCTCGGCGCGGGGGCCGGGTTCGACCCGCCGCAGGTGATCGACATGCCGGCCAATAATTTCAGCCTGGTCTTCCGCCGCGCCCCCGCGCGCTGAGCCGGATTGCTCGCCGCGGATTGTTCATAAAGATTAAAGCTTCGTGTCAGCTCCGCGACAGGGGCGACATTAATAGTAATTTTTATTATATTTGTCGCGATGCGGGATGGCTTCCCCGCGTCGACCAGATCAAATCATCACGTTATCGCTCTGCTTTACCAAATCAGCGCGCTCGGATCCGCCAATGGATCAACCGGCGCGTAGACGCCGGAGGAGTGGATGGGAGGTCGATTCGTGCAACTGGATCGCAGAACGGGCCGCGCCGGCCGTGCCGGCAAGAGCATTCCCAATGAAGGCGCCTCCCGGTATGCGCGGGAACGCGGCGCCGCGCGATCGCGGCGGGCAATGGCCTGCCTGTTGCCGGCCGGGCTTGTCGCCGGCGTCATCGTGGCCGATCTCGGCCTCGCCGCCCCGGCTGAGGCGGCGACCTGCAAGCGGATCAGCGGCATCACGCCCTCGATCGATCATTTCATCGACAAGGTCTATGCGCTGCAATTGGCCGGTCGGGGAACCCTGCCGGTGACGGATGCGCTGTTCGGCTTCCGGCAGCTTGACCCCGATGGCTTGCGCAAGCTCGACCAGCGGCAGCCGATCGAGGTGACGCGCCAGGACGAGGATGACGGCGTTTTCGTCAACAAAGGCCCGAAGCCCGTGGTCATCACCGGCAGCTTCGCCCAGGCGGAAACTTTCTTTGCGATCCCCGAACTGGTCAAGGGCAGCTATGTCTCGACGCCGGACAGCCTGACCCTGACCTATGACCCTGACCACGCGGTGCAGGTGGGACAGAGCTTCCTCGGCGTGAAATTCTCGCACACCATCAACCACACCGTCATCACCCGCCACAGCCTCGCCTATTTCTTCGACGACAATAACAGCGGCGAGCCCGATCGCTGCTATCTGCTGGTCGACAAGGCGGAGATGGCCGCCACCGATACGCCGCCGAGCGATTCCGCGAACAGGTAGTCCTTCGGTTCAGCCGTGGTGAAGCGGCACGGGCGGATCGAGAGTCTGCGAGGGGTCGTATTCCTCGATGGCGATCGCCTGGCGGATCTCGCCGTCGACCGTGAGCGGGAAGAGGCCATAGCAGATCACCATCTTGCGGCCGTTCTGCGTGGTCCATTCATAGAAGTCGATCACCGGTTCGCCGGTCTGCCAGATGCGGCGGTAGTTTTCCATCATGGGGCCGAAGACCGCCGCGCTGGCGCCGCCGTCGATCTCGTCGAGATAGGTGCCGGTGAGGTTGCCCCCGCTGGCTTCATCGATGCGCGTGCCGGTCAGGCGATAGCGAACACGAAACGGCGCGGTCTCGAATTCCGACAGCAGCAGATAAGGCAGGATGTCGACAATCGCCGCCGGGTCGAGCAGATGGCGCGGCGGGGGTGGCGGCGAGAGGGGAGACGCGCATTGATCGCCCAGGCCGATCGCCCCGACCGGGGCCGCCTCTCGCGCCAGGGATAGCCAATAACGATGCAGCCGAGCGACCTTCGGTGTGGCAGGTTTCGGTATCGGCGTCTGCATCGGAGGCGAAGCTTGCTCTTACTCGGTGATCCCCAGCACCGGCATTCGTCATGCCGGCATTGGCACTCTAGCATGTGACGATGGTTCCGGCCGCTGCTTTATTGCTGCAAGCCGGGGGGACAGCTCCGCTGCCGGGTCCATCCGAGGACCAGCTGCAGGCCCAGCGATATCAGCGTGATCGGCAGAAAGACACACAGGAACCAGCCGTAGAAGATCGCCGACAGATAGCCATAGGCAACGATGCCGCGGGCGGGGTCGTAGAACGCGCCTTGCGGATTATGATCCAGGGCGGCGTCGACCATGAAGCCGCCGGCCAGCCAGCCGATCATCCCTGCCATGATCAGCGTGCCCCAGCAGGCACGCCGATGAATGACCGGCGCCCGGCGGGCGAGATCGATGGCGAAGCTGACGAGGAAACCGCCCAAAGCGAGGAAGAAGGCGGGCGATAGCGCGGATGGCAGGACGAAACCGAAGGCGATTGTCGGGCTGAAATCGAAATCGCCGGAATAGCCGAGATAGAGGCCATAGACGAAGTGCAGCATCGCAACCGCCAGAGCGAGCTTCGCCGCTGCCAGGACGCCTTGCGCGTCGGGATAAGGGGAATGCCTGATCTTCACTGCCGCCTTGCCTGTCGTGCCTGTCGCTTCTGGTCAATGAGATAGCTGCCGCTCTTGGCAAAATTGCGGCGCTGGCAAGGTGCCATTGCGGCGAAGGTGGCGTCGCAGCGGGGCCGGTGATGACCGGCCAGGATCTATATGACGTCGCGCCCCAGGGCGCGTATGCGTTGTTTTGTGCGCTTGTCCAGGATCAACGCCGCCAGAATGACGATCGCCGCCGGGAAGGACACGAGGAATATCCAGGGATAGGCGAGGTTGAAGATTTCCACGAGATGGAGCGCGCCGGTCTCGGGGTCGAAATAGGCCTCTTCGGGATTCATGTAGAAGGCCTCGTTCAGGACGAAGACCAGCGGAATGCCGCTCAATACCAGCGCGGCAATCAAGGCGCCGATGAAACTGCGCCGGTCCAGTCTGCGGTCCATGCCCAGCAAGGCGATGATGGCGGCGCCGGCAAACGCGATTGCCGCCACCATCATCGCCGCGATGAGCGTTGCCCTTGCTATGCCCTGGCCCGCCGTGGCGGCGGAGGCGCCGGCAGCGCGCTCTGCGAGATAGAGGAAATAGGCGAAATGCGCCGCGCCAACCGGCAATGCCCAGGCCGATGCATAGACCATCCGGCGCCGCAATGACGGTTGCCGAATGGGGGCCGCTGCATGTGTCGCGGGATTATTTCCTTGGCTGTTGGTTCGGGTATCCATTTCCTATTGTTCCGGCAGCGGTCCAGCATCCTGCTTGATGCCGCTGAGGCGACCGGCCTGATCGAAATCCAGCTCGTAGGCCCAGACGCTGCCATTGGAGCTGCGCAGGCAATAATGGGTGAGGATGGCTCTGTCGGCCGGCTCGCTGACCGGTGCATCCGGCGCGACGATGGCGATGCCGGCCGGTGAGGCAGCCAGCTTCCGCAAAACAACGTCACGCGGGTCGCCGGGCTGCAGGCCGGCCATCAGCGGGCGGCGATAGCGCTGCAAGGCGCGCAGTTCCTTCTGCACAATGATGCCGTCGAGATTGACCAGATAACGAACGCCGTCCGCGTCGATGAATTCGCGGTAAGCCTCCGGGTCATCGGTCGGTCCATCGCAGTCCCGCGCCGGATCGTCCGGGCAGGCATGAACGGCCTTGGCGCTGGCCCGCAGGGCGGCGGCGGCTTGCAGCGGCGCGGCGCCGAGGGAATAGGGGACATCCGGCAGATCGACGGGATCGGTCGGGCAATCGCGGCCATAGCGCGCGACGGCGAGCGGCGAGTGGCCTGTTTCGGCGCAGCGGATATTTCTATTGCTCTTTAGATCGCCAGAGTTCGAAGTTCCCGAAAGGACCGATCTTCATTGTCACGAGATGCTCCGGCTTTGCCGAGATGACAAAGTCGAAGAACCAGCCCAATCCGTCTTTCTTCGGCGTCTCCATTTTCGCATTGGAGCAATCGATCTGCTCTTCCTGGCAGTATTTCCCCAACTCGGTCCAGGCGATGCGCGTCGCCGCCTCCTTGGAATCGAAGGCCGTGAATACAAACAGGCTAAGGGCCCACATAAATTGTTGGAGAATCATCGTGTTTGCTTGTTGCCGTTACCGGTTGCGCGCCGTGGATCTCGATCAGAAAAGGCTTGCCGTTTGTCCCACGCCCGATGCTTGTCAGCCATTCCCCCGCCGAACCACCGATGTGTCGATCAATCGGGCCATAGGCCTCATCGATGGCCTCATCCGTGCCCCTTGGATGTCCGGCTGAGAGTCCAGTCGCCATTCGCGTCAAAAGTGAGGCGGCCTTGCAGTCTTAGTGTGGCATCTTCCAAAGCAGATGCTCGTTCCGGCCACCACCGCCTATTCATATTTCTCTTTCCGCAGCAGATGAAGTCCGTGCTGCTCGGCCATCGTGTACAGCGCCGGAAGGCCGTCCCGGCTTCGCAGCAACAGCAGATCGGTGCGGTCAAAGCCGCCCAGAACACGAAGGGCAGGGCCAATAAAATAGACGTCCATCAAATCACCCGCTTTTTTCTCGCGCAGGCTTGTCCGGACGACCTTGCGAAAGTCAGGGTCGTCGGCATCGGCTTGAAAGACTTTGCCGCCTTGCGCGATATAGACGCCATCTTTGGCCAGGGCATGATAGAAGGATAAAAATTTCCGCTCGCCCACCATATATTCTTCAAGCATGCCGTGTTCCCGCGCCAACCGATAGAACATGAGCGGGGTCTCGGCCTCTTCGGCGCTTAGCCAGTGATCGAAGATGCAGAGCCAGACCGGGAAATAGCCGAGATCCACGAATTCTTGAACCGAATCCTTGCTAAAGTCATAGCTGGGGTGAGGGAAGAATTTCTTTTTGTCGATCTTTACCGGTTGCATTCCATGCCCCTTCACTTCGCCAGAACTTTGCCATCTTCCGACAGCGACTTCATGCGTGGCGGATGACGACGATCTGCGCACGACATGAAGTCAGCGTAGAGGACCGAGCCGCGTGACCGGCGTTCATCCGAAGGCCATGCCGGGCCTGAACACCCGCCCGCTTCAGCTCGATGACATCGAGCGACGCTGGGGATAGCGCGGCAGATGGCGCGCCGGATCGACCGCCTTGCCACCGACGGTGCTGGCGGCGGGGGAGCCGACCCTGATTTCATAATGCAGATGGGAATCCGCGTTTGGCGGGACATTGCCGGTTCTTCCGATGACGCCGATCTGGTCTCCAGCGGTGACTTTATTAAAAATCTTTAGTTGTGAAACATTATCATGCAGCAACCTGGAAGTCATCACAGATTTGCCGCCCTTGCCCCCTGATTGCCTGTGCCTTCAAGCCCCCGTATTGCGTATGGATGTCATTCCCGCGGCCGATGACGATCTGGCTTCCGTAGCCGTGCGCATCGGCGGCGTCTGCACGCAGGATCGTCCCGTCGCTGGATGCAACCACCGGCCAACCCTTATAGCCTTCCCTGTGGCCTGTTTCGGCGCAGCGGATATTTCTATTGCTCTTTAGATCGCCAGAGTTCGAAGTTCCCGAAAGGACCGACCTTCATTGTCACGAGATGCTCCGGCTTTGCCGAGATGACAAAGTCGAAGAACCAGCCCAATCCGTCTTTCTTCGGCGTCTCCATTTTCGCGTCGGAGCAATCGATCTTCTCCTCCTGGCAGTATTTCCCCAGCTCGGTCCAGGCGATGCGCGTCGCCGCCTCCTTGGAATCGAAGGCCGTGAATACAAACAGGCTAAGGGCCCACATAAATTGTTGGAGAATCATCTTGTTTGCCTGTTGCCGTTACCGGTTGCTGTGTCGAACTCGTCTATATGCACATACGAACCTGCACTGGCCGGCGCATTGCCGGCTTTGCCGACAATGTCGATCTCGTTTCGGTGCGAACCTGTTACAGGAATCTCAAGCTGTGTGACCACACCACATGGCTCGGCCCTTTGTACGCCTGCGCGTTCGAATGGCCATATTATCTGCAGATGCAATTGGCATAGCGGCTATTCCATCAGTCGTTCGTTTTACTCCAACTCTCCGCTTTGATAGCTGCATGCGCTACTATTACTAGCAAATACGGTAAAATAATGGCGATCCCGCAATTACGAAAACAAGCGGATTCAGTATCCTATTGCGGTGCCCGTTTGAACAATTGCGGTACACGCGGCCAGCGCGGTGCAGGTTGATGCAGCCACAGCTTCTGCCGATAGATCTTGGCGACACGCGCACCATAGTCAGAGACGTAGCGGGCGCGGTGATTGTTATATAGTGTCGCGATCTTTGCGATATCAGTTCCCGGTGGCACATTGTTCTCAATTGCCCGCAACATCCTCGCGCCAGCAAGTACGTTGAGATAGGGATCATGCAGTTGTTCACGGGTACCAAAATGATCGCCCCAATAGGTCACATTCACGTTCATCGGTAGGATAGATTTATTCATCCCCAACTCATCTGCGGTCCGGTCGTAGCCGCCATGGCTTGTTTCCATATACATGATGGCCCGAATGAGGTCGGCATCGACGCCGGTTTTTCCAGCGGCAGCCTCGATTTGCCGATCGAATTGTAGGACTTTTATATCTTCAGGAGCTTCAACAAGAGGCCAATTCTCGTTCGCCTTTGGGTTATCGGAGACCACAAATCGACCGCCGCTGCCAGCTAGAATGTTTCGTTTCCTAGCAGCATCAGTGTCATCTGGCATCTCAATGGACGAAGCGGAGGTTGTCGGCGCCGTGCTGGGGTCCAGCTCTGATCGCTGCCCGGCGGTCGACTGCTCGGCGCCTGCATCTGCTTGTTGTGTCGCTGTTATTGGCACGACAGCGGATGGAGACAGATGATCAGAGACCGTCCGGAGCGGGTTCTGCACGTCGATGCTGCCACTGGTTCCGACCGTTGTCATCCGGTTCATGCGATAGCGCGTCCCATAGCGACTGATCACTGCCTGATCGAGGAATTGCTGTTGCTCGGCGGGTGTCGCAGGTCGACCCTGCACGACTTGATGGGCGGCGAGAGCCTGGTCGACGTCACGGCGCAGTTGCGTCGCCGCTTGCAGACTTTGGGGATCGATGGGCGGGGTTGTGGTGTCTTGCCTCTGAGGACCCTGCGCCGCATCGTTTGCCGGTGCGGAGATCGCCGGCACGCTCGGCAGGCCGAGCTGCTGCAGCATGCGGTCGGTATTGGCCTTGTAGACCTGCTGCAGCGGCAGGTCGGCGGGCGGCTGGCCGTTGCGCAGGCTGGTCTGCAGCTGCGTCAGCTCGCCATAATCCTTGGCATCCAGCCTTGCCATGTGATCGCCGAGATCGACGCCCTGGAAGGCGGCGGGATCGTCGAGGGCCTGGTTCTTCAGCGCATAATAAGTGACGGGGTCAGTGCGCGGATTGCCATGCGCCGCGGCGTAATCATGCAATGCCTGCCGCCCGCTTTGATCGATTTGCAGCAGCACCTTGGCCGGGATCGAGCCGAGGTCGCCGCCCTGGTCGATAATGCCCTTTGCCTGCGCCTTTGCCGCGCGCTGCTGGTCGGTGAAGGCCGTCCGCTCGCGCTGGGTCAGCAGGCGGATATTGGCTTCCACCGCCTGGCGCAGATGCGGATCGGCGATCTTCGCGGCTTCGTCAAGGCGCTGCTGCAGATCAGGCGGCGGTGCGGGCGGCGCAATATTGCCGAAAGGCGCGACCCGGCCGGAGGCGCCGGACGGCAAGGGATCGGCCGCGCCGGGTGCCGGAGCGGAAGCCGGGGCGGGTGCCGCGCGCGCAGCTTCGTCCTCGCCGCTCGGCGGTGCCGCCGAAGGGCTGCCCTCAGGGACCTTCAGGCCGTCATCCTTGGCCAGCTGCGCCGGGCGCGTATCGGCGGGGGCTGAGCCGGGCGCGGCAGGATCGAGGGGGGCTTCGGCGCGTGCCGGCTGCTGCAGCGGTACTGTTGCGCGATCCGTCATTATCTGCCTTCCGGTGCGAGGGGCGGCAATGCAAGGGCGTTGCCTGCCGCCATCGCCGCAGGCTTTGATGTGACATTGCCTTGTCGTTGATTATATCACATCAATTGATAATAAAACAACAAAGGTCGATGATCAGGCCTGCTGCCTAAATTCCTGTTGGCAGTTCCCGCGCCGCCTTCACGAACCAATCTCCAACCGGCCCCCGTCTCTCCAGCCTGCCAGTGCTTAACCGGCAGTCTCTCCGGCCTGCCAATGTTGCCCACTGCCATGTTCCGGGCGCGGTCCGGCGCGACTCATTCAGGCCGCCTTAATCTTTGCGTGCGACGATTCTTCTTCATGAGTGCTTGATGCGATAACGCCAATTCGTGGCCAGCCAGGTGGGGCCGGCGAGAAAGGAAAAATGAACCAGCAGTGCCGCGCATGGCCGCTCGCCAGCAGACATTTCTGGATAACAGGCGGGCTGATCGGCCTCGGCGTCATACTCGGCACGCTGGGGGCCGTGTCGGTGCCGCTCGGCATGGGCATCACCGCCTTCTGGCCGGCCATCGTGGTGCAGGTCTGCGGCGGGATCTGGTTCGGGCTATGGGGCGGGCTGGTTGCCGCGGTGATTTTCCCGATGCTCAGCAACGTCCTGATCGGCGGCGACCTGGTGCAGGTCTTCGGCTTCATCCCCGCCAATGCGCTGCAGGGCCTCATTCCCTTCTGGGCCTTCCGGCATTTTGCCATGCGGCCGGTGATACCGGGCTGGCGCGGCCTGGTGTTCTTCGCGTTCTGGGGCTGCCTGCTGCCCAATCTCGCCAGCGCGCTGATGGGGCCGATGGTGCTGGTGCTGGCCGGCCGGCTCGGCTGGGACGGTTTTCCGGCCTTCGCCTGGGCCTGGTGGTTCGGCAATGCGGTGCCGGCCTTCCTGCTGGGCGCGCCCTTGCTGCGCTATGGCAGTTGCATGATGGAAGAGACGGGCCTCATCATCAGGCATGGCTGGAACTGACGGCGTGAAGCGCGATGTCCGGATTTGAACCGCCCCGATCAGAGGAAAAGGCTGCCCTGCCGGCCTGGCAGGCCCGCCTGCGCGACATGCCGATCTTCGCCAAGGTCCTCATCGCCTTTTTCCTGGTCGGCGTCTTTCCCTTCGTCATCATGGCGGTCACCGAGACCATCCGCCTGCACGGGCAGCCGCTTACGACTTTCAATATGCCGGCCCTGCTGATCAGCCTCGGCCTCGTCCTTTCCGTCATCGCCGCCGCCTTCCTCTCCCGCTTCATCCTGGAGCCGCTGCGCCAGTTGCAGCGCCTGGTCGAGGCCATGAGCCGCGGCGAGAACGTCACCTTCGACCTGACGCGGCGCGACGAGATCGGGCAGCTCGCCGCGGCCTTCGAGCGCCTGCTGCATGAGCGCAGCCGCAGCGAGCGCGACCTGCGCGACAGCGAGCGGCATCTTGGCTATGAGATGATGCTCTCCGACCGCGTGCTGGAATGCAGCCGCGCCTTGATCGTCGTCACTGACGGCCACGGCCATATCCTGCGCGTCAACCGCTACTGCGCCGAGGTCAGCGGCTATCAGCTGGACGAACTGGCCGATCCCGCTTCCTGGCATCGCCTGATACCGGATGAGGAGCGGGAGAAGGTGCTGCATGCCATCGACACCGAGGCGCCGGAGCCTTTTCCGCGCGAGCTGGAGAGCCACTGGATCACCAAGAGCGGCGAAAGGCTGCTGGTGCATTTCATCAACGGCGAGATCCGCGATCCCGACGGCCGGATCATCGGCGTGGTGTCGATCGGCCATGACATCACCGAGCAGCGCCGGCGCGAGCACGATTTGGTGCAGGCGAAGAACCAGGCGGAGCTTGCCAATCGCAGCAAGTCGCAATTTCTCGCCAATATGAGCCATGAATTGCGGACGCCGCTGAATGCCATCATCGGCTATTCAGATGTCGCGGGGCACCAGCGGCTCGGCGACAACCCGGCGAAGTACCGGGAATATGCGCTCGACATCAATGCCGCCGGGCGACATCTGCTGGCCATCATCGACGACCTTCTCGATCTTTCCAAGATCGATGTCGGCGCCATGACCATTGAGCTCGGCCCCGTCGACATGACCGAGGTGATCGAAACCTGCGGCCGGCTGGTGGCGCCCCATGCCCGCGAGAAGCAGGTGAAGCTGGACGTGATGCATCCCGATTGGCAGCCGGTCTGCCGCGCCGATCCGCGGGCCATGCGCCAGATCATGTTCAACCTGCTGACCAACGCCATCAAGTTCACCGGCGCCGGCGGCAGTGTCACGGTGAGGGCGGAGAAGCGGGACGGGAACAGCGGCTGCATCATCGTGCGCGACAGCGGCATCGGCATCTCCGAGGCGCAGATGCGGCATATCTTCGATCCCTTCTGGCAGGGCAACAGCTCGCTCGCCCGGCGCGGCGACGGCACCGGGCTCGGCCTTGCCATCTGCAAGCGGCTTGCCGATCTGATGCCGGGTGTCGAGATTGCGGTCACCAGCGAAGCGGGCCGGGGCACCGAGGTCACGCTGCGCTTTCCGCTCGATACCGCTGCCGAAGTCGCCGCTAGGGCGAGATCGCTTTAAGTCGAAGCGGGTCGGCTTCCACTTGAAACGTCAATCGCCCTCTATCTCATAGAAGAGAGGCGGATCTGGAAGGGGCGAGCCGGCAGGCGGAGGATCAGGGGGCGGGGCTGCGGCGATACTTGCAGTCGTCGCGCGGGTGATCGATCTCCAATTCCTCGGCCCAGCCGCTGCCGTCCGGGGTACCGTCGAATTCGCTGTTGAGCAGATAGAAGCCGGTTGTCTTGTCGTCGAAGGTGGCGCCGACCAGGCCGATCGACTGATGGCGCATGACGCCCATCGCGGCGGTAACACGGGCGCGCACGATCTCGACCGGGTTCTGGCGCGCAAGATCGGTCAGGCGCGTCAGGTGATAATCATGGCCCTGGTAGCGGAACAGCGACCAGGAACCGACCGGGTCATGCTGATAGGGCAGCAGGGCGGCGCGCAGATCGGGCCGGGCGAGATCGATATGGATGTGAAGCTGGTTCTGGCTGCGCCGGTCGATCGAGTTGAGGGCGAGGGCATAATCCTCCGGGGCGAGGTCGCGGCCGGCGCGGGTGGCGACAGGGCCACGGTTCTGCCAGGCGGCGGCGAAATAATTCGGCACGCGGTTATTCGGCGTGGGGATGAGGGCGTCGCTCTCGATGCCGGTCAGCCGGCGGATCGGCAGCAGCAGATATTGCGTCGGGCCGCAGATATCCTTGACCAGCACGTAGTCGCCGGCATGGTTCACCACGTCGCAGGGATTGGCCTTGTCGGTGGCGGGATCGCTTTTCACGCAGACCTGCACCACCTTGTTCCACAAGGCGTCGGCATCGGCGCGCGCCGGACGTGCCGACCAGGGACTTGCAAGGGCGAGGCCGGAGAGGGCAACCGCCAATCCCGCCTGCCACCAGCGCATTCTCTTCCGCTGCAACATCGTCTCTCCTCTTCCACAGGTCCCGCATGCCGCCAGCCTCGCACGGCCGGAACGGACGCGGCGGGTTCACCCTAACCGGGCATTGACATCGCTCCAAGACATGACAGAGAGCGGTGTCGCTTTGATGAAGCGGCGCTGCCTTGCGGCAACGCTCTTCGCATCTGCGGCCACGCTTTGCGCCGCAACACGAATGATGAAAGGATCAGGCCGGGCGGGAAAGAGGCTGATTGGCTACGATTGTCATGTGCGCCGCCGGCGACCTGACAACCGCGTGTGACGGTTGTCGCAGGTGTGACGCAAGCAGGTCACACATCCGGAGGATTTTCGGCAGGTTCGTCTCAACTTCTTTGAAACCATCTTTTCAATTTTCGTGTTCCTGCATACGATGATGTTTACATGGACGGCACAGGGGGCACGACCATGATTAATGATCGGGCGACAACGATCGCCGCTGCGGCAAAGCCGGCTTCCCTTGATCGAGGCTGTGCGCCGCGTCCTCTCCTGCAAGCGGAAATTCACGGTCTGCAGCGGACACGTCTGCTGAGCTTCGATGAATTGGTCTCGCCGATCGTGCGGCGGGCGGTCGGCTATTGGCTCAGCAAGCGGGCCGGGGAGGATGCGCCGATGTTGCGGCGCCATCTCGACGCGGCGGAGATTCCCCACCTGCTGCCTTATCTGGTGCTGCTGGAAGTCGTGCGCGAGGCTGGCGCCGCGTCCGATCCTGCATCCGCCCCGGCGACGGGCTTCCTGACGGAGCGCGTGAACGGCCAGGCGAACAAACCGGCCATCGCGAACGAACACGCCGTCACGTCGCGGCTGGACTTCCGCTATCGCGTCATCGGCGAGGTGGTGTTGCGTCATTCGCGCGGCAATTACACCGGCAAATGCGTGTCGGAGGTCGACGGGCAGGGACCTGGATCCGAGGTCTGGCAAGCTTGCACCGACGTGACGCGACAGCGCCGGCCATTCCTGTCGCGGCCGCCTTATATCGGGCCGCTCAGCCAGGTATTTCAGTGCGAATCCGCCGTCATGCCGCTGATCGGTGATGATGGCGAGGTGACGCGCCTGCTGATCGCCTGCGATTTCCTGTCGGAAGCGGCCGCCGGCCGGCGGCATCCCGCCTGAGCTTCGCGGCCCCGCGCCGCCGCCCGCGCGACATCCGCTCTTTTCGCGCGGCGGGAAACTGCGCTAAGGTCGTCCTCGTTCGCGGGACGGGTGTTCCGCAAGGCGGCGCCACGCCCCGCGAATCCTGGACCATCCCCCGGATGTCCCCTGCCGCAAACCCAGGCCTGATGGCCGCAACCCGGGCCTGATGGCCGATCGTGGGAGTTGATCGCATGACCAGTGGGCGGAACGCCTTGTATCAATCGGCAATCGTCTGGGACGCACATGCCTGCCTGCCGTTGGAATACAATGGGGATATGTCGCCGCTGCAGCGGCACCGCGAGGCCGGCGCGACCTTCGTTTCCGTCAATGTCGGCATGGATTTCAACCCGCTCGGCCAGGTCGTGCGGGTGATCGCCGGCTTCCGCGACTGGCTGATCCGCCACAGCGAGCACTATATCCTTGTGCAGGACGTGGCCGATGTGCGCCGCGCCAAGCAGGAGGGCAAGCTCGCCGTCGCCTTCGATCTCGAAGGCTCGATGATGCTGGAAGACGATCTCGCCATGCTGCGGCTCTATCGCGATCTCGGCGTGAAGCAGATCCATCTCGCCTATAACCTCAACAACTCCATCGCCGGCGGCTGCCATGACGTTGAGCGCGGCCTCACCGATCTTGGTCGCGAGGTGGTGCGTGAAATCAACCGCCTCGGCATGCTGATGGATTGTTCGCATAGCGGCCGCGCGACCGCGCTGGAGATCATGGAGATATCGACGAAGCCGGTCATCTTCTCGCATGCCAATGTGCAGGCCCTGGTCGATCACCGCCGCAACATCGATGACGAGCGCATCAAGGCCTGCGCCAGGACCGACGGCGTGGTCGGCGTCAACGGCATCGGGCTCTTTCTCGGGAAGTCGGTGGAGACTTCCGCCTTCATCCGGCATATCGACTATCTCGCCGAACATATCGGCACGCGGCATATCGGCATCGGCATCGACTACGCCTTCGATTCCAAGACCCCCGGCCATAGCGACCTGCCGCCGGGCGAGCGGCGGGAGAAATGGTGGCCGCGCGAAGCCGGCTATGGCAGCGGCACTTTCGGCTGCATCCCGCCGGAGCGCCTGCCCGAGATCGCCGATGCCCTGTCGCAGCGGGGCTACAAGGATGACGAGGTGATCGCCATCCTCGGCGGCAATTTCCTGCGCGTCGCGGAGGCCACCTGGACGGTGAGCTAGGGCGGGGCCACTCATCAGGGCCGGCAGAGGACGGTTCCTGCATATGCCGGTGGAGCACTCGCATATGCCGGGGAGCGCTTGGGTGGGCGCGGCGGGCAACCACACCAATGGTCGTCCTCGGTCTGGCAAACCACCTGCAGCCTTGAGTCAAGCCGTCTTTGGCGCGCCCTGGCGGTCGGGGGACATTTAATCGGGCCGTCGATGACGCCGAAGGCGACAAATGCCCCTCGATCGGCCCAAAGGCGGTCTTTCACCCCTGCAGTCTCGCTGTCAGAGTCAACTTGCTGTTTGCCAGTCAAGAGCCTAGCATGCCCGCAGTCGGAGAAGAGGATGCAACGCCTCATTTGTATGGCGCAGCCTTACGACGCAGTCTCCGATCGGCATCGATTGTTTGCCAACCGGCCTTCCTCAGACGCTGGTTCCCGCCTCCAACATGAAAGCGAGGCAACCCAATGGACGTCTTCATCGCGACAGAAAACATAAAGAAGTTCGATGCCTTGCTCCGGACGGAGAAAGATGAACTGCAAAGGTACATTCTTCTGAAGCTGCGAGGCCTTGAAGAGAAAAAGCTGGCCGCGGCGATCGCGGCGCAAAGCGACGCCGATACCCTCGCCTATTTCAAGAGCGATGGCTCCTGGCAGCTGATGCTGACGAGCGATACGGATTAATCGCTCCTTACGCTCGCTGAGGTGCGGCCTGGTGCCGCATCGGCGGGCGTGGCCGGCCCCTATGTGCCGATCCCATGCGCGTTCGCATCCTGCGCAGCCCCATTCCTGGGAAATGAAACCCGACAGCGCTATCAGCGCTTGGTCGATGCGCCGTGCTGGTAATCTTTTTGTAAGCCGGCCGGAATAATTCTTTCGTTACGCGGGTTATTCATTGCATGACCTGCTTCCCTCGCCGGCGGCAGGTCATCATAGAATGAAACTCGCGCGCTCTTGACGGGCCGGGCCAGCCGGATGGCTCCATACTGCCGGAAGGACCGGCACGTCATGTCGCGCAGCATATGCAATAGCGTCCGCGTCAATGCTTTGACGTCGATGCCTGTGAGGGGTGACCTGATGATCGAAGTCGCATTCAAAACCACCGGCCGTCCGCATCGACCGCTCCGGGTGCTCACCCGGCAAGGCGGCCTTCGCCGGCTGCTGCTGATCGGTACGGCGCTGATCGCCGTCACGGCACTGCCTTTGCGCTTCGACGCCAAGGGCCTGCCGCATGTGGCGCAAGCCTTCGCCGAGGATGGCGGTCATGGCGGCGGTGACGGCGGCGGTGGCCATGGCGGCGGTGACGGTGGCGGCGATAGTGGAGGTGATCACGGCGGCGACAGCAGCGGCGGCGATCATTCAGGCGGCGGCGACACCGGCGGTTCGCACGGCGCCGGCAGTCATGACGCCAATGGTCACGATGCGAATGACGCCAATGACGATCACGGCGGCCTGGCCGGCGCCAATGACGATCCTGCCACCCATGATGTCAATGACGACAGCGGCACAGCCGCAGCCGGCCTCGCCGATGATCCGGCGACGCATGATGTCGGCGATGACCAGTCCGCGGGCGCCGTCGCGCCGGCACCCACCGTCAATCCCTAGAGCCGGATCACTTTAGCCTCGCTTGACAGGCTGCAGAGTGGCGGCGCGATGACTGGCAACCGCCGGTGCGCGCCGCCGCTTCCTTTGCGGATCGATCGGCGGCAGATCAGTGATGCGCCGACGCGTAAAGCGGCCGATCGAAATCGATGCTGTAGAGCCGGCTGGGGGCGGGATAGCCCGGCTGCTCGAAATGCTTCTCGAAGCCGAGACCGATCTTCTCCAGCACGCGGATCGAGGCGACATTCTCCTCGGCGGTGATGGCGAGGATGCGGGGCAGGCCCAGGACCAGCCGAGCATGCTGCAGCACGCCGGACGCGGCCTCCACGCCATAGCCCTTGAACCAGTACTTTTCCTGGAAGGCATAGCCGATATCGGGATGGGGCAGGTAATCCCGCTTGATCAGGCCGCAAATGCCGATCTTGCTGCCGTCCGATTTCAACTGCACGAGATCGAGGCCGAAACCATGCCGGCGGTAGCTCTCCGTCGGACCCTTCAGGATATAACCCACCGCGTCATCGATGCTGCGCACCTGGCGATCGCCAATATATTGCAGGAAGGCAGGCTCGTTCAGCAGGCTGACAACGAACGCGGCATCGCCGACATCGAGATGCCGCAGCACCAGCCGTTCCGTTTCCAGAATCGTCTCTGTCGTTTCGCTGATTGCCGTATTGCCGGCCAATGACATGTCGAAGGCCAAGTTAACCTCTGTCGACAACTGAGGGGGCCATCATCATAGCGCAAATCCGGTCCCTGCCCAGCAGGATTGCAGACCGGGGATGACATACCGGGATCATCTCGAGGTGGTCGCGCGGTTTTACCGGATTGTACACCGCGGCGGTTCCGCTCGGGCAGGAGGAATATCGCCGACTGCACCATATCTTGTGAGAATTCCGTTGCCGCCCCTCGCTCGCCGCCCAGCCGCGGCCAGTCCCCTTAATGGCATGAGGGGAATGGCGTCAGGAGGTCACGGCGCGAGAATGCAGCTTTCGCCCCGGCGTTTCCACATCTTGGCACTTCCGTATCCCGCGCGGGGGCGCCTCACCATTTCGGCGCGATGGTCTTGCTGCCGGGCACCAGGCCGCTCGATTGCATCGTGGCGTCGATGCCCGGATCGCCGGCCCGCGCGGTGCGATAATCCTTGCTGGCATTGGTGATGTCGCCCATCCGCTCCTCGGCATAGGCGCGGGTGAACAGCAGATCGGCGCGATTGGGCGCGATCACCAGGGCCTTGTTGGCATCTTCCGCCGCGGCCTGGAACTGGCCGAGGCGCAGCTTGGCATAAGCGCGGCTGCCATAGGCATCGGCGCGGCCCGGCACGGCGGCGACCAGCTGGTCGCAATAGGCGATGCCTTCATCGGCCTTGCCGGTCAGCGCCAGGAAATAACACAGGCTGTCGAGGACAGTGGGGTCCTTGGGATCGAGCCGATAGGCGGCGCGGAAATCCAGCAGCGCATTCTTGAGATCGCCTTTATAGCCATAGGCGCTGGCGCGGTTGCCATAGGCACCAGGATTGTCGGGCGCGCGCTTGATCGCCTGGGTGAAATCGGCGATCGCCTTGTCGTATTCCTTGCGGCCGAGACGTGCGCTGCCGCGTCCGTCATAGGCGGCGGCATCATCCGGCTGCATCGCGATCGCCTGGTCGAGATCGCGCAGGGCGGCATCGTAATCGCCGGCGCCGACGGCGGCGATGCCGCGCTCGCGATAGGCATCGGCGAAATCCGCCTTGAGCTCGATCGCCTTGCTGAAATCGCCCACCGCCGTCGCATTGGCGCCGCGCGCCTCCAAGGCGAGGCCGCGCTGGAAATAGGCAACCGCCGAGGACGGATCGAGCGCCACGGCGCGGCTGAAATCCGCCAGCGCCGCATCGGCATCGTGCCGCGCCATGGAGGCGATGCCGCGATTGACATAGGCGGTGGCGCTGTTCGGCATCAAGGCGAGCGCGGCGTCGAAATCGGCATAGGCCTTGTCCGGCTGGCGCTTGGCATCCTCGGCGATGCCGCGCGTGGTCAGGGCCGTGGCGCGCTCTTCATTGGACAGCTTGCCGCCATCCAGCGCCTTGCTGCAGGTCGATGCCATGAGGTCCACATCCTGCTGCTTGAAAGCATCGAGACAGGCGGCGAGGTCCGCATTGGCCGGGGCTGTGCCTGCGGGCGTATCGGCGGCAGGCGCGTCGCTGGCGGGTGCGGGATCAGCAGCAGGCGCCTGCTCATCCGCCGAAGCTCTCGCCGTTACCATCACAGCCGGCAGCGACAGCAGCAGGCAGGACATGATGAGACCGCGTAATCCGTTTGACGCCATCGACTCTCTCGCGTGATTGGGGGGCCAGCATAGGCATCATTCCGCCCACCGACAAGCAAGCGGCCGACAAGCAAGCGACCGGCAGGCAGGCGGCCGGCAAGCAAGGGAGCGGCGGTGCGGCCGGTATCATAACCCTGTCGCCTGCAAGCCCTGCCATGCGAAAGACCTTTCCCGCGGAAGGCTCGACACCCGGTGACGGCTCCGGTTGAATAGGCGGGACCGTCGACTGAGGCGGACCAATTTCGGGGGAAGCAATGAAGACGCTCCTGGTTTTCGCCCATCCGCGGCGCAATTCGCTGAGCGGTGCGGTGGCCGAGGCCTTCGCCGCGGCGGCAAGCGCGAAGGGCCATGCGATCGACTGGGTTGATCTCGTCGCCGAGGGGTTCGATCCCGTGCTGCGCGCGGAAGACGAACCCGACTGGAATGATCCGAAGAAGCTCTACTCCCCGGCGGTATGCCGGGAGATGGCGCGCATCGAGCGCAACGAGGCGACGGTGATGGTCTTTCCGGTCTGGTGGTGGTCGATGCCGGCAATCCTCAAGGGCTGGATCGACCGCGTCTGGAATTTCGGCTGGGCCTATGGCGGCGGCGCCACCTATCCGCATCGCCGGGTCTGGATGCTGGCGGTGGCGGGGGCCGATGTGCCGGCCTATGCCAAGCGTGATTACGACCGCGCCATGTCGATCGGCCTCGATACCGGCATCCTGGACTACTGCGACATCGCCGAGCATCGCCTGGAACTGCTCTATGGCGCTATCGAAGGCGGCGAGGGGCCGCAACAGATCTTGCACCAGGCGACAGCGCTGGGCGCCGCCTTCTGATCCTCGGCCGTTGGTCCGGTCCATGCCATGCGGCATCGCCCGGCGCCGGGTTTGATCTAGGTCAAGATATGCGGACGCCGCCGGCCTAGATTGGCATGGATCACCGGCGTTCCTCTTCGGGCATCGTCGCGAATCCATGCAGGAGAGCAGGGATGACCAATGTATGGCTACCACCCGTGACGGCGGGTGAGATCATGACGAAAGACGTGCTCTTCGTCCGCCCCGACATGTCGACCCGCGTGGTCGCGAAATTGCTGCTCGATAAGGGCATCAGCGCCGCCCCGGTTGTCGAGGCCAGTGGCGCGGTTGTCGGCATGGTCAGCGAGGCCGATCTTCTCGGGCGCGAGATCCAGGGGCGCACGCCAAACCGCATGTGGTGGCTGGAGATGCTGGCCGAGGGCGAGGATCTCGCCTCGGAATTCCTCGACTATCTCAAGAGCAACGAGCCGATGGTGGGCGACGTCATGAAGAAGCCCGTTGTCACCGTCACGGAAGACACGCGCATCGAGGAGATCGCAGCACTTCTCGAACGCCATCATATCAAGCGGGTGCCGGTGGTGCGCGAAGGCCGGCTGGTCGGCATTGTCGCCCGCGCCGACCTGATCCGCGCCCTGTCCGGCGCTTCCAAGCCATTGCACTGATCCCCGGCTGATCGCAGCCCGGCGGATCGTAACCTTACCGATCGCAGCGGGCCGCGGCCCGCTTCAGGCAAGTGCTGCTTGCCCGGCGGCGAAATTTTTGGCCGCATCGATGAAGGCCAGCACCAGCGGATGCACCTGGCCCTTGCCGGCGGTTGCCGGATCTTGCGGCAGGGCGGCGCGTTCCGGCTGGAACAAGGTGGCGAGGAAGAACGGGTGGCCGACGAGTTCAAGCCCGCGCACCTCGCCATCGGCATCGAAAGCGGTGAAATGCAATGCGCTCCGGTCGAAGAGCGGGCGATAGGCGGGATTGATGCCATAGGAGCAGTGATAGCCTTCATGGCTCTCGGCGCTGCCGGCCGCTGCCGCGAGGCGTGAGCCGGGCCGGAAGCGCACGCTGCCGGTCATGCCCACCAGTGAGCAGGCCAGCGGTGCGATCACCGGCAGCGCCGTCGCCGGATTGCTCTCCAGGTGATCCGCGGCATGCGCGCCCAGCGCGTTGCGGGCGAATTCGATCACCGCATGCTGGAAGCCGCCGCAGGTGCCGAGGAAGGGGATGCCGTCCTCGCGCGCGACCCGGATCGCGGCCAGCGCCGCCTCCATCTTGCGATAGGGGCTGCCGGGCACGCACCAGATTCCATGATAGCCGGCGAGCCGCCGGCGCATCGCCCCGACTTCGGCGGGCAGCGTCCCGGTGTCCAGCCAGTCGCCCCGCGCGCGTTCCTCCAGCGACAGGGCGATGCCGCGATGGGCGATGATGGCCGGATTATGATCGCCGATCAGCGCGATGCGGGGCAGGGTGGTGGATGATGCCGGCTGTTTGCCGGCGGATGCGATGTTGCCCGGCGTCATGCCGCTTCCTTCCTCTTCCTTTTGACTGCGCTCTTCTTGCTCTTCGGGGCATGGCTGCCTCGCTGTTCATTATCGAACCTCGCCACGTCGCCTCGCTCCCTCACGCCGCCATGCCGCGCGCCTTCATGGTCGCGTCGAGCCAGTCGATCACCGCTTCGATGCGGGCGAGGCGGCGCTGGTCGGGATGGGTGAGCAGCCAGATCTCGCGGTTCGGCATCGGCGGCCAGTCGCTGTTCCTCAAGCGCCGGAAACGCTTGTCGCCCTTGATCAACGCCGTCGGCAGCAGTGATTTGCCGAGGCCGAGGCGAACGGCCTCGCGAATGCCCTCGGGGTCGTTGAGCGCGATCGGCGCCAGGCGCTCACCCTCGCCGCTGCTGGCTTCCCGCGCCGCCACCGCCGCCATCCATTTCGCCTGCGGCAACTGCGTCATGCTCTCGTCATAGCTGACCCAGGGCAGGGCCGCCGCCGCGCGCGCCGAGCAATCGGCGGGCGCATAGGCATCGTATTCCAGCGTGCCGATATGGCGGGTGAGAACGGCCGCACCGGTATCCTGGTTGGGGCGGCCGAGGCGCAGCGCGATATCGGCCTCTCGCTTCATCAGGCTGAAATAGCGCAGATCCGCCAGCATCTCCAGCCGCAGCCCCGGATGCGCGGCGCTGAGGTCGGGCAAGGCCGGCAGCAGCAGATGGTTGACCAGCACGGCGACGGAGGTGAGGCGCACGGTGCCGCTCACCGCCGCGTCCTGCCCGGCGATTGAAAGCTGCAGCCGGTTCATCTCCTGCTCGATGCGCTCCGCATGCGTCATCGCCACCTCGCCTGCTTCCGTCGGCAGCAGTTTGCCGCCCGGCACCTTGGCGAAGAGCCGCGCCCCCAGGCTTGCCTCGATCGCCGTCAACCGCCGGCCGACCGTGGTCTCGTCGACCGCGATCTGCCGCGCCGCCGCCGCCAGCGAACTGGCGCGGCCGATCGCCAGGATGTAGCGCAGATCATTCCAGTTCATGCCCTGCATTTTTGCAGTTCCCTCTCGCATACATTCGGATTTTCACGGCAATTATGCGGATATAGCATTGCCGCGTCCAGGGTGATCCGGCACCGCGATTGCGTGACGCCGCGCCGCCGCTGGCGACCGACCTAAGCTGATCCAGGCCGACCGACATAGGGAGCCCGCCATGCCGCCGAGCGATTTCTGCTCCGCCTCATCCGATCTCGACCATCTTGCTTTGCATCGGCGTTCATTCACCCATCGCCTGTGGCATATGCTGCGCGACGGCAATAGCTGGATTGGAGGCCTGCTCGATCGCGGCTTCGACTGGTATGGCTGCCGGCACCGGGCCTTGAAGACCCGCCGCGATCTGGCGCGGCTCGACGACGCCATGCTGAAGGATATCGGCCTCAGCCGCGCCGACATCGAGCAGGAGATCGATAAGCCGTTCTGGCGCTGCTGAGGCGGCGGGCGCGGCTCAATCCGCCGCGACGCCCCAGAAGAACGGCGCCGCGTACGGCTTGCCGACCATCAATAAAACCATTCACTAGAAGGATGAACATGGACCACGATCATCATTATGCGGCGCAGGCGATCTGGACAGGTGCCGCCGAGGGCGGCACCACCAGCTATCGCGCCTATTCGCGCAGCCACACATTCCAGGCCGGCAACAAGCCGCTGCTCGATCTTTCGGCCGATCCCGCCTTCCGCGGCGATCCGGCGAAATACAATCCCGAGGAGCTGCTGCTGGCGGCGCTCAGCAGCTGCCACATGCTGAGCTATCTCTCCGAGGCCGCGCGCAAGGGCCTCGTCGTCACCGCCTATGAGGACTGCGCCACCGGCACCATGCGCCAGGAAGGGACGGGCGGGCATTTCACCGAAGTGACCTTGCATCCCATCGTTACCGTCGCCGCCGGCAGCGATCTCGCACTCGCCGCGCAGCTGCATGAGGACGCAGGCCGCGACTGCTTCATCGCGTCGTCGATGAACTTCCCCGTACGGCATGAGGTGGAGATCCGGGTGGCGGGGTGAGGGGGCGATGCTCCAGTAAGTCCGGGTGCCGCCTTAGCCGTGACCGGACTATTGTGGTCACCGGAAGTTACCGTGTAACCGGCGAAATGGCCATCGCACCCCCAAGTCTATGGATGACGGATGGTCAGCAGATGTAGCTGGTTGCTCTGGCAATAAGCGGTGAAGGAGATGTAAGCTTCCTCATAATTTTTATATAGCGCCTTCTTGTCAGGGCGCTAAAATAAAATTATCTATTATATTGAAAAATATGATATTTTTTATCATTTCTCGCGCTACTATCGCGCAAACGTTTAAACGTTTGCGCTAATCAAGCGCTAAGCGCCTTGAATTAACTTCGACGCGAGCTTATGTTCTCTGTGGATCAACGATTCGCGGAGGCCAGCGTGGCCGTGACGATTAGAAAGAGAAGTCCTCGAGCGCCATCCCTGCCGTTGGGTGAGGCTCTGGAACGCGCCCTGCGAGTCTATGACAAAGAAGGGAAGCACGGAACCGCCCCAGACATCATTGCGCAGCATCTGGGTTACAAGGATGCTTCAAATGGCGCTGCAATTTCAGCGATTGCGTCGCTCCGTTACTACGGGCTGCTTGAGAATCGCCAAGACAGTAAGGTCGCTGCCTCGAAAGATCTTGAGGACTATAAGTTCGCGCCTCGCGAAGACATAAAGCGAGAATTAGCTGTCAAGTGGCTGAGATCTGTTCCGCTCTTCAACGACTTGTTGACAAAGTATAGCGACGAACTTCCGTCAGACTCTACGATCCGCTACGACTTGATACAAAAAGGATTTATTCCGACTGCGGCAGAGTCGGTTGTCCAGGTCTTTAAAAAATCTGTCGATTGGGCCGAGTACTTTGCTCAGAAAAATGCTGCAGACGATGACACCCAGGTTGACCGACGCCTCGACGAAGATGACGAGGGCGCGAGTCAAAGTATGTCTTCAATCAGCCCGACCAGCAAAAGTAAGCAGAGAGATATTCAAGGTCCGCGAGACATTGAGGGGGAGGGCGCCTTTGATAGAATTCCAGTTCGGTTAGCTGGGGGACGTAAGGCTTGGATTGAAATTCCGTCGCCTTTCTTTCTGGAAGATAAACTGCGCCTCAAGGCGCAAATTGATCTGATTCTTACGGATGACGAGGGGGGCTCGCATAAGTAAAGCCCGATGCAGCTGCAACTGCACCGGGCTCTAAAATCTTCCACGGACAACGTAAGTCATCCAAAGGAAGGCCGGGACTGACCCGAGCTAGCAGGCGAATTTTCGCCGTAAGGTCGCCGGTGTCAAGAGACTTCGAGCCTAAGGACATTCTATGAGCTCGTTTAAGCCGGCACCGAAAGGATTTCGCTGGGTCTTTTGCAAGTGTTTTAAACACTGGCGGACCGGCAAATTGGTTTACAGGCATAACGGTGAAAGCTTCGCTTTCCTCGTTCGCACTCGCTGAGTAATTGACGAGGAGCATGAGCATTGTTGCTCATGCTCCTCTATATTGTTGCTCCCGATCCGCCGTTCAAGCCCGGGATGCCTATCAGTTACTTGCGTTATTGAAGTGACTTCCCTATATCTCAGTCCGTCATGCAACGGACCGATCTCGCCGCGATGTTCTGCCCGGCCGCCCGAGCGCTTGCCTGTGTCGGCGAGTGGTGGAGCTTGCTCATTCTGCGCGACGTCTTCCAGGGCCTGCGGCGCTTTGACGAGTTCAAAGAGAGCCTCGGCATCTCCACCAATATCCTTGCGCGCCGCCTGCAGCATCTGACCGAACACGGCATCCTCGCGCGCCGCCTCTACCAGCAGCGTCCAGCGCGCTATGAATATGTCGCGACGGAGAAGGGGCGGGAGCTTTTCCCGCTGTTGCTGCTGCTTTATCGCTGGGGCAACAAATACGAAACACCTGAAGGCATCGCCGTCGAGCTTGCGCATCGTGCGAGCGGCCGCCTTGTCGATCCGGTGGTGGTGGATCGCCGCAGCGGCGAGCCCGTCACGCTCGACCAGGTGATGCTCCGCACGGGGCCGGCGGCTCCGCCAGACGCCATCGCCCGCGTCGAACTGGTTGCGGCACGTCGCGCGACGGCGAGCTGCCCGGCGGCGCCCGGCATCACAGCCATCAAGGCGCAAGCCACCAGGACGCCACAGCGGACAGGCGCCGCCGGCGGCAAAACCAGACAAAGAAAGAGAGCAACATCGTGACTTCACCTCGCATCGTCGTCACCGGCCTTGGCGCCGTCTCGCCGCTGGGCTGCGGCACTGAAACCATCTGGCAGCGCCTGCTGGCCGGGCAATCCGGCATCCGCACCCTGCCGGAAGAGGTGACGGCCGATCTGCCGGTGAAGATCGGCGGCCAGGTGCCGGCCATTGCCGACGACGCCGAGGCGGGTTTCGATCCCGACAAGGCGGCGCCGCCCAAGGAGCAGAAGAAGATGGACCGCTTCATCCTCTTCGCCCTCGCCGCGGCGCAGGAGGCGCTGGATCAGGCCGGCTGGCATCCGACGGAGGAAGCGGCGCAGGAGCGCAGCGCGACCATCATCGCCTCCGGCATCGGCGGCTTCCCGGCCATCGCCGAGGCGGTGCGCATCACCGATCAGCGGGGCCCGCGCCGCCTTTCGCCCTTCACCGTGCCGAGCTTCCTCATCAATCTCGCGGCCGGCCAGGTCTCGATCCGCCATGGCCTCAAGGGACCGCTCGGCGGCCCGCCCACCGCCTGCGCCGCCAGCGTGCAGGCGATCGGCGATGCCGCGCGCCTCATCCGCTCCGGCGAGGCGGATATCGCGCTGTGTGGTGGCAGCGAGGCGGCGATCCATCAGGTGAGCCTCGGCGGTTTCGCCGCGGCGCGCGCACTCTCCACCGGTTTCAACGAGACGCCGCAGCTTGCCTCGCGCCCCTTCGACCAGGCGCGCGACGGCTTCGTCATGGGCGAGGGCGCCGGCATGCTGGTGATCGAGACGCTGGACCATGCCTTGGCGCGCGGGGCGAAGCCGATCGCCGAGCTGATCGGCTATGGCACCAGTGCGGATGCCTATCACATGACGGCGGGGCCGGAGGACGGCAGCGGTGCGGCGCGGGCGATGCGCATCGCCATCCGCCAGGCCGGCATCGCGCCCGCCGATATCCGGCATCTCAACGCCCATTCCACCTCGACGCCGGTCGGCGACCGCGGCGAGATCGCCGCCATCAAATCGGTCTTCGGCACGGATGGCAAAGTCGCCGTCAGCGCCACCAAATCGGCGACCGGCCATCTGCTGGGGGCGGCCGGCGGCATCGAGGCGATCTTCACCATCCTCGCCTTGCGCGACCAGGTGGCGCCGCCGACCCTCAATCTCGACAATCCCGATCCCGCCGCCGAGGGCCTCGATCTCGTCGCCAAGGCGGCGCGGCCGATGGCAATGGAGGTGGCGCTTTCCAACGGCTTCGGCTTCGGCGGCGTCAATGCCAGCGTGATCTTCCGCCGCTGGCAGGGTTGAGCCGGCGGTACCCCGCCGCGCGAATGGTTGCCGGCGCGGCCCGGGCGGGCTAAAACCGGTCGGAGATCGTGGCTCCGCTCGCCCGGCGTCGTTGCCGGCGCGGGCCGCAATCCCCGCCAACCATCATGCGAGGCGAGATCATGTTCGCAGCCGAGAGCATCGATACCGAGGACAAGCCGGCCTTCTATGCGGAGTTGGCCGGGCAGTTGCGCGCGCTTCTTGGCGATGAGCGCGACGCCATCGCCAATGCCGCCAATACCGCGGCGCTGATCTTCACGACGTTGCCGGACCTCAACTGGGCCGGTTTCTATTTCATGCGCGCCGAGGGCGAGCTGGTGCTGGGGCCGTTCCAGGGCAAGCCCGCCTGTGTCCGCATCGCCAAGGGCCGCGGCGTCTGCGGCGCCGCCGCAGAGATGCGCCGGAGCCTCAGGATCGAGGACGTGCATGCCTTTCCCGACCACATCGCCTGCGACGCCGCCTCGCGCTCGGAACTGGTGGTGCCGCTGCTGAAGGACGGCCTGGTCATCGGCGTGCTCGACCTCGACGCCCCGATCCCATCGCGCTTCGACGCCGAAGACCAGCACGGCATCGAGGCGCTGGCCGCCATCTATCTCGCTGCCAGCGATATCGGCTGAACGAAGCGCCGGGCGCGTCACCCCTCTGCCTGCCACCCCCCTGCGCGTCCCCCCTCTGCGCGTCACCCCTCTACCTGTCACCCCTCTGCGTGTCGCCACCTTTGTTGTCACCCTCGGGCTCGACCCGAGGGTCCATGGCGGAGGCGGCACGCCGCCGCCCGGATGGATTGCCGGGTCAAGCCCGGCAATGACGGAATGCGCGAGGCTATCGCGGGGTTCACGCCGCGAAATAGCCTGCCTGCTCGATATCGCTGAGGAGGCCGGGCTCCCTCGGCGTCCAGCCGAGCAGCTTGCGGCTATGGGCGCTGGACGCCGCCATGTCCATCGCCGCGAAGGTTGCGAACCAGCCGAAATGCTCGGCCGCTTGCTCCTGCGTCTTGCTGGCGACGGGGATGCCCAGCCGCCGGCCGATCACGCCCGCGATCTCCCTGAACGGGATACCTTCCTCGGCGACGGCATGATAGGGCCCGTGCGCGGCGCCATGCTCGATCGCCAGCCGGTAGAGACGCGCCGCATCGAAGCGATGCACGGCGGGCCAGCGGTTCTGTCCGTCGCCGATATAGGCGGAGACGCCCTTCTCGCGCGCCAGGCGAATGAGGATCGGCACGAAGCCATGATCGCCGGCGCCATGCACCGAGGCCGGCAGCCGCACGGTCGAGGCCTTGATGCCTTGTGCCGCCAGGGCGGCAGCCGCCGCTTCCGAAGCGCGCGGATAAGAGGCGGACGGGGCAGGCGGCGTATCGCTCTCGACCGCGGCGCGGCCGCTCGCCAGATGGGCCAGGCCCGAGGTGACGAGCAGCGATCGGCCGGAGCCCTTGAGCGCGTCGCCCAAAGCAGCGATGGCGCGGCGGTCCAGCTCGCAATTGGCGGCGAATTGCGAGAAGTCGTGGTTGAAGCCGGTATGGATGACGGCATCCGCCGCGGCCGCACCCTGGCGCAGGCTCTCCGGATCCTCGAGCGAGCCGCGATGGATCTTGGCCCCCGTGGCGGCCAGCGCGGCCGCAGCTTCATCCGAGCGGGCGAGGCCGAGCACGTCATGGCCGGCGGCGATCAGTTCCTGGACGACAGCGGAGCCGACGAAGCCGGTCGCGCCGGTAACAAAGACACGCATGGGAAGTCTCCGGTTTTCTTGCGGGTTGTTCAGTGCAACCGGGACAATCTGTGGCGGCTACGCTATCCTGGTAAAGTAGTGACTTTATCGTAGTATAATGACTAACAGGATGCGCCGGGCGGGATGGCCGGATAGCAGCCGGGACGAGAGCGGGAGGCATTCCCCGGCATGGCGATCCCCGGCATGGCGTTCCCTGGCATGGCAGCGCATCGGAGTGACACCGCATGGGTGAAAATCTGCTGGGAACCTATCTGAAGGACCGTCGCGCGAAGCTCGACCCTGCTTCCTTCGGCCTGTCCGGGCGCCGGCGCACGCCGGGTCTGCGGCGCGAGGAGGTGGCCCAGCGCGCCAATATCAGCCCCACCTGGTACACCTGGCTGGAGCAGGGGCGCGGCGGCGCGCCTTCCGCCGATGTGCTCGACCGCATCGCCCGCGCGCTCATGCTGACGGATGTCGAGCGCGAGCATCTCTTCCTGCTCGGTCTCGGCCGCTTGCCGGAAATCCGCTATCAGGCATCAAGCGAAGGCGTGACGCCGCGCTTGCAGCGGGTGCTCGACGCGCTGGAGCCGAGCCCGGCGCTGATCCGCACCGCCCTCTGGGATGTCGTCGCCTGGAACCGCGCGGCCAGCGTCATGCTGACGGATTACGGATCGCTGCCGCCGAAGCAGCGCAATGTGCTGCGCCTGATCTTCTGCGATCCCCGCGTCCGTGCCGCGCAATTCGATTGGGACAGTGTGGCGCGTTTCGTGGTCGCGGCCTTCAGGGCGGATGTGGTGCGGGCCGGGGCGAAGGCGGAGCCGCTGGTCGAAGAGCTGTGCCGCGTCAGCCCGGAATTCGCGGCGATGTGGCGCGATAACGACGTGCGCAGCTATGGCGAGGGCATCAAGCATCTGCGCCATCCGGTCCTGGGGCCGATCGCCTTCGAATACTCGGCCTTCGCCGTCGATGGCCGGCCCGATCTCGGCATGGTCATCTACAATCCGGCGACCGCGGCGGATGCCGAGCGCATCCGCGCCCTGATCGAGGCGAAGGAGGTCGAGGCGCAGGAGATCGAGGCGAAGAATACGGCGGCGGCTTCCAGCCGCGCGCGTAACCGGACGGCGCTGGGCTAGATATGGAACCTCGATAGGTTGCCCTCGGAAAGGGCGTCGGCGGCAGGATCGCGCGTCTTCTTGGCAGGATGTGACGGACCGGCCGCGTTGAAGGAAGTCCCCGAAAGACGCGATGATCTCTCCTTGAAACGCCGCAACGCCAAGCGGAAACCCGTCTTCAACGAGGAGATTTCACATGACCGAGACCGTCGCCGGCATCCGCGCGCCCGACAGCGCCATGGCCCGTGCCGCCACGCAGCTGGTGCGCGATACCGAGAACGACCTGCTGTACCACCATTCGCGCCGCGTCTTCTTCTGGGGCGCGCTGACCGGCGAGCGGCGCAAGCTGAAATACGATCCGGAACTGCTCTATATCGGCGCCATGTTCCACGACATGGGTCTGACCGGTGCCTATGCCAGCAAGGATCTGCGCTTCGAAGTCGACGGCGCCAATGCCGCCCGCGACTTCCTGCAGAGCTATAAGATCCCCGAGCGCGATATCGAGGACGTCTGGACCGCCATCGCCCTGCACACCACGCCGGGCGTTCCCGAACATATGCGCCCGACCATCGCTCTCGTCACCGCCGGCGTGGAAATGGATGTGCTGGGGATCGCCTATGATGACTTCACCGAGCAGCAGCGCCACCATGTCTGCGCGCACCACCCGCGCGGCGATCATTTCAAGGAAAGCATCATCGATGCCTTCGCCCAGGGCACGATCAAGAAGCCGCTGACCACCTTCGGCAATGTGAAGGCCGATGTGCTGGCGCTGAAGGACCCGACCTACCAGCGGCAGAACTTCTGCAGCATCATCCTCGGCTCCGCCTGGCCGAGCTGAAGCCGGCGGTGTTTCAGCGATCGCGCTCTAGCCGCGGCTGACGGCCTGCGGCGGGGTGCGGTCGGGCCGCCCCGGCTCGCTGTCGCTCCCGTCGACCAGATGGTCGCCGATCGCGGTCCGGTTGCGGCCAGAGCGTTTGGCGATATAGAGCGCCTCGTCGGCGCGCTGGAGCAGGGTTTCGACGCTGCCGTCGGGCAGGTCCAGCACGGCGCAGATGGCGACGCCGAGGCTGATCGTCACCTGAAAGAAGCCGGCTTCCTCCGGTGACGGCGCGCCCGGCGGTTGCGCCGCCGCCGCTTCGTCTTCTGGCGCCGGGACGGGGAAGCGCAATGCGGCGATGTTCTGGCGCAGGCGCTCTGCGACCGCCACGGCATTGTCCGCGCCGGGATCGGCGATGAGGATGGCGAATTCCTCGCCGCCATAGCGGCACAGCAGATCGCTGTCGCGCAGGGTCTGCCGCGCCATGGCGGCGATCCCCTTGATGACCTCGTCGCCGACGCTGTGGCCGTAACTGTCATTGACCCGCTTGAAGTGGTCGATGTCGACCATGATGGCGGCGAAATGCCCGTTTTCGCGCCGCAGACGACGGCTGTCACGCTCGGCCATGGTGATGAAGGCGCGGCGGTTGAGGGTGCCGGTCAGGGGATCGTGCTCGGCCTGGTCGCGCAATTGGCCGATCAGCATCTCGCGCTCTTTCTCGACCGCCTGGCGCTGCGCCATTTCGCTTTCCAGGTGACGGTTGCTGGCGGCCAGCAGCGCGGTGCGGTCGGCAATGCGCTGTTCCAGGTTGGCATTGAGATCCAGCAATTCCTGCTCGCGCTGCAGCAGGGCACTGACCAGATGATCGAGGGTCTCGCCCAGGACGACGACCTCGGCATTGCCATTGCCAGTGGGGAAGGAGGTGCCGCGTTCGCCCTTTTCCAGGCGCAGGGCATGGTGCGTCAGTCGGCGGATCGAATCGGTGATGCGATCGGCGACCAGCCATCCGACTCCGGCAAAGATGATCGCCAGCACGACGCCGACGACGATCAGCCTGGTTCGCATCCGGTAGGCCGGCGCATAGGCGATATCGCGCGGCTGGCGCACCACCACGTTCCAATGCAGCCCCGGGAAATCCTGATAGCCGGTGCCGGTGCCGACGGCGCTGATATAGTCGCCGCCGTCGGGCCAGCGCGGGATATAGACATGCATGGCGCTGGTCATCGCCTCCTTGCCATAGCCGGGCCGGCCGGCGGGGCTCCCCGCCGCCTGTTCCGCCGGATTGCCGGCGGCGAAGGAGAGCGTCTGCCCCATCAGCCCGGCCGGGCCCAGCAGGACGTGGCCCGCCGCATCGGTGACGATGACGTCGATGCCGAGGGTGGCGGTGCGGTTGTTCAGCAGCATCTCGCGGAATTCCACCGCCACCTTTGCCGAGATGGCGACATTGAGGACTCCGATCACGTTGCCGAGCGGGTCGCGCAGGGGCCGGGCGAAATCAATCACCCGCCGATCGTCGTTCACCATCAGATGGCCGGGTGTGATCGGGCGCCCGCGCGGATTGCTGAGCAGGGGCTGGCGCAGGCTGCCGGTCAGCGCCTGGCGCAAGCCGCCGGTGAACCATGTCTCTCGGCTCACATCCTGTCCTTCGCCACGGCCGTCGCCACTGATCTGGACGATGCCGTCGGTGCCGATGATGCCGGCCCAGACGCAATCGGGAACCACCATCTGCAGATTGGCGAGCACGGTGCGCTTCGCCGCGAGCGGGCTGTCGGGCAGGCGCAGGACATCGAAGGCGGCGGCCATCTCCACCATGCGGAAGTTCTGCGACATGCGATGATCGAAGGCTTGGCCGTAATCGTTGACGATGATCGCCATGTCCTCATGGCTTTCACGCTCGATATAGCTGGTGACATTGACGACGCTGATCCAGGTCAGGGCGAGCGTCAGCATCATCGAGAAAATGGCCGCCCAGATGGCCACCTCGCTCCGCATCTTGATCGGGTACCTGCCGAATCTCATCTCAGTGTCCGGGCTCTCGCCGGTCCCCTCGCGCAGGTTCGCCTGGCGGTCGGTATCGGCTCTCTCCGCGTTGCATACGGCCGCATCTCCGGCCGATCATCCGGCGGATCCGTTAAGTTTTCTTTGCCAGGTCATCTCCCGGCCGGACATTATTCTGCTGCTGCGCGGGTATCCGGGCCAGCAATTCCCTCACTTCCAACCGCGCCCGCAACAGCAACTGCTCGCTCTCGGACAGCATCCAGGCCTTGGTGAGATAATCGCCCGTCGCGACCGGTTCGGCCGGTATCGCCGGTGCTGCGGCGTGTTGCGCCACTTCCGTGGCATGTCGCTCAAGCTCCTGCAGCATCTCGCGCAGCTGGCCGGCATAATAATAGGTCGCACCGGTGACCCATTCGGCCTGATCCTCGCCGATATGGTAGGGCGCGCGCTGCGGATGCGTCTCGTCGAAGACTGCCTGCCGCAGGAGAAAGATGCCATGATGATTCATCAGCATATCATAGACGGCGAGGAATGTATCGTAATGCCGCTGCAACTGCCGATAGTTCTCTGCGGCAGAGACCGTGGCGTCGGTTTGCGGCTGATTTGATGCCATATCCGGTCCCTTTTCCCCGAGCCCCTCGGAACCGAGCGGCCGGTCGGCCGTCGCATGCGGGGTCTCGCTTTGGTGCAGCATGGCGCTCACCGTCGGTCCGGTCGGGCTGCGACCGTGGCGGGAAACATCTGATCCATCATCTTGCTCCACATCTTTAGCCCGCTTTTGCCGTGCCGGCATTGCGCAGGCGCATCTCCGCCTGCGGCTCGTTGCTGATGTGAAGATAAGAAAGGCTTCGTCGCGATTCATGCGGCGATTGGTCTAGTCGCCCTATCCAAAGGTATAGAAGGGCGCGCAGCGGGGATCGAGGCGCCGCACCTCAGGCGTGGACATCCCGTTGTCGGAACATCCACGCCCTCGGGCGACCGGCATGACATGACGCCACGGTGCGGCGAGAGACCAGACAACCGTGCGGCGTCAGCAGCCGGAGACGCTGCGATTTTCGGTGGCAACCCACGCCTGTCGATCAATGCAACTGGCCGGTGGGGGAGGATTCCGCCCGTTCGACCAGGGTCAGGGCCTGGTGGCGCAAGGCGGCAATGACCGGTGTCACGGCCTCATCGAGTTCCGCCACGGTACGCTTGGCGATGATCAGGGCGGCGACCGCATCGACATCGACGGCGGCGAGCTGCTCCAGTTGCGCGGTATAGCGCTCGACCGTGCGCATCAGCGTTGCCAGCTGCTCGGCATAGCGAAGCAGGAGATGGGCATGGCCGGGGCTGAGCTCGACGAGCTCCAGCATCTGCAACAGGCTGGGATGGCCCTTGAGGCGCGAGCAGGCCAGTTCCAGCTGTGTCAATTCGTGGCGCAGCGCGGCGTTATCGGCAAGCGCCGCCGGGGTTGCGTCGTCAGCTGCCCGTCGCCCGACGGCCTGCAGTTGGACTGCCTGGACGTGTATCGGCGCGGAGAGCGGTGCCTGCGGGAGAGGTGCCTGCGCGAGCGGCGGCGCGGCTTTTCCGGTAGTGCTGTCTTCCATCGGCGTCTCCCTCACTTGCCTGTTTGCGGTACCATCCGCGCCCGCCGCCGCATCGCCGCGTGCCGGCGCGAACCCGGCTTCACCTTGCGGCCGCCGATATCGACCCTCGACGAGAACCGGATAACAGGCGAGAGCCAAACAACAACGAGGAGAGGCCCCCAGTTATTCCGTTCCGCCGATCCGCGCCGATCGTGCCGACATCGCCGCGGTCGCTGGCGAGATGTCGATTGATAGATATCGCGGCCGGCGCAAGATCGCAGCGCTGCAAACGGATAACCGGCCTATCCGTTGGTATAGAAGGCGTGGCGCGTGGCGCCGCCGTGCAGCGTTTTGCGCGTGGCCTATACCAAAGGTTAGGCGGCTCCAGCCTTTCGCTTAGGACGCAGATACTTTCGCATCCGCGCCTATACCCCTGCGGCTTCGCCATAGGCGGGCCGCAATGCTATCTCCTCGGCAGAGAAGTGCCACGGCCCGGGTCGCGGCGATGACGGTTTCGCGGCATCTGTGCCGCGCGGGAGATCAAGGCGATGCATGGCAACGAGAGCAACTGCAACAGCAACAGAGGCGCGCGCTGGGCGGCTGCCGAACAGCGCTGCGAGGTGATCGACCTCGCGGCCTGGCGCCACCGGGCTGAACTGCAGCGCACTGAATTGCAGCGCGCTCCGGCGTCTTGCGGCGACACGCGGCGGAAGGAATCGTGCCAGGAAGCGGGCGCGGAAATCATCGCCTGGCGGCCCCGCCTGCATTCCGTCGATGCCGGCCATCCCAGCCTTGTCCTCGGCCGCACAGCGCGCCGCCTGGAAGGCGCTGCCGCCGCCGGGACGTTCTCTGGCGTCGAAAGCATGGGCGTCGAGAGCATGCAGCAGATCCTCGATGATATGCGGCGCGAACTCGACACGCTGGATGCAGCCGTTCGGCCCAACCCACCGGCCGCGGCGACAAATCCACCGATGCGCGATCGCCGCGCCGCCCGCAATCGCCGCGCCGCCACCATGCCGCGTTGGATGCTGGAGTATTTCCGGCTCGATGCCCCGCAGTCCTGATCGGCTGCCGCAGGGCTCGGCCGGATTTGCCCGATGACCGCCTGTTATTGAAAGACCTGAGAAATTCTTCCCCACCTCGCGCGGCCCGCTCCCAGCGGCGCCGCGTATTTTTTGGGGCCCGGCGCGGAAATCGCCGCCGCTTGATACGGATCAAATCGCCGCCATGGCCGGGCGGCTAATCTGACCAGCCGATGGAACCGGGCGGCGCCCGGCACGGTACTGAAATGATCGATACAACTGGGCGGAGCGGGGCGATGAAGCGGGTGACGGCGGTCGCGGGGAGTCCGGGCGGTGTGAATCCGAACGGCTTGAATGGGGCAGGCGAAACGCAATCGCGCGACCTGCCGCAGCACCTTCCCGAGCATATGATGGAGCGGCTGCGCTTCATGGGCATCGACGCCGCCTGCCTGGCGCTGATCGCCGATTTCCGCCCGCAGCTTCAGCAGGTGCTGCCGCCGGCGGTTGAAGCTTTCTACCGGCATTTGCGGGCCTGGCCCAACCTGATGCGGCTGTTCCCCAATGAAAGCGTGCTGGCCCATGCCAAGCAGGCGCAGGTCGCGCACTGGCAGAACCTGTTCTCCGGCACGATCAGCGAGAGCTACCTTACCTCTGCCCTGCTGATCGGCCGCACCCATGCGCGAATCGGGCTGGAGCCGCGCTGGTATATCGCCGCCTATAACCTGACGCTCGGCCATCTGCTGCAGGCGGTGGCGGCGCACTACAATTCGCGCCTGCACCTGGAGCGCGCCAGCGAGCGCATCGCCGCCGTCAGCCACGCGATCCTGAAGCTCGCGATGCTGGATATGGATATTGCCGTCTCCACCTATTTCGACGAATTGCAGGTGCGCCACCAGCGGGAGCTGGGCGGGCTCGGCGACAATTTCCGGCAATCCGTCCTCAGCCTGGTCGAGGAGCTGCGCAGTTCCACCCAATCGGCGCGCAGCGCCTCCAGCAATCTGCTCGATGCCGCGCGGATGGCGGCGGGCGATGCGCAGAGCGTCACCGACGAGGCGGCCACCGCCTCCGGCAGCGTGCAAGAGGTGGCGGCTGCGGCCGAAGAGCTGAATGCCTCGATCAGCGAGATCCAGCGCCAGACCAGCAGCGCCAGCGACGTCGCGCGCGCGGCGGTGAGCGAGGCCAGCGCCAGCAAGGCGGCGGTGGACGCGCTGTCGGCGGCGGCCGAGCGCATCGGCCATGTGGTGCAGCTGATCAACGAGGTCGCCAGCCAGACCAACCTGCTGGCGCTCAATGCGACGATCGAGGCGGCGCGGGCCGGTGAAATGGGCAAGGGCTTCACCGTCGTCGCTTCCGAGGTCAAGAACCTGGCCGGCCAGACGGCGCGGGCGACCGAGGAGATCGCCCAGCAGATCGGCGCGATCCAGAGCGAGACGGCAAAATGCGCCCTCGCCACCGACCGCATCGTCGGCATCATCGACCGCATCAGCGACGCCGCCGGCGCCATCGCCGCCGCGGTCGAGCAGCAAGGCGCGGCGACCAAGGAAATCGCCCGCAGCGTCGATGCCGCCTCGCACGGGACCCAGGCGGTCTCGTCGCGCATCCAGAATGTCGCGGGGTCGATCCAGGTTTCGTCGGATTCCTCGCGGGTGGTCGCCACCGATGTCGAGGAGATCGCCGACAGCACGGAGAAGCTGCGCCAGCAGATGGAAGCCTTCATTGCCTCGATCGGCCATTCCGCGGCCGGCTGAGCGCCTCGATGAACAAGCTCGATCCGAGCTCGATTCCGAGAGACGGCCTCACCTTGGAGCTGCTGCGCTCCTTTCAGATGCGGCTGGATGCGGTGATCGTCGCGGTCAGGCAGATGCGTGACATCGCCACCGGGCAGAAGCATGCTTTCCGGCGGCTCGACGCGCTGGAGGGCATGGAGCAGGCGGGCGCCGCCGCCGGGCTGCCGGCGCCGGCGGAGCTGCAGGATCTCAAGCAGGTGATCCTGCTGATTTCCCGGCAATCGGCAGCGATCGATTGCATCGCCCGGCTGATCGACCTGATGGCGAGCCGGCTGCACCGCCCTTTCCCGACGCCGGGGGAGCCCCGCCGCGATGAGGCCGCGCGCCGCGCGCCGCCGGATGCGCCGCCAGATGTGACGCCGCGCGTGGCTCCGGGCGTGACGCCGAAAGCCAGGTCATCAGCCGCACCACCATCGCGGCATCCTGCCGGCGCCCGCAGCGACGACGGTACGGTCGCGGCGCAAAACCGGATTGCCGGCGGCCTCGACAGCGCCGTCATCCTGCTCTTCAACGAAAGCAAGAACCAGGCGGCAGCTTCGCGCAAGGCGGCGGCGGAGATCGGCGAGGCCTTCGAGATGCTGGCGGTGATCGAGGAACAGGCGGTGGCCCTGGCCGCTGCGCAGGCTTTGACCACCGACATGCTGCGCAGCAAGCTGGGCGCACTCGTCACCGCCTGATCGAGTTGACGTCAGCATACGGTGCGCACCTTGCGCTAACTCCAGACGCATGGTTCCCGGCATTGGAAGGATGGATTTACTCTCTGCCTGGATAGGCGTTCACTGACGAATCCCTGATCAGATTGCTCAATCCAACGCGTTCTCGATCAAGCGGGGGGCTATGAAGCGGGCTTTGACAAATGTAGGGGTTTGGCGACCGGGCATGTTTCTGCTCGTGTCATCCCTTTTGGCGCTCCTGGCGAGCAGCGGACCCGTTTGGGCAAATGGGAACCGCGATGCGGGGCTGCGTTTGGCTCGTCAATGGTGCAGCGGATGCCATGCGGTTGATGACGCCGCGACGCAGGCCGATGCGACAGCGTCATTCCGCAACATCGCGCGAACGCACGGAACCGATAAAGCCTGGCTGCGACAGTGGTTGACCTCATCACATCCGTCGATGCCGAACGTCAACCTGTCGGCTCAAGAGGTCGATGATATTGCCGCCTATCTGGCGAGTTTATCTGGATAGGTCGCGCAGTTAGGAAACCGTGCGGGCTTACAAAGAGGGAGTGGCGCATGTTCTGATTGAATGCGCCACTCCCCGTGATTTTCGACGCCCCGGCTAGAAGTCGAAGGAAACGCCGATCGTCGTGTTGATGATACCCTGATCGGGATTCCGGTTGAACGGCATGTCGTAGGCCACCTTCATGTCGAACATGCCCACCTTGAGGCCAAGCTCCGGTCCGGCGATGCCCGCATCATCGATGCCGGCGCCATAGATATAGCCGATATTGGCGCCGACATAAGGCGCAACGGGCAAGTCCATGCCCAAGAGGTCGCCGAAGTAGAAATCGGGCCCGACGACAGTTCGTCCGCCAAAGCCGTTATCGCCGGTGTCGAAGTGGTAGAAGCCGGCTTGCTCGAGACCGACCGTCATCCAGCTCGTCACTTTGTAGTCAAGCCCGAGATTGATGCCGGCGAGCTGGCTATGCCCGTTATCCCCATCCTTGAAGCTGTAGCCGTAGAAGCCGCCGGCGCTGAACATCCAACGTTTTTCTTCCGGCGGCGGCGAGGCAGGCGGCGGCGCTGCGGCGACCGGTGTCTCGGGTGCGGGCGCCGGCGCGGCTGCCACGGGTGGCGGCGCGACGATGTTGATCTCGGTACGCCGGTTCTGGGCTTCGCGCACGTTCGGGCCGGTCTCCACTGCAAGGTCGCTTTCACCCACCGCGGAGGCCGAGATGGCCGATTGCGGCACGCCCAGCTTGACCAGCGCGTCGGTCACCACCTTCGCGCGGCGCTCGGAGAGCCGCTGGTTGAAATCCGCGCTGCCCGACGTGTCGGTATGACCGACAATCGCGACATGGGCCGAGCCGGTGCGGTCGAATTCCTGTTTCGCCGAAGAAATGGTTGCTTCTGCCGTAGAGTCGAGCGTGGCTTTTCCAAGCGGGAACAGCACGACGAACTTGCCGTCTTCGGCCCAGGCCGGCGAGCTTCCGATAAGGAAGCTGGCGGCTAACAGCAACAGCTGGCGCTTCATGAGTCTTCTCCTGTGGATTTCCGCCTCCAGGGCATTCCCCGGAGTAGTCCAGGGTGCAGGGTATTCCAGGGCGCGTTCCCCCGGCCGGCGGCGGCGATTGCACGTAACCCCCGCATTAGAGCAGAAATAACCGCCTTTAGTTCCGTCACGATTGCGTGTAGTGCCGCCGCGGCGAAGGCAACGATCCCGCAACTAAAAAAAGACTGGGAACCGCGCAGGTTGAGCGTCTTCTGTTCGTATAAATCCGACTGACCTTTTGCTGTCTTGGACCTGACAACGAGACAACAGCGCTCTTCCGCCGATACCGCGCCGGCTTACGGCCTGTCGCGGTTCGCTTCGTCCGATCAATTCGTTCAATCAATTCGTTCAATCAACCGGAACGGAACCAATGTCCGCGCGGGCACTTTCCGACAGGCAGAGTTGATACCTGAACCGGAGGAATGAAGATGGCGAAGTTGGCCGAGCTTGACGCGATTGCTCTCTTGAAGGCGGACCACCGCAAGGTCGAAGAGCTGTTCGCGGAATTCGAATCCGCCAAAGGGAAGGCGAGCAAGGAGAAGCTCGCCAAGACGATTTGCACCGAGCTGATCGTCCATACGATCATCGAGGAGGAGATCTTCTATCCCGCCTGCGAGGGCGAGATCGAGGAGAACGTGCTCAACGAGGCCTATGTCGAGCATGACGGCGCGAAGGTGCTGATCGCCGAGATCCTCGCCGGCGATGCCACGTCGGAGTTCTATGACGCGAAAGTGAAAGTGCTTTCCGAGATGATCAAGCATCACGTCAAGGAAGAGGAGAAGCGGGCGGAGGGCATGTTCGCCCAGGCCAAGGCGGCGGGGCTGGATGTCGAGGCCCTGGGCCAGGAGCTGGCCGCGCGCAAGCAGGCGGTGATGGCGGAGATCAAATCCAACGGCCTGCCGACGCCGACCACGCGCTCCTATTCGGGTGCGCGCCTGAAGACCGGCAAGCCGGAGCATGCCGCCGCGGCCTGATCTGCCGGCGGCGGATCATCATCGCGTCGCAGGCTCATCATCCCGCGCGGATCGTCCCGGCTATCGTGCTGCCGGGATGATCCGCGCGGCGGCTTTATGCGGCCGTGATCGGGGGCCTCAGTCGTTGACGCCGAGTTCCAGCAGGCGCCAGCCGCTGCCGTCCGGGGCATTGGCGAGGACGGGATCGAGGATGGGATCGGCGCCGAACACATAGATCGCCTCGCCGCAGAAGACTTCATAGACATCCTGGTCATGCAGCGGCGCCTCGCGCTGCAGGCATTGCCGCGCCTTGGCGTCGAACAGGCGGCGGGCAAGTTCGGCGAATTGCGCCGCGCCATAGGTCTCGCCGCCGTATTGGAAAGGCAGATGCGTCATCGCCTTCAGCGCCGCCAGGTCGTTCGCCTTGGCCGCCGCGCGGAAGCGCTGCCAGAAATGGGCGAAGACAGGAATCTGCACGGTGTCGGGCTGGCTGTTATCCGGCTGCGCCACGGCCGGCGCATCGGCACCCGGCGCATCCTGGCTGCCGCTATCCTGCTGCGCCATGGCGGCAGGCGCGGCCGAGAGCTGCAGGGCCGCAGCCAGCAGCAGCGGCAGCACCGCCCGCCGCCAACGAGGTCGCATCATGCCGCCCGTCACGCCACCCGTCATCTCGTACCCCCGATTCAGTGGTCTCTGTTATACGCGGGATTCCTAAAACACCGGTATGACAGGTGCAATCGCCCGCGCGCCCCGGCGGCCAGCGCTCCCACCGGTGCCCCGGCGCAACACCGCCAGCCAGGGATTCCGCCGGTGACATGGTTGCGCTTAAAACAATGTCTCTTTAGGGCATGACCGGAAAGGCGATGACCGCCTGATCTTCCTCATAGGGTCTTCCTCATAGGGGTTGTGACGATGGCGAAGCGTCCCTTCTTCTTCTCTTCTTTTAATAAGGAAAAGAAAATAAAGGGAAAACCCAGGTTTCGCCGCGAGTTGCGGCGGCGGTTTCGGTCCGGTTGCGCGGGTCGCCGCAGGTGCCGGCGCGCCGCGGAGGACCGGCAGGGCAGAGGAGGGGCTGGGCGGGCGCTTTCACCGGACGTGTTGTTATAAACACAACAATCTGTTAAACTTCCATCATGACATGGATCAACAAACCACCCGTTGCCCCCGCTGCGGCAGACCCGGCCGAGAGCCTGGCCGCGCCCGCCGTTTCCGGCCCGGCCGTGATCGCCGACCTCGCCGTGATCGCCGACCTGGCCGGACCCGACGCGCCGGCGGCATCGCCCGCGTCGCCGGCATCGCCCGAGCCGCAGGCCGCAGATCGCGCGGCGCCGGCCGCAGATGACATTCCCGCCGGGCCTGAGCCTCAGTGCAAGCCGCCGACGGAGGCGCAGCGTCAGCGTCGCAATGCGCGGCGCCGGGCGAAGCGCGCGGTGGAACGGGCGGAGCGCGAACGGAACGCGCCAGTCCATTCTTACACGCTTCGCCAGCGCAATTTCATCGAGGCTTATCTTCGCTGCGGCGTCGTCACCCATGCGGCGCGCGAGGCTGGCTACAGGGAGGCGCACTGCAACAATGGCGATTTGACGCGCTTCCTGCGCCGGCCCGATGTGGCGGCGATCATCGCGGCGCGCCAGGCGGAGATGCGGCGCCGAAGCGAGGTCACCATGGAACGGGTGATCGGCGAATTGGCGAAGCTCGCCTTTGCCGATCCGCGCGATCTCTTCACCCCCGAGGGCAAGCTGAAGCCGGTGCATGAACTGGACGATGCCAGCGCCGCCAGCATCGCCGCCCTGGAAGTGCTGGCGGTCGCCGGCGGCCGGCGCTCCGCCGCGCGGCCGGCAGGCAGGTCGCCCGCCGGCAAACCGCCCAGCAGTAAAGCTTCCGCCGGCAAAGCTTCCGGCGAGGCTGCTCGGCGCGGCCGATCGGCCGTGCAGTCCCGCTTGATGGCCGCCGCCGCCGGCGATGCAACCGCGGCACCGCCGGATGACGCGCTGCCCGGTGACGCGCTGCCCGGTGACGCGCAAGCCGGCGACGCGCAGGCTGGCAACGTGCTGGCCGGCGATACGCTTGCCGGCGACGCGCAGGGAGGGGATGGCGATGCGGCCGAAATGGCGGGCGGCGACATGGTGCTGGAGCTGCGCAAGATCAAGCGCTGGGACAAGACCAAGGCGCTGGAACTGCTCGGCCGCTATCTCGGCCTCTTCAAGGACCGCGTCGAACTCGGCGTTTCATCCGACCTCGCCGCCGCCATCGAAGCCGCCCGCACCCGCAGCCGCGCGCTAGGCGCACCGGAAGCGGCGCAAGAGGCCCGCGTGATCCGGGGCGAGGTGATCCAGGGCGAGGTGATCCGGGGCGAGGTGATCCGGGGCGAGGTGATCGAGGGGACAAACACCGGGGAAATTGTGGCCGACGCCGGCGAGGATGCCGCCGCCGACTAAACCTCTCTGTCATGCCCGGACTTGATCCGGGCATCCATGGCGGAGGCGGGTGCGGTGGCTGCCATGGACCCTCGGATCAAGTCCGAGGGTGACAAGAGGAGAGGGTGACAAGAGGAGAGGGTGACACGGGGGAGGGTGACAGGGGAGAGGAAGCGGGTACGACGTGATCGAGGGGACAAACACCGGGGAAGTCGTGGCCGACGCCGGCGAGGATGCCGCCGCCGACTAAACCTCTCTGTCATGCCCGGACTTGATCCGGGCATCCATGGTGGAGGCGGGTGCGATGGCTGCCATGGACCCTCGGATCAAGTCCGAGGGTGACACCGGGAGAGGGTGACGGAAAGAAGGTGGGGGCGCGGTTCGGGGGGATCAGTCTTATCGGGCAATCGAGTGAAACAGGTCATCCCAATGCGGATTGTTCTTCTCGATCAAAGCGACTTTCCAGGTGCGCGGCCAGTGCTTCAGCGTCTTCTCGCGCTGGATCGCGGCGGAGATGTTCGGCGTCGATTCAAACCAGACGAGACGCTTGATTTCATAACGGTTCGTGAACCCGTCGATCGTGCCAGCGCGATGTTCGGCGCAGCGCCGCACCAGATCGCCGGTCACGCCGATATAGATCGTGCCGAGCGGCCTGCTGGCCAGCATGTAAACGAAAGCGTCCCGCATCATCGTACCAAGATAATCCCCAGGCGGCGTCATGAGGCCGAAGCCGGAGAAGTCTAACGCCAAAACACCCTTCGCTGTCATGCCCGGACTTGATCCGGGCATCCATGGTGGAGGCGGGTGCGGTGGCCGACATGGACCCTCGGATCAAGTCCGAGGGTGACAGGAGGAGGGGGGTGACAAGGGGGAGAGGGTGACAGGGGAGAGGGCAGTGGATGACGAAGAGAACGATTAGCCCCGGCACGCTTCTACCCCCGTTGTCATGCCCGGACTTGATCCGGGCATCCATGGCGGAGGCATGTGCGATGGCTGACATGGACCCTCGGATCAAGTCCGAGGGTGACAGGAGGAGGGGGTGACAAGGAAGAGGAAGCGGGCGGGGGATGCTCGGCAGCACCACCCCGCTGTCATGCCCGGACTTGATCCGGGCATCCATGGCGGAGGCGGGTGCGGTGGTTGCCATGGACCCTCGGATCAAGTCCGAGGGTGACAAGGGGGAGGGAAGGTCACAGGCGGGAAGGGCTGATGACTGCTTTGCGGATGCCGCCAGCCGTTCCGCCCGGGGATGACAGGAAGACGAGACAACCGCGCCATTTCACCAACAACGAAGGCACCCATGCCCACCCCCACCGAGATGCTGATCGCCGATATCGCCGGCTTCGCACGCGATCCTTTGGGCTTCGTGCTCTATGCCTTTCCCTGGGGCGAGGCGGGGACGCCGCTGGCCGCCTGTGACGGACCGGATGAATGGCAGCGCGACGTGCTGGCGGAGATCGGCGCGGCGCTCGATCAGTGTACGCTCGATCATGGCGCGCTCGCTCAGGGCGCGCTCCATCACGGCGCACTCGGCCAGAATGCACTCACGCCAAGCGAGGCGCTCTCGCGCGTCCTCCAGCTCGCCCCCGTGCAACTGGCGATCGCCTCCGGCCACGGCATCGGCAAATCGGCGCTGGTGGCCTGGCTGCTGCTCTGGGCGATGGCGACGCATGAGGAGACGCGCGGCGTCGTCACGGCGAATACCGAGAGCCAGCTCCGCACCAAGACCTGGGCGGAGCTTGCGAAATGGCATCGCCTCCTCATCTGCCGCGACTGGTTCACCTTGAGCGCCACTGCCCTCTACGCAGCGCAGCCGGGGCATGAGAAGACCTGGCGCATCGACATGGTGCCCTGGTCGGAGCGCAACACGGAGGCCTTCGCGGGCCTGCACAACCAGGGCAAGCGCATCATCGTCATCTTCGACGAGGCATCAAGCATTCCCGATGCGATCTGGGAGACGACAGAGGGCGCGCTGACCGACCGCGACACGGAGATATTGTGGTGCGCCTTCGGCAACCCGACGCGCAACGCCGGCAGATTCCGCGACTGCTTCCAGCGCTTCCGCCACCGCTGGCGCCACCGCCAGATCGATAGTCGCAATGTCAGGATCACCAACAAGGCGCAGCTCGCGCAATGGGTCACGGATTATGGCGAGGACAGCGATTTCGTGCGCGTGCGCGTGAAGGGCCAGTTCCCGCGCGCCGGCTCCATGCAGTTCATCGGCAGCGACCTCATCGCCGCGGCGCAGGTGACACCCGTGCAGGTGTTCCGCCACGATGCCCTCGTCCTCGGCGTCGATGTCGCGCGCTTCGGCGATGACGAGAGCGTCATCTTCGCGCGCAAGGGCCGCGACGCCCGCAGCGTGCCGCCGATCCGCCTGCGCAACGTGGACACCATGACCCTCGCCGGCCGCGTCGCGGAGGAAGCGCGGCGCCTGCGCGCCGATGCGGTCTTCGTCGATGAGGGCGGTGTGGGTGCCGGCGTCGTCGACCGCCTGCGCCAGCTCGGCCTCGACGTGATCGGCGTGCAATTCGGCGCCAAGGCCGACGGGCTCAGCTTCACGGGTGAGCACGAGCGCTACGCCAACAAGCGCGCCGAACTCTACGGCCAGCTCCGCCAGGCGCTGAAAGCCGGCCTGGCGCTGCCCGACCTCGCCGATCTCGCGACGGATCTGACCGCCGTCGAATACGGCTTCAATGCCAGGGACGAGATCCAGTTGGAGAAGAAGGAGCAGATGAAGGCGCGGGGGCTGGCGTCACCGGACCTCGCCGATGCGCTGGCGCTCACCTATGCATATCCGGTTGTGGCGGGTGCGGGGGCGACACGGTTTGCCGGCGGGCGAGGCGGAGTAGGCGGAGTAGGTGGCCGGTTGGTGAGCGAGTTTGAGCCGTATTGAGGACGCTCCACAGTGCAGGCGAGGTAACTGGAAAAAGAGCCGGCGCTGTGAGACAGCGCTGGCCTCAATGACAGAGGGCAACCGTGGCAGCCGACTTCGCCGTCATCACCTTGCATCGGATTCTCGGGCGTGAGAGAGCGGTGCTGTTTGTCTCTCATGATGCAGATGATGGCGGCTGGCAATTCCTCGATGGCCAGCCCTCTTCCGTCGACGATGCGGCAGTTGCGGGGCTTCAGCAGATGTTTCTGCTCGATCCGTCACTGGCGGAACTTGTCGATCTGCCCGAAGGCTGGTGCGCGCGCCGCACCAATATAGAAGCCGCCTAGCTGAGATCGCCGATCTCGTAAGTTCAGGTTCAGTTCTCGTTCCACTGCGTCTCGGCTTCGATGCCAGGCACGAGATCCAGTTGGGGAAGAGCAAGCGGATGAAAGCGCGAGGACTGGCATCGCTGAATTTGGCGGATGCGCCGGCGCTCACCTGTGCATATCCGGTTGTGGCGGGCGCGGGTGCGACAAGGTTCGCTGGCGGGGAGACGGTTGGTGAGCGAGTTTGAGCCGTATTGAGCTGATTTTCTAGGGATAGAATTCTTCAGCCCTGAACAAACGTGCGAGTACTAATTCATACTGCTTTGAGCATGACCAAAGTATACCGCTATTTGCTTTTCCAATAATTATAGATAGGATTATAGTAATGCTGCAACTAGCATAAACGCCGAATGATCCGAGGAACAAATTGCAATTAGATTCCGATTTTCATCCGGGCTGGCCCGTGCGGCAAGGCGACATTCTAGGATTTTGGGATTGGGCGCAACTGCCACCCCTGCAACGGTTCGGCGTAGTAATTACTGCAGACTGTGATCTGGCGAATGGGCGTTCTGAGCAAGATCTCGCTTATCTGAGAATTATATCGCAAATTGATTATATAGATATTTTCTGGGCGCGTACTCAGCTTGCCAAGCAGTTTAAGAAACACCTTGAAGAACTAACTCAGAAAATTAATCGTTTACGACAAATAAAACAGGCAGCCATCTCTCTATTCTCTCAAGATGACATTGTCGATTGGGTCCGGCGTTCCAGTTCTGATGATATATGCGACGATTTATCAATCGTCGATGCAAAGGAACGAGCAAAAAGTAAGACGCACATAGAGGGTGTGTTGAAGCTCGTAACCGTTATGGCTACACCGTTGGATACCCCTTGCCTCTCGCATCTGGTCGAGTTCCTAGGGAAAGAACGTAGTGACCTGTTAAAAAAAGCTAAGAGCGAACTGAATAAAACGCCGAACGAGATTTTTTTTATCAGTTGTTTTCGGGATTCCGCCAGCGACGAGGGATATTACGTATTGCTCGATCAGATTGGCATTATCCGTCGCGATAGGGTTGGGGACTCGATGTCAGCGCTAAGAAGCTCGACGAAGCTCGCTTATCGATTTGGCCGACTTTCTCGGACATATAAATATGCGGTTGCGCAGCAGTTCGCGTTTCTATTTCAAAGAATAGGTTTGCCAGATGAACATCAGGCTCGACATGGAAGTGCCTTGGAAAAAATAGCGTAAATCAACTTGGACGGAAATGAGTAACTCCCATGCCTAAGGCCTTAGTTTTTAGCTTGCCTGCCGCGGTACGCTTTCAAAGCGGAATTGCGCTGACCGATAATTGGAGTAAAAATCTCGAAATTGGAGGCGGTGATGGAGGGCTGAGCTCTATACTCCTAGGCGACGTCGTTTATGTTTTTCGTTCAGACGAGACAACTTCTAGCCCCTCTATTGTTATAAAAATATCTCCAGGTAAGTTGCTCGAATGCTTTCAAAACGACGACGCTAAGCTCGAGGTGCTAAGAAGAGCTATAGATGCGGGCGTTTTGGTTTTGCAAGGTGGTGGTGAGTTACCCTCCTACTGGCGTCCATTCTCAGGGGGGAAGTTTGTCACCTTTCAGGCAACGGCGATGGCGCGGCGAGACAGACGCCGTCTCGTGCTTTGGCGACGATTAAATGACGCACCTTGCGCTTATATATTTGATGTCACTTCTGAGCAGAAAGACTTTGACGCTCTAAACCCTGACTATGATCTCTTACATTTCGCGCTCGAAAATTCGACCCAAGCGCTAGCTATGCTACCGCAAAAAAAGGCCGGGTCGGCGTTGACAGTAGCCAATGTCCTTCTCGGAGACCTCAGAGGCGCCGAGAAAGTCAATGCTGTGACACGAGGTTGGAAGCTTAGCTTCCTCTACAACGCAAAGCTAACAAAGAAGCAGCGTGAATTTGTCGATGCCGAAATGATTCAGCCAATTCGTCTTAAAGGTGCTGCTGGTACCGGCAAGACGCTTGCAATGGTTACGAAACTGCTGTGGGAGGCACAAAAGAAAAATGCCAAAGACCAAGAGTATCGCTTCCTATTCTTAACTCACAACAATAGTGCTGCGGAGCTAGCGGCCCAGTATGCAAGTGCGCTGGATGAAAACGACCTTCTTGCGATGCCGCAAAGCGAGAAGAAGCGGATTTCTATTGATACGCTTCTCGGGCTTGCTCTTGGCGAACTTGCAGAGGATCTCGGCGACTTAAATCCAATCTCTTATGATGCACATGAGGGGAAAAGTCTCCAGCTTATGATCTTATCAGAAGAGGCTGCGGCCTATTCTCAAGGCATCTGGATGACGAAAAGGCGTTCGTGTTCTAAGGAATTTCAAGGTCGTCTCGATGCGCCAGTTGGCACAAGGGAGCACGAAGAATTTTGTTGGGATTTGATGATAGAACTGGGTAGCGTTCTGGATGCTGATGGAGTGCGAGATAACCGTGAAAAAAGGGACGCTTACGTAAAAGAAAGTCGGCGCCCTAAATCGCTGATGGTGCTGGATGAGTCCGGAGATCGAGAAGTTGTTCTGGATCTCTATGACAGATACCGATCGAGGTTGCGGAGAGAAAGGCTGATCAGTGTAGATCAACTTATCGCTGATTTTCTTGGGTATCTCGATAGCTTTCGGTGGGACGCACGTCGATCGCTCAAGGGATATGATGCAATCTTTGTTGACGAATACCATCTTTTTAACCGATTGGAGAAAGCCGCATTCGTTCCCTTGCTTAGAGATGCTGAAGGAGAACTGCCACGAATATTGATGGCCCTTGATCCTCGGCAATCTCCGAGAGCGCTTTTTCTCGACGCTGTCGCAGGTGAAGAGCGCGCGTTGACTAGGCTTTCTCCTGGGCAAGCAGTATCTCTGCGTGATTTCGAATTTAGTGAAGTATTTCGTTATACAGAGGAAATCGCTGCCTTTCTTAGCTTCATTAATCAAGCATTCCCCGAGCAAGATCTCTCCGAAGAGTGGTTGCCTGGAAGCGTGACTTCTATGGCCGGAACGGGTGAAAAACCTCGTGCATATTCTTTGCCAGACCAGCTGACCGAATACGATTCAGCTATCGCTACGGCACAAGAACTATTTAAAGCCTCCGGCAGAGGAAGAGTGGCACTTCTCACTCTTAGTACTAGAACGTTTGATACTATTTCGACTGCGAGCAGATATGCCAAGCAACTTTATGTCATCGATAGTCGAGATACTTTGAGCAAGCTCCAATATTCGGGCGCGCGAGTTGTTTTTAGTATGCCTGAATACGTTGCCGGTGTTCAATTTGATCACGTTGTTGTAGCCGACGTTAACGAGCTTGATGATTTCGGTAAACAGACTTCACTTAACAGAGCGAGGTTCGGTGCCAACTTATATTTGGCAGCCAGCCGTGCTCGAACGAGTGTTACAATTTATGCCGATGATAAATCTGGCGGACTAGCTCAATGTATATTGGCAGCAAAAAGAAACGGTGTTGTTGAGGCGGACGAAAGCTAAAGCTCGTGCTGAGAGGCAGCATCCAAGGGTATTCAGACACCTTCTCGCGTCCAGCGGGACCCGTCCGGCCACCGGCAATCCAGGATCAGCTTCAGGCGATCGAAGTTCTGCCAGCTATCGGCGATATGATGGACGCTGATGATCCTGTCTAGCGGGCAGTCCTAGCAACCGGTCTGCATTGCTGGCGTGGTGGCTGATGTTAGACCTGTGCGAAAGCGTTTCCGTGTCCAGACAGGTCCGCGTCGGCGAATTGATCATCACGTCATCCCGAGACCGAGTGGCACAAGCAGTACAGCGCCCATTCGCAGGAGATAGCTTTTTAACCCACGCGACATCGTTCCAGCTTACTCCACCATCGCGACCCTCCGCCCCATCCGCGCTGAGGATCGCTCCAGCTTACAGCTCACTGCATCGCCGCCGGGTTCATCCAGATGAACTCCCAGACATTGCCGTCCGGGTCTTCGATATGGCGGTTGTACATGAAGCCGAGATCCTGCAGCGGATTGGGGTCGGCGCGGCCGCCCGCGGCGACACCCTGCGCGATCGTGGCGTCGACCTCATCCTTGCTCGAAGCGGTGAGGGCCAGCAGCGCCTGGCTCTCGCGCTTGGCATCGCCGATCGGCCGGGCGGTGAACTGGCGGTAATGGTCGTGGGTCAGCAGCATGACGCCGATCGCGTCGGAAAACATGATCGAGCTTGACTGCTCGCCGGAGAATTGCGGGTTCAGCGTGCCGCCGATCGCCAGGTAGAACCTGGTCGCGGCTTGCAGATCGCGCACCGGCAGGTTGACGAAAATCATCTGGGTCATCGGTCCATATCCCTGTTTGCGTTGGCTTTTTGCCGTCTGGAAATGGTACTAGACGGTCTAGTACTATGACTTCCTGTAGCACTCATGGTACGGTACCGTCCAGTACTGAATCAGAGGCGACATGAGCCAGAGCAAAGCCGGGCGCCAGGCCCCGGGCGGGACCAAGGCCGGGCGCGCGGCCGAGCATCAGCATCGCCATCAGCATCAGCCCCGGCCTCCGCGCGGGGGCGGGGGCGGGGACAGGAACCGGGACGAGAGCGCCAGCGTCGGCGGCAGGCGGGAAGAGCCGGAGAGCGAGAGCCGGTCCGCGCGCAAGGAACGCGACATCATCCAGGCCGCCACCGCCGCCTTCGTCGCCACGGGCTATGACGGCACCAGCATGGAGGAGATCGCGACGCGCGCCGCCGCCTCCAAGCAGACGCTCTACAAGCATTTCAAGGACAAGGAGACGTTGTTCGGCGCCGTCGTGCGCGCGACGGCGAGCGAGACCAACGACGTCATCGATCTCGTGACCTCGCTGCTCTCCGATACGGAATTCGTCAAGGGCGGGCTGCAGAAGCTGGCGCGCCGCCTGATCGCGATGCTGCTGGATGAGGAGCTGCTGAAGCTGCGGCGCCTCATCATCGCCAATGCGGACAGGATGCCGCAATTCGGCCGCGACTGGTATGAGAAGGGCTTCGAGCGCATGCTGGAATCGGCCGCCGCCTGTTTCCAGACGCTGACCAAACGCGGCCTGCTCGCGACCCCCGATCCCATCCTCGCCGCCAGCCACCTCTTCGGCATGCTGCTGTGGATCCCGATGAACGAAGCCATGTTCACCGGCAAGGCGAAGGCGCGCTCGGCCGCCGAGCTGCAGCGCCATGCCGATGCCTCGGTCGAGGCCTTCCTCGCCGTCTATGGCGGCCGTGCGACGGCGCGCCGCTGAAGGCGGGGGGCGTCGAAGGCAGCGTCGCCGAAGCCCGAGAAACGAGACAACGACGGATGGCGTCAATCCGGCCAGGGCCGATCTGACCGGGCACGATCTGGTGCGGATCGCGTGATAGGTCGAGGCTGCCGCGCAAGCCGTATCGAGGCGATCCCCAGCGGTCCCTTCCGCTATCGCAGCTTCATCCGGCGCGCTGCCTCGACCTCCGCCAGGCAGCGCGACACCTCCCTTGCGACGTCCTGCACGTGGGGCTGCCGCAGCATCGTCGCGTGATTGCCGGGGACCGGCCGCAGGATGATGCGCCTGACGACGCGGGGCCATGTCAGAAGGGGATCGCAAGACAGCGCATCGCCGGACTGAGCCCGGAAAAGATAGAGCTCGCAATCGTGATATCCCATCCGGTAAGAGCCGGCCATCTCGATCGAGGCATCGCGGACGCGCTGGAAATTCGGCGGCAGGTCGGCGATGTAATAGGGATCCGCCTTCAGATAGGCCGCGGAGGAGGGTGCCGAGAAATAGCGGTGCGCGATCTTGCCTTTGACCCGCCGAAGGGCATTCCTCACCGCGCCTGCGGGGCCGGTCGTGCCGGATATTTCTCTCTTGCGATCGGCGCCGCGCATCGCCTCCTCAGGGAGGGGCGCCTGGTCGGGGCTGGACATCCCGGCCGCGGCCCAGGATGTTTTTCGATTGGAGGGGCTTGCCCGCCGCATCATATGGCGCAGCCAGACCGTGAAAGGCCATGACCGCTCGACGAAGTTGGAATCCAGGGCGCCGAGGAAATCGACCTCGGCTCCCGATCCCGCCGCAACCCTTGCCATCTCAAAGGCCACCACGCCGCCGAAGGAATAACCGAGAAACCGATAGGGTCCCCGCAGGCAGGCCGTTTGAGCCAGGCGGAAATTCTCCTCGCTCATCCGGGCGACACGCGTGCAGGGCGGATCGACGCCGTCGAGGCCGGGCGCGGCGAGCCCATAAATGGCCCCCGCATAATCCAGCTGTTTTGCAAGCTCCAGCATTTCGAAGATGACGCCGCCCAGGCCAGGCACCAGGAAGAGAGGCGGCATGCCGGCGGCGCCGGTCCGCAGCAGCACCAAACGCGACTGCGCCGGCGTTACCCTGGTCAGCGCAATATGGGCCAGGTCCCGTATCGTCGGCGCATCAAAAAAGGCCGAGAGCGGCAGCTCGAAATCGAACAGGCGTTGAAACGCCCGCAGGAAGGCGAAGGCTTTCTTGACGTCGGATGTCAGGTCGATGAACCTGCTTTCCGCCGTCAGCGGACCCACCTGCAACAGCTGTTCCATGACGAGGATGATTTGCTGGCTGGCGGCCAGGTCGAGCTCCCGATTGCTCGCGGCAGCATGCCGGTGCGATTTGTCCATTATCCCTCAGCCGAATGGCGGCATCGTCGAATGCAGCGCTGGTTGTTGTGGAAGTGCCTGATCACCGCCGTCAGATCACTCAGCAGGCGGATAACGCGGTGCATCCGATCAAGGATGCGCTCTTCACGGCATCGTCATCGATGGAACGTTCGTCGCGCGGAAATTTTAGGCTGAGATGCGATGAAGGGGAAATGACCTATGTAAGAATCATCGCTCCGATCCTCCGGCGTTCTCCAAGATGATGCGTGCAAGTAATGCCTGTGCCGCAGCGGTTTCCTGATTCCGGATCAAGTCGAAATGTTTCCGGAAATAATTAGAAATATTTCTGTGCCGCCGATGCTTCATTCCGAGCGCGATGTTGCTCATCATCGTCGTGCCTGCTGAAAGCATCTGCGCGATGAAGACAACCTGCCGCCACTGGTGCAAGCCGGCTGAGATGCGAGCATCCATATGCCTGCGGAACGCGGCCTCGGTACCGGCGTCGCCGATCCTGTGGCAGCGCGGTCGAGAGGCCACCGGGTGCAGTCGACGCGCGGACCGAAGGGCTCGGCCTCATCAAGGCGGGACACTGTGCCGACAAGCGCAGCCGATCTGGCTGCCATCGCCTAGGGCTTCAATGCAAGGGACAAGATCCGGCTGGAAAAGAGGGAGCAGATGAAAGCGCGCGGCCTCGCCTCGCCCGACCTCGCCTCGCCCGGCCTCGCTGATGCCCCGGCGCTCACCTATGCCGATCCGGTCGTCGCGGGTGCGGGCGTGATGCGGCCCGGCGGTGCGGGAGGTGGCCACAGGTTGGCCCGCGAGTTTGAGGCATATCGAGTCCGGCCCGGCACCGTCACCGTCGAACACATGCCTGCAGCGTTCTCATCATGCGCCGGGCGCGCTTCCGGCCTCCGGCCTGACGCCGCCAGCCTGCCTTGCGCCCTGCCATGCCGCGCGCGTCAGCTCGTACCAGACTTCGCCCTGTTCGGTGCCGGGGAAGGGGTCGGACGCGACGGGGACCGTGCGGGTGTGGCGCATGCCGATCTTTTCCATCACCCGGCGCGATCCATGATTCACCGCCAGGGTGCAGGCCACGACCTTGTCATAGCCGGCGCTGCCGAACCCCCAATCGACCAGCGCCGATGCCCCCTCCGAGGCCAATCCCTGGCCCCAGTCCATGCGGCGCAGGCGGTATCCGAGTTCCGCCAGGGTCTCGCTCTCCGGCCACAGACAGAACCAGCCGACGAAGGCGCCGTGACCTGCTTCGCCACCGGCTGCGCGGCGCGCGGTCCAGACGTGAGGCTCGGTTCCGCGCGGCATGAGGAAGGCCGCATCGTCCGGATCGGCCCGCGCATGATCGACGGCCTGCCCGCCGTTGAGATAGCGCATGACCGCCGGATCAAGCTCCAGCGCGATGAAGTCAGCGCGGTCACCCGGGCGGCAGGGGCTGAGCGTCAGCCGCGCGGTCTGCAAAACGGCCATTTTGAAAACCCTCTATGCCCCGGTACGGGTCAAGACGGATACCGGCCGCCGGCTCAACCTGCCGGAGGGCGAGGGCGGCACATATGGGATACATGATTTCCGCGCCGGATGAATACGGGAATTGAAGCGCCGGCGGGCCCGGCTTCACCGGCGCCATGCGGGGTTTTGCTTCCTTCGGCTTGATGCGCGTTGTGAGGCTCGCCTAGATCGCCTTCGCCTGCCCGGCCGGATCTGCGGACCGGAGCTCGACGCCGATGGACACGATGCTCAGTTCCCTCGCCACCTGTTCCTGCAGCAAAGGCGACGTTGCCAAAGGTGACGACTTGCGACAGGATAAAGCGCCATATGCGATATTGGCGGAACAACCGGGACAAGCCGATTATCCGGCAATGCGAGAATCTGGCAAAGCGGGTGCCGGGCAAAGTGGGCACCTGGCAAAGCGGGTGCCGGGAAAAGCGGGCGCCTGGCGTTTCGCCGTCTAGCGGCGCTTCTGCCAGGCTGGGGGGATGCATGGGACGCAAACGGTTCCGGGGTTTTCAAGCCTGTCTCGCCGTGCTTCTTCTGGCGGCCTGCGCGTCGCCGCCGGAGCGCACACTCTCCCTGCGGGCGCCGCAATACGCGACGCTCCCCAATGGCTACGAGCCGCTCGATCCCAGCAAGCCCTCGAGCATCTATGCCGCGGTGACGGCGGTCCCCGGCGACAATATGATCCGCTACCTTGAGCGCAAGCGCGGCCATGCGCTGAACCTTCTGTCGCTCTCCGGCGGCGGCCAGAACGGCGCCTTCGGCGCCGGCTTCCTCGTCGGCTGGCGCGAAAGCGGCAAGCGGCCGCAATTCGATGTCGTCGGCGGGGTCAGCACCGGTGCGTTGCTGGCCACCCACGCCTTTCTCGGCACGCCCGCCGATGATGCGACGCTGGAGGAGATGTATACGAAGGTCACCAGCGCCGACATCTACGAGGACAGGGGACTCTTCAGCCTGCTCTCCGCCGACTCGCTCAAGGACACCGCACCTTTGCGGGCCATGATCGCCAAGTATGTGACGGCCGATACCTTGAAGCGCGTGGCCGCGGCCTATGACGAGAACCGCATGCTGTTCGTGGGCACCACCAATATCGATTACGGCCAGACCTGGGTCTGGAACATGACGATGATCGCCAAGGCGGGGCAGTTGCAGCTCTATCGCGATGTCCTGCTGGCTTCCGCCTCGTTCCCCATCGTCTTTCCGCCGGTGGAAATAGACGGGCACCTGTTCGTCGACGGGGCCGCCCGGTCGAATCTGGTCATTCCGGGGATGGGGGGAACGCGCAAACCTAATCCGCCGCTCTATGGCCCGGGCAACCTCTACCTGATCAATAACGGCAAGGTCACGGAGCCGCCCAAGGCCTTGATCCGGGCGCTCGGCAAGATCGCGGCGACGACGATCAGCGTGATGATGGAGCAATCCATGCAGACGGCGCTGACCCGGTCCTATTTCGGGACGCGGCTGCTGGGCTACGCCTTCAATACGGTCGAGATTCCGGACAAGGTGAATGTCGGCAATGATCCGCTCGCCTTCGACCCCAGCCAGATGCGCGCGGCTTTCGACGCGGGCCGCACCCTCGGCCTGCAGGCCAGCCCATGGCGCGACACGCCAACCAACTCAGGCGATATTCCCACCTGGGTCTTCAAGGACATGATGGCGCCCAAACCGGCAGAGAGCCTCCAATAGGGAGCCTCCAATAGACGGAGGCTGCCGCTCGCCTCGGGCGCATGAGCGGCATGTGCCGCAAGCGCTTCGGGAAGCATCGTCGCTTGCGCTTCAGGAAGAGTTGTCTCTAGCGCTCCGGGCGCCTTCGCTTGCGCTCCGGGAGGCATTGACTGATCATCGTTACGATCCTCTAATACTGAAATCGACCCTGGTTACAGGAGGGGCACGCGATGCATCGCTCTCGCTTATGCGCCGTCTTGATCGACTGCAAGACGTCCGATGTGGACGAGGCTGCTCGCTTCTGGGCTGAGGCGCTTGGTCGCCCGGTGGACGGGGATCATCCGGGCAGCCGCGGAAACTATCGCATGCTGGAGACCCCGCCCGACGAGCCGATCGTGCAGATCCAGCGCGTGAACCATCCGAGCCGCGTGCACCTGGACATCGAGACCGACGACATCCCTGCCGAAGTGGAGCGCCTGGGCAGGCTGGGCGCGAAGGTGGTGGAGCGCCTCGAGCGCTGGGTGGTGATGGAGGCGCCGACCGGGCAGCGCTTCTGCGTCGTCCGCGTACAGCGTCCCGGTTTCCCGAAAAACGCCAATACCTGGAATTAAGGCCGGTTCCTGGAAGCGGTCCCAAAGAGGCCCGGCGCCTCAATATCCGCGCTCACCGCCCGATGAACTCCGCGATCCCGTTGAGGCCGATCTGCATGCCCACGCAGAGCAGCAGGAAGGCGGCGAGCTTGGAGAGGGTCTGCGCGCCTGATTTGCCGAGATAGGTGATCATGCGGCCGGCGCCGCGATAGCAGAGCAGGATGGCGATCGAGATCAGCAGGGCGGCGGCGCCGGCGGAAAGGGCGAATTGCGCCAGCTGGAAGTCGCCGATCGGGCGATTGGCGCCGAGCGCGATCGCCACGGAGATGGTGCCGGGTCCGGCCGTCATCGGCATGGTCAGGGGCACGAAGGCGATATCGCGTTCGCCGTCGCCGTCTTCCTGTCCCGATGCCTGCCCCGATTCCTGCCCCGGCGCGTGCGCTCCATTGCCGGGATCGCTGAGGTCGATGCCGTTCAGCATCTGCCAGGCGGTGGTGCAGACGACCAGGCCGCCGGCCAGGCGCAGCGCCGCAATCGAAATGCCGAAGAACTTCAGGACATAGGCGCCGACAAAGATCGAGGTGACCATGACGAGAAAGGCATAGAGGGCGACCTTCTTCGCCAGGTCGTTGCGCCGCTGCGGCGTCCGGCTCAGCGTCGCTTCGAGAAACAGGAACGCCGATCCGATGGGATTGACGATGGAGAACAGCGCCGTGAAGACCAGCAGGAAGTCCTTGATCATCGGCAGTTGCGCGGCCATTTTCCTTCCCGTCCCGTTGCCCTTGCCCGCGCAGCCGCCTTGAGATCACCGCTGCGAAATCATTGCCGTCCGCTGCCTCAGAGCCAGCCCTGCCGTTTCGCCGCGGCGATCAGCTGGTCGGAGACCACATCGGCGGTGCGCCGCGCGTTGCCTTCGATGGTGGCGTTGCCGGTCGCTTCGCCGGCCAGCTTCATGCTGCCGCCGACGACGAGGCCGATGGGGCTGGCGGTGGCCGCCATGATCGCCAGCGGCAGGATGACGCCCGGCGTCTTGTTGCCGCCGGAATCGATCGTGCCGCTGCCGAGCTGGCGCAGGCCGTGCGCCGTCATCTGGAAGCCTTCGACCGCCGTCGTCAGCTCGGCATTGCCGGAGCCGAAGCCGACCAGCATGCGCTTCGCCGTGCTGCCCTCATCGGCCGAGACGAAGTAGCCCCGGATGACGACATCATTGACCTGCGGCGCCGGCTGCCCGGCCGCCCGCACGGCGGGCAGGCCCGCCTCCTGCAACTGCGCCGTGACCTGCTTCGCCACCTCGGCCCCGAGCTGCGTGGTCATGTCGAGTTCCTGCGCGGTGGGGGCGTTATGCGAGACGGCGCCGCTGGCGGCGAAGACCGATTCCGGCGGCACCTTAGTGGCGTCGGCGGTGAAGTCGTAGACCAGGATGCGCGCGGGCCGCGGCAATTGCTGGCCCTGATAGTATTGGCGCTGGCTCACCTCGGTCGAGGCGCAGCCGGATACGGCGAACAGGACGAGCAGCCAGATTGCGGGTGAACGAAGCAAAGTCATGTCAGGCCTCCCCTTATTTAAGATTGCACGCTTGCAATAACCGATCGCGGCATCGCGCCGCCGGCGACCGGCAGCCGCGATCGCTACCGGGCGATAGTCGCGCGCTGGCTGCGATGGCAGCATCCATGCGTTGCCCGGCGCGCCTTCCGCCGCGTTTGGCAGGCGGGCATTCCGGCGCGCGGGCAGCGCAGCAGACACCGGCAGCGCAGCAGACACGGGCAGTCCGGTAGAGAGGCAGTTTGGCAGCAATCGCGCCGGCCGGCTTGCGCCAGATCAAGTCCGGCCGCGGCCAGGACCGGGCCAAGCCCGGTCGCGACGACCGCCCGAGCGAGCGCCGCCGGGGCCGCAAAAACGCCGCATTCGCCTTTTAACCAGCGTGGCGGAAGCAGGTTGGGGGAAGCCGATGAAGCTGCGGGTCGCGGGTCGTGTTGTGTCGATGGCGGCGCTGTCGATCGGTCTCATCTCGGTCGCGGCCGCCTTGTCCGGCTGCGCCGCCACCGGCAGGATATCGCCCGCCGCGCTGCCGCCTGCCACCCTGCCGCCGAGTGTGGGCAATGGCACCGGCAGCCAATACGGCAACTACGCCGCGCAGGCGGCCGGTGAGATGCGCGGCCCCGCGGGCGAGCGCTGCGTCGTCTTCAACTGGGACCGGCCGCTGACGCAGGGCTTCGTGCTGCGGCTGCGTTCCGCCTCCTGCGAGTCCGCGGAGCGCCCCGGCTGGATGATCGCCCGCGAGCTTTCCCGCAGCGTCATCCCGATGTCACAGAGCTATCTGAATGACGCGCGGCCTGCGGGCCAGCCATAGTGGTGACATTTCAGCCAACGTCTATGCATACGTTCAGGGAAACCCCATAGCGAATATTGATCCCCTTGGGCTGCTCACCGTTATTCGGAGCCGAATGATACCCCCTCGCGCGACCTCCGCTATCTACCTGATTTGTCGCTCGAAATCGCGGGATTTCTGGGGTCTCGACCGGCGCCGGGCGGGATCCCATTCAAAATGAAGTTCTTGCTGTGGTCACAAGCCGTCAAATGCAATTGGAGACAGGGTTCCATCTCGAAGCCGATTTACACTGGCGCAGGGCTCTGCCATCGCCAAGGAGGCCTTGCAGCGCATTGCCGAGCTCTACCGGATCGAGGATGCTATCAGAGGCAAACAACCTGAGGAGCGACGACCAGTCCGCGACGAGCATGCGGCGCCGCGGCTTGATAGCCTGGAACACTGGCTCCGAACCCAGCTCACGCGGATCTCCGGCAAGTCAGCGCTGGCCGATGCCATCCGCTACGGCCTTTCGCGACTACAGCGATTGCGCCCCTATCTCGAGGATGGTCGCCTGGCCATCGACAACAATCCTGCAGAACGGGGTATGCGGGGCATAGCCCTCGGCCGAAAAAATTGGCTTTTCGCGGGGTCGGAAGCGGGTGGCCGGGCGGCGGCGGCTGCCTATACGCTGATCGAGACAGCCGAGCTCAACAACATCGATCCACAGGCTTGGCTTACCGATGTCCTCAGCCGCATTGCTGAACATAAAATCAATCGCGTCGACGAGTTGCTGCCCTGGCATTATCATCGGCAAGGCCTTTGACGATTATCTTAATAAAGACAGGTAGCTAAGCAGGTGTCCGATACCGCCAAGAGCATTTGCCCAGTCTGTCATTTTGACGGTCTTACAAGGCAGCTTACGACAAACGAGGCTTTGGATCACACGAGATCTGTCCATCATGTGGATTCCAATTCGACGTTTCCGATACGAGAGATGGTTGGAGCTTTCAAGATTGGCGGAACCGCTTCTATTCATTAGATCCCCGACTGGTCGCGATAATCTTGAAAATAGTTGCGAGCCGAGTGGAAATTATGCCCTCGACCAGGATCTATCACGATCTTCAGATTGCGGGCGATGATGCCTGCGAAATGCTGGCTGCAGTCACGGCGTCTTGTGGCGTCTTACTCGAAGGCTTCGATTTCAATGCGTATTTTCCCGACGAGACAGAAGCGCTGGCACGCTATTGGATGGCAAAGTTTGGATTTGATGGAAAGTACCGCCCGTTGACAGTGGGGCATTTCTCAACGGTCATTCGGGCTGGCAAATGGACCGAACCGGTATAATCGGAAGCTTGCTTCGCCAATGATGACAACCTGCGCGGACGCTCACTCACGCCCAAGAGAGTGGATATTGACAGTCTCAGGCAGGGCTTAGGGAAACGGAAGGCGGCCCGGGCCGGACGGCTACGCGGAGATAATGTCGCGCCAGTTCTCAGAGGGAGTGGTACCTTTGGTGCTGGTGTTGGTGCTGGTGGATATGCAGGAGTGACAGACACCGGTATTGCAAAGTGGTAGACTGCGTCAATTCTGGGGTGCAAGCCTATGCCGGTCAGTAGGAAACGACGAACAAAATCACTCGAAACGTTCTTTACGGCTCTCGGCGTTATAGTCTTTTGTTCTGGCTTGCTTTATGGGAGCTACCTTGATGGCTACCGTCCAAGAAGCAAAAACGACGCCCTGGGCTTTGTTGCGAGGACGAAGCTGTTTACGGGCGATCACTTTTTAACCGAACGCGAAAAGATGATAATGACTTGGCTTCCCGCAATGGGTGTTGGCCTCGGGGTCATTGGAGCGGCAATTCGACAGCATCGGATATGGAACTCGGATAAAAGTTGAGTAACTATCACAGACAGTCGGAGTGCTAAGCAAGACGCTTTTGGTTAGTCCCAAGCCGCAGTAACGAGCATCTCGACGTCTTCTATATCCGGGCTTCCACGACCAGTTCGGAGCTCTGAATGTCAAGCGGCGTGGGGTTTGGACGCCCGGTCGGCATGCTTGTAATTCAGCGCCGCAACTTGACCCCTCACATCACTTTGGTGAGGATATTCTGAGCAGCAGGAGTGTTACCCACGTCCACCTTGAAGGAGCTGTAGTTAGCGAGCAACTGCGTTGCGTCGTGATATGCGGTCGCTAAGTTCTGACAAGCGTCTTGCGAAAGGGTGCCGCTTTCGCTCTTTGCATACTTGCCACGGGAGCAACGAGATGAGGCCGCCATCATCTGCGACAACTCTCAGGGTATCTGCACGGTCACATTTGAAACTTGCGAAGACTATGAGGAGGTTCTTCTCCACCTCTTTGGGAGGCGAACTCGCTTAGGCAGCTATCGCATTAAACGATCGCAATTGGAAAGCATTCCCGAAATTCAGCGCCTGGTACTCAACAACATCTGTAAGGCTTGAGGAAAGAAAAATGGGGGAGACTGCCAGTCCTTATAATCTAACGCCAGCCGATACATTGATACGACGCAGGCCGATGCCACTGACCTGAGCCCCACGCGTGGCCCACAGGGGTATTCTGAGGAGGAAATTGCGTCCGTATTTCTTTCGCGGCAAAGGTGGTGGCTAAGCAAGCGTCAGCCGGTGGCCGCCTTTCGTTGATTGCCATTGCCCAGCATTTTGCGGTCCTTGCTGGTAGGTGTATTCGTACAGCTATTGAATTGTCCGTACGGCCTTACGGCTAACGATGGAAACAGCATCCCCGCGCTCCGAGAAATCGTAATCGAGCTCCGCTACTGATCGGTCTTGGATCACACCAATCCCGTCGATGCTCAGTTTCCCACTCGGTAATTGATATTTTTGCAACCAAAGCCATTGAACAGCAGGCGTATCTCTGTTGGCATTTAGGGATGGGCGCGGGCCAAGCGCAGGCATCTCCTTTTTAGTGACACGAAAACCATTCGCGAGAACGACGTCGATATCGCTATACGTGATCTGGCGTGCATCGGCGCCAGAACTTGTAACGAACTGCCCTACCTGGTCGAAATGACACTTGGAAAGTTGAATAATTGTTGGCCGGTCGCCAACGAGCGACCTCACTTCATCCAGCATTTTGTCGCTGATGTCGGCGGGTTCCAGATTACTCGCGTTAGGATCCAGTGCCGCTCCGACACAGAATACTGGCGGCTCAGCCGGAATTTTACTAAACGACAAAGAAATCATGTCTGCGATCGCCATCACCGCCGAGCGTTCAAGCAGAGGAGGACGAATATTGGGGTTATCCCCAGCATTGACCGGCGCCACGATCAATAGATTGCCGCACAAAATGCCCACTAGGGCACCGAAGTTTGAAGAGCGCATCTCGTTACCTCAAAATTCAACTTTGTCGCGACGACCTTGCGAAAGTGGATCGCCAATATCGGTTTCCAGACGGCCTATATTGAACCCGGCAGCCCCTGGGAAGTTAGGGTCCTTGTGTCTAGGAGACCTGATGTGATCCGGCTTCGAATGGGGACCCTCCAGTTTGTGGGCATGGCAACGACTTAGCGTGCCGATCAGCGTCCAACCCCCGCGCCGAATAACACATAAGATCAATCGCGTCGACGAGCTGCTGCCCTGGCATTATCATCGGCAAGCAGAGACCTGAGGTCAGCGTCCAGACGCGCCGGAACCACCGTCATCGCCCGTATCTCCCGCGCCGTCACGATCAGCCTGCAGTTCTTGCGGCACCCATTTTTTTCCCCTGATTGTTCTGAGAACGATTGAACTTGATTGCTTAGTGAGCGTCCGGTCTGGACCGTACGCTCATAATAGACCAATTTTTCCAGTAATTGTCAGACATCAGTTACCCGCCGCAATATCATGAATCGTTGATGAGAGGTTTTCCGGAGTCAAACCACCGACTGCGCCATTCTGACGGTAGATACGCGAAACGGCGCCAATCATCGCGAAATTCAAAAGCATGTATCTTGGGTTGCTTGAGCGTTGATTGATGTCGCCCTTGACGATGTGCTTA
>DATLJB010000233.1:0-5789 GCA_035539075.1 Terriglobia bacterium
CTCGGCATCGCCGTCAGCGACCAGGTGCCGCTCGTCATGCGCGGCAAGGTCGAGGTCGCTTCCTGGGCGCCGAGCAATATCCCGGAGGCGGATGCGTCTTTCCTCGGCCTCGTCGAGGCGATGTATCAGCACCAGCCGCAATTGGCGGCAACCCTGACCGCGGCGATCTCCGCCACTTCTTTCGCCGACCAGGCGACCGGCATGACCGGCAATACGCCCGGCATGGACAACGCGGCCGCCATGAAGACGAGACCCGCCCAGCAGAAGCCGGGCAATGCGCAGCTGCAGATGTTCAGCGCCGCCGGCAAGATGCTGGCCGATGCCAAGGGGCCGCGCATCGCTGTGCTGGAAGTCGGCGGCTGGGATACGCATACCGGCCAGGGCACGGTCGAAGGGCGGCTGGGCCACAATCTCGAACTCTTCGATGCCGCGCTCGCCGGCCTGCGCCAGGGCTTGGGTGCCGCCTGGGACAAGACTGTCATTCTCGCCGCTACCGAATTCGGCCGCACCGCTGCGCCCAATGGCACCGGCGGCACCGATCACGGCACGGCTTCGGCTGCGTTCCTCATGGGTGGCGCCGTCAATGGCGGGCGCGTCCTCGCCGATTGGCCGGGCCTCGCCTCGGGCAAGCTCTATCAGGACCGCGACCTTGCCCCGACACTCGATCTGCGCGGCGTCACCAAAGGCATCCTGCGCGACCATCTCGGTATCGCCGAGGCACGGCTCGACGAACAGATTTTTCCCGCCAGCCAGCAGGCGAAGCCGGTGCCGGGATTGCTGCGACGGGCGTGAAGGCAACCGGCGATAACGCGACAAGACCGCAGGCCGGCACGTCGCTGAAGCATCGTTTGGATGGGAAGCTCAGCCGGCCGCTTTATAGAGGGCCGTGCGGACCGACCGGATATCATCCCGCAACTTCCGTAGGGCATCCCCCTGAAGTCCCGTCGCTCCGTCGACACAGGACGGAAAGTCGCGGGCGGCTTCGCGCAGGCCAGCTCCTTTCTCGGTCAACCGGATCCGCACCTGGCGTTCATCCTCCGGGTCTCGGCTGCGCGTTAGGAATTTAAGCCCTTCCAGGCGCTTGAGAAGCGGCGTGAGGGTGCTGGATTCCAGGAACAGCATCTCGCCCAAACTCCCGACCGTCTGGTCATCCCTGGCCCAGAGTGCCACCAGGACCAGGTATTGGGGGTAAGTCACGCCGAGCTTTTCCAGCAAGGGCTTGTAGACGCGGCTGAAGGCATGGCCGGTCGAATAAACGGCAAAGCAGATGAAATCGTCAGGTACGAGGGTTTTAGCGGACACAAGATTCTCCGGTTCCGGCCGGGTAAATACCGACCCGTCCCTTATAAAATAAATATCACACGATATAATCGCAAGATATTGACATCGAGGGGCGATCACATATTTATATATCACGCGATATAATATCGCGTTATATAATTGATCCTTGAGGTCAGATGATGGATATCCTGCCGGACGATTTGACGAAGTATCCGAGGTCGAGATTGCTGACCTCCTCAGCCGGGCGTGGCTGGTCAATGCTGTCGGCCGAACTTCGGGCGCATCCCGCCGGACTTGTCAGGTCGGACACTCAACGGGACGTGGAAATCGTCATCGCCATCACCGGCGCGGATGACGGCCTTGTCGTCCGGACCGGCTCGGCACGACAGGAGCAGACACGATCGGCTTCCGGCGCGATCTGGCTGGTTCCGACCGATATTGGCCGGGAAGAGATCATGCTCACCGCGCCGATCCCCAGGGCGCTCCACCTCTATTTGCCGGCACAGCAATTCAATCTGCTGGCCAGGCAATACGGTTTCAGCCGCTCGCCTGTCCGTTCCATCCAGTATCTGGGTGGGCTGAGGGACACGCTGATCCATCAGATCGGTATGACGATTCTGTCGGAGATGACCACGGAAACCGCGACCGGTCGCATGCTGGTGGAAACCTCGGCGCTCATGCTCGCCGCTTGGCTTACTCACAATTATAGCGATGGCAGCTTTCTGAAGGCCGGCACCGGAAAGCCGCACGGGCTGGACAAGATCAGGCTGCGGCGGGTGCTGGATCATATCGACCAGCATCTGGAGGAGGCAATCACTGTCGCTGCCTTGGCCGATCTCGCCAATCTGAGCGCTTTCCACTTCACGCGCCTGTTTACCGCGACGATGGGCGTTCCACCTTTCCGTTATGTCAGCCGCCGAAGACTTGAGAACGCGATGTTCCTGCTGGCCGATGGCACGCTTCCCTTGGCGGAAATCGCGCATCGATCGCTCTTCTCGTCGCAGGCGAGTTTCAACCGCGCCTTCCGGCGCGCCACGGGGATGACGCCCGGAGAGTACCGGCGCCTGCTGCGCTGAGGCGTTGGCGCGGTCGCGCGCAAGCTCAGCCAATACAACAGCAACCGCGGAAAAGACGCAGGCCGACAAAGCTTCTCATAATGTATCGCGGCGGGCTCATTTCTTCCCCGGGCAATTCCAACTGCAGAACGACTGAGCCCGTCTCGTGCCACGGCGAAAGCATGCCTGCATGCCGGCCCGTGCACATCGTTGGATCACCCCAAACTGCTGGATCAATCCATGAACCGTCTTCCAAGACTCGCCGCCTTTATCATTGGAGCAAGCCTCATGAGCCAAATCGCATCGGCCGACACGAACCCGTCAACTGATCCCCGGATCGACCCCCAGGTCCGCACCCTCCTGACCCAGCTCAACAAGGATAGCAGCCCCTTCTGGGAACTGCCGCAGCCGAAGCCGCAGGATATTCTCACCGGGCTGCAGGATCAGACGCCGGTCGATATGTCCGGCGTGTCGACCGTCGAGAAGACGATCACGCAGGATGGGCTGTCGGTTAAGCTCTACATCATGACGCCGGACCATCCGGCGGAGAAGCCCGGTGTCCTCTTCTTCATTCACGGCGGCGTCTGGATCGTCGGCAATTTCCAGAACCATCAGCGGCTGCTGCGCGACCTCGTCGTCGGCTCCGGTCAGATCGGCGTGTTCGTCGAGTATACGCCGCTGCCGGCTGCGAAATTCCCGACCCAGCTGGAAGAATCCTATGCTGCGCTGAAATGGTCCGCGCAGCATGCGGCTGAATTCGGTGCCGATGGCAGCCGCATCGCCGTTGCCGGCAATTCGGTCGGCGGCGATATGTCGGCGGCCTTGACGCTGATGGCAAAGGACCGCAAGGGGCCCAGGATCAGCTATCAGGTGCTCTTCATCCCGGCGACCGATGCCAGCGTCGACACCGCCTCCTACCACGAATTCGGCACCGGCCGTTTCCTGGCGCGCGCCTTCATGAAGTATGGCTGGGATCTCTATGCGCCCGACGAGAAGACGCGCAACAATCCCTATGTCTCACCGCTGCGGGCGAGCAAACAGGAACTCGAAGGCCTGCCGCCTGCACTGGTGATCACAGCTGAAAACGATCCGCTGCGCGATGAGGGCGAAGCCTATGCCCGCAAGCTCAAGGCGGCGGGTGTCGAGGTAACGGCGGCGCGCTACAACGGGATGATCCACGATTTCGTGCTGTTGAACGCGATCCGGCATGTGCCGGCAGTCGAATCCGCGATCGAGCAGGCAAGCGACGGTATCCGTCGTCATCTCCAGCCGCAATGAGTTGAAGCAATGAGCTGAAAGCGACCGCCGGCGATACGGCAACATTGTCTCGCCGTATCACTGGCGGATGCCGTTATTCTGGGATCAGGTGCTGCGGATCGCTGAAGGCGCGGTAGATCCCGCACAACCCATCCGCCGCATCCCACAGCCGCCAACGGGTGTTGGCCGTCATCGGTTGCGGCAGTTCCTGCGGCGCGAAGAAACCGAGCTCGGCGATCTCGTCATGCGGTTGCCACCGGGCGAGGCTGCCGATCAGGCGGGCATGGAAGTTGAGGACGAGATCGTCCTTGTAGCTGTTGGCATAGACGCCGACGAAGCAGAGAACCTCAATCTCGGCGCCGATCTCCTCGCGCACTTCCCGGATCAGGCCATCGAGGGGCGTTTCATGCGGATCGAGCCGCCCACCCGGCGTGGTCCACAGGCGCTCACCGTAATTCTGGCGAACACAGAGCGCGCGCTTGTCCTGATCGAAGATGCTGGCAAAAACGCCGATCGTCGCCATGACAAGGGCTGCCTTTTTTCGAATAGTCCCGGGCGATTCATGTTCCGAGTGGAAGCCCGCTTCCACTCGGAACGATCGCACGCCTGTTCAATAAGCGTATTCGGTGAAGATCGGATCGACGCTGCCGTTCCACTTCTCTTGATAGAGCGCCAGCTTTTCCTCGGCCGGTGTCACGCCACGCTGGGCGATCTCCTGCAGCACATTGAGGAAGCCGCTTTCGTCGCCGCCGATGCGGTCGAGGGCCGCGCGGCGCTGCAGGCCGAGACGCGCGATCTTCAGGACTTCGAGGGCGAGATCGCGCACGGTCTTGCCCTTGAAGGCGGTCTTCAAGGCGAGGCGCGGCACGTCGCGGCGCAGGTTCAAATGATCCTCCGCCGTCCAGTTCTTGACCAGGTCCCAGGCGGCATCCAGCGCTTCGTCATTGTAAAGCAGGCCGACCCAGAGCGAGGGCAGGGCGCAGAGCCGCTCCCAGGGGCCGCCATCGGCGCCCCGCATCTCCAGGAACTTCTTCAGGCGCACTTCCGGGAAAGCGGTGGTGAGGTGATCAGCCCAGTCGCTGGTGGTCGGGATCTCGCCCGGCAAGGCCGGCAGCTTGCCTTGCAGGAAGTCGCGGAAGGACTGGCCGCTGGCGTCGATGTACTGGTTGTCGCGATAGACGAAATACATCGGCACATCGAGCATGTAATCGACCCAGCGCTCGAAACCCATGCCATCTTCGAAAACCCAGGTGAGGGTGCCGCAGCGATCGGGATCGGTATCGGTCCAGATATGACTGCGATAGCTGAGGAAGCCATTGGGCTTGCCCTCGGTGAAGGGCGAATCGGCGAAGAGCGCTGTCGCCACCGGCTGCAGCGCCATGGAGACGCGCAGCTTCTTCACCATGTCGGCTTCGCTGGAGAAATCGAGATTGGTCTGCACCGTGCAGGTGCGCAGCATCATGTCGAGGCCGAGCTTGCCCTTCTTCGGCATATAATCGCCCATGATCTTGTAGCGACCCTTGGGCATCCAGGGCGTGTCGGCGCGCGACCATTTCGGCTGGAAGCCCATGCCGAGCATGCCGATGCCGAGCTCGCCGCTGATTTCCTTCACCTGGGCAAGATGCTTGCCGACTTCGGCGCAGGTCTGGTGGATCGTCTCCAAAGGCGCGCCGGAGAGTTCGAACTGGCCGCCGGGCTCCAGCGTGATGCTGCAGCCATCCATGGTCAGGGCGATGATGTTGCCGTTCTCCTCGACCGGCGTCCAGCCGAAGCGCAGCAATCCCTTCAGCAGCGCGCCAATGCCGTTCGGCGCTTCATAACTGACCGGGCGCAATGTCTTCAGGTCGAAAACGAATTTCTCATGCTCGGTGCCGATTCGCCATTGATCGCGCGGCTTGTTGCCGGATTCGATATATTCGACCAGCTGGCGCTTAGAGGTGATCGGGGTGCCGCGTGAACTCGGTGGTGCCGACATATATTCTCCCAAGTGACTCTGATCTTGCCCCGCACGGCCAGTCTGCTTTGCGCAGACGGCGCCTGTTATCGGCTTGGCCTGATCGATTGCGGCGGTCGCATTTTCCCATCCCCGAGCACCGCCTGAAAGATCGCCAGCGCCGCCAGCGCCGCCGTATCGGCGCGCAGGATTCGGGGTCCCAGGCCGACGGGGGTAACAAAGGGCAGTTTCGTCAGCCGGTC
>DATLJB010000234.1:0-14082 GCA_035539075.1 Terriglobia bacterium
CAACGCCGTGGAAATGGATGCGCTGCTGCGCCAGATGGAAGCGACGCCCCATTCCGGCCAGTGCAATCACGGCCGCCCGACCTATGTCGAGCTGAAGCTCGCGGATATCGAGCGCCTGTTCGGTCGACGCTGATTTATGTCTTCCGCGATCTCATTGCGCTCGGCGATGCGCGCCGATGCCGAAGCGATCGCAGCTCTGCATGCGGCGGTCTGGCATGCGACTTATCGGCATCTTGCCCCGCCGGCAGCGGTGGCAGCCCTGACCGAGGCGCGCCGCCTGTGGCAGTGGCAGGACGTCCTGGGCGGGAGTGACTCGGGAAGTCTGACGCTGATTGCTGAAATCGATGGCCGGATTGTCGGCTTTGTCCATGCGGCAGCGCCGCAGGAGCCGCTTTTCGACGCGCGCCGGGAAGTCAAATATCTTTATGTCGGCCGGGCATTGGCGCGCCGCGGAATCGGCCGTCTCCTGCTGACACGGATCGCCTTCATGCTGCACGCACAGGGGCATCAGGCGATGGCTCTGGGCGTCGTCGCCGGTAATGAACCTGCGATCCAATTTTACGAGGCGCTAGGTGGCAAATTGATCGGCCGGTACACCGATCCCGGCCCGCTTTGGCGCTCCGAAAACCTGCTCTATGCATGGGACGATCTTGCGGTCTTCGTGGAGCCGTCTTCAGGCGGCTGAGCTTTCCTTGCGCAGAATGACGATCCGCGCCTTGCCATAGGCCCGGTCGGTGATTGCCACATAGCCGGCCGGCGGATCGAAGGCATCGCGCCGATCCATTTCCGCGACGATGACCGCATCGGCGGCGATCCAACCGTTCTTTTCCAGCGCGACGAGGGAAGCCGGAACGAGATCCTTGCCATAAGGCGGATCGAGAAAGATGAGGTCGGCCGGGGCGCGGCCGCCGAAGCCACGCGCAGCCGGCGGCCTGGTGGCGTCGGCCGCCTGGACTGTGGTGCGCATTTCCTCGCGGCAGCCGGCGACATTGGCGCGGATCGCCTTCAAGGAAGCGGCATCGCTGTCAAAGGCAACCAGGCTGGCGGCGCCGCGCGACAGGGCTTCGAGCCCAAGGGCGCCGGAACCGGCAAAGGCATCGAGTACCCGGGCATCCCGCACGACATTTTCGCCATGGACCAGCATGTTGAAGATCGCCTGGCGGGCCCGGTCGGCGGTCGGCCGCACATCGCGGCCCTCCGGCACCGCCAGCTTCTTGCCCTTATGGGCGCCGCTGTCGATGCGCATGCTTGGCTTTGGGGCCGCCGGCGCGGCTGGCGGAACGGCCGCTCGGATGGTTGCCGGAGGCCGTATCGGGTTTCCCGCTGGACCGCGCCGGGCGCGTATCTGCCGCCGCGGACTTGGCCGGCCGCGTCTTGCCGCTGTCCGAGTTACCCTTGCCCGGCTTAGCCGTGCCGGAACCGCGGTCGCTCCGTTTAAAGTTGCCGGCTTTCGTCTCATCCCGGGATTTGCCTGGGAATTTCTGTTCCACAGGCTTTCCGGCCTGCGGTCGTGCATGCCGCTGCGCCAACTCCTCGGCGCGTTCCTCCCTGCCGGCGCGGTCGAGCGCGTTGCGGAGCGAGGCCGCCAAAGCTTCGGCCGATTGCTGTTTTCGCGGATCGACACCGAGATCGTTCTCCTGCCGCGTTATCTGGCGACCAGGTTTGCGGTCCGCCTGTACCCGGAGCTGGCTCGGACGCTCATCTCGTTGCTGCTGAGGACGGTCGCGGTCCTGTCGGCGGTCACTGTTGCCGCGACGCTGATCGCTCGCAGCCTGGCGATGTTCCGCTATGTGCGGGCCATCTGCAGTGCGCGACGCCGTGCGGCTGCGCTGATCTCGACCCTGGCGATCCCGATTCTGATAGACGCGGCTATCTCGCTCGTCTGTTGGCGCCGCGGAACGGCTTTCGCCTTGCCGCGGCTTCGGCGGCCGTGCCTTGCCGCCGCCGGCCTGATGCGGGCGCAAGGGCTGCACGGCGCCGGGTTGTCCTAACTGGTCGCGCAGGACCTTGCCGGGCACTTCCTCCATCTGGCCTTTTTCCAGATGGCCAAGCTGGAAGGGACCGTAGGACAGGCGGATCAGGCGGCTGACGGTCCAGCCGAAGAAGGCGCAGACCTTACGGATTTCCCGGTTCTTGCCTTCGGTCAGACTCATGGTCAGCCAGGCATTGTCGCCCTGCTGGCGGTCGAGCACCGCCTCGATGGCGCCATAGCGCACGCCTTCGATCTCGATGCCTCTGGCCAGGCGGGTCAACGAGGTAGGATCGATGTGGCCATTGACGCGCACGCGGTAGCGCCGCACCCAGCCGGTGGCCGGCAGTTCGAGCCGCCGCGCCAATTCGCCGTCATTGGTGAGCAGCAGCAATCCTTCGGAATTGAGATCGAGCCGGCCAACCGAAATCACCCGCGGCAAACCCTCGGGCAGGTTATCGAAGACAGTCGGGCGGCCTTCGGGGTCCTTGGCCGTCGTCACCAGGCCGCGTGGCTTGTGATAGCGGAAGAGGCGGGTCTTTTCCGCCTCGGGCAGGGGTTTGCCATCGACCCGCACCACGTCCATCGGCCCGACATTGACGGCGGGCGAGACGAGTTTCTTGCCGTTGAGTGTGACGCGGCCGGCGGCAATCCAGGCCTCGGCGTCGCGCCGCGAACAGAGGCCGGCGCGCGCCATTACCTTGGCGATGCGCTCGCCTTCTGGGGTTTCCGCTGCAGCAACCTTGTTCTGCGAATGGCCGTCACGCTCGTCGGTCATCAGCGCGCCGCCGCTACGAAGGCGCTCATCAGCTTGGCGTCGCCCGGGTCGACAACGAATTCCGGATGCCATTGCACGCCGATGCAGAAGCGCTTGCGCGGATCTTCCAGCCCCTCGATCACGCCGTCATCGGCGGTGGCGTTGGCGATGATGCCGGGGCCTACCGCCTTGACCGCCTGATGATGGGCGCTGTTGACCATCAGCCGGTCGGTGCCGCAGATGCGCTGCAGCAGGCTGTCTTTCGCCAGCGTCACGGCGTGACCGGCCGTATGGCGGGGATTGGGCTGCTCATGCAGGATATGGCCATCGACCGCATCCTCGATATGCTGGATGAGCGTGCCGCCCAGCATGACATTCAGCAGTTGTTCGCCGCCGCAAATGCCGAGGATCGGCTTGTCGCGTTCCAGCATCGCCTGGGTGATGGCCCATTCGAACGCCGTGCGGCCCTCTTTCGTGGCGACGGTGATATGGCGCGTATTGTCGCCATAAAGGCTGGGATCGATGTCGAAAGCGCCGCCGGTCACCACGAGACCGTCGAGCCGATCCGCCAGGCTGCCGACCTGTGTAACATTGTGCGGCAGGCAGATGGGAATGCCCCCGGCGCCGGCGATCGCACCGCAATAGTTCTCACGAATGCTGTAACGAGGGGATTTGGCGAAGCCGCTCGGCGCATCGGCGTCGAGGGTTAGTCCGATCAGGGGAGCTTGCTGGGTCATGATGCGAAGCTAAACCATAACCGGCGGATTCTCACAAGGCGTCCGGTCGCGCCCGCCAGCGATATTGCAGGGCGATCGCCGCCGCGAGGCTCAACAGTGATATAATTGCACTTAAAATCAAGATATTAGGCATGAAGCTCACGGTCACCGTTCCGGTAAAGCCGGCTGGCAGCCTGACGGCCGGCACAATCCCGCCCAGCTGCTGAGCCGGTGTTTCCCGGCCGTTCAGATAGACGTGATATCCGGGATACCACGGGCGGGCGAACACTAGCGGCCCGCCGTCATATCGATCGTCGAGCGTGACGGACCAGCTCTCCTGGCGGTCCTCGAACCGTAGCAATGCGGCTGTCACTCCGGGTGGGATGAAGGACAAGCTGCCCCCATGTTCCACGAAATTCTCCGGCGCCGTGAAAAGCGTGCCTTCCGTCCCGGCCAGCGATTGCTGCGCCCAGTCAGGGGGGGCCACGCGCTCCAACCGCCTTGCCCAATCGCCCGTCTCGGCGAAGATGCGATCAATGCGCAGCAGGCGCGCAAAGCTGACGGAGGTATTGGCCTCCTGCTGGAAAAGCCGTTCAAGAGAGTCCGTGCGGCTGTCGCCGAGATGTCCGAAGCCGAAGAAGTCGACGACAGAGTCGGGGCCGAGCGCGCTGTATCCGGAGATCGATCGCCCGTCCAATGCAAAGGAGACGTTGCCGTATAGTTTTCCGGTGTCTTCCGTGAATTCCTTCCGGCCGAGATGGTCGACCAGGAAGAGGGTATTGCCGTCGCCACTGAAGACTTGCCGCGTCCACGAAGTCGCGCGATCAGGTTGGGCAAAGCGGATCAAACCGGGATTGGTCGGCCAGAAGCTTATCAGCAAGGCAAAGATGCCGACATGCATCAGGGTCAGCAGCGCCGCCCACCGGTGGCGATATTTCGTCGGAAGGCAGACAACGAGAAAGGCGAGCCCCATCGTGGTCGCTGCCTGCGCCAGGATGGCGGGAGCGAAGGCAGGTAGGCGAGGGGCGACCAGAATCGCAACCAGCGTGGGACAGGCAATGCTGCCTGTGACGACGAGCCAGCTCCAGCCGTGATCGGCATGGCCCTCCTGCCGGCGCAGGACGAGGCTGCGCGCGACGGCCAAACCTGCCAGGATCAGCGCTGCGGGCAGAAAGCGGGTCGGATACCGCAAGAAGCCCATGCTTGGCAGCATGGCGAGGATGAACAGGCTGACGGCGCTCCAGAAGAGCGGCACGAAACGATGATCGCGCCACGCGGTAGGCGTTTTGAAGAGGGCCGTTGCACACAGAATGGGAAAGGCCCAGTCGACATAAGCCTGTGGCAGACTGAGCACCCGCCACGTGCTGTCCCAATCGGTCCAGCTGGACACGAAGACCGGGAGGCCCAGGGCGAACAGGGCTTGGGGCGGAAGAAGATAGCCGCCGGCGGCAAATTCCGCGGGGCGTGTCGAAGCGGCGAAGGCTTCCATCAAGGGTAGGATTGCCGGCAGGGACATGGCAAGGCCGGCGATCAGGGCAGCCAGCATCATCCCAAGCATCGCATATTGTCCACGCCGCCAGAGAGCCAGCAAAAGGCTGCCTGAAACGATCACCAGGACAAGATCGACTTGCGGCGAGCCTGCCAGGCCCGTCATTGCAACCGAGATCGAGGTGCCAAGAAACCAGCGACGGTTTTCCTGCAGCCAAATGAGCCCGGCGACAGCCCATGAGAACCAGCTCAGCGCGGCGAGGAGGGGCAGCCAAGTTATGGATGCCCAATAGATCAGCCAGATCCCGCTGCTGCTGAGAACGGCGATATAGAGGGCCTCGTCGAAACGGCAGCGCAACGCGCGGCAGCCGACAAAGGTGCCGGCTGCAAGGATGGTTAGGTGGCAGATGGCAAAGATGGTCGCCTGGCAGCTGAAGGGGATCTCGCTCAGGTAAAAGGCCAGGTAGAGCAGGTCGCTGAACGGGTTGAAGATCGCATACTGGTATTCACCGACCAGATTGCCGCCATGCCAGCTGCGTAAAGAGATGAGCGGCAATTGAAACTGCGATAGCTGGCGGCCGATTTCGTGGAATGCGGGCAGGAACTGCGTCTGGGCGTCATCGATATAGTAGAAAGCCGTTCCATGAACGAGCGCCGGGAAGGCCGCCAAGCCGACGGCCGCGCTGATCAATAGAAGCCAGTGATGAAGCTGCCAGCCCAGAAAGCGCACCTGTAGATCCCGAGCCGTTGGCGCCGATGAAGGGGTTTATTGCTTGCGCCTATCGATGCCTGTCGAGGGTTGAGATTTGATTAATACTTAGCAGCATTGGTCGTCCCGACGCCCTCAGACAACGGAATCTGCGGTATTGCCGGGCGAGGGTGGAACGGCACAGGCTCGACTTTGCTTGACCGGCGGGCCGGGCTTGGTCTCAATGCGCCTATGGATGACGATAACAATTATATGGCCCTGGCGTTCGCGCAGGCCGCCCTCGCGGCGGATCGCGATGAAGTGCCGATCGGAGCCGTTCTCGTCGATAGCGCGACCGGCAAGCTTCTCGCGGCCGATCATAACCGCGTCGAGGAGTGGCAGGATCCGACTGCACATGCCGAAATGCTGGTGATTCGCCGGGCTGCCCTGGCGCGCGGCGAAAAGCGCCTGCCCGATGCCGATCTATTCGTCACGCTGGAGCCCTGTCCGATGTGTGCCACGGCGATAGCCTTCGCCCGGCTGCGTCGCGTCATCTATGCCGCCAGCGATCCCAAAGGCGGGGGCATCGAACACGGGCCGCGCATTTTTACGCAGCCAACCTGCCATCATCGACCGCAAATATTCGGTGGCTTGGAAATGCAGCGCAGCGCTGAAATGTTGAAGCGCTTCTTTCAGGCAAAACGCGCTGCGCCGCGCTGATCTCGCCTGCGTCAGCTATTCGTCTCGCTTCTTACCTTCGAGATCTCTTTCCTGCTTCTCGACGGCCAGACGATCATTCATCTTTTCGGTTTTGGTACGGCCGAATTTGGTGCGGTTGGCCTCTGCCTGCAGTTTTTCGGCTGCGCGCTTCCGCGCTTTCCGGAACCGATTAAGATTGACGATCTCCGCCATGTCTGCCTCTGCCTTTAGGGCTTCGCTGCTGCCGGAAGCGCGGCTGATGAAATTCGTCGTGAGGTAAAGTTATCACCTTGCGGTGGTGGCTGCTTGGCTTCGATAATAGCCCTAATTGTAGGATGCGCAAGGAGGCTGCACGGAACCTAGCTGTTCTGCAGCGTTCTAACAAAGAAGCGTTTTGTCGCGGTTGTGTGAAGGTGAGGAAACATGCGCAAGGGTCTCAAGATCGCAGCCGCTGTGGTCGGTGCCGTCATCGTCGTCGCTCTCGTCGCACCGATGCTCGTACCGCTCAACAGCTACAAAGGTCTGATTGCCGACAAGGCGAAGGTCGCGACCGGTCGCGACCTGGCCATCGATGGCGATATCTCCATGTCCTTGCTGCCGATGCCCTCTGTTTCCGTCGCTGGCCTCAAGTTCGGCAACGCGGTCGGTGGCAGCACGCCGGACATGGCGACCCTGGACAAGGCACGGGTGAAGATTGCCTTGCTGCCGCTACTGGGCGGCAAGATCGAGATCTCTGAGATCGTGCTGGAGAAGCCGGTCATCATTCTCGAAAAACTCAAGGATGGTTCGGCAAATTGGCAGCTCAAACCGGCCGGTAGCCAGCCTGCGAATGGCGCGCTGGCTTCGCCGTCTTCCGCAGCCTCGTCGTCGGGTATGAGCATCGCCGTCGACGGCGCTTCGATAGAGGACGGCACAATCATCTATCGCGACGCGGCCAGCGGCGCGGAGCAAAAAATCGAAAATCTCAATGTCGATCTGACAATGGAGAGCCTGCAGGGTCCTTTCGCCGCCAGCGGCGGCATGACGGCGGTTGGGATGCCTCTGGGCTTCAATGTCAAATTGGGAAAGCTCGATAGCGCGACGCCGATGCCCGTCGATGTGTCGCTGTCGGTCAGCGAGGCCAATGCGACCATTGGCTTTAAAGGTACAGCCGATCTGGCGGCTGCCGGCGATCCGCAAAAGGCTGTCATTGTCGGCAAATTGAGCGGCAAGGGCGATAGTGTCGCAAAGATCCTTGCTGCACTGCCTGGCGCCGATAAATCGGCCACGCAGCCGCCGCTTCTCGGTCAGGCTTTCAGTATCGACGGCGATGTCAGCGCCGGCAGCTCGACAGCGACGGTCAAGGATCTGGCGCTGCAACTGGGCGATCTGTCCGCCAAGGCCGCGCTATCCGCCAATTATGCCAAGGATGTCGCCGTGCAGGCCAATGTCGCTGTTGGTCGTATCGATCTCGACAAGCTGATGCCTGCCGCAGGAAGTGCCGCCGCTCAACAGGCTGCCCCTGCCGCTTCCGCTCCGGCAGCCAAGCCGGCGGCGCCGTTCGCTCTGCCTACCGGCATCACTGCCGGTGCCGATGTGACGGTGCAGCAAATCGTGGCGCAGGGCCAGCCGATCGACAACACGAAGCTGTCGTTACAGTTGGCCAATGGACAGTTGACGATCAAGAGCCTGACCGCGCAGTTGCCCGGGGCGACCGGGCTCGGCGCCAGCGGCGTTCTTTACGCCGATCAGGGGCAACCGGCCTTTACCGGCGGCGTCAATGTCAATGCCGGCAATCTGCGCGGGCTTATTGACGCCTTCGCCAAGGGTACCGTCGACAGTGTTCCGGGAGACCGGCTGCGAAGCCTCGCGCTGACCAGCAAGATCGGCTTCAAGAACAACCAGGTCGATATCACACAGATCAACGGGCAGCTTGACCAGTCGACCATCCAAGGCAGCGCCAGCATTGCCTTGCCCGACGGCAAGACGCGCCAGCAGATCGGGTTTGGGCTCGGCCTTGCAATCGACAAGCTGAATGTCGACGGCTATCTGCCAAGGGGCAAGGCTCCTGCGGCCACGGCCACGGCCACCGCCGCGGCGCCCGCGACCTCGGCCGAGAACAAGGCGGCCACAGGAAATCCGCTGAAATCATTGGCGCCCTTCGGCAATATGAACGCCAATATCGAGGCCAAGATCGGCAGCCTGACCTTGAACCAGCAGCAGATCAACGGCCTTCACCTGCTGATTGCCTCGGGCGGCGGTGCGGTCGATATCAAGGACATCAGCGTTGCCGATTTCATCGGCGGCAAGGGCACCGTGTCTGGCAAGCTCAGCAACCTCAATGCCGATCCGCATTTTGACGCCAGCTACAGCCTGACAGCCAAGGAAGCCGGCAATGTGATGCAGATGGCCGGCGCCGGAAACGCGCAGGCGGCCAAGCTCGGCGCCCTGACGCTGAACGGCAAAGCCAGCGGCAATCTCGACAACCTCGATTATGATACCACGATCTCGATCGCGGGCATCGGCGCGCAAGGCTCCGCCAAGGGAACCCTGGCGGGGCTCATGAATGGCGGCATTCCGAAGGTCAACAGCACCTTCGACCTGAAGGCAAGAGACGCGGCGGCATTGGCTGCCGCCGCAGGCGCACCGGCTGATGCGGCGAAGCAGCTGGGGGCCGTTTCGGTAACGGGCTCGGCGCAGACCAGCAATACGGATCTCACCTATGATGTTGCCTTGAGCGCCGCGGGGATCGGCGCGGACGGAAAACTGGCGGGTAAGCTGACCGGCATCTCCGGCGATAATCCGCAGGTCGATACCAAGCTCGACCTCTCGGCGCAGAAGCCGGCGCCGCTGTTGCAATTGGTCGGCCTCGCGGGACCGAAGGCGCAAGCCGCCGGCGCGCTTGGCGTTGCCGGCACGTTGAAAGGCGGAGCCGACAAGATGCTGCTTGACCTCAAGCTGCAGGGGCTCGGCGGCACGGCGGCGGTATCAGGCACGGTGCAGGCCAAAGCCAAGCCGATCGCCTTCGATATCGCGCTGACCGCCAATCATCCGCAATTCTCGGATCTGCTGCGAATCGCGGACCTTCCCAGTTCGGGGGTCCAGGCGGGGCCGCTGAAAGTGGCGGTCAAGGCGGCCGGCACCACCCAGAAGGCCAATCTCGGGCAGCTCGACGCCGCCTGGGGCGACAGTTCGCTCACCGGGACCGGCAGTTACGACGCGACCGGCGCCAAGCCGATGGTGAATGCCAGCCTCGTCGGCGGCACGATCAATCTCGTTCCCTTTATGGGCAGCGGCAGCAAGGGAGGCGGTAAATCCGCGCCGGCCGCGGGGGCCGGCGGCAATGGTCCCTGGTCGAACGAGCCGCTCGATCTCTCCATCCTGAAACAGCAGGACGCCAATATCGACGTCAAGGCGAAGTCGCTGATCATGCCGGATCAGCGCATCGACGATCTGGTCGCGAAAATCACCGTCAAGGACGGGGTGATGACGATGCAGACGTTGAACGGCAAGATCTATGGCGGCGGTTTCGATCTTTCCGGCACCACGGTCAACGGCAACGGCACGCCGAAGGTCGAAGCCAAGATGATCGTCGACAAGATCCAGGTCGGACAGGCGGTCGGCGGCGGAATCGCCGGCAACCAGGTAAAGGGACCGCTATCGCTCAATCTCGCTCTCGGCGGCAGCGGCAATAGCCAGGCGGAACTGATCCGTTCCTTGACCGGCAAGGGCAGCCTCGACGGTACGATGATGATCATCGGCAAGGTCGAACAGCAGGTCGGCTCGGCGCTGATCGGCGTGCTTGGCGAGAAGGTCAAGGCGGTTCAGGGAATCAGCGAGACGATCAGCGGCGTGCTGGCCAATTTCACCGGCATCGACAATGCCTTGAAGGGCACATTCAATATCACCAAAGGGGTTCTGGATACGCAGGATTTCAGCTTCACCAATCCCAAGGCGCGCGGCACCGGAAAGGGGCAGATCGATCTCTCCTCGCTGGCGTTCTCACCCATGCTGGTCGACCTCTTCAGCGGCGCCGCCGAGCAGGCTTTCATGAGCATCAACCTGCAAGGTCCGTTGAGCAACCCGCGCCCGAGCTTTGTCAGCAATGGCGCGGCGGGCGCCAGCGGCATCCTCGGCGTCGATCCCAACGGTCAGGTGCAGCCGGGGCTCATTCAGCAAATACCGGGTGGCAACAAGCTGCTGAAGAAGCTCGGCGTCCAGCCGAATACGGGAACCTCTGCCCCGACCGGAACCGGCACGACATCGAGCCCGGCCGGGACGAGCGGTACCACTGGTGGGCAGACCACTGCGCCGGCGACGCAGAGCCAGCCCTCGGTGAATATCCCCGGCGTCGGCGATATCCAGCTGCCCTTCGGCAAAAAGAAGAAAAAGAAGAGCAGCGACACGACGACGGACCAGCAGCCGACGCAATAGGGAATTGCGGCGATGAGATCCGACAAGGCCGAACAGGGCTTAGGTTATCCGTTCGACGGATTCCGGCCTGGAATTCAGGCAGGAGACTCACCAGGGCATGCCCATCAGATCGACGATGCCGTCTCGCGGCCAAGCCTGCAGCGGCAGAGCGACCGGTAGAATGAGCGTCGCGGTATCGTCCGTCTGCCATACCAGGCGATCGGGATCGAAGCTGCGGACGGGCTGACGGATGCGGTGAAAGCCGGATTTCTCATAAAAGCCGATGACGTCGTCCCGACATTGCAGAAAACCGAAATCCACCATCGCGTTGGTCGCGAGGCATGCTTTCAAGGCTGCCAGGAGTTGACGGCCAGCACCTTGACCCTGCCAGTCGGGCAGGATGGCGACCGCGCCGATACCTGCAATCAGGACCGGCTGATCGTTGATCCGGATCAGCCGGCGGGCGAACCCCAGGTGACCGGCCAAACGGCCGGCAACATCACGCAGTAGGAGGCGATATTCCAGCGGCCCGCCCCAGAAATCGCGCGCGAGCCAGAGAGCGGCATGGCCGGGAAAAGCCGCCGTCAACAGATCTCGGATAAGTGTCCGGTCGGTATCGCCCAGATCATTCTCGGCAACGAGCCGCGTGGTTGCGAAAGGGGCGGACACGTCATGCGCTACCGGCAATCGGCGGCGCCACCGGCAATTTTGCCTGTTGCTGCAGCAAGACGAAGACACGCAACGCGCTTGACAGATTGGGACCGTCCTCGCCACCGGCACGCTGCTGATCGACGCCGGCCACCACTTGTGCCACCGAGCTGTGGCGCTCGGCGGCGATGGACTTCAGGGCATCCCAAAAGGCCGCCTCCAAGGTGAAGCTCGTCTTGTGACCGGCAATGGTCACGGAATGCTTCTCCATCCTGGTCGGCGGCCTTTCTGGCATGTCCTCGGCTTACCTCATTTTGGGCCAAGCATATCGGCCGGGCGCACCCATTTGTCGAACTGTTCCGACGTGAGCAAGCCGAGTGCGATGCCGGCCTCTTTCAAGCTGGTACCTTCCTTATGCGCCTTCTTGGCGATCTTCGCTGCATTATCGTAACCGATATGCGTGTTCAATGCAGTCACCAGCATGAGCGATTGTTCGAGCGATTGCTTGATGCGCGGCAGGTTGGGGGTGATGCCGCTGACGCAATTATCCGTGAAGCTGACCGCCGCGTCGGCCAATAGGCGCCCGGACTGCAGAACGTTAAAGATTATGACCGGCTTGAAGACATTAAGTTCCAGATGGCCGGTGGCACCGCCAACGGTGACGGTGACATGGTTGCCCATGATCTGGGCGCAAACCATGGTCATTGCCTCGCATTGCGTCGGATTGACCTTGCCCGGCATGATCGACGAGCCTGGTTCGTTCTCCGGCAGGTTAATTTCCGCAAGACCCGAACGCGGACCGGAACCGAGCAGGCGGATGTCATTGGCAATCTTCATCAGCGAAGCCGCCAAGACATTGTAAGCGCCCGAGATTTCCACCATGGCGTCATGCGCGGCGAGGGCTTCGAATTTGTTGGCGGCTGGGGCAAAGGGCAGGCCGGTCAACTTTTTCAGTTCGGCGCAGAAGGCCTTGTCGAAACCCTTGGCGGCATTAAGGCCGGTACCGACAGCGGTGCCGCCCTGGGCCAGGGCCTGCAGGCGCGGCAAGGTCGCCTTGACGCGGTCGATGCCGAGCTGCACCTGCATGGCATAGCCGGAAAATTCCTGGCCAAGCGTCACCGGCGTCGCATCCTGCAGATGGGTGCGGCCGATCTTGATGATCTTGGCGAATTCCTTGACCTTCTTTTCCAGGGCCTTCTGCAAATGGGCAAGGGCCGGCAGCACCGCGTCATGGACCTGCTGCACGGCAGCGATATGCATGGCGGTCGGGAAACTGTCATTGGAGGATTGGCCGTAATTCACCTGATCGTTCGGGTGGACCGGCTTCTTGTCGCCACGCTTGCCGCCCAGCATCTCATTGGCGCGGTTGGCGATCACCTCGTTGACATTCATGTTGGTCTGCGTGCCTGAGCCGGTCTGCCAGACCACCAGCGGAAAGTGATCGTCGAGCATGCCGGCGGCGACTTCCGCCGAGGCCGCCGTGATCGCCTTGCCGATCTTCTTATCAAGCTTGCCGGCCTTCATATTCGCTTCCGCGGCGGCCTGCTTCAGCAAGCCGTAAGCGCGAATGAGGGGCGCCGGCATGCGTTCCCCGCCGATCTTGAAATTCTGCAGCGAGCGCTGGGTCTGCGCCCCCCACAGCTTCTCTGACGGCACCTCGATCGGGCCGAAAGAATCGGTTTCGCTGCGGGTCGCCGCTTTCTGCTTGGCGCTGGCCATTCTGCTGATCTCCTGTATGGGGCGGGTGATGGCGCCGGTTTTAACGCGTTTCACGGGTCATTGAAAGACCTGTGCGGTCACCCGGCGTTGGGCCGAACACGCCCAGGGGCGAGGCCTCGGCCGACCGCAATCGGATGCCGGGCATTCCCAATCGGGCAAAATGGAAGGCTATGACGAAACGGTGTACGGTGTTAGGTGAGGGAGCAGGCGCCGTGTCTTGTAGGACCGATCACTTCTTGCGGAAGGCGTCGAGGGTGACCACCTCAGCCCCCTTGACTCCGGCAGGCTTGTCGCTATCGGAGGAGGCCTCTTTGGTGGCGGATTTCGGCAGGTCGTTCAGATCCTTGGCCTTGGCGGGCAGCGATGCATGCGGAATCGACATCTGCTCGTCTGACTCGCTGTCATCGATATCGGCGTCTTCGCCTTCACCCTCGCCATCCGCCGCCGTCTCGAATTGCAGCCCGAACTTGACCGAGGGATCGGCGAAGCTGACCACCGACTGGAAAGGAATAACCAGTGTTTCGCGCACGCCGCCAAAACTCAACTTGACGGTGAAATTATCCTCGGTGACCTCGAGGCCCCAGAACTGGTGCTGCAGGACAATGGTCATTTCCTTGGGGTACTGCGCGCGCAGCGCCGGCGACAGGCTGACGCCGGGATCCTGGGTATGGAAGGTCAGATAGAAATGGTGGTCCCCCGGCAGGCCATTGGCGGCAACTTCCAGCAGCGCCCGGCGCACCACGCTGCGCAGCGCATCTTCCACCAGGCGATCGTATCTTAACCAGTCCTTGGCCATCAGCCGCAGCATCTCCCAGCAACCCAATTATCATCTGCACCTGGTCGAAACCGGCGCATTTCATCTCAACTCCACTGAGCCATGCCAAAGGGGTCGCGGTCAAGCCGGCAGAGACCTGTGGGCGGGTGGCCGAGCGGATCAAGTGGGGGGCATTCTGTTGCCCGGCGCCCCCCGAACCGCGTTCTACGTCAGCAGATTATAGCCCGCGAG
>DATLJB010000235.1:0-13262 GCA_035539075.1 Terriglobia bacterium
CGGCATCAGTTTCGCCAATGTGCTGGTCAAGCTGGTCTTCCGCGATCCGACGACGACGGTGCCGCAGACGCCGGACCTGCCGGTGGAGGATCGGCTGCCGCGGCTGTTCGACACGACGGTCCATGCCGGTATCCTGATCGCACTGGCAGTGATCGTCCTGGTGCATCTGATGATGACGCGCACCGCTTTCGGCCTCAAGCTGCAGATTGTCGGTGCCAATCCGCGCGCTGCCGTCCATGCCGGCTTGAATGTTGCCTGGCTCACGGTCGCCACCTTCGCTCTCAGTGCCGGCCTGATCGGGATGGCGGGGTCGGTTGAGATTCTTGGTGTCTGGGGGACCGTGCGGGCGGACTGGAATCCGGCCTATGGCATGATCGTCGTCCCGCTGGTTTTCCTGGCCCGTTTTAACGGCATCGGCGTGATCGGCTTCACGTTGTTCTTCGCCGTGCTGATGATCGGCGGTGAAAGTGCCGCGCGCCGGATCGGCGTGCCGCAGCATTATGTGCTGGTGCTGGTTGCCCTGCTGCTGCTGTTCCTGGCTCTGGTCGAGTATCTCGATCAACGCTGGCGCAAGCGTGTGAAGGATTGAGCCATGGATGTCCTTCTGACCCAGTCGTTCCTGACTTCACTCATCTTCGGTGCGGTGACGGCCGGTATGCCGCTGCTGCTGGCGGGGCTGGGCGAGCAGATCTCCGAAAAGGCCGGCGTCCTCAATATCGGCATCGAAGGCATGATGCTGTTCGGCGCCTATTGCGGCTTCGTCGCCGCCTATTACTCGGATTCCTTCTGGCTCGGCTATCTGTGCGGGGGTCTTGGCGGCATGGTGGTGGCTGGCCTGGTGGCTTTGCTCTGCATCCGTCTCGGCCTTAACCAGATCGTCATCGGCATTTCCCTGACCATCGGTTTCGAGGGCCTGACAGCGCTTCTGCATTACGTCCAGTTCAGCAAGACCTATCCGCGGCTGTCGCCGGCGCCGATCCTCGCCATTCCCGGCCTCGCTGATGTGCCGGTGCTGGGACGGGCGCTGTTTGCCCATAACCCGCTGGTCTATCTGGCGGTGATCCTGACCTTCTTCCTCGGCTGGCTGTTTCGTAAAAGCTATGTCGGCCTCAATCTGGAATCTGCCGGCAGCAAGCCCGCGGCCCTGGATGCGGCCGGCGTCAGCGTGCTGGCAACCCGTTCGGCAGCGGTACTGACGACCGGCTTTCTTGCCGGTGTCGGCGGTGCTTATATGGCCAATGTCGGTGCCGGCCTGTTCGTGCCCTTCATGACCAATGGCGCCGGCTTCATCGGCATCGTGCTTGCCATGCTGGCGCGCGGGCGGCCGGTCTGGGTACTGTTCGGGGCAGCGCTGTTCGGTATCAGCCTCGCCATGACCACGGCGCTGCAGGTTGCCGGCATCAATATACCGACCGATGTCGTGCAGATGCTGCCCTTTGCCATGGTGATGCTGGTGCTGGTGATCTTCGCCCGCCACAGCGTGTTGCCGCCGGCCTTGGGCCTGCCCTATGTGCGCGGGGAGCGCTGATAACGAAATTGATCGCGCGGGATTCGTTATCGGACCGGCGATCTGACCGAGACCGCAATAAAAAGCAAAGTGCGGCTGCTTGATGGGAGGGAGAACCATGTCGGATACGAAAGTCTATCTGCTCGACGGCGGCTCGCTGGTGATCGACGGATTTCACGCCTTCTGGAATCGCGGACCCGGCGGTGAGTTTCGCTTTCCCTGCTACTCCGTGCTGATCGAGCACCAGGATGGCCGCTACATCTTCGATACCGGCTACGACTACGATCACGTGCAGCGTGTCCTGCCCTTCGAGAAGCCAATGCAAAACCAGGAGCAGACGATTCCCGGGCAACTCGCGAAGCTTGGCCTGCGCACCGGTGATATTAATTACGTGATCAATTCACATTACCATTTCGATCATTGCGGCGGGAACAAGCATCTAGGCCAAGCCTGCACGATCTGTCACACCCGGGAGCTGGAGGCCTGCGGTTGCCCGCAGCCCTTCGAGCATCTCGGCTATTCGGATCTGACTTTCGCGCCGGATATCGCCCGCAAGCAGGGCAAGGCGCTGCCGGCCGATCCTGTGCTGGATATCTATACGCCGACCTTTCAGACACTGACGGGCGACCAGGAAATCGCCAAGGGCCTCTGGCTGTTTGAGACGCCGGGCCACACGGCTGGACATTACAGCTTGATGGTGGAGCTGAAGAACCGTCGCCCCATGCTGTTCACGGCCGATGCCTGCTACAGCAAAAAGAACATGGATATGATGTGCATTTCCAGCTTCCATCTGGATCCGGTGGCGAGCCTGAAATCCATGCAGCGCCTGAAGGATCTGGCGGCAAAGCACGACGCCGAGCTGTTCTATTCTCATGATCCGGAGAGCTTTGCCGGCTATCAGAAGGATGCCGCCTTCTATTCCTGATCGGATCGCTTGAAAGCCAGAAAGGGTCCGCTGGCCGGCGGACCCTTTCTTATTGCCGGGGCGACATTGCCCCGCGAGACATCGCTACCAGCGGATCATGCCGGCATCAACCGACAGGGCCTGACCGGTGATCCAATGTGCTTCTTCCGACGCGAAGAAGGCGACCGCGGGAACGATATCCTGCGGCTTGCCGTGGCCCTTGATCGCCTGCAGCATCTCGACGAAGTCGAAGGCATCCTTGTGCGGAGTCTTCTGTACCGTCTCGGTATCGGTGAGGCCGGGGCAGATGCTGTTGACGGTGATCTTGTAGGCGCCGAGCTCTGTCGCCAAGGCCCGGCTGAAGGTCAGGACGCCGCCTTTCGAGGCAACGTAATGCGCCATATTGGGCGTGCCGGCGAAGATCGAGTTGGAGCTGATATTGACGATGCGGCCGTAATTGTTCTTGCGCATCATGTCGGAGCCGCCCCGGCACATCAGATAGAGGCCGTCGAGATTGACGCGCATGACGCGGCGCCATTCCTCGAAGGTCAGCTGGTCCCAGGGCACGAAGGGGACGATGCCGGCGGCATTGATCAGGATATCGAGCTTGCCGGCAGCCTTTTCCACTTCGGCGTAGAGCCTGGCAACCGATTGCGGGTCGCCGATATCGCATTCCACGCCAAAGGACGCCCCGCCGATGGCCTTGGCCGTTGCCATGGCACCGCCGCCATTGAGGTCGACGGCGACGACGCGCGCACCTTCCTTGCCCAGTCGCTCGGCGATGGCGCGGCCAATCCCCTGGGCGGCGCCGCTCACGATCGCGACCCGGCCGTCAAATCTATGCATGATGTTCCTCCCGATGATGTTTGTTGCTTATCGACTTTGCTGCAAATCTTTCAGGCATCCGGTCACGCCTTTTTCGCGGCGTCGATTACCGTCATGGCGGCATCGATTCCGGCGGCCAGATCCACCCGCTGTCCAAGCTGCCGGAGGGCGCCGCCTATCGCCGTTATGGCAATGACCGCGTAAAGCGGCTCGGCGACCGGGCCCATATGACCGATGCGGATGAGCTTGCCCAGCGTCTCGCCGCGGCCGGCGGAAAAGGCAACGCCGTAAAACTTCTTGGCGGCGGCCAGAATGGCGCTGTCCGTCAGACCTTCGGGCACGCGGATGGCGGTCGTGGTCGGCGAGGCGATCGCCTCGGTCTTGGCCCAGAGCTTCACGCCCATGGCCTGCATCCCGGTGCGGCATGCCTTGGCCGTCAGGGCATGGCGCTGCCAGACATTCTCCGCGCCTTCATCGAGATACTGGTCGATCACGGCATCGAGGCCATTCACTTCGGCCACTGACGGCGTGAAGGGGAAGGGCCGTTCCTTGCTCCAGGCGTCGCGCCAGTCGAGATAGGACAGGACGGAAGCGCGGGGTGCCTTCGGGTTAGCGGCGATATGCTCCCAGGCCCGGTCACTGACGGCGACGATGGTGACACCGGGTGCACCGCCCAGGCATTTGCCAGGACCGGTGATGAAAATATCCGCCTGGCAATCCGCGGGATGAATGTCCATGCCGCCGAAGGAAGAGACCGCATCGATCAGCAGCAGGGCGCCATGCTTGCGGACGATGGCGCCGATCTCGCGGGCGGGGTTGATGGTGCCGGACGGCGTGTCGTGATGGACCAGCGACACGACCTTGATGTCCGGCCGGCGCTTGAAGGCCGCCTCGACCGCGGCCGGATCGATGGCCTCATTATAGGGAACCTCGATTTCCAGCAGTTCCTTGTTGTAGCGCGCCGACCAGTAGCCGAAGCCCTTGCCATAGACTCCGGAGGCGAGATTGAGGACGACGTCATCCGGACCAATCAGCGAAGCAGCGGCGGCCTCGATGGCGGCGGCCGGCTCGTAATGGAGGATCAGTGCCGGTTCCTTGATTCGCAGGGCCGTTGCGCATTTGCGCGCCACCTCCTCGTAGAAGCCCTGAAAGTAAGCGTCATAGTCATATTGGATCGGACTCGAGAGGGCCCGAAGCACCCGCGGATAGGCGGCTACTGGTCCCGCCGACAGCGTGAATATCGGCTCTTTTTCGAGGTTTCTTTTCATGTTGTTCCATCTCCCCACCGATTTGGTTCACGGCATGATAGACTCGCGGCTGAAAAAGTGAAATCAATATGCACCAGTCGGCGATATTGGTTCTGGGGCAGTGTGATGTCTGGGGAAGATTGGTTTGATTTCGTCGTAATTGGTTCAGGAACGGCGGGTTCGGTCCTGGCGACTCGGCTCAGCGAGGATCCTGATCTCAAGGTCGCGCTGATCGAAGCCGGCGGCGGTGCCACCGATCCGGCCATTGCCGATCCGCTGCAATGGCCGTTTTTCCAGGGCAGCGCCATCGATTGGGGCTACAGGACCGTGCCGCAGCCCCACACGGCGGGCCGGGTTCATGACTGGCCGCGCGGGCGGGTCATGGGCGGCTCGACGGCGATCAATGCCATGGCGCATGTACGCGGCCATCCGGCTGATTTCGATGCCTGGGTCGCCGCTGGCTGCGCGGGCTGGGGCTATCAAGACCTGCTGCCCTATTTCATCCGTTCCGAAACATCAGCCTATGGCCCCTCCGAGCTGCATGGGGCTGATGGCCCTCTCCATCTCATCCAGCCGACCGAGCCGCATCCGATCACCCGCTGCTATATGGCGGCGGGCGAGCGCGCCGGGTTTCCGGCGATCGCCGAGCATAATGGGCGCAGCATGGTGGGGCCGACGGTCAATACCCTGACCATAAAAGGGGGTCGCCGGCAGACCATCGCCGATGCCTATCTCGATCGCGCTGCCGGGCGGCCCAATCTGACGATCCTCGCCGAGCACAGGGTGGAGCGGCTGGATTTCGCTGCGGGGGGCCGCTGCAGCGGCGTCACGCTGAGCCATAAGGGTGCCGTGCGGCAACTCGGCGCGGGGCGGGGCATCATTCTGGCGGCCGGGGCGATCGGCTCCGCCACCCTGCTTTTACAGGCCGGCATCGGTCCTGCCGAGGATCTCGGCGCCGTCGGCATTGCCGTGCGCCACGACCTGCCGGGCGTCGGCCGTAATCTGCACGATCATCTGCTTGCGGGCGGCAATGTCTATCGCGCGCGCCGCCCGGTGCCGGCGTCACGCTATCAGCATTCGGAATCGCTCATGTACCTGCCGCGCGACGGGGCCGACCGCAATGCCGCGCCGGAAAAGGTCCTGGCTTGCGTGGTGCTGCCGGTAGTGACGGAAGCTTTCGAGCGTCCGGCAGCGGGCGAGGCCTATACCATCATGTACGGCTTCACCCATCCGCGCAGCCGCGGCAGCATCCGCCTCGCCTCGGCCGATCCGCGGGCGATGCCCCTGATCGATCCCAACTATCTCGCCGAAGCCTATGACCGGGAGGTCTATCTGGAAGCGCTGGAGACGGCGCGCCAGTTCGGCCATTCACCCGATCTCGATGACTGGCGCGATCGCGAAATCCTGCCCGGCCCCGATTGTGGCAGCAAGGCGGAGTTGCTCGCTTTCCTGCAGAAAGCGGCTTATACGCATCATCACCCGGTCGGCACCTGCAAGATGGGCGACAGCCGCGACGCCGATGCTGTGGTCGGGCCGGATCTCCAGGTCCGTGGCATCGAGGGACTGTATGTTATCGATGCCTCGGTCATCCCACGGATCACCACCGGCCCCGTCAATGCGGCGATCATTGCCATCGCCGAGAAGGCGAGCGATCTGTTGCGCGGCCGTCAACCGATCAGACCCGGCAACGGGGTTCACAGCGCTCAGCAATCAGCGGTCACAGCATGATGCTCTCTTTTGTCTTCGTCCCGCACCTGAAGGTTCCTTGCATTAGGCACGCCACGGCAGCTTTCTGCCTCGCCCTGACGATGGGCTTTTATCTCACTTCCGGTGCGGCACAGGCAGCGGATGATCTGAAGACCACGCTGGTGATCCGCAACGACGGCAGCGAGCCGCTGAAATGCATGATCCTGTTCGGCCATTGGGTGACCCTGGACATCGCCGACATTCCCGCCGGCGGCAAAGGACAGGTGGAGATCATGCGGGCGGCCAAGGACGGGGCGCTCTATGTGCCACGCTTCGACGGCCGCCACATGATGGTCGAACGTATCGCCTGCGGGCGAGCGACAGGCTGGTGGGAAAGCCTGGGCGATATTCCCCTCCTGGGATTGCGCGCCACCGCCATGCCATCTAGCGAAACACATTGCCGGCTGCAGGAACGCGCCCAATGCAGCGAACCGCAGGCGCCGGGAAAACTATAGGGCTGGGAACCATAGGCTGTTGTCCGTGGGCGGGATGCCTGCCCATCCGACCCTTTCATGTCATGGCCGACCACCGGTAAGAGGGTTGTCCTAACTGGCTGAAATAACGCTATTCTTTCGACCATGGACGGCAATCGACCTTAGCTCTGCCGGCGGCGGGCGCAGGCTGTCCAACTGGCGGCGCTTTCATGCTGGCCAGTCGGGACATCTGCTCCTAAAAAGGCACAGCAAATCATACCGATCATTTCCGACGAATTGAGTGTCCGAGGTAAAAATGTCCCGTCCAATTGCCCTGCACGATCTGACCAAATTGAGCGCGTCGGAACGCGCCACGCTGCTCGTGCGCGCCGAGGAAGACCTGTCGCTCTATATCGAGCGAGTGAGGCCGATCCTGGCGGCGGTGAAGACCGAAGGCGATGCGGCACTGGTGCGCTTTGCCCAGCAATTCGATCGGGCGCCCGCCAGCTTCACTGCGACCGCGCTGAAGGTCACCAAGGCCGATGTCGACGCCGCCTATAAGGCTGTTTCAGCCGAGGTCATTGCCGCCATCGAATTCGCCGCCGACAACATCCGGCGCTATCACCAGGCGCAGATGCCGGAAGAGATGTGGATGAAGGAGATCCAGCCGGGCGTGATGACGGGCGAACGTTGGAACGCAATCGATTCCTGCGCCTGCTATATCCCGCGCGGCAAGGGTTCATTTCCCAGCATGGTGACCATGTCGCTGATCCCGGCGGTGGTTGCCGGCGTGCAGCACCTGATCGTGCTGACGCCGCCGGGCCCCGACGGCAAGGCCGATGCCGCAACCCTGGTTGCTGCCCGCATTTCCGGTGTGGAAGAGGTCTATCTGGTGGGCGGCGCTCAGGCGATCGCCGCTGCGGCCTATGGCACGGCGACGGTGCCAAAAGTGCACAAGATCGTGGGCCCCAGCAATTCTTACGGTGTTGCCGCCAAGCGCCTGCTCAGCGACGTTATCGATCCCGGTTTCATCGCGGGGCCATCGGAATCCATCATTCTCGCCGATGAGACTGCAAATGGCGCCCTGGCAGCACTCGATTTGCTGATCGAGGCGGAGCACGGGCCGGATTCATCGGCCTTCCTGGTGACCAATTCGCGCCAGGTGGCTGAAGCTGCCATCGCCGCCATTCCGGAATTCTACAAGAAGATGTCAGAGACGCGCGTCGGCTATTGCGACGAAGTGTTGAGCGGCACGCGCGGCGGTGTCGTCTTGGCGCCTGACATGCAAGCGGCTTTCGACTTCGTCAATGACTACGCGCCGGAGCATCTGATGGTGCATGCGGCGGAACCGTTCGAGCATCTCAGCGGCATCCGCAACGCCGGCGAGATTCTGCTGGGTGCTCATACGCCGAACACGCTCGGCAATTACGTGCTGGGGCCCAATGCCATCCTGCCGACGTCGGGTGCCGCGCGGACAGCATCGCCGCTCTCGGTCTTCGATTACCTGAAGCGGACGTCGCTCGCTTACGTCACGCCGAAGGGCTATCCGCAGATGGCCAAGCCCGCCAAGGCACTGGCCGACTACGAGGGCTTCGACGCCCATGCCAATGCCGTCTCGGATCTGCGGGAGCAGATAAAGAAGGCCTGATCCGACCAGGTGTTGATCCGGCGCCTCTTCAATAAGATTGAGGGCGGTTCACGTTTCAGGTGGAAGCCTGCAGGCTTGCACCTGAAACGATCGTGCTTCTAAAGCGGTGCTGGATCGATGAAGCGCTTGATGACGTTCTCGGTGATGCGGCTGACATTGTTGTCATAGCCGTTATGGGCGAAGCTGCCGGCCCATGAGATCGAGCTCGTCGAGAAGACGGCACCGCCCTTCGGCGTTTCGAAGAAGGTCATGTCACACCGCACCATCGGGCAATTCTCGCCATTGACGGCGGAATGGGAGTGGTTGAACTCCTCCTTGACCCAGTGATAGCTGGCGGGAAATTCCGAGGCGACGGCGACGACCAGCGTGTGCGGCGGCGTGCCGAGCTGCGGATCGGCACGGTCGATTTCCCAGCCGGCGGCACCGCCGCCGATCAGGCCGAAATCCCCGATCTTCTCATCCTTGCCGATCCCTTCGAAGATGAAGGCCGCGCGTGGATCGAAGCTGTCCGCCGTGCGCTCGTACCAGCTTGAGATGTCGAAGCCCTGGGCGGTGAAGCCGGTGCCGACCAGGCCCTGCGGCGGCTGGCCGTTGCGGCGCCACAGGCCGGAATATTCGCCGGTGAAGCTCATGTAATATTCACCGTCTTCCGAGATCCAGCCGCGCATGCCGTCTTCGGCGCGGCGGTGTTCCATGACGCCGGGCAGGGTCGGGTGATAGGCGATCCGCCAATAGAAGCCGTTGGCGCCGAGATAGATGAGGCGGCCGCCCTGGTTGGTGAAGTCGCGCACACTCTGCATCATCTTCGCGGTGTAGTATTCGGGATGTGTCCCCGTCATCACGCAGCGATAGCGGTTGAGCAGCTCGGCGCCTTCCGCCTCCATGTCATCATCGGTGATGACGTCATAGGCGATGCCCTTTTGCTCTAGCCAGTCGGTGATATGGGTATCGGCATTGAACTGCCACAGTTCTGCGCGCGGCCGCATATTGATGACGGGGCGCAGGCGCGATGAATAGCACACACCACTGCCATCAGTATGGCTGTCATAGGTCGACAGGCCGAAGCTGAAATTCTCTTCCAGATAGCGATCCCCGGCGCTCAGCGTCGTGAACTTGTTGGTGGATAGCTCGTCGAAGGTCCAGCTGCTCGCCATCTGATGGTTGGAATAGGCAAGGTAGCTCGCCGTTGGAATGAGCAGCGCCAGAGGCGCCGTTGCCTTGCCGCGCGGCGGCCGCACATAGAACGGGATCATGTCGTCGATCTCGCCCTGCGGACCCTGCTGGCGCAATTCGGCGCAATAGATGCCGCTCTTCAGGTCGGCCGGAATCTGCAGCGTGAAGTCGGTTTCCCAGCCGCAGTCATAGAGGTCGTCATCGTGGAAATGGATGGCGCCATAATGCGCCGGCTTCGCCTGCCAGTTCATCTCGCTGGCATCCCAGTTCCAGCCCTTCATGGCCCGTGTCGGCAGGTTGACGGTATGGCCATGGCGGCCGTGACCGGAGACGTCGACGATTTTCGTGCCGGTGACATCCTGCACGAAGTCCCAGACGGCGATGGCCGGCGCCTTTGGCGCAACACCCGGTTTCAGGGCCGTTAAGGCCGTGGCGTCGAGGGCATCGGTGAGCACCCGAGGGCTGTCGATCTTGCCGTTGTAATGGGCGGTGGCGACATTGTCGTCGATCCAGGCGGCGATCATGAACTTGCCACCCTTGCCTGCATGCTGGCCGAGGGCGAATTTGGCTTCCGTCATCGCCACGCGCGGCTGGCGCGGATAGTCGAGCTGCCGGTCCTGCCGCAGGATGACATGACCGCTCGCCAGATCGCAGCTGACGGCGACATGATACCAGTGACGCGACAAGAGAGGCGTCGAGAGGCGCACCGGCGCGACATCGTCGACGCGGAAGCTAAGATGGCCCTCGCCATCGATATAGAGCGCATAGCCGCGTTGAGTATCGGCGTCGAAATTGCCGAGAATGGCCTGCATCTCGCCATTGCCCGGCAGGGTCGGCCAGATCATCGCCTCAAGTGTGATGCCGGGCTGGACGAAGGCGGCCGAATCCTCGATGACGGCATAGGAGCCGTGGCGCATCGGCTGCCAGCGGGCTGGATAAGAACCGTCGATCGGCGTTACGACAGGCTCGGTCTTGAGACCTGGACCGTCCTTGGTGTCGTCGCCGCAGATCAGCCGGACGATGCGGGCCGAATAGCTACCGGGCAGGGGAGAACTGACCTTGAAGTCGATCTTGTCGCCGGGCGCAACACTGACTTTGTCGGTATAACCGAGAATACGCTTAGGTAATTTGCTCATGGACTGGTCTTTCCGGTGCGGAAAAAGGGACGCGCGGCCGCTTACTCGATGGGGCAATCTTCGCCGCTGACCTCGCGCCATCTGGCGCGGAAGCAGGCCCAAAGCGCGTCTTCATAGCGATGGAAGGCTGGCCCATCGACCGTCACGGCCGTGCCGCGACGCTCGCCGAGACGGCCCAGATGCCATTCCTTTTCCGGCACCGTGCAGACGATGATAGCGCGACCACGAACGCCGCCCCAACGCAGCCGCTGCAGCAGCTTCTGCAGATCCGAGCTGGGATAGGGGTTAAGCGGATTGGCCTTATAGGCAGCCGCCAGATCAGCCCGGCTGCGATCGATCTTGAACACGTTTCCTCTCCCCTGACTGCGCGTTCATTTCTTTACTTGCAGCGCATCATAGAGAGCAAGCAGCCCTTCTGTCGATGCGTCACGTTTGGCGCCTGTGCCGGAGAGGATATCGCCTGCCAATTGCTTGCCGAGCTCGACGCCCCATTGGTCATAGGAATTGATGTCCCATATGATGCCCTGCACGAAGATCTTGTGCTCGTATAGGGCGATCAGCATGCCGAGATGATAAGGGTCGAGCTTGCGGATGAGGATCGTATTGCTGGGACGATTGCCGCTGAAGGTGCGGAACGGCACCAGCCGCTCGACCTGATCGGCGGCGATGCCGGCGGCGCCCATCTCGCGGCGCACTTCATCGGCCGTCTTGCCGAGCATCAGCGCCTGGGTCTGAGCGAAGCAATTAGCGGCCAGCAGGCGATGGTGGTCGCTGAAGGCGCCCTGATCCTGCACCGGCAGAATGAAGTCGCAAGGGATGAGATGCGTGCCCTGGTGGATCAGCTGATAGAAAGCGTGCTGGCCATTGGTGCCGGCCTCACCCCAGAGGATCGGGCCGGTCAGGGTCTCGACCGGCTTGCCCGCTCGGGTGACGCCCTTGCCGTTGCTCTCCATGTCGGCCTGCTGCAGATAGGCAGCGAGGCGGGCGAGGTCCTGGGCATAGGGCAAGATGGCGATGCTGCTCGCCTTCCAGAAATTCGCATACCAGACGCCGATCAGGCCGAGGATGACCGGCAGGTTGCCTTCCAGCGGCGCTTCGGCGAAATGCCGGTCCATGGCATGAGCGCCGGCCAGCATGTTGGTGAACTCGCTCCAGCCCACCGCCAGCAGGATCGGCAGGCCGATCGCCGACCACAGCGAATAGCGTCCGCCGACCCAGTCCCAGAACTCGAACATGTTGTGTTGGTCGATGCCGAAGGCGGCGACGCCTTTGCCATTGGTGGAGACGGCGACAAAATGCTTGGCGACGGCGCCCTCGGTGGTGATTTTCGCCGTCAGCCATTTGCGGGCACTGTTGGCGTTGGTCATCGTCTCCTGGGTGGTGAAGGTCTTGGAGGAGATGATGAACAAAGTCTCCTCGGCATTGACTTGGTCGAGCACCGCTTCCAGATGCGCGCCGTCGACATTGGAGACGAAATGGAAGGTCAGCTCCGGATGGCGGAAGCGGCGCAGGGCCTGCACCACCATGGCGGGGCCGAGATCCGAACCGCCGATGCCGATATTGACCACGTAACGGATGCGCTTGCCGGTGGCGCCGCGCCAGGTGCCGTCGCGCACCTGCTCGCTGAAGACCCGCAGCTTTTCGAGGACGCCATTGACCAGCGGCATCACGTCCTGCCCATCGACCTTGATCGGCCGGTTGGACCGGTTGCGGAGCGCGACATGCAGGACGGCGCGGTTTTCCGTGATGTTGATCTTGTCGCCGGCGAACATGCGGTTACGCCAGGTCTCGAGATCGGCGCCCCGGGCGAGGTCGAAGAGCAGTGGCAAGGTTGCGTCAGTCAGCCGGTTCTTGGAAAAGTCCAAAAGGAGATCGCCCTGGCCCGTCGCGAGACGCGCCTGCATCTTCTGGAACCGCGCGGGGTCCTGCGCAAAGAGGTCGCGAAGATGCGTTTTCTCGATGTCGCGCTGGTGCTGGTCGAGAAAGGCCCAGGCAGCGGAATGGCTGAGGTCGGTGCTGGCGTCTGTCATGTTATCACATCGGGTTGCTGGCGGCCGGATTGCCGCTTGATGCCGATCACATGCTCGGCAATGTCTATGAGATCGGCAAGAGCCGATTGCGGATTCTCGGCCTGGCGCGCCGGATCGGGCTGATAGCTCTCGAGATAAAGTCGGAGCGTCGCCCCTTCCGTGCCGGTACCGGAGAGACGGACGACGATGCGAGCGCCGTCTTCGAACATCAGGCGGATGCCTTGCTTGGCGCTGACCGAACCGTCGACCGGGTCATGATAGGTGAAATCATCTGCCGCGCGCAGATTGCGGCTGCCGAATTGCTTGCCGGCCAGCGAACCGAGACCGCTGCGCAACTGATCGATCATGCGATTGGCAACGGCGGTGTCGAGCGCTTCGTAATCGTGCCGCGAATAATAATGGCGGCCAAAGCGGCGCCAATGGTCGCGCAGGATCTCGGTCACCGGCTGGCCGCGCACCGCCAGGAGATTGAGCCAGAAGAGCACGGCCCAGAGCCCGTCCTTCTCGCGCACATGGTTCGAACTGGTGCCATAGCTCTCTTCGCCGCACAAAGTCACCTGATGGGCGTCGAGCAGATTGCCGAAGAATTTCCATCCCGTCGGCGTCTCGAAACAGGGAACATGCAGGTCCTTG
>DATLJB010000236.1:0-7956 GCA_035539075.1 Terriglobia bacterium
GCCGCTGACGACGCTGACCGCCTGGGAGGCTCTGTTCGACCGGCTCGATATCGACCGCAGCGGCCGCCATGACGGCCGGCGCCTGCTGATCATCGCCGGCGCCGGCGGTGTCGGTTCGATTGCCATCCAGCTGGCGAAAAGACTGGCCCGCCTCACCGTGATCGCAACGGCGTCGCGGCCTGCTTCCGCCGACTGGTGCCGCAAGCTTGGCGCCGATCACGTGATCGATCACAGCCGGGATATGGGCGAGCAGTTGCGCGATCTCGGCCTGCCGGCGCCGGATTACATTCTCTGTCTCAGTGATACTGTCACCTATTTCCCCGTCATGGCCGGCCTCATCGCGCCGCAAGGACGCATTTGCGCCGTGGTCAGCGCGTCAAAGCCGCTGGAGATGCAGCTGCTGATGGATAAGAGCGCCAGCTTTCATTGGGAATACATGTTCACCCGTGCGGCGCATCAGACGGCCGACATGATCGAGCAGCACCGTCTGCTGCGCGAAGTGTCAATGCTGATCGACAAGGGTGTCCTGGCGCCGACCACCCACGAGGTATTGACGCCGATCAATGCCGCCAATCTCCGTGCGGCGCATGCCAAGCTGGAAAGCGGTCGTACCATCGGCAAGATCGTCCTGACCGGCTGGTGACGGCCTTGTATCGGAGCCGGAGTGGTGGGTCTATCCCCGCTGGAACGGGTAGACCAGCTGCCTGGCATATCCATCCGGCACCGGATGCCCGCCGATGCCATAGCCGCCCGGCCATTTGTCGGGCAGGTAATGGGTGCCGAAGATACGGTCGAGCAGGGGGAAATGGACGGCGAAATTAACGTCGATCGCCTCCTTCTCGATGCCGTGATGCCAGTGATGGAATTGCGGCGTGGCGATCACCTGCTTCAGCCAGCCGAAGTCGAAGCGGACATTGGCATGGATGAAGGTCGAATGCAGGAAGACATAGAGGATATAGGCCTTCAGCGCCGGATCGCTGTAGCCAAGCACATACATCGGAATGACCGTGAAGCCGCGCAGGCAGACGATTTCGATGAGATGCATGCGCGAGCCGGCGAGCCAGTCCATGGTCTTTGCCGAATGATGCACGGCATGGAAGCGCCAGAGCGCCGGCACCTGATGGAACAGGCGGTGCACCCAGTATTGCACCAGATCGGTCAAGAACATGATCTCGATGAATTGCAGCCAGATCGGCTGGCTCGCCATCGCCGCGCGCAGGCCCGCCCAATCGGTATTGGCGAGAATGGTCAGCGCCGGCTTCAGCGACAGATAGGCCAGCGACTGCACCAGCAGGCTGTTGACGAGGAAATAGAAAAGATCGGCGCGCCAGTCCTGGCGGAAGATCGACTGCTCCGGCAATCGCGCGAAGAAGCGCTCCAGCGGGATGAAGATGATGCAGAGGAAGGCGAGGTTGAGCAGGAACCAGTCGAGGCCGAGATAGGCACTGCTGGTCAGTTCGCCGGCCGAGGTGGCCTGCGATCCGCCGAGCAGAGTAGCGATCAGGATGCCGGTGATGGCGGTGAAACCCATGATCTTCTGGCGCCGCAATGCGAGGTTGAGCACGGCAAGGCCGAAGCCGAGGATGAGGTCGAGATGCAACGCCCAGCGCACCAGCGGCACATCGTAGTGATCGCGCAGCATCGGCGTCGTCAGGAGATCTGGAAAACGCAGACAGAGAACGGCGATCAATCCCGCCATGGCGAAGAACAGTGCGAAGACGCCGCTGATCCAGCCGCTGCCGAAACGGCGATCCTGCTTTCCCGATTGCAGATCGGCGCGCAATGCCTGGCGTAGACGGCCCATGACCTCTCTCCCCGTCATGCGTGGAGTGGCGCAAGGTCGATGCGCCCCGCGCATCCTTCCTGGTCCCGAGCCACCACGCTCACATCCCCAATTGTAACGATGCCGTGAAAGGCCGCCCGCGGCAAGCGATATGGATCACGGATTTCCGGGGGCTCGCCTTCGGCACGGTGGTTCGCTGTGACCGGCTTTTTTTGGCGAAGCACGGGATCGGCGACACTATTTGGGATTTCGAGTGCCGCGATGTATCAAAAGAGGCCTTGCCCGATACCCATACCACAGGAGTCCATGATGGCCGTCAGTGCCGCGACAATCCAGGGAACCAGCGACCCCGCCTTTGCCGTCCTGCGGGAAGCTTTTTCCAGCATCTTCGCCGATGGGCTTGAACACGGTGCGGCGGTGGCGGCCATGGTCGATGGTAAGGTCGTCGCCGATCTCTGGGGCGGCTTTACCGATCCGGCGCGGACGCGGCCCTGGCAGCGCGACACGCTGGTCAATGTCTGGTCGGCGACCAAGGGCGTCATGTCGCTGGCGGTCGCCATGCTGGTGGCGCGCGGCGAGCTGCGCTACGACGCGCCGATCGCCGATGTCTGGCCGGAATTCGGCGCCAGCGGCAAGCAGGATATCTCGCTCGATCTCGCGCTCTCGCATCAGGCGGGGCTCGATGGCCTCTCCATACCGATGGATCTGGAGGGCCTCTATGCCTGGACACCCTATGTCGATGCTCTGGCAGCAATGGCTCCGCTCTGGGTGCCCGGCAGCCGCTGCATCTATCATGCGCTGAGTTTCGGCCATCTCGCCGGCGAGCCGTTGCGACGGGTAGATGGACGCAGCCCCGGCCGTTTTATCGCCGAAGAGATCGCGTGGGTGCTCGACGTGCCTTTCTTCATTGGTCTGCCGGTGCAGGAGGATCATCGCGCCGCGGTGATGATCGAGGGCGCGCATACATCCGACTGGCTGGCCGAGACGCTGGCGAGCCCGTATCCGCATTCCTGCCGCAATCCGAGCTTCGCGGCGACGACGCCGAACGAGCGCGCCTGGCGCGCCGCGGAGATTCCCGGCGCCAACGGCCATGGCGATGCGCGCGGTCTCGCGACCATCTATGGCAGTCTGGTTGCCCGCGGCTCAAAACTGCTCTCCGCTGACGCGCTTGCGGAAGCGATCCGTCCGCGCTTCGACGGTGTCGACGGCTGTGACGGAACCCCGGCCGCTTATGCTGCCGGCTTCCGCCTCAAGGATGCATGCTACGGCGCGAAAGCCTCGCTCCGAGCTTTCGGCCATACCGGCTGGGGCGGAACGCTCGCTTTCGCCGATCCGGAGGCCCGCATCGGCTTCGCCTTCGTCACCTGCCACATGCAGGGCTTTGGCGACAGCATCGACCCGCGCCGCCAGCGCCTGGTCGAAGCGCTTTATGCCAGCCTTTGATGACCGAAGCCTCTGACGACAACAGTCTTTGAAAAACAAAATCCCGTGGTCTCACAAAAGACCACGGGATGATGTCTGAGATATGTGGCGACGCTTACGCTGCCAGCTTGCCGTCCAAAGCGGCAACGAAGATCTGCCTCAGCTCGCCGGCACCGACCTTGATCGGGTTGCCGCCGGCCGAGGGATCGACCGCCGCCATTGCCGCGACCTTGTCGACCTGCTTGTCGTCGACCTTGATCTCGCGCAGCGTATGGGGGATGGCGATCTCCTTGCGGAGATCGAGGATCCATTTCTGCACGGCGCCGAAGGACGGGTTGGGCAGGTTTAGGTAGCGAGCGAGGCTCGTCAGCTTCTCGTCGATGGCCTTGCGGTTGAAGTCCAGCACATAGGGCATGAGGACCGCATTGGTGAGGCCGTGATGGGTGTTATAGAGCGCGCCCAGCGGATGGGCGATCGCATGCATGCCACCGAGGCCCTTCTGGAAAGCGGTGGCACCCATGCTGGAGGCGACCATCATATAAGAGCGGGCGATGAGGTTCTTGCCGTCCTTGACCGCCGTCGGCAGCCATTCCTTGATGAGGCGCATGCCTTCGATCGCGATACCGTCGGCCATCGGGTGGAAGCCGGGGGCGCAGAAGGCCTCGAGGTTATGCGAGAGGGCATCCATGCCGACCGCAGCGGTGATATGCGGCGGCAGGCCGGCCGTCAGTTCCGGATCGTCGATGACGATGGCGGGCAGCATCTTCGGGTGGAAGATGATCTTCTTCACATGCACGGCCTCGTCCGTGATGACAGAGGCGCGGCCGACTTCGGAGCCCGTGCCCGAAGTGGTCGGCACGGCGACGACCGGCGCCATGCCACCCACATCGACGCGGGTGAACCAGTCGTCGACATCCTCGAAATCGAACAGCGGACGCTTCTGGCCGACCATGAGGGCGACGGCCTTGGCGGCATCCAGGGCGGAGCCGCCGCCGAAGGCGATGACGCCGTCATGGCCGCCATCCTTGAAGGCCTTGACGCCGTCTTCGACATTCTTGCCGGTGGGATTTCCCTGGACCTGGCTGAAGAGACCGGTCGGCAGGCCGGCGGCCTTGTTGCGCTCAATCGCCTGCTTCACCATGGGCAGGTCGGCGAGGCCAGGATCGGTGATGAGAAGCGGCCGCTTCATGCCGAGCGCCTTGCAGTGATCGGCCAGCTCCGAGATGCGGCCGCAGCCGAATTTCACCGAGGTCGGGTAGTTCCAGTTGCCGCGCAGGGCGGCCGCGTCGATGCTCATGTCCTAGATCCTAGAAGTCGCGGATGCGGCGCATTCTAGCCAGTCCGACGGGGAGGGGAAGCGCTTTCACACCGCCATATGTGGGCGCGTTACATGCCGAATCCTCATGCGTCGCGGCCAGGCGAAAGGGGTCGTTTGCCCGCGTAACGAGGCTCCTGTGCTGCGCCGCAACGTAGCGAAACGGCGATAACTACCGGCGAACCGTTACCGGTTGATGTTCGGCCTCTCGCGCTTTGTCGCGGCGACCTGCAATTGACCGGAGCGCAGGGGACTGAGGCGGGTTACACTCGGCGGCGAATCAGGGGGTGCCATGTCGCCGATCGATGTTTGTCTGGCCATCTTCGTGCAAGTTCTATGGGGCGGTGTCCTGACACTGGCGAAGCCGCTGGTGGGGCAATTGCCGCCGATCCTGCTGATGGCGGTAAGCTACAGCCTTGCCGGTCTGGTGCTGTTTCCAGTGGCGCCCCACCTCCGCACCCGACCCCGTCACCTTCTGGTCATTTCGCTGACCGCCGGAACCATCCAGGCCGCCATGTTGCTGTCCGGATTGAAACTGCTGCCCGCCTCCATGGCGATGCTGATCCTGCAACTACAGATCCCTTTTGCCGCGCTGCTGTCGTGGATCGTCGGGCGGGACAAACCCAGCCTGCGCAACTGGATCGGCATGGCGCTGGTGCTGATCGGCATCGCCATCGTCATCGGCCGGCCGAGCGGCGAGGGGCGGCTGCTCGGTATCCTGCTGGTCGGGTTCAGCGGCGCCTTCTGGGCCGGCGGCCAGGTCGGCATCGCCGTCTGGAGCCGCGATTCCGGTTTGGCGGTTTATGCCGGGTTGCTGCGCTATGCGGCGCCGCAATTATGGGTGACCTCGCTGGTCTTCGAAGGCAACCCACTTCCCGCGTTACAGAGCATTGGCGCGGAAAGCTGGATCGCTATCCTGGTCCTGGCCTTCCTCGGCTGCGTGCTGCCCTATGCGCTCTGGTACCGGTTGCTGATGCGCTACCGGGTTGACGAGGTGATGCCCTTCTCGGTGCTGATGCCAGTGGTCGGCGTCATCCTCAGCATCGTCGAATTGGGCGAGCCGATCACCGAGGGCCTGATCATCGGCGGCGGAATTCTAACCGTCGGTCTTGCCGTGATCGCCTTTGGCGGCCGCGTGTTCCGCCGTCTGGCCTCGGCCGTCTCCCGCTGATCCATCTGATTTCTTGAGAGTCGACCGGCCTGTTGAGCTAAGATGCGGCCGAATCATGCGTATCAGCCAAGAGTCCGAACATGCCCGACGCCACTCGCCAGATGACCTCGCCCAGCTATTTGCTGCCGGCTGAGGACACCGATTTCATGCTCAACCGGCGCGAAATGCGCGGCCTGCGCTTTGCCATGGAATACAGCAAGGCCGATCTGCTGTTGCGCGACTGGCATGTGCGTTCGACCATCATCTGCTTTGGCAGCGCGCGCACGCCTTCGCCGGAGCAGGTCGAGGCGCTTTATGCGACGGCCGCTCCGGGCGACAGGGCGGCGCGGGAAAAGGCCGATCAGGCGAAGACGCTCTCTCATTATTATGAGCAGGCGCGCACCTTCGGGCGCCTCGTCTCCGAGAAGGGCGGCGCGCTCAATCCGACCGATGGCTGGCGCGACAATGTCATCGCCACTGGCGGCGGACCAGGCATCATGGAGGCGGCCAACCGTGGTGCCATGGAGGCCGGCGCGCCCACCATCGGCTTCAATATCACCCTGCCGCATGAACAGGTGCCCAATGCCTATACGACGCCGGAACTGACCTTCCGCTTCCATTATTTCGCCATGCGCAAGATGCACCTCGCTATGCGGGCCCGCGCTTTGGCCGTGTTTCCCGGCGGCTTCGGCACGATGGACGAGCTGTTCGAGATCCTGACCTTGCAGCAGACCGGGAAGGCGAAGCTGGCGCCCGTTGTGCTGGTCGGCCGCGATTACTGGCGGCGGGTCTTCAATTACGACGTCATGATGGAATACGGCGTGATCGCACCGCGCGACCTCAATCTGTTCGAGATCGTCGATTCAGCGGAAGAAGCCTGGCAGTCGCTGCTGAAGCGCGGTTTGCAGGTTCCGTCAACACTCTGAGCGGCGCCGGTTTCCGGCCGCTCAGTTCTTGGCGGCGACGCTGCCCCAGAGATCGTAATCCTCGGCGGCTTCCACCTCGACCTGAACGAGATCGCCCGGCTGAAGCTTGGCCGCTTCGTCGCCGTTGATGAAGACATTGCCGTCGATCTCCGGCGCGTCGGCCGAAGAGCGGCCGATGGCGCCGTCCTCGTCGACCTCGTCGATCAGCACATCGATCCGCGTGCCGACCTTGCGCGCCATCTTGACTTCGCTGATCTGGCGCTGCGTTTCCATGAAGCGGTCCCAGCGATCCTGCTTCTCGTCTTCGTCGACATGATCGGTGAGTTCCTGCGCCTTGGCGCCGTCGACATTCTCGTATTTGAAGCAGCCGGCACGGTCGATCTGCGCCTCGTCCAGCCAGTCGAGCAGGTAGTTGAAATCATCTTCGGTCTCGCCGGGGAAGCCGACGATGAAGGTCGAGCGGATGGTGAGGTCGGGCACCATCTCGCGCCACTTGCGCAGGCGCTCCAGCACCTTCTCCTGATTGGCCGGGCGGCGCATCGCCTTCAGGACATTCGGACTGGCATGCTGGAAGGGAATGTCGAGATAGGGCAGCACCTTGCCTTCCGCCATCAGCGGCATGATCTCGTCGACATGGGGATAGGGATAGACATAATGCAGGCGCGTCCAGATGCCGAGCTCGCTCAAAGCATCGCAGAGTTCCGTCATGCGTGCCTTCACCTTCTTGCCGCGCCAGGTGCTTTCGGCATGCTTCAGATCGAGGCCATAGGCGCTGGTATCCTGCGAGATCACCAGCAGTTCCTTGACGCCGGCCTTGGCGAGGTTCTCCGCCTCGATCAGCACGTCGCGGGCCGAGCGGCTGGCGAGGTCGCCCCGCAAGCTCGGGATGATGCAGAAGGTGCAGCGATGGTTGCAGCCTTCGGAAATCTTCAGATAGGCGTAATGGCGCGGCGTCAGCTTGAGGCCGGCCGGGGGCACCAGATCCATGAAGGCGTCATGCTTCGGCGGCACGGCATTGTTGACCGCCTCGACCACGGATTCATATTGCTGCGGACCGGTCACCGACAGCACGCTGGGATGAATGGAGCGGATGGACTCCTCATTGCCGCCCATGCAGCCGGTAACAATGACGCGGCCGTTCTCGGCGATGGCTTCGCCGATCGTATCCAGCGATTCCTGCTTGGCGCTGTTGAGGAAGCCGCAGGTATTGACGATGACCACATCGGCGCCGGCATAGGTATCGGTGATTTCGTAACCCTGGGCCTTCAGGCGGCTGAGGATGCGTTCGGAATCCACCAGCGCCTTGGGGCAGCCGAGGCTGACGATGCCGACGCGCGGATCGCGACCCTTCGGCACACGC
>DATLJB010000237.1:0-31453 GCA_035539075.1 Terriglobia bacterium
GTCCTTGGGACGGTTGATCAGGCCGTGGCGCTTATTGGCAGGCTTGAATTTCACCTTGCCGGTGGCCGTGAGCTTGAAGCGCTTCTTGGCGCTGCTCTTGGTCTTCATCTTGGGCATTTTCTATATCCTTCAACGAGTTAGATCGTCCGAACGCGGTTGGGCATGCCCTATGCTTAGCCGTGGCCGCTCTGTGCCGGACGCGCGGTTATAACGACGCAGCTTTCGGAAGGCAAGGGATGCCCGCTTTAGGTCCAAATACCCACGAAACCGGTGGCATTGGCTGCTTCGGATGAATCCTGCTCATCTGGTATAAGGCAAAGTCGTTTGGCAATCAGACCGGCGGCGGGGAAGCTGCGCGCGAACAAAGGAACGCCCCATGCCTTACCGCCTGCCACCCCTCCATACCATGCGCCTGTTCGAGGCGGCCGGAAGGCTGCTCAGTTTCAAGCTGGCGGCGGCGGAGCTGCATGTGACACCCAGCGCCCTCAGCCATGCCATCCAGTCATTAGAGGATTGGCTGGGTGTCCAACTTTTCATCCGCGGCAATCGCAGCCTCGCCCTGACCAAAGCGGGTGCCGACTATCTGCCGCAGGTGCGGGAGGCGCTCGACCTCCTGGCCCGTGCCAGCGCCGGGCTGCCCGGGCAGGCGGCGAGCGGAAGACTGGCCGTCAGCGTGGCGCCGAGCTTCGGGCTCCATTGGTTGATGCCGCATCTGCCGCGTTTCCAGGCGCGCCATCCGGAAATCGAAATCGCCGTCGACACCCATCATCGTCAGGTCGATTTCCCGCGCGACGGCGTCGATCTCGCCATCCGCATGGGAAGCGGCGGCTGGCAGGGGCTGACGGCGATCCGCCTGGTGCAGGAGCGGTTGGTGCCGGTCTGCGCGCCGGGTCTTGCGAAGACAATGGCGAGGCCGGCCGATCTTTCCGCCGCCACATTGCTGCGCGTTGCCGATGTCAGCGAAGACTGGGATAGCTGGTTCGCGCGCGCCGGACTTGCCCTTCCGGCGGGAACCCGGTCGCTCAGCTTCGACACCATCCATATGGCCCTGGAAGCGGCGGCCCGGGGTCTCGGCGTCGCCATGGGCCGCCTGCCGCTGGCGGCAGGAGATCTCGCTTCCGGCCGGCTGGTCGCAATCTTCGGGCCGCCCCGCTTCTGCGATACCAGCTACTGGCTGGTTGCGCCGGCTGCGGCCCTGCGGCGGCCGGCGGTGAAGGCCTTCCGCCACTGGATCGAGGCCGAACTGAACGCGGCCTCCGAACGGAACGAAGCCCCTGACGATGCCGCGCCAGCGCGCGGCGCGCCTGTCAGCAGATTCCCGTCGCGGATTCGGAACGTCGCCGATTGAGCCAGCGATCCAGGCCCTCGCGCAAACCGGCGCCGCCGGCGAGCCTCGCGAACTGCTCGGCCTCGACCAGCAGTCCCTCGGCGATCGGCATATTGAGGCCCCGCGTTACCGCCTGAAGGATCGCGGCGATGGCCTCCGGGCTGTGCCGCAGGATAAGCAGGGCGAGCGCCGTGGCTGCGGGCATCAGCCCGGCATGCGGCACGACGGCATTGATCAGGCCCATGCCAAGGGCCTCGGCCGGGCTGAATGCCTCGCCGGTCAGCAGCAGATGGAGCGCGCGCTTGCGTCCCGCAAGCCGCGCCAGGCGCTGGGTGCCGCCGAAAGTGGGCGGCATGCCGAGCTTGATCTCCGGCTTGGCGAAAAGCGCATTCTCGCTGGCGATGCTGAGATGCACCGCTTCGGTGATCTCGCAGCCGCCCCCATAGGCAAGCCCGTTTACAGCGGCGATCACCGGTTTTGGGAAGGCTTCCAGCCGCGCGGTCAAAGCCTGTCCGCGCCGCACGAAGTCGCGGAGCGCCTTTGCCGGTCCCTGGGCGACGCTTGCGGAAAATTGGCTGATATCGGCCCCGGCGGAGAAAGCCTCGCCCGCGCCGGTCAGGATGACGGCGCCAATTGCGGGATCGGCTTCGATCAGGTCCAATTGCCTGAGCAGGCCGTCGATGAGTTCATAGCTGAGCGCATTCAGCTTGGCGGGGCGATTGAGCGTCAGCAGCGCGATGCGGCCGTCCAGCGTGCACAGCAGAGGTGCCTCCTGGGAACCGGCGGCGAGGCGATCAGTGGGGTCGTCGGTGGCGGAATGCGGTGCAGCGGAGGACGGGCGATGCATGGTGGCCTCGATGCGATTGGATCGAGGCCACTATTGCGAGGTCGGTTGTCCGCGACAAACGACAAGTCTTCATCTTCGCATGAGCGGCACTCAGCCGGCCGGCGCGCGCTGTCGCAACTCCGTCGTTGCCGCTGGCGCCGCAGGATGCTGGGCCGGCTTGCGGTGCTTGCCGCCGCGAGTCATCTCTTGCGCCGCGCGCTGCGCTGTGCTGTTCGGCGTGACTTGGCCGGATCGGGATTTTCCACCAGGCGGATGGTCCAGAAGTCGTCGGAGAGATTTTCGTCGGCCAGATACAGATAGGGCATGGTGAAATAGCCGCGCATGCCCCATTTCCTGCCCCAGGAATTGCGCACGATGAAACGCTGCGTGGCATCGTTGTAGCCGACGGCGAGCACGGCATGGCCGCCCACCACCTGCTCCTTCGGCTTCGGCATTTCGACGACGCCGGTCTTGGCAACCGTGTTGCTTTCGAAGCTGTCATAGACGGTGAAGCCAAAAACGAAGGGGAAGCCGGAAGCGAGGCAGGCTTTCATTTGCTGGAGACTGCGGGCCACCCGGCTATAAGCCAGGGCCTGATTCTTCAGGGCTTCGACATAGGCGGGCTGTGGCGGCTTGGTGGCGAACTGGCTGATATCGTAAGGCCAGGTCGTCTCGCCGCAGACGCCCTGCTGGGCGATGCTCTTGATGCCGTCGCGGATCTGCGCGCCGTTGTCATTGTCCACCGTTCCCTCGATGGCGCGCTCGTTGTAGTAGATGAACAGGCGCGATGGGACATAGTCCCGGCGGCCGATCTTCTGCTTCAGCCGGTTGAATTCGAACGCGGCGGCAATTGCGTTGCCGGTGCAGGAGCCCAATTGCCCTTGATCATAAACCGAAGGGCATTGCGGGCGCAGATCCGCTTTCGGCGGCAGAGCCGTCAGGATCGGTGTCGGTGCGGCATAAAGATGATCGCGCCGATCCGGCAGATCCGGCTGCCAGCCATATGATTTGATCGTGTAACCCATTTCCGCCTCCCTGTTGCTGCGTTTGTTCGCTTGAAAGATCGTAAGCCGACAAATCCAGAGGGACTGCTGCGCCGATAAGGGCCTGCGGTGATCGCGAAGGAGGGGGACAACCCAGCGTCGCCATCGTGCAATCCAGTCACCAAACTGGCTTGCTCTTGCTGCGCTCCGGTCGTGCTTGCCTGGATGACCCCGTAAGCTGTCCCCCTGCGCATGACCGCAGCGAAATGATCGCACAAGCCCGGCGCGCGCCCCAGCAATTTTCGCGCGGCAATTTTTTTGCGCAGCCCTTCACATCCGTCTTTCGGGTTGGTCCTCTACCAAGCCGGTCTTCTTTCGGATCGGCGCACGGTCATGGCCGTCGAGCGCGCGCATCCGCTCTCTCGCTCTCACGCCGGTGTTGGGATTTAAAGAAGTCCGCGCCGATATCGAGAGCTGCCGGCAGGGCCGGCGTCACCGGCTCGACAGCCGATGGGCGCTCAGCGGCGGTTCACTTCGGGCGCAATCGCCAGATCAATCGCCGAGCGCGGTCGGCTCGCGATCCTTGCGCTGGTCGGCAACGATCGGCAGCAGGTCGGAGGACAAGTCGGCCTCCTCCAGCGCAGCGGCGTCATGCGCAACCGCTACCGCGTCACCTCGCGCGGTGCCGGCGGCGATATTGGCATAGAGGGCCAGCATCTGCTGGCACATCACGTCTCGGTTGGAGCGCTGGCGGAGATTGTCGATCACCTGTTCGGCGCGCAGCTCGCGCTCCTCGGTGGGCAGCGAGAGGGCGTCGCGAATGGCCCAGGCCAGCGCCGCCTTGTCCTTGGCCGGGGCGAGCCAGGCCATGGAACTGCCGTCGACCATCTCGCGGGCATAGGGAAAATCGCTGGCGATGAGCGGGCGACCCAGCGCCTGCGCCTCGATGATGACGCGGTTATAGGTCGAGGGCGCGAGATAGGGGGCGAGCACCAGATCGGCCAGCATCAGCGCGGCCGGCATGTCGCGGCATTCGTCGGTCAGCTGGATGCGGTCATCGAGACCATGCGCGCGAATCTTGTTTTCCAGCTGCTCGCGATAGGCGCCGCCATCGGGCGAGGGGCCGACCATGAGGCAGCGCAATTCGAGATCCTTGAGTTCCGCCAGGGCCTCGATCAGCTGACCATGACCTTTCTGCGGCGCAAAGCGCGCCGGCAGCATGATGACCGGGCGATCATCCGGCAGGCGCCACAGATTGGCGAGCTGGATGACGCGCTGGGCGGCGACGCGGGCGGGATCGAAGCGGGTGAGATCGACGCCATAGGGCACCACGCTGATCCGCGGCCGGAGATCCGGCATCGCCTTGGCGATCTCATTGGCGGTCAGGTAGGACAGCGTCACCACATGGTCGCTGCTGGCGAAGGCCGCGCGCGTCTTCTTGGTTAGCGCGGCGAGATGGCCGGGGCCGTCATGGAAGGTGGTGACCAGCTTGCATTGCGCGCGCTTGGCCGCGGCGGCGCCGATCGCCGCCAGGCTGGCATTTTGCGCGTGCACGATATCGACCTTGTGCTGGGCGATCACAGCGGCCAGACGGCGCACCACGTTGTGGGCGGAGATCGGGTTGCGGCTGGTCAGCTTCTCTTCAACCGGCGTGATGCCATGGCGGGTCAGCTCATAGGTCGCGGCCTCGCCATCATAGGCGATCAGGGCGCGGCCGCCGGCCTCGCTCACCGTGCTCGACAATTCGATGGCGATCCGGCCGCCGCCGCCGCCATCCAGCCGGCTGATTAATTGTAGAACGGTGGGGCAGCCTTTGTTCAGGCTGGGATGAGACTCGGGGGAGGGGTCGAATTCGGCCGACATTCAAACCGCGATAAAGGTCACGATAAAATCTAAGGCGCCGCGTAGCATGCCGGTGTAATCGATTGCAAGATCGCAATAACGACACCACATGAAACCGATCACCATGACCGAATCGATCATCATGCCAGCTCCTGCCACCCGACTTGCACGCCCGTCTGGATATCATATGGCTTATCATCGCCAATCTGCCAGTGGATTCGGCACGCGTCTCCCAGGTGTGATCTTCCTTTCGGGATTTAAATCCGACATGCGTGGCAGCAAAGCCACGGCGCTGGCGGATTTCTGCCGATCGCGTGGGCAGGGCTTCCTTTGTTTCGATTATTTCGCGCATGGAGAGACGGGCGGCGATTTTGCCGAGGGCACGATCGGCATCTGGCGCGACGATGCCATCGCCGCCTTGGACGCTTTGAGCGAGGGGCCGCAGATCATCGTCGGCTCGTCCATGGGCGGCTGGCTGATGTTGCTGGCGGCGCTGGCGCGGCCGCAGCGCATCCATGGCCTGATCGGCATCGCCGCCGCGCCGGATTTCACGGAAGATCTGATCTTTGCCGCACTGAGCGCCGCCGATCAGGCTCGACTGCGGAGCGAGGGGCGGCTGGAGCAACCTTCGGCCTATTCGGACGACCCTTATCTCATCTCCTGGAAGCTCATCGAAGAGGCGCGCAGGCATTTGCTGCTGCGCGAGGCGATCGGCATCGATTGTCCGGTCAGGTTGTTGCATGGCATGGCCGATCCCGACGTGCCCTTCGCGGTAGCGATGCGGCTGACGCAGCGGTTGGCCTCTCCGGACGTGCAGTTGCGCCTGATCAAGGATGGCGATCATCGCCTGTCGCGGCCGCAGGATCTGGACCTGTTGTTCGACGAAGTGGAAAAGTTGTCAGCGCCGCGCTGACCTCATGCTGGGGGCGCCTGCTCCGCTGCCAGGATGGCCGCCAGGCCGGCGCGATAATCGGGATAAAGCAGGGAGACGCCGAGCTCCTGCTTGATGCGGTCGTTATGCACCCGCTTGTTGTCGTCATAGAAGCTGCGCGCCATGGGTGAGAGTTCGGCCTGATCGAAGGGTATCGGCGGCGGCGGTTCGATCCCCAGCAATCGGCAGGCATAGAGGACGACATCGGCCGGCGGCGCGGCATCGTCGTCGCAGACATTATAGGCGCGGCCCGGATGTGGCCGAGCGATCGAGGCCAGCAGCACCTGGACGATATCGGCGACATGAATGCGGCTGAACACCTGTCCGGGCTTGACGATGTTGCGGGCGCGGCCGGCGCGCACGGTGTCGAGGGCGGAGGAGCCGGGGCCATAGATGCCGGCCAGGCGAAAGAGATGCGCCGGCGGCGTCAATTCCAGCCAGGCTTTCTCCGCGGCCAGGCGGCGGCGGCCACGCTCGCCGCTGGGCTGCAAGGCGCTCTCTTCATCCACCCAGCCGCCCTGCCGGTCGCCATAGACGCCGGTGGTGGAGAGATAGCCGGTCCAGGCGAAATTTTTCTGCTGCCGCAGCACAGCGCCATGGAGATCGATCACCGGATCGCCGGCTGCATCCGGTGGCACCGAGCTCAGGAGATGGGTCACGCCCTGGAGATGGCGGGCGAGTTCCGCGACCGGGCGGTCACGGTCGAACAGGTGAGCTGTGATGCCGCGCGCCGCCAAGCGCGTCGCCTTCTCGGCCGTGCGGCAGGTGCCGCTCACTTTCCAGCCGCGCTGCAGCAGGCTATCGGCCAGAGCCGTTGCGCTATAGCCGAGGCCAAAGCAGAAGAGATGCGGTTGGGCGACTGACGGTCCCGGTCCTGGCGGCATATCGCTGTCCTATTCTAACTCATTGTTTGCTCTTGCTTTAGCACGGCTTTCGACCGATGGTGCCGCGGATCGGCGGGATCAGGCAGCAAGTCGCCCGCCGACAGGTTCGCAACATAGATGGTTTTAATGGCGCGAGGATATGCTTTCCGGAAGAACGCAGGCCGTCGGGCAAGGCTGACGATGTCGGTGGCACGCCTGCTCGCCTTCGCGGTGGTGACAATGGCAGCATCCGGTGCGGCGATGGCCGGTTCGGCGTCGCCGGACGATACGACGCTGGACTCCGCGAAGGAATACAGCGACTGCCTGTTACTGGCGAAGCGCCAGCCGGATCAGGCGGTGGAAAGCGCGGTCGCCTGGGAAAAGCAAGGCGGCGGCGATGCTGCGCGTCATTGCAAGGCGCTGGCCCTGATCAATCTTGACCGGCCGGAGGATGGCGCGCTGGAACTGGAACGCATCGCCCAGACCTTGCCGACGGACAAGGCCGCCTTGGCGGCCGATCTGTTCGGCCAGGCAGGCCAGGCCTGGATCAAGGCCGGCAAGCCGCAGCTTGCCTTGCACGACCAGAATGAGGGGCTGAAGGTGCAGCCGAAGAATGTCGATCTGCTGATCGACCGGGCGCTGAATTACGGCAATTCCGGCATGTATAGCGATGCGGCCGCGGATCTCACCGTCGCTGCCGGCCTTGCCAAGGACCGACCGGAGATCTTCGCCTTGCGCGCCGCCGCCTATCGCCATCTCGATAACAAGGCGGGCGCGCTGAACGACGTGGAAACCGCGCTCAAGATCTCGCCCGATTATCCTTTGGCGCTGCTGGAGCGGGGCAAGCTGCGTCTTCTCAAGGGCGACAAGGACGGCGCCCGCCAGGATTGGCTGAAGGTCGTCAACAAGGCCCCGAATACCCCGGCGGCCGACGAGGCGCAGCGCGATATCGAACAAATCGATCTCAAGCCGGACAAGGCGGTCGGGCAATAGCGGGGCACGCCGCGCCGCGATTCCGTTCGGGAACTAAACGCCCCCGGCGCTGTTAATATTTGCCGGCTATTGGCTGCGCTAACATCCCAAGCGGAAATATGTTTATAATCCCATATCGGCGAAGCCGCTTCGTATCGCTGCGCTTAGACCCAGATCGCACCGGTCAAGAGATAAAATAGATCAAATTTTAGATAAATTAGTCTCTAAATGAATCCACTCACATTCAGATGTGAGTGAGTCCCACCCCGATACATTGCCCTACATCCCAGTGGACGGTAGCCTTGTCCATCTGCCCGCCTAACGGGACAGACAGCGCCTTCATTTGTACTGCGGTTCGCCCTTACCGACCGCAATTTTGAAAAACCAAACTGGGAGTCGTGGGATGGCAAGCGATAACAGCGGCGTGCCGGCGAGCAACACAGCGCATGATCGAGATGAACAGGCTGATATTCCTACCACCATTCTGCTCGCTCAGGCCTCGGGTGAGAGCGGCAGCGCCGGCGAGGATGGTGGTAATGCCGCCGGTGGAACCGCTGGCGGCAATGCGGCGGCGCCTAGCCTGGGGCCTGTCATTCCGGGCGTGCCGAACGGCGAGGTCCATGTAGACATTCCGCCCGGCGAGACTGTGGTCCGCGTCCAGGCGGCGCCCGGCGAAACCATCGACCTGCCCTTCGCGGGGGATATGGCGGCCCGTATCGGCCAGCAGGGCAACCTGGCGATCAAAGTGGGAGACGAGACAATCATTCTCCTCGGCTATGCCGAAGCCAATCAAGAGGCCGGTGTTACGCTCCATGATGCCGCGGGCAAGCCCATCGACATTGCCGCGGTCATTGCCCAGACCGACCCTAATCTCGATATCCAGACCGCCGCCGGTCCGGCGGCCGGTCCGGCGGGCACTGCGGGCGGACACCTCTTTTTCGGGTTCAATCCGGGAGACGGCCTCGGCGGCTTCGGAGAACTCGGCCTCATCTCTCCGACCGCATTGCAATATGGCCTGATCCAGCCTGACGAGTTCATCCGCCCCTTCCGGCTCGATGACGGGCTCAACGATCATACGCTGGCCGTCAGTTCGACCGACGGCAGCGCCAGTTCGGAAACGACCAATCTGTCGCTGCGCAACGATCCCAGCGGCAGTCAGACGGTGGGCGACTATCTCTTGAATACCAGCGTCGAGGGCCAGCCGATCAGCCCGGCATTGGTGAACGGCGTTGATCCCAACAATCTGCATCTCAATTTCGCATCCGACGTGAATGTCACCTTCGAGCGTGGCGCGGCCAAGTTCCACAGCATCGTCGGCGTCTACACCTATGACGCCAATGGTCATGTCGACGGGGTGAAATTCGTCTGGCTCGACTCGACCCAGGCCAATCCGGATGTGCTGCATTCACCGCTGGTCACCGACTTCCTCGGCAACAGCCAGCCGCAGACCGTCAATATCGGCAGCATCGCCGCAGGCCAGAATATTGGCTTCTTCCTGCTGCAGGACGGCGCCAACAATGCCACCGATGTCGCCATCATCAAGGCGGCGATCGGCGGCGGTGGCAACGGCTATGATGCGGATATGGCCGCGCTCAATGCCAAGACGACGATCACGTTCGACAGCAACGGCGTCGGCCATATCTTCGTTGATGGCCAGGAACTCAGCGGCACGGTCATCTTCACCGAGAGCAGCCACAATCCAAACGACGACAAACAGGCAATCTCAGGCGTCAGCACCCCGGCCGACGGCCTGCTCTATGTCGGCTTCGAGGATCGCGGCATCAACAGCGGCGCCGACAAGGACTATAACGACGTGGTCTTCGGCGTCGATCTCGGCAAGGAGAACATCAGCCAGTTCGACCAGCAGATCTTCAGCCCGCATATCCAGCTGAGCGATAATGCCAATGACATCACCGCCTTCACCATCGACACGACCGGCTTCCTGGTCGGCGATCTCCTCAGCAACCTGAAGAGCGCCGATGGCTTCGACGTCACCGTCAATCATGTCGGCAACGATTATCAGGTGACGGTCACGGAAACGACAGATCATAGCTCCGGCGAGTGGCAGAATTTCATCAACAACATCAGCTTCACCACCAGCAGTCAGACCGAGGGCGAGCGCGACATCAAATACACGGTGACCGATTCCGCCGGTCATGCCGCCACCACGACGGCCTCGGTCGAGGTGACGACACAGCACACCGAAAGCCTCTCGACCGAGACCGAGGCCAAGCATCCCGGCACGGCCTTGCTGCATGACGGCGGCAATCCGGGACATGACGTCACCTGGGGATCGGGCGACGACACGCTCTATCTCGATCAGCACTTCGCCGCGACCGACGGCAAACTCGATATGGGTGCCGGCGATAATACGCTGGCCGTCGGGGTCAACGGCATCGGCATCACGAATGCCGACACGTCACATCTCGAGAATCTCAATCATATCGACATGACGGGATATAATGGCGGCGGCGGCAATGCCACGACGCTCTCCTTCCAGGACGTGATCAGCGCCACCGGCAGCGAACACGAGCTGACGATCACCGGTGACTCGGTCGACAGCGTCAATCTCGCCGGCGACGGTAATGCCACGGATGCCCATTGGCACAAAGCGGGAAGCGTCAATAGCGGCGGCGTCACTTACGATCAATATGATTGGCATAGCGGCGCCGGCAACGGCGCCGGCAGCATCGTCACCACGGTGCTGATCAACCACGATGTCCATCAGAACGTGACCGATCTCGGCTGATCAGCCGGGCGGTCAGCCCGGTTGTTGAGGCGGCTTGAGGATCAGGCCGCCTCCTCCAAATCCGGTTCTCGGCCGTGTCGGGTGGTCTCAGAAGTCGAGATCGGCATAATGCGCCGGCGGCTGGGTGCCGGGCAGGTTGTCGGCCAGCAGCGGCCGGAAGCTCGGGCGCGACTTGATCCTGGCATACCAGTCCTTGGCATCGGGGAAATCTTCCCAGGGCACGTCGCCCAGATAGTCGATGCAGGAGAGATGCGCCGCGGCGGTGATATCGGCCAGGGAGAAATGTTCTCCCGCCAGCCAGTTGCGACGGTCGACCAGCCAGGCAATGTAATCCAGATGGATGCGGATATTGGCGCGGCCGGCGCGAATTGCCGCCGAATCCGGGCCGCCCTGGCCGCAGATGCGCTTGATCAGCTTCTCATGCAGCAGGTTCTGCGTGACCTCGCGCTGGAACTTGTGGTCGAACCACTGCACCAGGCGCCGCACCTCGGCCCGCTCGCGGGGCAGGGCGCCCAGCATGGAAACGGCGGGCTGCGCCTCCTCCAGATATTCGCTGATGGCGTAATCGCCGCAAACCACCTGGCGGTTGTCGTCGATCAGGACCGGCAATTCGCCGGCCGGATTGAGCTTCAGAAACTCTTCGCGGCGATCCCAGGGGCGCTCGGTCAGAAAGTCGCAATCCAGCTGCTTCTCGCGCAGGAGCAGGCGGATCTTGCGGCATTGCGGGTGCAGTGGAAAATGCAGAAGGCTGCGCATCGGTTCGTCCGGTGATTCGCGGCGGAGAATAACAATCCGCCGCCGCGCCGACCAGCCCTTAGCGCTATCCCATGCTTATCCGGCGCCGTCCTTTGGTGATCGCGTCGCTTCTTGGATGCTGTGTTCCAATGCCCCCGTCGCGGATGCCCCCTCCCCGCCCTCCCCCGAATCGGGGGAGGGCGGGGAGGGGGCTTCTGCCGAAGCGAAGCGTCAACGTCACCGACCTAAGCCCGCATGGCGCTGGCAGGCCGGTCGCTCAGCGGCTGTTCCAGTCGGTTCAGCATTTCCTTCGGCACCACCTGCCAGAACTTGCCGCGCTCCAGCAGCCAGTCGTTGAGCAGACGGCCCGCAAACTTGGACTGCGTCTCGGCGGCATGTTCTTCCACCATCAGGCGCAGCCGCGTCTCCCAGTAATCCGAGTCCAGACGCTGCCAGACGATCGAATCGGGATTGGCGCGTTCGGGGAAGAGGCCAGCTTCGTCATAGATGAAGGCCATGCCGCCCGACATGCCGGCGCCGAAATTCTCGCCGACTGCCCCCAGGATGACGGCCATGCCGCCGGTCATATATTCACAGCCGTTCGAGCCGCAGCCCTCGACCACGGTCAAGGCGCCGGAATTGCGCACGGCGAAGCGTTCACCGGCTTGGCCGCCGGCAAATAATTTTCCGGCCGTGGCACCGTAGAGCACGGTATTGCCGATGATGGTGTTCTCGTTGCCGTTGAGCCGGCTTGAGGGCATCTGGCGGACGACGATGGTGCCGCCTGAGAGGCCCTTGCCGACATAATCGTTGGCATCGCCGAAGACTTCCAGCTTCACGCCCTGCACCGCGAAGGCGCCCAGCGATTGGCCGGCCGAGCCACGCAGCCGCACCGTCAGGTGGTTCGGCTTCAGGCTGGTCATGCCGAAGCGGCGGGTGATCTCGGCGGAGAGCCTCGTGCCGATCGCTCGCAACGTGTTGCGGATGTTGTATTGCAGCTGCATCTTCTCGCCGGCGTTGAACAGCGGGCCGGCATCCTTGATCATCTGCGCATCCAGGGTATCCGGCACCTCGTTGCGGCCTTCCAGGGTGCAATAGCGCGCCTGGTCGCCGGGATCCGCCTGGGCCAGCAGCGGATTGAGATCGAGGTCGTCCAGATCGGCAGCGCCCCGGCTGACCTGTTCCAGGAGTTCCGTCCGCCCGATCACCTCGTTCAAGGTCTTGAAGCCGAGCCCGGCCAGGATCTCGCGCACTTCCTCGGCGATGAAGCTGAAGAGGTTGACGACTTTTTCCGGCGTGCCGGTGAACTTCGCCCGCAACTTTTCGTCCTGGGTGCAGACGCCGACCGGGCAGGTATTGGAATGGCACTGCCGCACCATGATGCAGCCCATGGCGACCAGCGAGGCGGTGCCGATGCCGAATTCCTCGGCACCCAGTATCGCGGCGATAACCACGTCGCGACCGGTCTTGATGCCGCCATCGGTGCGCAGTTTCACGCGGTGGCGCAGGCGATTGAGCGTCAGCACCTGATGGACCTCGGCAAGGCCCATCTCCCAGGGAATGCCGGCATATTTGACGCTGGTATGGGGCGAGGCGCCGGTGCCGCCGACATGGCCGGAGACCAGGATCACGTCCGCTTTCGCCTTCGCCACGCCGGCCGCGATGGTGCCGATGCCGCTGCGCGCCACCAGCTTGACGCAGACCTTGGCGGTGGGATTGATCTGCTTCAGGTCATAAATGAGCTGCGCCAGGTCTTCGATCGAATAGATGTCGTGATGCGGCGGTGGCGAGATCAGCGAGACGCCGGGTGTGGCATGGCGCAGCCGGGCGATTTCCAGGGTCACCTTGAAGGCCGGCAGCTGGCCGCCCTCGCCGGGCTTGGCGCCCTGCGCCACCTTGATCTCGATCTCGCGGCAATTGCTGAGATATTCCGCGGTGACGCCGAAGCGCCCCGAAGCGATCTGCTTGATCGCCGAATTGGCATTGTCGCCATTGGGCTGCGGCCGGAAGCGGGCGGGGTCCTCGCCGCCTTCGCCGCTATCGGATTTGGCGCCGATACGGTTCATGGCGATGTTGAGCGTGCCATGGGCTTCCATGCTCAAGGCGCCAAGCGACATGCCCGGCGTCACGAAGCGCTTGCGGATCTCGGTGATGCTCTCGACCTCGTCGACCGAGCTGGTCTTGCCGGTCGGCACGAAGTCGAGCAGGTCGCGGATCGCCACCGGCGGCAGCTTGGCGACCGCCTCGCTGTAGCGCTTGAAGGTGGAATAGGATTCCGCCGCCACCGCCGTCTGCAGGGTGTGGATCAGTTCCGGCGCCCAGGCATGCACCTCGCCGCTCTTGCGGTAGCGATAGAAGCCGCCGACCGGCAAGGCGGCGACATCCGGCGCCCAGGCACGGTTGTGCAGCGCTTGAACGCGATGCTGAATACCGGTCATGCCGATGCCGGAAATACGCGACGGCATATTCGGGAAATATTCAGCGACCAGGGTGCGCGACAGGCCGAGCGCTTCGAAATTGGCGCCGCCGCGATAGGAGGAGATGACGGCGATGCCCATCTTCGACATCACCTTCAGGATGCCCTGGTCGATCGCCTTCCTGTAGCGCTCCAGGCATTCATCAAGGCTGAGATTGCCGAACAGGCCGCGCGCCTGGCGGTCGGCGATGCTGGCCTCGGCGACATAGGCGTTGACCGTGGTGGCGCCGACACCGATCAGCACGCAGAAATGATGCACGTCGACGCATTCGCCGGAGCGCACATTGAGCGAGGTGAAGGTGCGCAATTGCTGGCGCAGCAGATGCACATGGACGGCACCGGTCGCCAGGATCATCGGGATGGCGGCACGGCCGCGGCTGACCCGCTCGTCGGACAGGATCACATGGGTGGCGCCGCCGCGCACGGCGTCTTCCACCTGGCGGCGGATCGCCTGCAGGGCATCGCGCAAGGCATGGTCGCCGGCCTGGGGGTCGAAGGTGCAGTCGATCTCGGCGGCACTCTCGCCCATATAGGCGCGCATGGCCTGGAACTCGGCGGTGGAGAGGACCGGGCTTTCAAGCTGCAGCAGGCGGCATTGCGACTCGTCTTCGTCGAGCACGTTGCCGAGATTGCCGAGCCGGGTCTTCAGGCTCATCACCCGCGCTTCGCGCAGGCTGTCGATCGGCGGATTGGTGACCTGGCTGAAGTTCTGCCGGAAGAAATGATGCAGGCCGCGATACTGGTCGCTGAGGATGGCGAGGGGCGTGTCATCGCCCATCGAGACGATGGCTTCCTTGGCCTCCTCCACCATCGGCTGGAGGATGAGTTCGAGGTCTTCCAAAGTCAGGCCGGCGCCGACCTGGCGGCGGCGCAGCAGATCACGCTCGAAAATGGTCGGCTGGCCGCGGGTCTCGCGCACCAGGTCGTCGATCACGGTGATCTGCTTCACCCAGTTGCTGAAATCCGCGCCGGCAGTGAGCTTGTCGAGAATTTCCGCGTTGCTGTAGAGCTTGCCCTCGCTGAGATCGACGGCGATCATCTGGCCCGGCCCGAGGCGCGACTTGGCGATCACGTTCTCTTCCATCAGCCGCACCATGCCGGTTTCCGAACCGGCCACCAGCAGGCCGTCTTCGGTGATGGCATAGCGCAACGGCCGCAGCCCGTTGCGGTCGGTGAAGGCGACCACCCAGTTGCCGGCGAAACCGCAGATAGCGGCCGGTCCGTCCCAGGGTTCCATGACCGAATTGCAATAGCTGAAGAGGTCCTTATGGGCCTGCGGCATGGTCTCGCGACCGGCCCAGACATCGGGTACCAGCAGGCAGCGCACCATCGGCAGCGGACGCTCTTCCGTCACCATGATCTCGAAGACATTGTCGAGCGCCGCCGAATCTGAGCCGCCGGATTGAACGACCGGCTTCAGATCGGCCATATGCTCGCCATAGACGCCGGAATCCATGCGCGTCTCATGTGCGGTCATCCAGTTGACATTGCCCTTCAGTGTATTGATTTCGCCGTTATGGGCGATGACACGGAAGGGCTGGGCGAGGCTCCAGGTCGGAAAGGTGTTGGTCGAATAGCGCTGGTGATAGATGGCGAAATTCGAGACGAAGCGCTCATCGAGCAGATCGGGATAGAAGGCCGTCAGCTGTTCGGCGAGGAACATGCCCTTATAGATCATCGAGCGGCACGACATCGAGCAGATATAGAGTTCGCCGATGCCTTCGCCGGCCGCCGCCTTCTCGATTCGGCGGCGGATGACATAGAGATCGGTTTCGAACTGCTCTTCGGTGACGCCGCGATTGTTGCAGATCATGATCTGCTCGATCTCGGGGCGGGTGGCATTGGCCTTCTCGCCGATGACGCCGATATTGACCGGCACCTGGCGCCAGCCATAGATCGTATAGCCATAGCCGAGGATCTCGCGCTCGACGATGACGCGGCAGCGCTCCTGCTTGGAGAGATCGGTGCGCGGCAGGAAGACCTGGCCGACGGCGAACTTCTCGTTATTGATCTCCTGGCCGCCCTTGCGGATGAAATCCTCGAAGAAGGCATGCGGGATCTGCACATGGATGCCGGCGCCGTCGCCGGTCTTGCCGTCGGCATCGACGGCGCCGCGATGCCATACCGCCTTCAAGGCTTCGATGCCTTTCAGCACCACGTCGCGGCGCGGCTTGCCGTCGATCGCGACGATGGTGCCGACGCCGCAGGCATCATGCTCATCGGCCGGATCGTAGAGGCCGGTGGCGGCGAGCCGCTGCCTTGCGGAAATCCAGGATGCGGGTTGCTCGGCCATATGGGTCATCCTTCTCGGATCAAGCTTCGGAACACGGGTCCGAAGTCGCGGTAAAAGCTGATCGGGTATCTCGGCACTTATTCGGCAGCCCTGACGGCCGGCTTCGCGGCGGTCAGGTGCTGATGGATGGCGGCGGCGGCGTCACGGCCGTCGCGGATCGCCCAGACCACCAGCGAAGCGCCGCGGACGATATCGCCCGCCGCGAACACGCCGGGCATACTGGTCATCAACGTCTTCGGATCGACCCGCAAGGTTCCCGCCTTGCTGACCGAGAGCTGCGGCGCATCGAATATCTGCGGCAGCTCTTCGGGATCGAAGCCCAGCGCCTTGATCACCAGGTCGGCTTCCAGGTTGAAATGCGAGTTCTCGATCACCCGCGGCGTTTGTCGGCCGCCGGCATCGGGAAGGCCGAGATGGATGCGGTGCGCGCGCACCGCGCCGACCTTGCCGCTGCTGCCTTCGAGGAAGGCTTCGGGGGCGGCCTGCCAGACGAATTCCACGCCCTCTTCCTCGGCGTGGCCGACTTCGCGTTGCGAACCCGGCATGTTCTGGCGGTCGCGGCGATAGAGGCACTTCACGGAACGTGCTCCCTGGCGGATTGCGGTGCGGACGCAGTCCATCGCCGTGTCGCCGCCCCCAATGACGACAACATGTTTGCCTACGGCATCCAGCGACCCCTCGGCATCGGCGCCGGGCTTGTCACCGAGGCCGAGCTTGTTGCTGGCGGTGAGGTAGGCGAGCGCCGGGATGATGCCGCCGAGACCCGAGCCCGGCGCCGCGATATCGCGCGCCTTGTAGACGCCCGTCGCGATCAGCACGGCGTCGTGCTGCCTGCGCAGCTGGTCGAAGCTGAGATCGCGGCCGATCTCGATATTGCCTTTGAAGGTGATGCCGGCTTCCGTCAGATGCTTGATGCGACGGTCGACGATTGACTTGTCGAGCTTGAAATTGGGGATGCCATAGATCATCAACCCGCCGAAACGGTCGGCGCGTTCATAGATGGTAACCTGGTATCCCTGCTGGCGCAGTTGTTCGGCGGCGGCGAGGCCGGCCGGGCCGCTGCCGATGATGCCGATCGATTGCGCCAATTCCGTCTGGGGCCGGATCGGCTTCACCCAGCCTTCTTCCCAGGCCGTGTCGGTGATATGGCGCTCGATCGCACCGATGGTGACGGCGCCATGCCCCGCCTGCTCGATAACGCAATTGCCTTCGCACAGCCGGTCCTGCGGGCAGATACGGCCGCAGATCTCCGGAAAACTGTTGGTGGCGCTGGAGATTTCATAGGCCTCTTCCAGTCGGTCTTCGGCGGCGAGCTTCAGCCAGTCGGGGATATTATTGGAGAGCGGGCAATGCACCTGGCAGAAGGGCACGCCGCATTGCGAGCAGCGGCTCGCCTGGGCGGCAGCCTGGGTCGGGGTGAAATCCCGGTAGATCTCGCCGAAGTCCCGGCGCCGCTCGATGGCGGCGCGCTTGTCGGGGGTCGCCTGGCCGAGCGAGACGAATTTCAGCAATTTTTCGGCCACAACAAACCTCCCCGATTGAGATGAGCCGCCCAAGCGGCGCCGGCGACGCGGATTGCCGGGCCGGTTTCGCCGAAAGATAGGTCAGAAACCACGACCAATCCAGCAAAAAAATGCAAATACGACAGTGATACTGTCTTATATTTTATATATTCATCATGAATATTTTTGATCCGCCGGTCAAATTCCCGCGCTAGGAAAAATTTAGTACCGTTTTGGAACCAAATAGACGGATAGGCTTCCACCGAGTCTGCATGCTATATGTCGCGCCATCCGGGCGGCCTCCGCGCCACTGCTTGACGTGCCGGAGGAATACCCAGGGGTGACAGCGTGCCTCACATCGATATCCTGGTTTTGGCCATCATCCGCGGTGTGACGGAATACCTGCCGGTTGCCGCTTCGGGCCATCTCCTTCTCCTGGCGAAAACATTTTGCTGGCCGCTCGCCAATCCGGTGACCGCTCTGGCCGGCGAGATCGGTTTGCTCCTGGCCCTGGCGCTGTATTTCTGGCGAGAGGTCATCGGACTGGGCCAGGGCCTGCTCCAGGTGCTGAAGCGCAAACGCGATCCGCGCAGCCGGCTGCTGGGATACCTGCTGCTCGGCGCGATCCCCGCCACCATCATCAATATCGCTCTTCAGATTCTGCTCGAAGACAGCCTGGCCTCGGCCTGGCTCATTGCCATCATGTTGATCGTCTTCGGCCTGCTGCTCTATCTGGCCGACCGGCTCGGCCTCACGGTGCGGCGCATCGAGCATCTCAATATCGGCTCGGCGCTGGCGATCGGCCTCATGCAGTGCCTGGATGTGATGCCGGGCGTGAGCCGCTTCGGCATTGCCTTTACGACCAGCCGCCTGCTCGGCTTCGAGCGCCTGGAAGCCGCTCGCTTCGCCCTGCTGCTCGGCCTGCCGAGCGGCGTCATCTTCATTCTCTATCAGCTTTATCTGTCGGTGGCAGCGCAGATGGGCGCCCATGCCGCGCCGATCGATCCCGCTGGCGCCGCTCTGGCGCTGGTCGCGACTTTCATCGCCGGATTCCTGGCGCTCAGCTTCCTCATGTACTGGCTGCGCCGCGCTAGCGTGGCGCCTTTCGTGATCTATCGCGTGGCGCTCGGCCTTTACCTGCTCTACCAGCTCTATCGCGGCGCCGGCTTCACCTGCTGAGGACGGCCTGACGGCAACTCATGCCGGCACCACAGCGCGCTCGAAAGCCACCTGCATGAAATTGTCGTAGAGCCGTCGCGCCGTGCGGTTGAAATCCGGCATCAGTTGCAAGGCCTGATGCTCCAGCCGTTGCATCGAGCCGGCGCCGAGGGCTTCATCCAGGGCGCGCGCATAGGCCGGCACCCGGCTCCAATCGCTGACGGTCCGATCCAGCAACTCGATGTGGTACTGCAGGCCATAGGCGTGCCGGCCGACCCGCATGGCCTGGATCGGGCAGAGCGGGGAATGCGCCAGGGCGCGTGCATTGTCGGGCAGGCGCTGCACCTCGGCCCCGTGCCACTGCAGCGCCGCGAGACGCTGCGGCAGACCGGCGAAAAGCGGATCGGCGCTGCCGGCGGCGTTGAGATCGACATCGAGAATGCCGACTTCCGGCGCCGCCATCTTGCCCACCGCGCCGCCGAGGGCGCTGGCCAATAATTGATGGCCGAGGCACAGGCCGAGATAGGGCAGGCGCCGTTCCAGCACGGCTTCGCGAATTGCCTGCTTCTCGGCGATCAGCCAGGGATGCCGGTCCTCTTCCCAGACATCCATTGGGCCGCCCATGACCCAGAGCGCGTCATAGCGGTCGAGTGCGGGTATCGCGTCGCCTTCATCCAGTTCCACGGCGTCCCAGGCGATGCCGTCCCGCGCCAGGAAATCGCGGAGAATGCCCGGATGCTCGCAAGCGATATGCTGAAAGACCAGAAAACGCATGAAGGCAGGTCTCCTTGATACGGGGGCAGCTCGATGCACCGCCGGATTTACCAGGCGGCTGTGGCGCCGCGCCGGTATCGCGCCAGATAGATCGGCGCGACACTCTCCAGCGGCGTCGGCGCGATGCCAAGATCCGCCAATCCCGGCGCGTTTGGATCCACAATGTTGTCGCGGCGCAGCAGGCGCACCTGGTCGAGTGTCAGAGGCGGCGTCGGCAAGAGCTGCAGGACGGCGGCCTGCAGGCTGGCGATCGGGAAAGGAAGGTCGACGATACAGCGTTGCCGGTTGATCCAGTGCAGCATCAGCTTCAGCAGGTCGCGAAAGCTGTAGACGCGCGGCCCGCCCAGTTCGTAAAGCCGGCCGGCGGCTTCCGGCCGCTGCAGGGCTGCGACCACTGCCTGGGCGACGTCGCCGACATAGACCGGCTGGAAGCGTGTCTTGCCGCCGACCACCGGCAGGATCGGGCTCAGCGCCGCCATGCCGGCAAAGCGGTTGAGAAAATTGTCTTCCGGGCCGAACACAACGCTTGGCCGCAGAATGGTGGCGGCCGGGAAGGCGGCGCGCACCGCAGCCTCGCCCGCCGCCTTGCTGCGGCCATAGGCGGCCGGGCTGGCGGGGTCGGCGCCGATTGCCGAGATATGAACGAGGCGGGCGACGCCGGCGGCCTGGGCAGCCTGCGCGACCAGGCTCGCGCCCTCGGCCTGCACGGCCTGGAAGCGCTGCGGCCCGGCCTGGAACAGGATGCCGACCAGATTGACGACAGCATCGGCGCCGGCCACCACTGCCGCAACCGAGTCGCGGTCGCGGATATTGACGGCGAGCGGGGTGATCTGACCGATGTCGCCGCAGGGTTTCAGGAACAGCGCCCGGTCCGGATGCCGCACGCCGACGCGGATCTGGCAGCCGGCGCGGGCCAGCCGCTCGACGACGTAGCGGCCGATAAAGCCCGAGCCGCCGATGACGGTGACGACTTTGTCCCGCCCGACAGCGTTCCAGCCGCCGATATTTTCTCCGATCGCCATCATTTCTCACCCCGACGCTTGCGAGCCGTGCGAAGAGCAATCCGCCTTTTGTTAGCATAAAGGAGCGCCGCCGGGCAGCCGATACAAAAAGTCACAAAAAGGCGTTGACTTTGCTTTTATTCTGAACAGAATGCGCCGCGCCGCGTATGGCGCCGGGTATCCCAATCGGAGAAGCCGGCTCGTATGCACGGCGCCCAGGTGGCGGAATTGGTAGACGCGCAGGTTTCAGGTACCTGTGGGGCAACCCGTGGAAGTTCGAGTCTTCTCCTGGGCACCATCCTTCAAGTAGTCTCTGCGCGGTCCATCGACGCCGGCTTGCCGAGTGGCTGGCCAGGCAATAGCGCAGGATTTTTCGATGAGCATTCACGTATATCGCGGCGATCTGCCGGACGGATTGACTCTTGGTCCGGTGGTCGCGGTCGATACCGAGACCATGGGCCTCAATCCCATGCGCGATCGCCTCTGCCTGGTGCAACTGTCCGGCGGTGACGGTATCTGCCATCTGGTGCAGATTCCCCTTCTGCGGCCGGGCCAGATTCATCATGCGCCGAATCTGAAGGCGCTGTTCGAATCGCCCCAGGTGCTGAAGCTGTTTCATTTCGCCCGCTTCGATCTGGCGACGCTGAAGATGTATCTCGGGGTCACCTGCCAGCCGGTCTATTGCACCAAGATCGCCTCGAAACTGGTGCGCACCTTCACCGATCGGCACGGCCTCAAGGACCTCTGCAAGGAGCTGCTGGGGGTTGAGCTGTCGAAGCAGCAGCAATCTTCCGATTGGGGCGCCGAGGAATTGACGGCCGAGCAGCAGAAATATGCCGCCTCGGACGTATTATATCTGCATCAGCTGAAGGCCAAGCTCGACCCGCTGCTGGCGCGCGAAGGCCGGACCGAGATCGCCGAGGCCTGCTACCGGTTCCTGCCGACCCGGGCAGTTCTAGATCTCGCAGGTTGGGAAGAGCCGGATATCTTCCAGCACTGATTGCACCGTTAACGAATTCTCCCGCTGCGGCAAAGCAGTGACGCCGCCCCGGAATCGGCCGGCAAAACCTTGTAGCTTCGGGGGATAAGCGGCGCTATGGTCGGCTAGTTTCGTAAAGAGAGTTTCATGTCGAATATCATACCGGTCGATCGACCATCACCGGACCAGCAGGTTTTGGACCGCGCCCAAGAGGGCCTCGCGGCGGCGGAGTGCGTGCTGCGCCAGGAGGCGATCGCCCTCAATCTGTTGGCCGAATCACTGAATGAGAGTTTCCCCCAGGCGCTCGACTGCATCGGCGCCATCAAGGGGCGGCTGATCGTCACCGGCATGGGAAAGAGCGGCCATATCGCCCGCAAGATCGCGGCGACCTTGGCCTCGACCGGGACACCGGCGCAATTCGTTCATCCCGCCGAAGCCAGTCATGGCGATCTCGGCATGGTGACCGATAAGGATGCGGTCCTAGCATTGAGCAATTCCGGCGAAACCGCCGAATTGTCGGATGTCATCAATTACACCCGCCGCTGGCATATCCCGCTGATCGCCATGACCGGCGTTGCCGGCAGCGCTCTCGGCGCCGCCGCCGATATCGTTCTCGCCCTGCCGAAGGTCGCGGAAGCGGGGTCGATCGCCCTGGCCCCGACCACGTCGACCACCATGATGCTGGCCTTGGGCGATGCGCTCGCCATCGCGCTGCTCGAACGCCATGGCTTCTCGGCCGAAGACTTCAAGGAATTCCATCCCGGCGGCAAGCTGGGGCAGCGCCTGCTGCGTGTGGCCGATCTGATGCATGTCGGCGGTGAACTCCCCCTGGTGGCGGAGACAGCCTCCATGTCGGAAGCTTTGCTCGTCATGACCGCCAAGACCTTCGGTTGCGTCGGCGCCGTTGACGGCGCCGGCAAGCTGACCGGGATCGTCACCGACGGGGATTTGCGGCGACATATGGGCGGCGATCTCCTGCAGATGTCGGTGCGCGATGTGATGACGCCGCATCCGCGCACGATCCGCGCGGCGGCGCTCGCCGCCGAGGCGCTCGGTGTGATGAATGAAAAATCGATCACCAGTCTCTTCGTGGTGGATGCGGAGCATCCGGTCGGCATCATCCGCTTGCATGATTGCCTGCGCGCGGGACTGGTCTGACGGGGTGCAGCCGTGACGGATAAGCACACAGCCGCCAAGACAGCGCGCGCGCCGGACACGACCGCCGCGAACGCTGCCGCCGCGGCTGAGGAGCAGGATCGACGGGAAGAGCAGGGCGTCGCGCCGGCGGCGGAGCAAGCCGCGGCTGAGGCTGAGCCGGCCGCGACGGCGCCAGCCGCACCGGGACAGACGTTTGCGCCGCTATTCGGCAAGGCGGCGGAATCGGCAACTGCTGATGCCGTGGCGGCCGCCCCGACTGACGCCGAGGCGCTTCGTGGCCGCAGCGGAACGCTGCCGCCGGCATTGCGCCGCCGACGTTCGGTGCGCCTGACAGCGATCAAGTTCGTGCTGCCGGTCGTTGCCCTGGTGACGGTCGGCTATCTGGTCTATTGGTGGTATATTCATAACCGCGAGGCGGTGATCACCGTCGAGACGCCGGACAAGCCATCTGCCAATCCGCCGATGGTTACAGTCAACAATTTCAAATACAGTTCGACCGACAGCCAGAATCGTCCCTATACGATCACGGCCGATTCGGCGGCCCAGCCGCAGGACAAGGCCATCGACACCATCGACCTGGTCCGCCCGCAGGCGAATTTCACCTTGGCCAACAGCCACTGGATGACCATCACCGCGCAGCAGGGCACCTACCACCGCAATGCCGATACGATCGACCTCAGCGGCAATGTCACGCTCGACCATGACAGCGGCATGACATTCCATACGAGCGCGGCCCAGATCGACATGAAGGCGAAGGTGGCCGGGGGCTCGGATCCGGTGCAAGGCCAGAACGCGACCAGCGAGATCAACTCCGAAGGCTTCAAGGTGCTCGATGACGGCGACGTCATCATTTTCACCGGCAAGACCTTGCTAAGACTCCACGGCAAAGGAAAGGACAGCAGCCAATGACGCCGCGTTTATCACTTTCGCCCGCACCGGCTTCGCGGCGTCGTGCAATGATGGCTCTCCGGCCGCTCGGCCGCGCAGCACTTGGCTGCGGCATCGGCGCCATGCTGATGGCGGCCGTGGGCGGCGCGGCCCTTGCTCAGAGTGCGGGCGCCCAAAGCACGGGCGACACGCCGGCACCGGCGACAGCGGCGGCGGCGAGCAGCGGCGGCGATGGCGGCGGCTTCGATATCAGCGGCAACAAGCCGATCGATATCAGCGCCGATAACGGCATCGAGTGGCGCAAGCAGGACAAGGTCTATATCGCCCGTGGCAAGGCGCTGGCGGTGCAGGGCGATCAGTCGATCGCGGGCGATACGCTCACCGGCTTCTACAGCACCGACAGCAACCATATCGACCGCATGACGGCCGAAGGCAATGTGGTGATCAAGAGTCCGTCGCAGACCGCTTATGGCGACCATGCGGATTACGACACCACGACCAAGCTGCTGGTCATGACCGGCAATAATCTGAAGTCGGTCACCGACAAGGGCGATGTGGTGACGGCGCGCGATCGCATGGAATACTGGAAGGATCGCGACACCGTGGTTGCCAAGGGCAATGTCTACACGGTCCATGGCGACACCAAGGTCCATTCCGATCTCGCCAATGGCTATTTCCATGTCGATTCCACCGGCAAGAAGGTGCTTTACCAGGTCGAAGCGATCGGCAATGTGCGGACCGACACCGCCAAGCAGACGGCCTGGTCTGACAAGATGGTCTACAATCTTGAAACCAAGATCGCCGTGCTGATGGGGCATGTGCGCATCCTGCAGGGCAACAATACCTTCACCGGTGACCGGGCGGAGATCAACACGCAGACCAATGTCAGCCGTCTGCTCTCGGATCCGGGCAAGAGCGGCGGCCGCGTTCATACAACGATCGGGCCGAAATCGAACAATACGTCGACGAATTCCCCGAACAAGCCCGCCGCCAATGACGGCGGCAATGCAGCCGGCACGGAAACCAAGACGCAACCATGAGCAAGCGTAACGAGGCCGTCAAAAAACGCCAGGCGAATGGCCAGCAGGGGCCGGCTGCCGCGGCAGCGCCCGCTGGCGCGCATACGATCATGGTTCATGGTGTGGCCGTTGATCCTGCTTCGATCGACGGCCTGGTCGCCTATCACCTCGGCAAGCAGTATCGCACTCGCCCGGTAGTGCGCGATGTCACCATCGGCGTCAGGCGTGGCGAGGCGGTCGGCCTGCTGGGGCCGAACGGCGCCGGCAAGACAACCTGCTTCTATATGATCACCGGACTGGTGCGGCCGGATGCCGGCGCCATCTATCTCGACGGCGCCGACGTGACCGAGCAGCCGATGTATGAGCGGGCGCGCAGCGGCGTCGGCTATCTGCCGCAGGAAGCGTCAATTTTTCGCGGCATGACGGTGGAACAGAACATTCTCGCCGTGCTGGAAGTGGTTGATCGCGACGCCGCCTCGCGCCGCGCCAAGCTCGACCGGCTGCTGGGCGAATTCTCGGTCGGCCATCTTCGCAAGGTGCCGGCGCTGGCCTTGTCCGGCGGTGAACGGCGACGCGTGGAGATCGCCCGCTGCCTCGCCACCGATCCTCACTACATCCTGTTGGACGAACCCCTGGCCGGCATCGACCCGATCGCGGTCGCCGATATCCGCGACATCGTTTCGCATCTGAAGGATCGCGGCATCGGCGTGCTGATCACGGATCACAACGTGCGTGACACGCTGGAAATCGTCGACCGCGCCTATATCCTGCATGAGGGCGAAGTGTTGCGCGAAGGTACGCCGCAGGAAATCGTTGCCGATGCCGCGGTGCGGCGGGTCTATCTCGGCGAATCCTTCACTCTTTGACGAATTCTTCACCATTTTTCAGGCGAGAATCCGCCGGCGCTTCGGGCGTTCGGCGACTCGCAAAGCGGGCCGTGCAAGTTTCATGCTAACCTGCTAGTCTCGGTTCATTATGGCAGTGACCCAACGACTAGACTTACGTCAGTCTCAGACGCTGGTCATGACACCGCAGCTGCAGCAGGCGATTAAGCTGCTGGAGCTGTCGAATCAGGAATTGACCAGTTACGTCGAGCAGGAGCTCGAACAGAACCCGCTGCTGGAGCGGGGCGAGGACGCGCGCGCCGAATATGGCGATGCGATTACCGGCGAACCGGGCGACGAGGGCGGACCGGACGAATCGCTTGGCGCCAGCCGCGAGAGCGGCGATCCGATGGATGCCAGCGATTATGGCCGCCGCGAGACTTTGCCGGACGAGCGCAACTCGCCGCTCGATACCGATTATGAGAACGTCTATAGCAGCGACAACGGTGCCGAAAGCGCGGCCGCCGTCGCCGAAATGGCGGGGCTCAATTCCTGGCGCAATGCCGGGACCGGCGGACGCAGCGATTTCGGCGACGAGGACGGGCTGGAACAGACCCTGTCGCGCGATGTCACCCTTCATGAGCATCTGGAGCAGCAGCTCGGCCTCGATATCAGCGACCCCACCGACCGGCTGATCGGTCTGCAGATTATCGACCTCGTCAATGAAGCGGGTTATGTCGTCGGCGATCTCGCGGCTATCGCCGAGCGCCTCAATTGTAGCCCGGAGCGCGTCGAAGCCGTGCTGAAGCGGCTGCAGCAATTCGACCCCGTCGGCATCTGCGCACGCAACCTGGCGGAATGTCTGGCGCTGCAGTTGCGTGAGCGCGATCGTCTCGATCCGGCAATGCAGACCCTGTTGCAGCATCTCGACCTGCTGGCCAAGCATGACCGCGCGCAGCTCATGAAACTCTGCGGCGTCGATGCCGAGGACCTCACCGATATGGTGGCGGAGATCCGCAGCCTCAATCCGCGGCCCGGCGCCAGCTTCGAACATGTAACGGCGCAGACCGTGGTGCCGGATATCCTGGTGTTCCGCCAGCCGGATGGCAGCTGGGGCGTGGAACTCAATGCCGAAACCCTGCCGCGTCTGCTGGTCAACCAGCACTATTTCACCTCGGTTTCGGCCCGCACCCAGACCAAGCAGGAACGCGACTATCTGGCGGAACGGCTCTCTGCTGCCAATTGGCTGGTGAAGACGCTGCATCAGCGAGCGACGACGATCCTGAAAGTTGCTGCCGAGATCGTGCGTCAGCAGGAGGCTTTCTTCCTGCACGGCATCCAATACATGAAGCCGCTGATTCGGCGCGACATCGCTACCGCGATCGAGATGCATGAAAGCACGGTCAGCCGGGTCGCGACCAACAAGTATATGGCGACGCCGCGCGGCCTTTTCGAAATGCGCTATTTCTTCTCGGCAGCGATTCAAGGAGCCGATGGTGGCGCCAGCCATTCCGCCGAGGCGGTCCGGTCGCGGCTTAAGGAACTGATCGACGCGGAGCCGGCGGATGCCGTTCTTTCGGACGATCAGCTGGTCGTCATTCTTAAGGAACAGGGCGTCGATATCGCCAGGCGTACCGTCGCTAAGTACCGGGAATCGTTAAAAATTCCATCTTCGGTCCAGCGCCGTCGCGAGAAGGCCTTGCGTTCTGGCTGAGGCTGGCTACATGATTCGTTGCGGGAGGGTTCGATAACGACCCCGGGGATAACCGGGTGATTCGCACGCAATTCCACCGGGCAGACTGAAGTCCTAACTGGCGCCCTTGACTTGCCCAGGGACGGTTCTTATGGTCCGGCCGCTTTGCGTCAGTCGGGATATGGGAACGGCGGTGGACGCCGGGAACAACTTTGGTCCGCAAACCTGGGCGTAGGAAATGAACCTGACTGTAAAAGGGAAGAATCTCGATGTCGGCGATGCCCTGCGCAGCCACATCGGCGAAAGCCTGGACAGCGTCTTCAGCAAGTACTTTTCCAATCCGATCGAAGCGACAGTGACCTTGTCCAAACAGGTCCATCTGTTCGCGGCGCAGATTTCCGTGCATATCGGCCGGGGCATCCTGGTGCAATCGGAAGCCGAGGCCGATCAGGCCTACACGGCTTATGACCGCGCGGCCGAGCGCCTGATGGCGCGGCTGCGCCGCTACAAGCATCGCCTGCGGGACCATCATCGCGCCGAGATCGAAACCCAGCGCGTGGCTCAATATGTTGTCGCCGCCGGCGATCTGGCCGATGCTGAAGACAGCGAGCCGGCAGCCGATAGCGCGCCGGTCATCATCGCTGAAATGCAGACCGATATTCCATCTTTGACAGTGAGCGAGGCGGTCATGCGGCTCGATCTTTCCGACCAGAAGGCGATGATGTTTCTCAATCGCGCCCATGGCGGGCTCAACATGATCTACCGCCGCGAGGACGGCAATATCGGCTGGGTCGATCCTGGCATGAAGGCACAATCAGCGGCGCTGCATCCGTAATGCGGGCCGGTCGCACCGGGCCGCTGCCGCTGCCGCTGAAGCGCAGCTGGCCGGGTGAATGATGGAATTGGGAGACTGGCAGGGGACGCGACGTCCCGCCCGCCAGGACGAGGGAACCAATGGAAATAGAAGATCTCATTTCGCCGGCGCATGTGATCGCCCGACTGAAGGCGACCAGCAAGAAGCAGGTATTGCAGGAACTGGCGAAGCGCGCGGCTGAACTGACCCACCTGCATGAACGGGCGATTTTTGACGTGCTGCTGGAGCGCGAGCGCCTCGGCACCACCGGCGTCGGTAACGGCATCGCCATTCCGCACGGCAAGCTGCCCGAGGTGAAGGGATTGTTCGGCCTGTTCGCCCGGCTGGAGGAGCCGGTCGATTTCGATTCGATCGATGAACAGCCGGTCGACCTGATCTTTCTGCTGCTGGCGCCGGAAGGGGCGGGTGCCGATCACCTCAAGGCGCTGGCGCGCGTCAGCCGTCTGCTGCGTGATCGCAGCATTTGCGAGAAGCTCCGCGGCACCGATCAGTCGGATGCGCTTTACGCCCTGCTGACCGACACGACCGCCAGCAACGCTGCCTGATCCGGTTTTCATCGGCAAAACAATAACGGCGCCCGGTGACCGGGCGCCGTTATTGTTAGGTACCTCAGATTGAGATCACGCCGCGCAGCCACCGAGGAGGGCTACCGTCGGCACCGGCCCGACGCCGTAAACCGACGGCGCGGCAGCTTACTGCAGGGAGACGGGCGCCAGCCCGTTTTCCCAGGCGGCTGCAACGGCGGCGCTGCGATCCGGCAACAGCGCGATCTGCTGTCCGTTAGCCGCATGAATGGCAATGACGGTTTCGCCATCGACCTCGACATCCTTCAGATAAGCGATGTCCTTCAGGCCAAGCGCCAGCAATTCCTGGGCGCTCAGATGACGAATGCGTTCGATATTGTCCAACATGATGACATCCTTTCACCGTGCCGCTTCAAAGCCAAGCCACGGTCCTGTTTGCTCCCGCCTTCGGCGCGGAGACTGCCTGCTGCGCTTACTGCTTCTCGACCTTCATCGTTTCTTTGGCTGCGTCGCTAGCCTTGCGGATCGGCACGGTGCGGACCTGGGTCACCACCTTCGGCCGCTTCAGCTCAATGCAGAGCAGGCCGTTATCCAGGGAAGCGCCGGCAACCTCGATACCCTCGGCAAGCACGAAACTGCGCTGGAACTGACGCGCCGCAATGCCGCGATAGAGATAGACCCGGTTCGGGTCGTCCTTCTGCTTGCCGCGCACGGTCAGCTGATTGTCTTCGAGCTGGATCTCCAGCTCTTCCAGGGCGAAACCGGCCACGGCCAAGGTGATCCTCAGGCTGTCATCACCGATCTGTTCGATGTTGTAAGGCGGATAGCCTTCCGCGCCGGCTTTGGCAACCCGGTCAAGGGTTCGTTCGAATTGGTCGAAGCCGAGCAAAAGCGGGCTGTTGAAAAGCGATAGACGCGACATCTGGCTCCTCCTGCCGAGCGAGCATTCTCCTGAAAGCGCGATCACCCGATCCTTCGGCATCACCGCGCAGCCGATGGTCCTGGTCTTTCGACCGACCCATCACGCCTTGTGAAATAGTTAAGCTAGGTACCTGGAAAATCAAGGGCTGCTGATTGACGCCCGGATGGCCCTTCGCCATTGTAATTAACCATTTGTTCCGGCCGTCCTGGGTAACGGCTTGATTCTGGCCCCCTTTCGGCTGCTGACGGCCCTGGGGAACGCGCCAGGGCGGTAATACGCCAGTTCAGATCAGGGCCGGTCCAGCGCGGCCCGGCTATGCAGGGGGCAACCGGCCAGATGATCGCCTATCTTTATATCGCCCTTGGCAGCGCGCTTGGCGGCATGGCGCGCTACTGGTGTTCGGGCTTCGTCGCGGCGCGGGCCGGGGAGACCTTTCCCTGGGGCACCGTGCTGATCAATATCATCGGCTCTTTCGTGATCGGCTTCTTCGCCACCTTCAGCGGCCCTGACAGTCGCTATCTCATCAGCACGAATGCGCGCCAGTTCGTCATGGTCGGCTTGTGCGGCGGCTATACCACTTTCTCCTCTTTCAGCCTGCAGACGCTCAATCTCATCCGCGATGGCGAAATGGGCGCCGCCACAGCCAATATCGGCGTCTCCGTCGTGCTCTGTCTGCTGGCGGTATGGCTCGGCCATCTCGCCGCCGCCGCTTTCAACCAAATGAAGGGTTGAGCGGGAGGCTGCGGGACAATCGCGCGCCGTAAAGGTCGCTAGCGGCGGAAGTCCGGTCTCCGCTGCCCTTGAATGCAGGGCCGCGCCGTCGCGGGCGGGGCGGCTTAAGCGGGTCGCCAAAAGTCCGCCGCTTGCTATAGTGCGGCCGGAACAATTGCGGATTTCGACTCATGCACGCGCTTCACCAGGATCAATCGTCGCTTACGGCCAATGCACACCGTCCGCTCTCACGCCGGGACATCAAGACGCTTTGCCTCGCAGCGCTCGGCGGTGCCCTGGAATTCTACGATTTCGTCATCTTCGTCTTCTTCACCGCGACCATCGGCCAGCTGTTTTTTCCGCCTGATATTCCGGACTGGCTGCGACAATTGCAGGCTTACGGCATTTTCGCCGCGGGCTATCTGGCGCGCCCGCTGGGCGGCCTCATCATGGCGCATTTCGGCGATCGCAGCGGCCGCAAGCGCATGTTCACCTTGAGCGTCTTCCTGATGGCGGTGCCGACGCTGCTGATCGGCCTGCTGCCGGTCTATGCCAGTATCGGTTATCTCGCTCCTCTGGCGCTGCTGCTCTTGCGCATCCTGCAAGGTGCGGCGATCGGCGGCGAGGTGCCCGGCGCCTGGGTGTTCGTGGCCGAGCACGTCCCGCCGCGCCGCGTCGGCCTCGCCTGCGGTCTGCTGACCTGCGGCCTGACCGCCGGCATCCTGCTTGGCTCGCTGATGGCGACCGCGGTCAACCGCTCGCTGTTGCCGGAGGAGATCGCCGCCTATGGCTGGCGCATTCCCTTCATCCTGGGCGGACTGTTCGGCTTCTTCGCGGTTTATCTGCGCAGCTGGCTGGCGGAAACGCCGATCTTCATCGAGATCCGCGAGTGCGAGGCGCTCAGCGCCGAACTGCCGCTGAAGGCAGTCGTGAAATCGCACGGCAAGGCGATCCTCGTCTCTGCGCTGACCACCTGGACCCTGACCGCCGCCATCGTCGTCCTCATCCTGATGACGCCAAGCCTGCTGCAGAAGCTCGATGGCTTTGCGCCGCTCGCGACGTTGCAGGCCAACAGCCTCGCCACTGTCACCCTGTCGATCGCTTGCGTGCTCGTCGGCATGGCCGCCGATCGCTTCGGCGCGACGCGGGTGATGGTCATCGGCGGCTGCTGTCTTATCATCTCCGCTTATCTGCTCTATCTCCGCGTGCGCGTTCATCCGGAGCTGTTGCTGCCGCTCTATGCGCTGACCGGCTTCTTCGTCGGCACCATCGCCGTGGTGCCGTTCATCATGGTGCGGGTGTTCCCGCCGGCGGTGCGCTTCACCGGCGTCTCCTTCGCCTACAACATCGCCTATGCGATCTTTGGCGGTCTGACGCCGCTCATCGTCTCGCTGCTGGTGGCGAAGGATGCGCTGGCGCCGGCCCATTA
>DATLJB010000238.1:0-5220 GCA_035539075.1 Terriglobia bacterium
CGGCCTGCTGACGGTCGGCAGGACGGTGCAGCAGGCCTTTCTGCGCATGTATTACCTGGAGAAGGCCTGTGAGATCCAATTGGCGGCGCAGGCCGGCGGCGGCGCCTTGGTGGTGCCGAGCGATAAAGTCTGCGCCCATACAGAGCGCCAGTTCAACGATCCCAGCCGCGATCTGAGCCAGGGCCAGCTGGCGGATGAAGACGGTTACCATCTCGCCTGGACCGCCTTGCTGCGTCTGCTGGACCGGCTCGATCCAGGTTACAAGGACTGAGGGCGTGCGTTTCCGCCGCCGCGCGGCCTTCGCCACCGCCACCTTGCTGGCGGTGATGTGCCTGGGCGGTGCACCCGCATCGCGGATTTCGGGGTCCTGGTTGTCGCTTCCCGCAATCCCGCCTGCCCGCGCCGACGAAGCCGCAGCGATCCGGATCATCCCCGGCGGCTATCATGCCAGCGGCAAGACCGCCGGCGGCAAGGCCTATGAAGGCGATGTCGAGATCGAGCCGCTCGGCCATGTGAAGGCGGTGCTATGGCATCTGAGCACCGGCGATGCCTATAAGGGTATTGGCCTGGAGGCGGGCCCGGTCTTTGGCGTCGCCTATGGCTCCGACAAGCCCTTCGGCCTCGTTATCTATCAGGTGAAGGGCGGTCAGCTCGACGGCCGCTGGACCCTCGCCGTGATGAGCGGCAAGGGCGTTGGCCGCGAAATACTGCAGGGGCCGGCGGGACTGAACGGCAGCTATAAGATCACGGACGGCGAGAATCCCAACGGCACCGGCTATACCGGCCGGGTTGAAATAAAGCCGACCGGCAAGACCTATACCTTGCGCTGGTTTACACCGCAGGCGGCCGAGATCGGCACCGGCATCCTGGTCGACGGTGTTCTGGTCGTTGCCTATGGCCGCGATCCGGGCTTCGGCGTCGTCGCCTATCGGCAGGACGGCGATCATCTGCACGGCCAGTGGGCGGGCGCCCTCGGCCAGGACCTGGGCAGCGAGGACCTGACGGCGAAAGCGCCGTAATCGTCAGACGACGATATTGGTCGGCTGGCCGGCGCGGAAATTCAGGATGTTATGCAGCCCGATCATCACCAGGCGCCGCGAGGTGGCGGTGCTGTTATAGGCCACATGCGGGGTCATCACCACATTGCTGGCCTTGCGCAGGGCCGATTTGTTCGCCAGTGGCTCCTCGGCGAAGACATCGAGACCGGCGCCGAAAATCCGCTTCTCCACCAGCAGCCGCTCCAGGGCGACCATGTCGAGAATGCCGCCGCGCGCGGTGTTGATCAGAATGGATTCCGGCCCCATCAGTTCCAGCAGCTGGGCATTGATCATGCCGCGGGTCTGGTCGTTAAGCTGCAGATGCAGCGAGACCACGTCGGAGGTGGAAAAGAGGTCCGCCAGGGTGACGAAGCGCACCGACGGAAAGGCCAGACCATAGCGCTCCGGCCGCCGCGCCCAGGCGACCACTTCCAGGCCGAGGCCGAGCGCCATCTTGGCGACTTCGCGGCCGATCGAGCCGAAACCGACGATGCCGAGGCGACGCCCCTGCAGCTCCAGCCCCGGCGGGTCTTCCGACCAGTTGTTATTGCGGACGGCGGCATCGAACATGGCGATCTGGCGCGAGACCGCGAACATCAGGGCGATCGCATGTTCCGCCACCGTACGATTGCCGTAGTTCGGCGTATTGCAGACCCGGATGCCCCGTTCGCGGCAGACCGGCAGGTCGACATAGCCGTCGATGCCGATGCCGAGGAAGGAGGCGATCTTCAGCTTCTTGCAGGCCGCCAGCACATTGGCGTTCAGGCGCGCCCAGCCCCACATGATGGCGTCGGCCCGTTTGCAGCGTTCGATCATCGCCGCGTCGCTGTCGCGCGGCCCGCAATCCACCGTCAGTTTCAGTCCCTGCGGCCGTGGCCAATCCTCGAGGAATTTGGCGGTTTCGGCCGAGGCATCGGGATAGACGATGTGGAAGGTGGCTGTGGACATAAAACCCTGCAGATACGGTGACTCAGCCGGGGGACGCGCCGGCGCCGCACATTAGCGCTATTTTACAGCCGTTATCCAGGCAGCTTGCTTGCCGGGAAACGAAATGCTTTGACGCTTTCGCCCCCAAGGCCCCGGCTCGGCGACAGCCATTTCCGGGGTGGCTCCAATAAGATTATAATCTTATCCTGGAATGCATGCCATCCCTGCACTTCGCCTTGCATTTCCGCTGTAAATCACTATATTGCCGGGCAAATCCCATGGTCATAAGGACCAAAAGACAAGGGTGGGCCGAAAGCCCGCCTTTTTTGTTACCCGCATGCCGGCCGCTTCAGGGACCTTGCAGAGGGATCGCTGAGGTTCGGCCGACGTTCAGACGGCGGCGCGTCCCGGGAATGGCCACGACAGGAAGGTACTGTATCGGACAATGAGTTTGGTGAACGATATCGCGCGCATGATTACCCCGACCATCGAGGCCATGGGCTTCGAACTGGTACGGGTGCAAGTATCGGGCAATCAGCGCCGCACCCTACAGATCATGGCGGAGCCTCAGGACGGCCGGCAGATGTCGGTCGACGATTGCGCCGATCTCTCGCGGGCGATTTCCGCCGTGCTCGATGTCGAAGATCCGATCTCGGACGCCTACAGCCTGGAAGTCAGTTCGCCCGGCATCGACCGGCCGCTGACCCGACCCAAGGACTATCAGCGCTTCATGGGGCATGAGGCGAAACTGGAAACCACCGAGCCGGTCGACGGCCGCAAGCGCTTTCGCGGCACGCTGGTGGCGCTGGAAGACGGCAAGCTCCGTCTGATGGCGGATGAGGGCGAAGTGACCCTGCCGCTCGATCTTATTCACAAAGCCAAGCTGGTGCTGAGCGACGCATTGATCGCGCTGCACCAGGAACCGCATACACTGGAGAACTGAGGCTTACCCATGGAAACGACGATTGCCATTCCGCGTATGGAGTTGCTGCAGGTTGCTGACGCCGTGGCGCGGGAAAAGAGCATCGACCGCGATGAAGTCTTGATTGCCATGGAACAGGCGATCCAGAAGGCCGGGCGCTCGAAATACGGGCACGAGCATGATATCCGCGCCGCCATCGACCGCAAGACCGGCGAGATCAAGCTGACGCGCGTTCGGGAGGTCGTCGAGACGATCGAAAACGAGGCGACGCAGATCCTGGTCAAGGATGCACAGCGCCGCGACCCCGGCCTGAAGCTCGGTGACCTCATCATCGACGAATTGCCGCCGATCGATTTCGGCCGCATCGCCGCCCAGACGGCGAAGCAGGTGATCGTGCAGAAGGTGCGCGAATCCGAGCGCAAGCGCCAGTTCGATGAATTCAAGGATCGCAAGGGCGAGATCATCAACGGTCTCGTCAAGCGGGTGGAATTCGGCAATGTCACGGTCGATCTCGGCCGCGGCGAGGCCATGCTGCGGCGCGACGAATTGCTGCCGCGCGAAACCTTCCGCAACGGCGACCGTGTGCGCGCCCTGATCTACGACGTGCGCGAGGAACCGCGCGGCCCGCAGATCTTCCTCTCCCGCACCCATCCCGATTTCATGGCGAAGCTGTTCGCCCAGGAAGTGCCGGAAATCTATGACGGCATCATCGAGATCAAGTCGGTGGCCCGCGATCCGGGCAGCCGCGCCAAGATCGCCGTCATCTCGCGCGACAGCTCGATCGATCCGGTGGGTGCCTGCGTCGGTATGCGCGGCAGCCGCGTCCAGGCGGTGGTCGGCGAGCTGCAAGGCGAGAAGATCGACATCATTCCCTGGTCGCAGGACCATGCCACTTTCGTGGTCAATGCCCTGGCCCCGGCCGAGGTTGCCAAGGTGGTGCTGGACGAGGATACCGGCCGCATCGAAGTGGTGGTGCCGGACGACCAGCTGTCGCTGGCGATCGGCCGCCGCGGGCAGAATGTGCGTCTCGCATCGCAATTGACCGGCTTCGATATCGATATTCTGACCGAAGCGCAGGAATCCGAGCGCCGCCAAGAAGAATTCAAGACCCGCTCGCAGATGTTCATGGATGCGCTCGATGTCGACGACGTCATCGCCCATCTGCTGGTGACCGAAGGCTTCACCAGCGTCGAGGAAGTCGCCTATGTGCCGACTGAAGACCTCTCCTCGATCGAGGGTTTCGACGACGAGGTGGCGCAGGAACTGAAGGCCCGCGCCCAGAGCTGGCTGGAAGCGGAAGAGCAGCGCCTGACCGAGCGCCGCAAGGAGCTGGGCGTCGCCGAGGACGTCGCCGCCATCGATGGCCTGACCCCGGCGATGCTGGTCGCGCTCGGCGAAAAGGGGGTCAAGACCCTCGACGATCTCGCCGATCTGGCGGCCGACGAATTGACCGACGAGAAGGACGGCATTCTCAAGGGCTTCGATCTGTCGCTGGAAGATGCCAATGCCATCATCATGGCGGCGCGGGCTCACTGGTTCGAGGGCGAAGCGGCCAAGGCCTGATCGGCCCTGCCACGCGTGTGAAATTTCGTGAAAGATGGAACCTATCGGTAGATGGATGCGGGCTTGAACAGGGATAAATCGGCGGGAACCGGTCCGGTCGCGGCAGGCGTCAATGACGCTGCGCGCGCGGCGAACCGGATGCCGGTTGATTCCGGCCTGAACCATCCCCATCTAGACGATATCCACGTCATCGAAGAACCTGTTGCCGATCAGTCGCCCAGCGGCAAATCGCCTTTGCGTCGATGTATCGTTACGCGCGAAATTCTCGACAAGACGGCGATGATCCGCTTCGTGCTGGACCCGAACGGCCAGGTGGTGCCCGATCTGCGGCAGCGTCTGCCGGGACGCGGGCTCTGGGTGAAGGCCGAGCCGGCGGCGCTGGCCCAGGCGATTAAGGCCAACGCCTTCGCCAAGGCAGCCCGGCAATCGACCAGGGTTCCGGCGGATATGACGGCGCGCATTGCCGGCCTGTTACGGCAGGATGTCAGTCACCTGCTGGGTCTGGCGCGGAAATCCGGCGATCTGACGGCCGGCTTTGAAAAGGTCGAGCGGGCGCTGCGGGCCGGTCACGTTGCCTTGCTGATCGAGGCCAGCGACGCCGCCGAGGACGGCCGCACGAAGCTAGCGCGGCTTGCCGGTTCTGATGTAGAGATATGGTCGCCTTTATCCGCTGCTGAGCTGGCGGCGGCGCTCGGGCGGGAAACCGCCGTGCATGTCGCCCTGAAGCCCAGTGGGATTGCCGAGAGATTGCTTCTCGCTTGCCGACGTCTG
>DATLJB010000239.1:0-13494 GCA_035539075.1 Terriglobia bacterium
GTACCTGCTGGAATCCGAGGACGACCAGACGCCCTTCTCGCGCAGCCAGCGCTCGCTGGTCTATGCCCGCGCGAAACAGCAAGGCGGGGATCTGCCTTTCGGCACGCTGATCGACGTCTACAAGCCCGGCTTTGAATTCATTAGCCATTCCGCCCGGCCGGCGCCGCAAACCGATCCCAACGCGTTTCGCATCCAGGTCGGCGGCAATGATTGCAGCAAGCCCTATTCCGCTTCGGTCTTCAACATTTCCGCCATGAGCTTCGGCGCCCTCAGCGCCAACGCGATCCGCGCCCTCAACAAGGGCGCCAAGATGGGCAATTTCGCCCATGACACCGGCGAAGGCAGCATCAGCCCCTATCATCGTGAAAATGGCGGCGATCTCATCTGGGAACTCGGCAGCGGCTATTTCGGTTGCCGCACCAGAGATGGCCAGTTCGACCCGGGACGTTTCGCCGAACAGGCGCAGACCGACCAGGTGAAGATGATCGAGATCAAGATGAGCCAGGGCGCCAAGCCGGGCCATGGCGGCATTCTGCCGGCCCGGAAAGTGACGCCGGAGATTGCAGCGACGCGCGGGGTCGGCCTGGGCGAGGACTGCATCTCGCCCTCGCGCCATACCGCCTTCTCGACGCCGATCGAGATGATGCAGTTCCTCGCCCACCTGCGTGAATTGAGCGGCGGCAAGCCGACCGGCTTCAAGCTCTGTGTCGGCCATCCGTGGGAGTTCATGGGCATCGTCAAGGCGATGATGGAAACCCAGATCCTGCCGGATTTCATCGTCATCGACGGGGCCGAGGGCGGTACGGGTGCCGCTCCCGTCGAATTCATCGACCACCTCGGCGTGCCGATGCGCGAAGGCCTGCTGTTCGTCCACAATACTTTGACGGCTGCCAATCTACGCAGCCAGATCAGGCTCGGCGCCAGCGGCAAGATCACCAGCGCCTTCGACATCGCCGGCGTGATGGCGATCGGCGCCAACTGGGCCAATGCCGCGCGCGGCTTCATGTTCGCCCTCGGCTGCATCCAATCCCGGAGCTGCCATACCAATCGCTGCCCGACCGGCGTCGCCACGCAAGACCCGTTACGGCAGCGGGCGCTGGTAGTGCCGGACAAAGCGGAGCGCGTGGCCAATTTTCATCGCAACACCTTGAAGGCGCTTTCGGAGATGCTGGCCGCCGCCGGCCTGCGGCATCCCGGCGAGATCGGCCCGCATCACATGATGCGCCGTGTCACCCCGACCGAAATCCGCATGCTGTCCCAGTTGCATACCTTCCTCGAGGAAGGCGAATTGCTGAACGGCAGAAGCACGCGCAGCGACTTCTACACCAACAACTGGCGCTTGGCCCGCGCCGACAGCTTCGACCCGCTCAGAGGCTGACAAGTCGGGCCGGCCGTTTCGACGATAGGTGCGTGAAACCATGCGCGACCTTTCCAGGCGACTTGTTACGGCTGTAACTGGTTCAGGCTTCGGGTGAAGCGAATCTGTAATCCGGCCGGCGCAAACTTCCGTAACCTGCATATCCAGGACGAAGGTGCGTGATGGACCAGATGGCGACCGTTGTTGCCGAGCCGCGCGAGGATGCGCTCCGCTGCTCATTGGACAGGCTGGACATGAGCGATCCCCGCTATTACCAGCAGGACACCTGGCGGCCTTATTTCGAGCGGCTGCGACGCGAAGCACCAGTCCATTATTGCGCGCAGAGCCAGCACGGGGCTTATTGGTCGCTTACCCGGTACAAGGACATCATGAATTGCGCCATCGACCATGGCAGCTTTTCCAGTGTCGGCCGCGGCATCTCCTTCGAGGATATGCCGGAGGAGATGGAACGGCACAGCTTCATCCTTATGGATCCGCCGAAGCATACGGAAAGACGCAAGATCGTTGCGCCGATCATTGCCCCGACGAATCTCAAGAATATGGAATCGCTGATTCGGGATCGTACAGGGAAGGTCCTCGACGGCTTGCCGCGCAACGAGACGTTCGACTGGGTTGAGCTTGTATCCCGTGATCTGACGATGAAGATGTTGGCGACCTTGTTCGGCGTTCCGTTGGAAGAGCGCCACAAGCTCTCCCATTGGTCCGACGTCGCATCGGCAAATCTGAATGCGCCCGATGCGCCGGTACATACGGAAGAAGAGCGATATACCGAGATGAAGGAGATGGCGGCCTATATGAAAGGCCTGCTTGACGAACGCGGCCGGCAGCCGCCGCGTTTCGACCTTCTTTCCATGCTGGCCCATGGCGAAGGGGTACAGGAGATGCCCCTGAGCGAGCTGCTCGGCACCCTCATGTTGCTGATTGTCGGCGGCAACGACACGACGCGAAACGCGATGAGCGGCGGCTTGATCGGCCTCAATGAATTCCCCGATGAATATCGCAAACTGATGGCAAATCCCGCGCTGATGGAGAGCGCCGTGCCCGAGATCATCCGCTATAGCAGCCCGGTGATCCATATCCGCCGCACCACGCAAAGCGAGGTCATCGTTGGAGACCAGCGCATCCCGGCCGGCGAGAAGGTGATACTTTGGTACATCTCCGGCAGCCGGGACGAGGAGATGATCGAGGCGCCGGACCGGCTGATCGTCGACCGCGTCAAGCCGCGCCAGCATCTTGCCTTCGGCGCCGGCATTCATCGCTGTGTGGGCGACAGGCTGGCCGAACTTCAGCTCAGGATTCTCTGGGAGGAGATTCTGAAACGCTTCCCGATGATCGAAGTCGTCGGTCCGCCGGTGCGGGCCTATTCCAACTTACTGCGCGGTATCCGCTCCCTGCCCGTCCGCATCCCAGGCTAGGCTAGGCTAGGCCAAGAGCCCTTCCACGAGCGCCGACCTCAGGCAACGGGATTGAGATCGACCTTGTAGAGATCGCGGTTCTTCAGGTCCTTCAAGGTCACCGTCATCACTTCGGTGTCGCGGTCGATCCTGACATGACCGAAGAACTGCATCTCGGCAGCGGGGGAGAGATTGGCCTGCCCCTTTTCCGGCGCCTTAACGAATTTCAATTGTGGCCCGAAGGTCGCGTCGAGATCGTTCGGGCCGAAAGTGCCAGCGTTGATCGGGCCGGAGACGAACTCCCAGAATGGCTCGAAGTCCTGGAACTGGGCCTTGTCGGGATCATAGTAATGGGCTGCCGTGTAATGCACGTCGGCCGTCAGCCAGACAGTGTTCTTGACCCCATTCTGCTTGATGAAACGCAGCAGATCGGCGATTTCCAGTTCGCGACCGAGCGGCGCTCCGTCGTCGCGATTGGCGATCGCCTCGTAATTTTCGCTGCCATCCTTCAGGGGATCCGGCACCACAAGGCCGATCGGCATATCCGAGGCAAAGACTTTCCAGGTCGCCTTGCTCGCCAGCAATTCCCGCTTCAGCCAGCGGATCTGCTCCGGTCCCATGAAAGCGCTGTCCGGGCCGAGCTTGTCCTGCCGGTTGCGGGAATTGTCGCCGCGATAGCTGCGCTGATCCAGCATGAAGACGTCGAGGCTGGGGCCATACCGCACCACGCGATAGACCTGATCGGCGCGCTGGGCATCCAACCGCAAGGGCATGTATTCATGCCAGGCTCGCCCGGCATTGGCGGAGAGCAAAGCCACGCTTTTGATCTTGTAGCGGTCGTCATCGAGAATCTGGTTGGGATACCAGTTATTGCGCGTTTCATGGTCATCCCACTGCGCCAGGATCGGCACCGTGGCATTGAAACCGCGCAGGTTTTCATCCGTCAGGTTATACTTATAGTTGCCACGATATTCGTCCAGCGTCTCTGCCACCTTGGACTTTTCCTCAGCGGTGACATTCTTCCAGAGCGACCCGTCCGGCAGCGTCACCTGCTCCTTGACCACGCCGTCGGCATAGATGGCGTCGCCTGAATGGACGAAGAAGTCCGGCTGCAAAGCCGCCATCTCCTTCCAGATGGTCATGCCGCCAAGTGCCGGATTGATGCCCCAGCCCTGCCCCACCACATCGCCTCCCCAGATGAAGGCGACATCGCGCCGCGCCGCCGGCGCAGTACGGAAGCGGCCGATCATCGGTTCGCTCAGGCTCTGCAGGTCGCCCAGGTCCTGGAAAGTCACTTTGTAGAACACGTCCTGGCCGGCCGGCAGGTCGCCCAATTCCAGCCGCGCCGTGAAATCCGTATCCTGCAACGCCGCCGCTCCGATCAGGCGGCGCGCGTCGCGGAAACTGTCGGTGAGCGCGTAATCGACAATCATGCGCGCCGGACGATCGACCCGAGCCCAGACGACGCCGCCATCGAGGCCGATATCGCCGCTTTGCACACCATGCGTCAGGACCGGCGCATTGGCGCTGAGCGTCGCCAGGCTTGGCCTGGGAAAGAGAAACCCGCCACCTAGCCCCAGCGCGGCCCCGCCGCCGATGAGGCCGGTGCGAAGCAAGCGACGGCGCGACATCGGCAAGAGCGCGGTCCGGGACGATCGGCTGGCAGGACGTGACATGGCGGCTCCTTCACGATTGAACCCTGCCGGACGTGACAGGTTTGACCGAGATGCCGAGCCTATCGCCCTATCGGTTGCAGATACGTGACCGAAGCATGGTTATTTGATAACGCGCACCGGCGGGCGATCAGAATGGATTGGCCGTTGGACGCACGACGATCTCGCCGACATCGACTTCCGCAGGCTGTTCAATCGCGAACAGAATGGCCCGCGCCACGGCTTCCGACGAAATGGCCACACTGCGCCGCGCACGCATTTCACAACGCGTGACCGGATCGGCGATGTGATCCCCCAGCTCCGAAAAGGCCGAGCTGGGGCTGACGAGTGTTACCCGGATATGTTCGCTTTCCTGCCGCAGCCCTTCAGAAACAGCCCGGACAGCACTTTTGGTGGCGGTATAGACCGCCATCTCCGGCGCCGTGTCCTGGTTGCCGATGGCGGCAAGATTGATGATATGGCCTTCGCCCTGTGCCCGCATCACCGGCAGCGCAGCGGCAATGCCGTGCAAGACGCCGCGCAGATTGACGTCGATCATCTGCCCCCAACCATCTACTTCGAGCGCGCTGAATGGCGCGGCCAGAAGGATGCCGGCGTTGTTGACAAGAACATCCAGCCGACCGAACTCATCCATCGTTGCGGCGACAAATGCCTCCATATCGTGACGCAGCGTGACGTCAATGCGGTGAAACCGAGCGGAGCCGCGCTCCACCGTTATCTCGCCGGCCAGGCGGGCCAAGCGGTCCAGCCGTCGCGCCCCGAGAATGACATGGGCTCCTTCGGCGGCGAGCAAGCGCGCAGTCGCCGCACCGATCCCACTGCTCGCCCCGGTGATGGCGATCACCTTTCCGGTCAAAGGCCGCGGCCGGCCACTGCTTGCGCCCTCGCCTGTCACGGATCGGGCGGTTCGCGGCTTCAGGATCGTCGTGTTCATGATGACCTCATATGCGGAAAAACGGTTGAAACCGCGTCGTGGAAGTGGACTTTCGCGCCGGTCGCCGCCCCCCTTGCCACGGCGCAAGTGCGTCTCTGCAAGGAAGGCCCCTGGCACGGCGGACCGGAAAGCTGGAAGGAAGGACAAGCCCGGAAAGCAAGCGTTTCGGCTTCCATGCCTGACGCGTGCTAAAAGCGCCGCATTTAATAAGCAATTACTTTTCTAATCAGGCCGGCAAAGCCGGGCAGATGTCCCGGCTGGTATGCGGCCTTTGTCCGGGCGGGCATGCGCTCGCCGGAAGCTGGTCTTGCGCGTCGCCCTTCGGCGGCCGCACCGGCGGCTTTAGCGCATTCGACAACCGGCCCGCCCAGTTCACGGGCGAGGATTTCTTGTTGTCGCATGCGGTCGCGGATGGCTGGGATCTTGGCTGCCGACATGGAAATCTCCTTAGCAAGGCTGTTTCGGCGCAGCAGCATTTGGGAAGCGGTGGTCGCTTTACGAATACCCAAACTTATCGTCTTCTTGCCTAATCCTATTATTTCCGCCGCCACCTATTGGATTTTTTAGAACTTTCATATCTTATTTGTATCGACTTCCACATAGGGATGGAACATGACAGAGCTCCTGACAAGGCCGCTTCTGGAACCTGAACAGCAAGAAATGCAACAGCGCATGGTCGCGCTCATGAACCAATTGGCACCTGCGGAGGGAGTGACCTATCCTGGACTTCCGGGCGTCAAGCTGATGCGGTCTAACCGCTCCTTGCCACGCAGCCCGGTGCTTTATGAGCCCTGCATCGTGATCATTTGCCAGGGCCGGAAGATCGGCCATTTGGGCGATATGTCGTTCATATACGACGCGCAGCAATTTCTCGTGCTCTCCGTGCCCCTGCCCTTCGAAAGCGAGACCCATGCCAGCCCGGAAGAACCCCTGCTGGGCCTGGGGATCGGACTGGACCTGAGCGTCATCGCCGAATTGACGCTGAACCTCGAAGAAACCGGCGGCTTTGCCGAGAGCAACGCCAAAGGCATATACGCCACCGCCATGGATGCGCGCTTGGCCGATACCGTCGTCAGACTGATGGAAGCCTTGGCCTCGCCCATTGAAGCGCGGTTGCTAGGGCCAGCCATTATCCGGGAAATCTATTTCCGCGTGCTGACCGGCCCGCAAGGCTCCGCGATCCGCGCCGCCCTCGCCCATCAAAGCCAGTTCAGCAAAGTGGCCAAGGCATTGCGCCGCATCCATGCCGAATATCATGGCGACCTCGACGTCGCACAGTTGGCTGACGAAGCTGGAATGAGCATCCCTGCCTTCCATGCGACCTTCAAGGCGGTTACCGCCACCTCGCCCATCCAATATGTGAAGACGACCCGCCTTCATAAGGCCCGCTTGCTCATGGTCCAGGATGGGATGAGCGCGGCGGTGGCGGCAAACCGGGTCGGCTATGAAAGCGCCTCGCAATTCAGTCGTGAGTTCAAGCGCTTTTTCGGTCGCACGCCGCTCGAGGAAGCCCGGCAGATGAAACATCTCCTGGAGGCCGCCGGAACAGATCACAATCCTCGCTATGTGACGGTCCAATAGCCTGCGAGCGGCGTCTCCCACGAGATCGTTGCCATATCCGACCGCCTTCGTTCGTGTCCGCGAGCATCATCCCCGGGTATGCTGAACAACGTGGCTCCGATCTGACAGTTGAGTGGCCGTCTCTCGCGATGCTTCGTGCTCGCCTGCCACGCCGGCATCATCATCGGCGTCATCGATGTCGCTGCTGGTGACTCAATTTTCCGAAATATTGGGCGTCTAGCTTCGTTTTGCGCTTGGCAGGTAGGATTCAATACGACAGACTTCCTAATGACACTGCCATGACTGAATTGTGCAATGGGGATCGGAGAACTCTCATGCAGCCAATTCGTGTATTGGTTGTTGAAGACGAGCGTATCGTCGCCCTGCACCTGAAGCAGCAGCTGACCAAGCTCGGTTACGCCGTCGTCGCCGTCGTCGCTTCGGGCGAACAAGCATTGAAATTCCTGCGACAGACACAGCCTGATGTCGTCCTGATGGACATCAATATCGAGGGCGAGATCGACGGCATCCAAACGGCAGCGATGATCTCGGCGGAAGATTTTACGCCGGTCATCTATCTCACCGCATATTCCGAGGAAGCGACGCTGCAACGTGCTGCGACAACTAATGCCTATGGCTATCTCCTGAAGCCGTTTTCCGAACGCGAGTTGCATGCCACCCTGCAGCTAGCCATCGCCCATAGCGCAACCAACCGCCTCAACCGGCAACGCGAAAGGCAGTTACGCGATTTCGCGGAACTGTCTTCTGACTGGTTCTGGGAACTGGACGCCAAATTGCATTTCAATTGGGTCTCCTGCCAGCCTGCACTGCTTGAACGCATGGGCAGCGTCCTGGCGGTGGGCCGCCCTTGGCAGGACATGATACTGGACGAAGCCATGGGCGCGGCAATCGAGGCCCATCTGAAGGATCTCGAAGAGCGCCGGCCCTTTCATGATTTCCGCTTCATGCATCAGCCCGAAGATGCTGAACCGCGCCATCTCATCGTCAATGGCATCCCTATCTATGACGCTGACGGCACGTTTATCGGATATCGCGGCACTGGCCGCGACATTACCGAGCAGATGCGCTTTCTTGACGAGCTGCGCATCGCAAAGGAAGAGGCTGAAACCTTGAGCCGCGCCAAGTCCGATTTCGTCGCTAATATGAGCCACGAGTTCCGGACGCCATTGAACGCGATCCTCGGCTTTTCCCAGATCATCATGGATGAGGTCCATGGACCGGTCCATCCGCCGCAATACCGCGAATATGGCGGCTTCGTTCATGACGCGGGCAATCATTTGCTGGGGCTCGTCAACAACGTCCTGGATCTGTCAAAGATCGAAGCCGGCCATATGGAGCTTCGACGCGAAGGAGTAGATATCGCCCAGGTCATCGCGGAATGCTGCAATCTGGTCGATCCGATGGTCAAAGCCGGCGGATTGACCCTGACGAATCTGACGCAGCCCGACCTCCCCGTCATCTTTGCCGACGCCGTCAGAATGCGGCAGATCATTCTCAACCTGATGTCAAATGCCATCAAATTCACACCGCCCGGCGGCACCGTCACGGTATCAGGCAGCACCACCCATCAGCAGGACGTGCTGATCGAGGTTTCGGATACGGGTTGCGGCATGCCGCCCGAAGATATCGAACGCGCCCAGGAGCCGTTTCAGAGACTGGAAGGCGCGCATACACGCCGCGTGGAGGGGAGCGGGCTGGGCCTCTTCCTCGTGAAACGCTTGACGGAGTTACATGGCGGCAGCCTCAACCTCACGAGCGAGCCCGGCAAAGGAACGGCGGCTCGTGTCATCCTGCCGGCGGAACGGGTTCGCTACCCGGGATCGCTATCGGCGTAGAGCAGAAAATTGGGCTGAGCGGCGATCAATCTGATTCGCCGCAGGTCCCAATTCATACGGCCGGTGCGGCAGGAAGCATCAGCTTCCCGATCTCCGCGGGCCGCAAATCTATAACCCGGATGGGAACCTGATCATGAACCGCGTCGGTTCGCTTCGGTTCACCGCCAAGCTGCCGGCGACTTGATCCGTCAGCAGCCCGACCAGTTGCAAACCAAGCGTTTGTGACGTCTCGAAATCGAGTTCGGGCGGAATGCCGATGCCGTTATCTTCCACCAGCAGTTCCACCATTTCACGGTCCAGCCGCTTGATGGAAACGCGCAGCCGCCCCGATTGCTCATGCGGAAAGGCGTGCTTCATCGCATTTGAGATCAGTTCATTGACAATGAGGCCGCAAGGGATCGCGATATTGAGCGGCAAGTGAACCTCCTCCGCCTCGACGTCCAGCTCTATGGCGGCGGGTGTGATGCGATAGGACTGGATCAAGGCCGGCACGAGGGAATCCAGCACGACCCGGAAATTCACTTCGGCGAAGTCCTTCGACTGATAGAGAATCTGGTGGATCAAGGCCATCGAACTGACGCGATTCTTGCTGTCGTTCAGCATGTCAATCGCCGTCTGATCCGTCAGCCGGGCCGCCTGCAGATCCAGCAGGCTGTGCACGATCTGCAGATTGTTTTTGACGCGGTGGTGGACTTCCGCAAGCAGGATGCTCTTCTCCTCGAGCGCCGCCTGAATGCGCTCTTCCTTCTGCTTGCGATCGGAGATGTCGACAATGGCCGAGAGCACCATCGTTCCCTCCTCCGTTTCAATCGGATTGAGTCCGATCTCGACGGGGAACTCGCTGCCGTCCCGGCGCAGGCCGTAGAGATCGCGGCCCGCGCCCATCGGGCGGGATTGCGGATCGGCGAAGAAATCGCCGCGCAGTTGCGGATGGCCCGTGCGGAAGCGCTCCGGCACCAGGACCTCTACATGCTGGCCAAGCAAGTCGGACCGGTCATAGCCAAAAACCCGTTCGGCCTGGGTATTGACCATTTCGATCTGCCCCCTCTGATTGATCATGACCATCGCGCTCGGCGCGGCCTCGACCACGCGCCGGAACCGTTCTTCCACCCGCTTACGGGGCGAAAGGTCGATAATCGACGACAACACCAGCGTCCCTTCATCGGTTTCGATCGGATTGAGGCCGATTTCGACTGGGAATTCACTGCCGTCCCGGCGCAGGGCATAAAGATCGCGGCCTAGTCCCATCGGCCGTGATTGGGGTTCGGCAAAGAAGCCCTGCCGCAATCCCGGATGCCCCGCTCGGAAACGCTCCGGAACAAGTGCCTCGATGGACTTTCCCGTCAGCTCAGCGCGCGTATAGCCGAACAGCCGCTCCGCCTCGGCATTGACCAGAACAATGCTGCCGCCAAAATCGATGATGACCATCGGATTGGGCGCCGCTTCCACGACGCGCTGAAACACCTCGCGATCGCGCTGGCCGACAGCATCCGGCTTTTCCAAGGTCACCTACACACCTCTCAGTGGTTGCGACGGCCCGGCTGGACTGTGGGTTTCCAGTCGGCATCGAGGAAAACGTTCTCAGGCGAATGATCGCAAAAGGAGCCACATTTGCCAAGGGCAATACTCTCTTAAACCGCAGAGATGCATAAAAATGCGACTGCGGGATGTAAATGACGCGCTCGAATTATGGAGCCCTCCGCGGCGGCAGCGGTAGGCGACGCCAAATGAATAGGGCCGGTCCAAGGTCTGGACCGGCCCTTCTTCAAACGTAGTTGGCGCTGGCTCAAGCCACTTCGGTTGCACCTGACAACAATGCCGCGTCCGCCGCTTCCTCGGCTTGGCGGGCCATTTCCCGCAAATGCGCCTGGCGGCTCTCCTCGCGGCGCCGCAGGATCTCATAGGCGATGGCGCCAACGACCGTGATGCTGATCAGGATCAGCGCCAGCGCATTGATCGTTGGCGTAATGCCGGTACGCACCTTGGACCCCACATAGACGGTCAACGTGTCATAGGTGCCCTTGGTGAAGAGCGTCACGTTGAAATTCTCCACCGATTGGAAGAAGGCGATCAACGCGCCGGCACCGATTGCCGGATAGAGGTGCGGCGCCAGAATGCGTCGCACCACCTGGGCATGGCTGGCACCGAGATCGAGAGCCGCCTCTTCCAGCCCCTTGTCGAAGCTTTGCAGGCGCGCCAGCACCAGCAGCATGACATAGGCAGCGATATAGGAGACCTGGCCGAAAGCCGACAGATGCAGACCGGCCGGAACTTTGAAATCGTTCCAGAACAGCAGGGTGGAGATACCGATCACCGCACCCGGCGTCAGGATCGGCGCCACCATCAGACCATAGAGGAATGAGCGCGACCGTCCCCGCAGGCTGTTGATGAGAATGCCGGCCGCCGTGCCGATCGGCACCGCCATAGCCACCACGCCGAGCGCCACCAGCACCGTATTGGTGCCCGCCGTCCACATGCGAGGATCGTTATAGAGATCGATGAACCATTGCGTGGTGAAGCCTTTCCAGGGATAGACCGAGGGAAAGCGCGAGGCATTCAAGGCAGCGCCGCCCATGATGACGAGCGGCAACAGCATATAGGCGAGAAAGATCACCACATAAAGATTGAAGATGATGCGGCTGAGCGGAGTTCTGTTCATCGACGGCTCACTGAGCGATATCGGCGAGACGCACCTTGAAGAGGCGCATCATCAGGGAAACGAAGATCGTGCAGATCAGCAGCAGCAGGAAGGCGTAGGCCGACCCGGTGTTCCAATCCTGCGCCTCGAACATCCATTGCTGGATGACCTCGGTGAACCAACGCGAGCTGGGCGATGCCAGCAGCGACGGCACGATGATCGAGCCCGCGGACAGCATGAAGACCATGACACAGCCCGAGGCGATACCCGGCTTGGCATGCGGCATGACCACGCGGCGATGAATCTGCCACCAGCGCGCGCCCATATCCTCCGCCGCCTCGATCTGGTTGGTGTCCAGGGTCGAAATGGCGTTGTAGACCGGGAACAGCATGAAGAGGACATAGGTATAGACCAGGCCGATGATCACGCCGTTATAGGCGGTCAGCCAGCGCACCTTATGGAAGCCCAGCAGGTCCAGCCCGGCATTCAGCGGCCCCTGATACGACAGGATGATGTACCAGGCGAAGCTGCGCAGAATCTCGCTGACCCAGAGCGGGATCAGCAGCATCAGGAAAAGGCTTGGCACTGTCTGCGGCTTGGCGACCTTGGCGATGAAATAGGCCAGCGGATAAGCCAGCGCCAAGGTAACTGCCGTGACGACGCTGCTGAAGAACACGGTTTCCAGGAAGATGTAGACGTGGATCGGCAGGTCGAAAAAGAAGAAATGCACCGTGCTGGAACTATTGAAGAAGGTCATGTAGTTCGACAGCGTGTAGAGATCAGTCGGCCCGCCGACCTGATCGACCGGCAGGTAGGGCCGGAAGGATTTCTCGGCCAGGAAGATATAGGGGAAGACCACCAGCGCCAGCAGCCAGAAGGCTGTCAGGCCGCCAAACACGGCCGCCAGAACGACGCCGTAACGCCGCGCCAGCTCACGCATCGGAGGCCTCCAGCGCCGCTTCGACGGCCGACGCCGTGGTCGCCCCGGCCGCCGGACGCTGTCCGGCTCCGTCAACCAGGATCATCGCATTCTCGGCCGCGAAGGTGAGATAGAGACGCGCTCCCGGTTCGGGGATGGCAGTGGTATTGTCATTGCGAAGCTGCACGATGCGGGCGCCGCCATGAGCATCGTTGAGATGCACATTGATGAAGTTGCCTTCGAATGCGACGTTCTCGACTTCCACCGGCAGGCTGTTCGTGGCGCTCGGCATTTCCTGCAAGCGCGCATATTCGGGACGCACATAGAGCCGGGCCACCGAATTCTTTGTGACGTCGGGACCGAGAATGGCGTTGAACGTTCCGGCAGCCGTCCGGAAACTGCCGATCGGCCCGGAGATATTCTCGACGTCACCGGTAAAGATATTGTTTTCGCCGACGAAGGAGGCGACGAAACCATTGACCGGACGATTATAGATTTCCTGCGGCGTCGCGACCTGCTGCAAGCGCCCCTGCGACATCACGCCGACACGATCAGACATCGCCAAGGCTTCGCCTTGGTCATGGGTGATGTAGATGAAGGTCACATCGGTGCGCTTCTGAATGGCGCGCAACTCGGCCCGCATATGCTGGCGCAGCTTGAGATCGAGCGCGGAGAGCGGCTCGTCGAGCAGCATCACCTTGGGCTCGACAGCCAGCGCCCGGGCGATCGCCACGCGCTGCTTCTGCCCCCCGGAGAGCTGGCTGATCGCCTTATCGGCCGCACCCGGCAGATCGACGAGGCGCAGCAGCTCTTCCGCCTTGGCGCGCCGCACGGCCTTGCTGGCGCCACGCACTTCCAAACCGAAAGAAATGTTTTCCCAGACCGGCATCAGCGGAAACAGCGCCAAGTTCTGGAAGATCAGCGCCGTCGGCCGCTTGTTGGGGCCGATGCCGCGCATATTTTGGTTGCCGATCTTGATCTCACCCTCGCTGGGGGAAATGAAGCCGGAAATCATGCGCAAGATCGTCGTCTTGCCGCAGCCCGATGGCCCCAGGAAGGAGAAGAACTCGCCCGGCTTGATGGTGACGGACACACGGTCAACGGCTCGAAAATCGCCAAAATCCGCGCAAACGCCGGATAAT